>CBFIIU010000011.1:3347-69636 GCA_965662735.1 Alphaproteobacteria bacterium
ATCATCGGCACATATTCTTCGGCGACATTTTCAGCCAAACAATGACGCATCATGCGCAAGAAGATAGCCTCATCAGGGTTGGGCAAAACGGGAGGTGTTGGATCACATAAACGATCGAAGGCCGCGCGCCGGATTACTTTTTGGATTTCGGGCGTAAAACCAGCATCTTCAGGAGCGATTAATAACGGATTACGGCTTGGGCTGAACGGCGGCTCCAGCCAATGCTGCTGGCCCGTAAAGTGAAAAAGCACCATCAGCAAAACGCGTAAATCTGCCGCCTCAAGTGCCGGCTCAAGTTCTTCAGGATTCAGGCGCATAAAACGGTCTGCTCTGAAATGAGCCGATCAATGCTCGCCGCATCAAACGCAAGCTCTTGCAAAATGTCGCGACTATGCGCGCCCAATTTCGGGCTCGGCTCTGCCAGAGAGGTTGGCGCACCGTCAAACAAAACAGGGGGTGTCGGCGCAGTCAGGCGCCCCATATTCTCGGTCACATAGGTTTCTAATGCCCCAATCGCCGCAATTTGTTCATTTTCTCGTAGCGTGTCACGGTTTTCGCAAATCGTGCTTGGGATATCCGCTTGTTCAAAGGCGTCCATAATCGCATCGGTCGATAAATGGAGCGCTCCATCGCGCAAAATCGCCATGACCTCGCCCATATGCGCAATGCGACCGGCCATTGTGTTAAAACGGGGATCTTCGCGCAAATCATCGCGGTTCAAGAGTGATAATATGGCGTCCCAATGTTGGTCGAGTAAGGGCGCCGACGCCACAGAGCCATCCTTGCCATTTACCGTTTGGTAGTAATCCGACATCGGTGGCAGATCGATGCCATCGTCTAAGGTGTGATGCATCATTCCATCGGGCCACATAAAGGCTAAACACGCATGCAACATCGAAATATCGATATGCTGCCCCTGCCCGGTTGAAGCCCGACCAACCAGAGCCGCAGTCGCCGCTTGCGCAACTGTGTAGGCCGTGACTTTGTCGCAAATTAACATGCGAATAAATGCGAACTCGGAATCACCCCCTTGCAGGGCCGTCATCCCAGAAATACCTTGAATGACATGGTCATAAGCGGGACGATGCGCGAGAGGTCCAACAGTGCCAAAGCCGGTGACCGCGACATTGATCAATTGCGGGTTCAGGGCCCGCAACGCCTGGCTTCCAAGGCCCAGCTTATCCATCACACCGGGACGATAATTATTTAAAAAAACGTCAGATTGGCGCGCCAAACGATGCACCGCCTCGCGCCCGAGATCGTGCTTAATATCGATCGCCAGCGAACGCTTTCCGCGGTTGCAGTTATGAAACAGAGCCGAGATCCCGTTATTCTGGCTTCCCAAAAGGCGCATCGGATCGCCAACCTGAATGGGCTCAATTTTAATCACCTCTGCGCCTTGCGAGCGCATGATCATGGAAGCCAGAGAACAGGTCACCATGGCCGATAACTCGACCACTCGAATGCCCGCCAGAGGTTGCCTTGCGCTTGGCTGAGTTTCGCCCATCATCTCCCCTTATTTATGATGACCTTCCCGAAACATGATATCGATGCAACAAGGGATGGCAAGAAGCGATTACGGCATTTTCCGTTCAGGACCAAGTTCACGTCATCCACAATCGGCCCGCTTATTGGCCCGTCATGCCAGCCGTAAACTGGTCTAAATACGGGATTTAGGTGACCTTATTCGGAATAGAAATAATTGGGAGAGGAATGGTCGGGGCTGCAAGATTCGAACTTGCGACCCCCTGGTCCCAAACCAGGTGCGCTACCAGACTGCGCCAAGCCCCGACGCACCTCACATAGCCTGAAACAAGGATAATGGCAAGCCGAACGACCAAGCCTTGAGAGGGTTTATCAAAAGAAAAAGGCCCGCTTTTCAGCGGGCCTTCTATTCGATCTAAAACCGAAAAATTAGCCTTTTTCACTTTCCGTGACGGCCACATTCCAGATAATCAAGCCGAATGCGATTTTGTTCAGCACATCCGCCAAGTTATAGACGATGTTGAGCGACGCAGAGTCGGCGGAACCAACCATGTAGCCCAAGAAATAGCCGACCGGATAAATGGCCCAACCAATGGTCACAATCCAACGCATCAGATTATAGGCAGATTGTACGGCTGGGCTTGCGGCAGATGCATTGAGCTTGCCAGCTTCCCCGATGAAGATTTCATAGAGCACATACAACCAAGCAATCATCCCGAGAACGAACCCGACGGTGACGTCCATATAGCCCGCTTCGCCGAGATAACCGAATACCAGCATCAATGTTGTACCGATCAGCAAGCGCCAGAAAACGCCGCCTGGAACCTTAGTAATCGCAGATAGAATGAGGAAGAACTCAATCATCAGAAGCGGCACGGTGATCAGCCAGTCAATGTAACGATAAACGGTCGGCGTTTCGCCAGTGCTCACCCACACTTCACGCATGTAGAAATAGTGAACAGCGGCAACCAATGTAACCAGACCGGACACAGTAAGCGATGTTTTCCACTTCGGAGCGACACGGTCTCTTTCAATGAAAAAGAAAACAGTTGACGCAACGAGTGCCATTGAAATCAACCAAAATGAAATCCCGACGAAATCACCGGGTTGAAGATTTGCATCAGCGGCAGAAGCTAGGCTTGGCAGTAAGGCCAGACCAGAGCCCACCAGCATGGTGTTAAGAATACGCATATTTACCTCCCTATTTGGATACGCACCCCAAAAAACTAGGCCGAGTTCGAGGATGTGCCAATGAAAAATGTGACAATACGACGCAGAATCAGAAATTGTTTCTAGGGGGCTTAATTTACCTTCACTATTTCAAGGGGTTATGGGTCTGCAGCGAGGAGTCAATTATTTGACCCAAATCGCTATTTTTCTGCATATTTTTCAGAAATCTACAATTTTTGCGCAGTTTTAAGGCTCTGCATATTAGGTCAAAGCGACTCATTCCACGGCGGCACCTTATAGATTTACGCTTATGGCGCAATCGCTCTCCTGCCGAGGGCACGCTCTGTTTTGGTTAATCTGTAAATTTAAAAACGGCTCGAGCCGAGAAAACTTGGGTGTCGGCGTCTTCAATGATCGCCTCACCGATCCAAGCGCGCGCTTCCACAAACACTAGGCTGCGGGTTGCCCGCTCCACATAAGCCGTTCCTTGCATCCAATCGCCAACGCGCGCGACGCGCAAGAAATCGGTGGTCAGGCGGATGGTGACGGAGGGTCGCCCCGTTTCTCGAAAAATAGCGGTAGCGAGAAGACCATCGGCGAATGCGGATAAAAACCCCCCATGGGCATGCCCGCGGCTATTGCAATGACGCTCGCGCAATCGCACCCCTTGTCGAAACACTGTCTCATCTCGAGATACCGCCTCATCTCGAGATACTCTATCACCTCGAAACACTGTCTGATCGGATTGCGCATCAGATTGAGGGCCCGCCGAGAACCCCAAATCCGCAGCCGTCTCATCACCAGCATGACTACTCGCACGAGAACCAGCATGACCATCAGCACCTGACTGCTCGGCCAACAGAGCTTCTAACTTCCCTACCCAGTGATACCACGGACCATTATGTGTTGTGAAAGGGCCACGGCGCGTACTGAGCTTAAATGGATAAGGCGCGTTATCAGGTGAGGGATCGTCCGACATGCCCTCTCGTGCCATGATTTAGGGCACATTGGCAAGAACCCGCTCACATCACGCTTAACCGCGAACCAACTCCGCGCCAGCGTCAATACGTCGAATTTCGGCAACCATTAACCCTTTGGGCCCTCGTCCAGAGCGTACCCATACTTGCTGACCAGGAACAAGAATATCGATATTCGCATCGCGCAAGGTTTCCATATGCGCGAAAATATCAGGCTCACTGTCGGATGTATTGATGAAACCATAGCCTTTAATCCGATTGAACCACTTCACCGTCCCGCGCTGAAAATCAGAAATATCTTCAATCGAGGCAATTAAGGCGGTTGGCCGCGGCGCCCGACTTGGCATTTCCGCATTCTCATTATCAACTGAAATAATGCGGTCGGCCTGAAGCCCCTGGGCCCGCTCGACCACTGTGCATTTTACCTGCGCACCTGGATACAACATATCGTGACCGGCCCGATGAAGCGCCGAATAATGCACAAGCACATCCATCTCTCCGGCGACTGTCTCGATGAAACCATATCCCTTTGCAGGGTCGAACCATTTTACAGTCCCCAAAATGGGAACCACATCACCTACCACGGTTAACGCCGCGACGTTTGCTACATCTGTCATGTGAACCTTCCTCAAACATTTTATTTTTACTTATGCGTTTGAATAAGCTTTTAGAGCGTATGTTCGGGCGTATACTTGCTCACCGCAAACCGTACGCTCGGAACAAGGCTAACATAGCTGAATGAAAGTTAAAGAGAGCTTAACGCGACTTATTTTTAAATTTTAAGGCTAGAAACACTATCAGCCATTCAGATTAATTTGCGATAACGCCTCTCCGATCTCTTCGTGTAAGACCAGATCTGCTATCCCATCCATGTCCGTCTGTTCTCGATTGAGGATCACCAATTGCGCTCCATTGCGTTTGGCCAGGAGGGGGAACCCTGCAGCAGGGAAAACTTGAAGCGACGACCCGATCGCAATGAATAAGTCGCATGAGAGGGTTGCCACTTCTGCGCGGCGCATTTCATCTTCAGGCATAGACTGACCAAAAGAGATTGTCGCCGACTTAATAAAACCGCCACACACATCGCACCGTGGCGCCATCTGCCGCTCACTCAAATCAAATTGATGCCGCACTTCAGCCAAGGTAAAGCGCACTGCGCAGGATAGGCAATGTGCATAGGTTCCATTGCCATGTAACTCAATAATGCGTTCAGAGGGCACACCAGATATTTGGTGGAGATTATCAATGTTTTGGGTGATCACATGCGACACGGCCCCCGCTTGCACCCATTCGGAAATCGCCAGATGCCCTTTATTCGGCTTGGCAACCGCGATGGTCGGGTCGATCTCAAACTTGCGCCGCCAGGCTTCAATGCGGCTCTCCTCGGAATTCATGAAGTCTTGAAAATCAATCGGCTTATTAGTTTGCCATAAACCGGTCGGGCTTCGAAAATCAGGGATCCCGCTCTCTGTGCTGATGCCGGCGCCCGTAAACACCACAGCATTCTTACATGCCGATAAAAGACTTTGCAGAGACGTCATACTTTCAGATGACCACGGAAGAAAGAGGTCGCGTCCCCCACCGCTTGAGCAAAATGCGGTTTCAATGCAATGCCAAAATGATCTGTATCATAATGATGTGTCTGAGCTTTATGGCCCAGACGCCGAGCAAATGTCTCAATCGCTTCATTTGACACGATCCGATCTTGATCAGCAATTTGCAAAAGAACGGGCTGACGAATTTTATCGACAATCGCCGACGGGTTGTTGGTATTTAAACGCCCACTGATAAAACTGCGGGCCGCGATCGCATTGACCCAATTCGGCCCGGCAATTTCTGAAAACCGAACCGCCTCAGGCCCAACCATCACATAGTGATCTTGGTCACTGCCCGGCGCAATCGCCAGACTAATCGGGCGTCGACCGATTAAACTCCCCCACCAGTCTTTTAAAACCGCCGATTGAATATAGGATGCTCGTTCGGCTGTCATATATTGTTTGCTTAATTGGGCGGTCGCGAAGGGATCAATTTGCGGACATTGGGCGACGGCGACGCGCAAACTGGGATCTTCCGCTAACAAATGCAGAACATGACCGCCGGAAAAAGAATAGCCCCACAGCCCTATTCGATCGGCGTCGACAGCATCCAAGCCCCGCACATAATTAATGGCCGCCCGCCAATCCGCCCTCTGGACCGATACCGATAGATATTGTCGCGGCATGCCGTCACTCTGTCCGAAATAGCGATAGTCGAACACAAGGGCGTGAAATCCATTTGCCGCGAAATGCGCCGCATATTCAAACAGTCCGCAATCCATCGTTCCAGAAAAACCATGCGCAATCACAATGGCCGCCCCATTGGACGCGGAGGCAGTGGGCTCGTAGAGCCGTCCCGCAATCATATTCCGTTGCGACTTAAATGCGATGGTCTGATACATAATTTCTCCTGTTTGACATTATGCCTGAATTGATCTCCGCGCCAAGCTCTGGCATGATTTTCACCGAAGGAGCTCCCCATGCAATATTTACACACCATGATCCGTGTTTCGGATCTCGACAAGAGCCTAAATTTTTTCTGTGACCAGCTTGGTTTAGACGAAATCCGGCGCATTGACGTCCCCCAGGGAAAATTTACCTTGGTTTTCTTGGCCCCCCCAGGACAACCCGAGGCGCAAATCGAGCTGACGCATAATTGGGAACCTGAAACTCTGGGCGAAGGACGGAATTTTGGTCATCTGGCTTATGCCGTCGATGATATTTACGCGACCTGCGCCAAGCTCATGGAACATGGCGTCACCATTAATCGCCCTCCCCGCGATGGGCGCATGGCTTTTGTGCGCTCGCCTGACAATATTTCGATTGAGCTGTTGCAAAAGGGCGACGCGCTGGCGCCGCAAGAGCCTTGGGCGTCAATGGAGAATATCGGTCATTGGTAAAGCCCCTTCTTAAGATGACAAAACAGTGTCAGTTCGGGTGCGCGATTATGGCCGCGTTTCTCTTTTTCGGCGCGCCTTTTTTCACCTCCGCATCTTTCAGCCCCTTATCGTCATCAGCGCGTGCTCAACAGCCCTCGCCCGGTGACAGCGTTCGAGCACGGTCTCGTGCCGAGCGCGATGTCCTCGCCCCCTATTGGCAGGGTTTTATTGAGCGCGCGCGGGGCAATTGCTCTGAAGCTGTTAAATCGCTTGAGAAAATTGCCCAAAGTGGCCGCGGTTTTGAAGATGCACAAACCGCCTTTGGCATTTGCACCATGATCAATGCTGGCTATCGCGGCAATGATACGCCCAATGTTTCATCTTTACGCGCGGATACCCAATTTATCATAGGACGAGATTGGGTAATGCGGGCCGCACGCGCGGGTCAGGCCGAGGCACAAGGCGAATTGGTGCAACTCTATCTGATTGGCGCCGGCCCCGATCTCGACCCCGCCGAAGGCGCCAAATGGGCCCATCTTTATCTCACCAATCCTCTGCGCCTGTCGCTTGGCATTGAGAATAAGATTTCAGATCGCATCACCCAACTCGAACGAAACCTTAAACAAACTGATTGGCTTGAGGGAAAAGAGCGGGCTCGAAAATGGTTTCCCATATTTGACGATGCGTCTTCCCCACCCAATTAATGGCATAGATTAAGTTGAAGATCTGACACATACTCGCCACATCGAACGGACAAAAACCATGTTGTACAAAATAACCTCCCCTATCTTTCTTATCCTAATCCTTGGCGTTACATTTTTCTCTACGGCACGAGCCGAAGAAACACGCCGCGCTTATTTTGCAGGCGGATGTTTTTGGTGCACTGAGGCAGATTTTGAAAAGCAAGAAGGTGTCATCGATGCCATTTCCGGCTTTATGGGGGGCAGCGTCGCCAATCCAACATATGAACAGGTTGCGAGCGGTCAGACCGGCCACCGGGAAACGGTCGAAGTCATTTATGACCCTGCGATCATAAGCTATCAAAAGCTACTGAGCGCGTTTTGGCGTATGCATGACCCGAGCGATGCCGGCGGTTCTTTCGTCGATCGGGGCTTCCAATATAGTTCCGCTATTTACTTTACCAATGAAATGGAAAAGCGCCTCGCCCTCGGCGCGATTGCGGCCTTAAACGCCTCGGGTAAATACGATGCGCCGATCGCAACAGCCGTCGAGCCGGCCGGCCCGTTCTATGTGGCTGGGGATTATCATCAAAACTATTATAAAGTGTCGCCGGTGCGTTACACCTATTACCGGTATCGGTCGGGGCGCGACGAGCATATTTTTGATAAATGGCATAATGACACCACTGTTTATCAAACCGAGAACGCGCCTCAGTAACGTCAGGCCGCGAATGACCATCAAGCGGAACGCGGGATGGCGTTTCGCTGAACAGCATTTGCTTAAAAATCGGGATTGTCTCGTGTGGCACGCCCTAGGGGAGTCGAACCCCTCTTTCCAGGTTGAAAACCTAGCGTCCTAACCGATAGACGAAGGGCGCCCAGTCACGATCAGCAGGGTATAATCGGTTTTATTTTGAAGATCAAGAGCCCTGTGAAATTGCCGCATCTTTAACCATAAACTGAACATTACGGCGCCCTTGCCAGTCATCTGCGCGCATATAGCCCGCAATGTGCATGGGCCCTCGATAGGTGAGCAAAGCGCCCCGCACATGCTCATCGACCGAACTAAACGCTATGCCTTTAAGGCGCCCCCCCTGATCATCTGTAAACGCACATTGGACATGCCCCTCGCCAACGGTTTTACTAAACCCAACGCGCACAGAGGGCAGCACAAAAACGGGCTCTGGATTAGCTGCCCCAAAGGGGCCGGCCCGCTCTAACATTTCCCACAGCTCGCGGGTTGCTGCGTTAGGGCTTAATAGCGCGTCGACCGAGATGGGTCGGCGATCCGACAAATCGGCATCATCCAGTAAGCTCCGCAAGTGAGCCTCAAATGCCGGCATTTGATCGCGCCGCACACTCATCCCAGCAGCCATTGCATGGCCGCCCCCGCTTTCAATAAGCCCATCGGCTTGCATTCGGCTAATCACCTGCCCCAAATCAAATCCTGGAACAGATCGAGCCGACCCCTTTCCCATGCCCGCCTCATCAAAACTGATCACAAAACTCGGGCGGTTATATTGATCTTTGAGGCGACTAGCGACAATCCCAATGACGCCCGCATGCCACTCATTTGAACTGACAATCAAAGCAGAGGGGACGCGGTTCAAACCGGCAATTTGCGTTTCAACTTGGGCTTTAGCTTGCGCCAAGACGAGCGCCTCAATGTCGCGGCGCTCGCGATTATAGTCGTCGAGACGCATGGCCAAAGCGGCAGTTTCTTCAACATTATCATTAATAAGCAAACGTGTGCCCAGCTCAGACGCCCCGACGCGCCCCCCCGCATTGACACGAGGGCCCATCACAAAGCCCAAATCATAAGTGCCATAGGGCTGCTGCGCCCGAGCAACCTGAGCGAGGGCCCTTAATCCGGCGCGATGTCCATGGTTCATCGCGGCTAATCCTTGGGTGACAAAGGCTCGGTTGAGCCCTTGCAAGGGAACCACGTCACAAACCGTGCCCAAAGCAACCAAATCGAGAAATGATATCAGATCAACCGGTTGAGACGTGGCAAAATATCCGTCTTCGCGCAAAGCACGGTTTAAGCCAACGATCACCATAAACACGACCCCGACCGCCGCGAGATGACCCAAGCCGCTTTCATCACCTATTTGCCGCGGATTGACCAATGCCACGCACTCAGGCGGTGTAGCCGCCGTTTGGTGATGATCGATCACAATCACATCAAGACCAATGTCACGCGCATGCGCAAGCGCTTCATGCGCCATGGTGCCACAATCGACCGTTACAACGAGGCGTGCGCCCCGCTCCTTGATTTTGTCAAAGGCCGCCGGATTGGGCCCATAACCCTCCACAATGCGATCCGGGATGTAAAAGTCAGCGGCGACATTTAAGCAATTCAGATAGCGGATAAGGAGCGACGTGGATGTCGCACCATCGACATCATAATCGCCAAAGATGGTAATTTTTTCATTGCCCTTAATCGCCGCGATTAACCGCTCAACCGCCCGATCACAGTTTTTGAGCACCGAGGGATCGGGCATATATTGCCGAATTTTGGGGTCTAAATGAGCCTCGATTTCCTCAAGGGACACACCCCTGGCGCTTAGAACACGTGCCAAAATATCGGGATAGCCATAGCGCTGATTAACCGCCTGAACAAACCGCTCATCAACATTGCGTCCTTGCCAGCGCGCACCCGACAAAGACCGGTCGATATGCAAAAAGGCCGGTTCCTGGACGGAATTAGTCATCCAAGTGGAATTTATCCATTTGAGTATGGCGCGCCCGGATCCATCGAATAGTTCCGGTAGAGGACCGCATCAATACCGTATCGGTCCAAATTTCGTGCGCATTCGTGACAATGCCATTGAGCATTGTGCCTTTGGTCACGCCGGTTGCTGAGAACACAACATCACCTCGCGCCATTTCCTCAACCGAGTATTTTTTTGCAAAATCGGTTATGCCCATTTTCAGTGCGCGGTCGCATTGCTCTTTATCATTCAGCACTAAGCGTCCTTGCATTTGTCCGCCCGTGCACCGCAATGCGGCAGCTGCTAAAACACCTTCAGGCGCCCCGCCCGTTCCCATGTAAATATCGATACCGGTTGTTGGGTCGGTGGTGTGAATAACTCCAGCGACATCTCCATCCGTGATTAAGGTCACCCGTGCGCCCAAGCTGCGCACAGCCTCGATCATATTGGCATGTCGCGGACGATCAAGAATGCACACATTCACAAGCGAAATATCTTTACCGCGCGCTTGGGCGACCGCCTTCACATTCTCCGCCGGATCCGCATCAAGATCGATCAACCCCTCCGGCAAGCCCGCTCCGATGGCGATTTTTTCCATATAAACGTCCGGCGCATTCAGAAGGCTTCCAGCTTCGGCCATGGCAATTACAGCCAGTGCGTTGGGCATGCCTTTAGCAGTGAGTGTCGTCCCCTCAAGTGGGTCGAGCGCGATATCCACTTTCGGCCCCTTCCCCGATCCAACTTTCTCACCAATATACAGCATGGGCGCTTCATCGCGCTCACCTTCGCCAATCACAACCTCGCCATCAATATCTAGAGCATTGAGCTCGCGACGCATTGCATCAACGGCGGCCTGATCCGCCGCTTTCTCATCCCCACGCCCGATCAGACGAGCAGCCGATACAGCGGCACGCTCGGTGACACGTCCTAGTTCCATGGTGAAGATGCGGTTAATTACCGATTGCGAAGCGCTCATTATTTATCTCTCTTATCCTTTTTGATCACGATCAACTCTATCATGCATTGAAGACCGGCAGGCACAGAACGGTTTCCGATACATGTTCAAGCGCCGTCACTTGTTCTAACGCCGCACGCATCACCGACTCGCTACAGTCATGCGTTATGAATACCACGGGCAGATGTGATTCTCCATCACTGGGTGCACGTTGGATGATTTCACCAATAGAAACATCATGCTGAGCCAGAATATTCGTGACATGCGCCATACTGCCCGACGTGTCTTTGAGCATGAGGCGCAAATACCATTCGCATTGACCGACACGCCCTGTGCTCATCACCTGGCGCGCACTGCGCCGCTCATCACCACCAAACATGCGACCAAACCCGCCCACAATATCCGCAATATCCCCCAAAACCGCAGAGGCTGTCGCCCCACCGCCGGCTCCAGGGCCTTGCAACATCAGCTCCCCAACAGGATCCGCCGATATAACAACAGCATTGGTGACGCCGCGAATTGTGCTCAAAGGATGGCCATTGCGCAGCAAAGCTGGCCCTACCCACAGGCTCACCCCCTCGACTTTTTCTTCAGCCACCGCAATTAAACGAATTTGGCACCCAAACTCTTTTGCGGCCCGAATGTCGCGCGGCAGGATGGACGAGATCCCCGAATAATCTACAAGCTCAATATTGGGCGTGACGCCGAACGCTAAACTTGCAAGCAAGGATAATTTTTGAGCGGCATCAATCCCCTCGACGTCGAACTCTGGGTCGGCTTCTGCATAACCTAATGCCTGAGCCTTTTCGAGTATGGCCTCGAAAGCGTCGCCCGTATCGGCCATTTGGGTGAGAATGTAATTACACGTCCCGTTCAAAATACCGCTAACGCGGGTCACGCGATTTCCAGCCAGAGACTCGCGAAGTGTTTTGATAATTGGAATTCCACCTGCCACGGCGGCTTCATAGGCCAGAGGCTGCCCGAATTGCTCTGATAATTCGGTTAACTTTTGAGCATGCGCCGACAGCATCGCTTTATTCGCCGTCACGACGGGTTTCCCAGCCTGCAAGGCTTGCACAACGAGACTGAGCGCCGGGTCGTCAGTTCCGCCCATTAACTCGACCACAACATCAATATCATCCGCCTCTACGAGGCTGAGGGGATTGGTATCAAGATCGACACCATCGAGATTTATGGAGCGCGTTTTAGAGAGGTCGCGCACCACCACCCGCCGTAATTCGGCGCCAGGAATACGGCCATCACGCAAAGCGATAGCAACCGCCGAGCCGACAGTGCCAAGGCCCGCAAGTCCAATACGCAAGGCAGATTGGACGGGTGCCTCACTCATGATTTCTCACGGTGTTGGTCACCATGTTGGTCACCATGTTGGTCCAAAAAACGCTTCAAATTACGTGCCGCTTGGCGCACACGTTGTTCGTTTTCAACCAACGCAATTCGAACATAATCATCACCATATTCACCAAACCCAATCCCAGGCGATACCGCGATCTTGGCTTCTTGCAATAAGAGTTTTGAAAATTCGAGTGATTTCATATGGCTAAACGGTTCTGGAATGCGCGCCCATGCAAACATGGTAGCGGGCGGTGACGGAACGTCCCAACCAGCCCGTTTGAACGTGTCCACTAATACATCCCGCCGATTACGATAAACGTCGCGGATTTCTTGAATAACGCTATCTGGACTATCCAGTGCCGCTGTCGCCGCGACTTGGATGGGTGTAAATGCACCATAATCGAGATAGGACTTGATCCGGGTCAACGCCCCGATCAGCCGCTCATTGCCTACGGCAAATCCCATCCGCCAACCCGGCATCGAAAAGGTTTTCGACAAAGAAGTGAACTCAACACACACATCCTTGGCGCCATCAATTTGCAGCATGGACGGGGGTGGATTTTTGCTATCGAAATAAATTTCCGCGTAAGCTAGATCCGACAGAATGAAAATATCATGCTGTTTCGCAAACCGAACAACCTCTGCATAAAATGCGAGGTCCACCACCTCCGCCGTTGGATTGGACGGGTAGTTTAACACCAAGGCCTTCGGTTTTGGATGGCTCGATTGCACGGCCTGATCCAACACTGTCATAAACTCATCGGCGCTTTTAACCGGTAAGTGATGGATGGTGGCACCAGAGATAATGAACCCAAACGCATGAATGGGATAGGTCGGGTTCGGCACTAAAATGACATCGCCGGGATCCGTCATAGCCTGCGCCATATTGGCAAACCCTTCTTTCGATCCCAAGGTTGCAATCACCTCGCGATCTGGATCCAGTTTCACGCCAAAACGCCGTTCATAATAGCGCGCTTGTGCCCGACGCAAGCCCGGTATGCCCCGAGAGGCCGAATAGCGGTGCGCTCGAGGGTTGTGAACCGTCTCAATCAGCTTATCAATGATATGCTGTGGCGTCGGCAAATCAGGATTGCCCATCCCAAAATCAATAATATCATCACCCTGATCGCGAGCGGCAGCTTTCAGCTTGTTGACCTGCTCAAAGACGTAAGGCGGCAAACGCTGAATACGATGAAATTCTTCGCTCATAACACCTATCCTTTAAAACCCTTCATACGCAACTTGGCAGGCCTCTCTTGCCGCCAAAAATCATTATAAAACGTAACTTTGCGGTAAAAATATGGCATCCTTATGGATATAACGGCAATTGTTCAAGAGCCGTCGTTTCATCAAAGCCAAACATAATATTCAAATTCTGAATGGCTTGACCACTTGAGCCCTTCACCAGATTATCGAGCGCCGAGAATAAAATCACCCGCCCTTTTATACGATCCTCAAAAACGCCCAAGAGACACATATTCGACCCTCGGACATGGCGTGTCGCGGGTGACTGGCCCGCATCAACAACGTGAACAAATGGTTCATCCGCATATCGGTCCACAAGAGCTGCACGAATAGCATCGGCAGTCGTCTCGCCGGCACGACGCGCATAAACACTCACCAATTCACCCCGGTTCATGGGCACCAAATGCGGGGTAAAATTCACACATACTTCTCGCCCGCCGAGCCGAGCCAATTCTTGCTCAATTTCGGGCGCATGCCGATGCGCGGCCACACCATAAGGGTGTAAACCTTCAGCAACCTCCGAGAACAGGTTCTGTTCTTTTAAGCTCCGTCCGGCGCCGGTCACACCCGATTTGGCATCAATGATTAAATCCTCGAGGTCGATCAGTTTGCGCTCGACCAAGGGCAGCAAAACAGTGAGCGCCGCCGTTGGGTAACAGCCTGGGCATGCCACCAGCCGCGCCTTCCGGATGCCGTCGCGATAATGCTCCGACAGACCGTAGACAGCATCTTGCAATAGATCTGTGGCCTCATGATGCCGCCCATACCATTGGGCATAGACAGATGGATCGCGCAACCGAAAGTCTGCTGACATATCGATGATCCGAACATGCTCGGGCAAGGTTCGAATAATATCTTGCGCGGTGCCATGCGGCAGTCCGCATAAGACGGCATCCACTTCCGACCACTTCACGTCTTCAGCACGTTGCATCAGCGGCAATTTTAGGCTCGCATATTGAGGATACAGATCGCCAAAGGCTTTGCCAGCATGTTGGTTGGCCGTCAGGGCAACAATATCGACATTCGGATGCCGCGCCAGAAGGCGAACAGCATCAGCGCCTGTATATCCAGACGCTCCAATGATCCCCACTCTAATTTTCGTTTGAAGTGTCATACTCAATTCTCGTTCGCGCGCCCCAATGGGGATTTCGACTACTTCTGGTCTCCAACATACATGGCCATAACTTCCGCCTCGGCCGCAATTTTGTCGCCCACCTTTGCCACGCAGGCAAACTTGTAGGCCATCCGCCTTTGGTTCACTTTCTCAACATGGATCCGCATCTGGTCGCCCGGCAGTACGGGGTTCCGAAAACGAGCCTTGTCAATCGACATGAAATAGACCGAGTCCGCCGCAAAATCTGCCATTGTTTTGCGAAGATGAGAAATCACCAAAATTGCGGCGGCCTGCGCCATCGCCTCCACAATCAAAACCCCAGGGAAAATTGGTTTTTCTGGAAAGTGCCCGGTAAACCAGGGTTCCGATGCCGTTACATTTTTAATCCCAACAGCGCTCTGGTCGTCAACCATATCCTCAACGCGGTCTATGAGCAAAAACGGGTAACGGTGCGGAAGCATGGTTTGAATATCCATAATGTCCACACTATTTGGCATTTTCGTCATATCTGCTCTCCAGTTTTTCAGTCTAATTGGTGCTTAAGGTGTGCCATTTCAGGCTCTTACGCGCTCATCACTACGCCTAACACTATAACTAAGAAAAAGGGGCCCGCTAAGGCCCCCTGAAAATTGTTGAATTTCCTTAGCGTTTTGAGAACTGGAAGCTTCGACGCGCTTTCGCTCGGCCGTATTTCTTACGTTCCACGACACGCGAGTCGCGCGTGAGGAAACCGCCTTGCTTCAGCACAGGGCGCAAATCGGGCTCGTAATAGGTCAACGCCTTAGACAAGCCATGCCGTACGGCCCCTGCTTGCCCCGACAATCCACCACCGGTTACAGTCGCAACCACATCATACTGATCCAAGCGGCCTGCCGCGACCAGAGGTTGGCGCAGGATCATCCGCAAGACAGGGCGCGCAAAATAGGTTGTCTCTTCCGTGCCATTGACCGTAATCCGACCAGCGCCCGGCTTAATCCAAACGCGGGCAATCGCATTTTTCCGCTTACCCGTTGCGTAGGCGCGGCCTTGCGCATCAACTTTTTTTTCAGCTTTTGTAGCAACAGAAGCCTCTGTAGGCGCAGCCTCTTGCCCAAGCGCTTCACCCAAATTTTCTAGAGTTGTCTCTGACATGGACGCTACCTCACATTCTTATTGTTCATCGCCGCAACATCTAGTGCCTCGGGCGATTGAGCTTCATGGGGATGCTCTGTGCCGGCATAGATCCGCAGATTGGATAATTGCTGGCGCGTTAATGGCCCACCGGGCATCATCCGCTTCACTGCGAGCTGAAGCACTCTTTCAGGATTACGCCCTTCGAGCACCTTTGCAGGGGTCGTTTCTTTAATGCCACCAGGATATCCCGTGTGACGATAATAAACTTTGTCCTGCCGCTTCTTGCCGGTGAATTTAACTTTTTCGGCGTTAATCACCACCACATTATCCCCACAATCCATATGCGGCGTAAATGTTGGCAAATGCTTACCGCGCAAACGCGTGGCAATGATTGCCGCCAAACGGCCAACAACCATATTTTCTGCATCGATCAATACCCACTTCTTATTGATATCTGCAGGTTTTGCTGAATAGGTTTTCATTTATAAACCTCTGTCAAAAGCTCAAACACAATCTCGATACAAGCGCGATAAGCACATGTCGCGAAGACTGCGCGTCTTATACGGAAAAGCAGGCACCTGCGCAATGCCTATTTTCAGGGTAAGAATAAAAAAACTGAATTTTATCAGTCGCTTAAAAATACGGTATCATTTTACCGTATTAAAACTTCATGAATTCAGGCCGGAACGCGGCGTGTATCGTAAATTGAAGAAGTGCCACAACACACCACCCAACAGCACAACCGCCATAATTTGGTGCAAGCCCCCCAAAAGCAAGGGAACACTGTGCAGAACCGTGAAAATACCGATGGTCGCTTGCACGCTGACCAAGCCCAAAATCAGCAAAGCAGAGCGTCGAATGCGCCAAGAGGTGCGCACAATAAAGCAATGTATCGCCTCAAGCACGACAGCCAGAACCAATAAATAGGCCATCATTCTGTGATTAAATTGAATGGTGAGATGGTGCTCAAAGGCGTCGCTCACCCCGCCCGTTAATCCATACAGGGCGTCGGGCACCCACTGCCCATCCAATAAAGGCCAGGTATTGTAGGTGAAACCTGCATCGGTCCCAGCAACAAAGCCACCCAGCAAAGATTGCATGAACACGAGCACCACCAAGACGCCTCCAAAAGCGACACGGGCGCCACTATAAGGCATTACGGCGCCGTAAATTCGAAGCCGCATGGCCAACCACAGCGCATAACTGAATATGACCAACGCCAATCCCAAATGCGCCACCAACCGGTACTGACTGACATCCACCCGATCCACCAAGCCGCTTGAAACCATATACCAGCCCATCGCACCTTGCAGGCCACCAAGAACAAACAGAACAATCAGGGGCACAACAAGTTGCCGCGAAATATAGCCGTTCCACCAAAAAAGCAGGAATGGAATCAAAAATGCGAGACCGATGATCCGACCGAGGAAACGATGGGCCCACTCCCACCAATAAATGAACTTAAATTCATCGAGGGACATGCCTTTATTGATCAAATGATATTCTGGAATTTGCCGGTATTTATCAAAGGCGACCAACCAATCCTGTTCATTAAGCGGCGGAATGGCCCCTAAGATCGGCAACCATTCAGTGATCGATAATCCACTATCCGTCAGGCGCGTAAAGCCACCCACGCCAACCATCACCAGGACGAGACCGGCAATGGCAAAAAGCCACAAGGCCACCATTCGTTCTGCGTGCCGCGAGATAGAATGCGTAGGATCGAACATAGCCATTTTATATCACAGCCCGCCCCCGCCGAAATTGCGACCAAAGCGCACGATGTCTATGTTTTGAAGGTCAAGATGCCGCAGGCTGTGCGCGAGATCCGAACCATGCTAAGAAGGCCCGGAGGAGTTACCCATGCCCAATGACGATCCCTTTTTGAAATCCAGTGCGACACCGCAAAGGCGGGCGCCTCTTTTGCCGCTTCGTTTGCGCAAATTTATCGGGATGTGCTTATTGCTGGTCGTGCTGATCGTGTATGCACTTGTGATCATGGTGATCGCCACCAGCGTATGGGTTCCGAGCAACGGGTTTGTCGAATTTATCTTCTATCTTGTGACCGGCCTTGCGTGGACCATTCCCGCTGGCGCGATTATTTGGTGGATGCAACGACCTGATGCGCCCCACTAACTCGCGGATTAATCGGCTTATTTAGTCAACACGCCCATAGGTGGTGAGGTTGAGGATCACAATAACAACAATAAATAAAGCGATCGGCAAAATCGATGACATATAAATGGCCTTTCCTTGCGACGCGCAAAACGCGTTGACTTAATGGTCGGAGTGGCCGGATTTGAACCGACGACCCCTTGTCCCCCAGACAAGTGCGCTACCGGGCTGCGCTACACTCCGAATAACGGCTTTCTAAGAGGTTTGTTGGCACATAGCAACATCTTAGGCGGATCAGTCTTGAAGATTTTTTAATCCGAGCCGATCAATTTCTTGTCGCGCCCGAACCAAGTTCTCCCGAATTTGGCGCAGCTTGGTCAAAGTCGTTAGGCGCCAACGGTCATCTTGATTTTGGGCCGGACTGGTTTTGAGCTGTCGAATATAGTCGACGCCCCGGTCGGCCACTAATTTTTGAACCCCCTTTATGGTCATGCCCTCATTTTTAAGGAGGTCATGGAGGCTTTGGATAAATTGAATATCCTCAGGTCGATACAGGCGTCGGCCGCGCGGGTTCTTGATCGGCTGAATTTGCGGAAACTTGCCCTCCCAAAACCGCAAGACATGCGGCTGCAGGTCGAGCATGCGCGCGACTTCACCAATTGTTTTATAGGCTGATGGAGACTTTTCCATGACTGTTCTCAATCATCAAAAACATAGCTCAATTCCTGCGCGAGGAATATTAACTGCCATGTATTATGATGGTCGGCGATTAATCCGATCCTTTAGCACATGGCTGGGACGGAAAGACAGCACACGCCGCGGCGTGATCATCACTTCCTGTCCCGTTTTAGGATTGCGTCCTATCCGGGCGCGCTTGTCCCGCAAGGTAAATGAACCAAAAGAAGAGAGTTTTACATTTTCGCCAGAAACCAATGCGTTGGACACCGTCGCCAAAACTGCTTCGACAATATCTGCGGACTCGTTACGAGATAACCCGATCTCCCGTACGATCGCTTCGGCCAGATCGGCGCGTGTAACCGTTTTTTGAGACATCCATACTCCTCCGAACCAAAAGCTAAGCACACTAAGTCCATTTACGGCAAGCGTTTTTTCATTTTAGTCGCAGGCTAAAATATCTAAAAACGGAACAAGTTTCCGCCCCATGTCAATCCACCACCCATGGCTTCCGTCATGACGATCTGGCCCCGTTTGAGGCGCCCATCTTGGCGCGCCGTCCACAGCGCCAAGGGAATGCTGGCGGCAGACGTATTTGCGTGCTCGGCCACGGTCAAAACGACTTTTTCATCCGGTAATCCGACTTTTTGCCCGACAGCTTTAATGATGCGGGCATTGGCTTGGTGGGGAACAAACCAGTCAATATCAGCGATCGTTAAGCCGGAGGAAGACAGGAGCGCACAAATCGTTTCCGCAATATTTTCAATCGCATGCCGAAACACTTCCTTGCCCTGCATGGTTAAGTGCCCAACCTCATGATTATACGAAACCCCACCATCGACGCACAGAAGATCGGCCTGCGCGCCATCGCACGCCAAGTGATGCCCGATAAACTGATCCTCATCGCTTGCACACACGATCATAGCCCCCGCGCCATCCCCAAACAACACGGCGGTGCTGCGATCTTGCCAATTAATAATGCGGCTCATCGTTTCTGCACCAATGACCAGCACACAGGAGGCCGCACCTGACGCGACCATCGACTGGGCAATCGCCAATGCGTACACAAAGCCAGAGCACACCGCTTGAACATCGAAAGCGGGAATACCCGCACGGGCCGCAATTTTGTGTTGAATATAAGCCGCGGTCGCTGGAAAGGTCCGGTCGGGAGTGGTGGTCGCCACGATAATACAATCGATCTGATCAACCGTTAAACCCGCATCCGAGAGAGCACTGCGCGCCGCCGCCGCTCCGAGATCTGACGTTAACTCATCATTCGCTGCAATATGCCTTTGCAAGATTCCGGAGCGTGACGAGATCCACGCATCACTGGTGTTGAGAATTTTTGCTAGTGCATCATTTGTGGTCACGTTTGACGGAAGATATCCGCCAATACCAGCAATTCGGGCGCCAATCGATGTCATGACAATCGCCTTTTCTGAAGCAACGCCTTTGCCGAAATCCGTGTCGACACAAATGTTGCTGAATTAGTCGAGCCTTTCAGCCCAAGCATTTTCAAGAAGTACGCGCATTTCTTCAACATCTTGGGAGATCGCATGGGCCATATCAGCTTTGGCAACTTCAACAGCCACCTCAACCGCCGAACAATAGCCGCCGACATCTGCGCTGCCATGGCTTTTGACGACAATCCCGTTCACGCCCAAAAACATTCCACCATTCGAGGCATTGGGGTCGAGCTTCTCGCGCAACGCCGCAAAAGATCGATAAGCTAACAGATACCCGAGCTTTCCAAATAGGTTCGACGCCATCGACTCACGCAACATTGTGGCGAATTGTCGGGCCGTCCCTTCAGCGGTTTTCAGCGCGACATTTCCCGTAAACCCGTCCGTGACAACAACATCCGCATCCCCCCGGCCGATGCCATCACCTTCTACAAAACCAATAAAATTCAGATCGGATTCATGCAAAATGCCCGCCGCATCACGAATATTCTCCGATCCCTTCACATCTTCCACGCCCACATTCAAAATGCCAATGCGGGGTCGAGAAAAGCCTAAAACGCATCGCGCATAGGCTTGGCCCATAATCGCAAATTGCACATATTGCGCGGGCGTAATGTCAATGGTTGCTCCGACATCCAACACCACGCACTCTCCCTTAAGGGTTGGCCAAATCGCCGCCAAGGCGGGGCGTTCAATGCCAGGAATGGTTCGCAAAATGACTTTGGACATGGCCATTAAAGCACCGGTGTTTCCCGCCGATACAGCGGCCTGCGCCTCTCCGTTTTTGACCGCCTCAATGGCCTGCCACATCGAGCTCTCACGTCGGCCGCGGCGAACCGCAGCGCCAGGCTTTTCATCCATCGTAATCGCCACATCACAATGCGACACGGTCGAGCGATTATGCAAAATTGGGAAGCGGTCAAAAACAGGCCGCACTATTTCTTCTTGGCCAAAAATCAAAAAACGGACGTCTGGATGCAATTCGCTGGCTTGCGCCAGGGCCGGTAACACTGTCCCGGGACCATTGTCGCCCCCCATGGCATCCACACTAATTATATTTTGGTTAACCAAAATAACCCTCATAAACTAAAGAACGAACCGCCCCTGCGCCTCGCGTGAAATTTCGCAGAAGATGCGACATTTCGTCAGCTAAGACAAGTTTACATCAGCTATTTTTTTTCAAGGTCTCGAGAACCGCAAATGGTGAAGCGGGCGCCTCCAATCCGAGCTCGGCAGCATGATCTGACGTGAGGGCGACGCCATCCGCGCGCGGGTATAGAGGAATTTCAAGCGCAAATTCCTCAAGACAGACACCGCCAATCTCTGCCCCGTCGGCCGACATGAGTTCGGGAATATCGGCTTCAAGATCATCCGGATCCAGCCCCAATGATTGAATGTAGCTCTCCGGTTGAAATGAATGATCGATTGCAGCGTAAATTTCGGTGGTGACGGGTTCTAAACTGAGCGCACATGGCTGGATAACGGACCCCGTAACAGCCCCCACGGCACGTAACCCCTGCCCCTCACGCCGGATAGCGAGTTGCACGCGAACGCGAGAAACCTCTGACACACCAAACCGCTTGGCGAGGCGCACGCACACATCGTCCGCAAGGACTGTATCGACATGGTGCTCCTGATCACCCAACGCGCTGGGGTGAAGGATCAGACTGAATTCAAGCTCAGGAGATGTGTCAGACATCGGTGAACATCCTCTATTCGTTGCCAACAGGTCGCGCTTCTTTTACGCGCGCTGATGGCTCATTTTATACGAGCTG
Organism: Alphaproteobacteria bacterium; assembly: GCA_965662735.1. Lineage (GTDB taxonomy): Bacteria > Pseudomonadota > Alphaproteobacteria > RS24 > RS24 > JAYODZ01. Next base: position 25,096 of record CBFIIU010000011.1, read on the forward strand.
ATGGCTCATTTTGTACAAGCTGATGGCTCAAGGGTTCCTCGAGATAAGCGCCTGCCATAATATCGTCCACCGAGCACAGTGCCAATGCTTGATCAAATGCCACCACATAGTGGGCAAGCTGCAGGCTCGACGCCAATTTTTCTTCACTCATGATATTGCGGTCGATCACATCGGCCAAGGCTTGATCGGGTTGAGTCGCGTTAAACGCAGCATCATAGGCGGCGGCTCGTCCATAAAATGCCTCAGCCATTCGTTTAATTTTTTTAGATACACTGAGATCGCCCACCCCGCCCTCGCGCAATCCTTGATCTAAGTCGGCAAAAAATGCGTCAAACAGCCCCTGCCCTAACGCTTCGCGCCCCAAATCGTGTCGTCGCAGGGCGCGCAAATATAAATGAACATGCAAAGCCAGCACGTCAAACCGACCGTCCAACGTATCGGGAACACCCACACGCTGATAGAAGTCCGGATGTCGTGCACGCTTAACGATACGGGCATAGAGCCGAGCAATCCGCTTTTCCTCGCGATTTTTTCGAAAAAATCCGAACACAGAACATCCTTCCATTTGCCGCTTCGCCGAAATCAGTATAGCTTGGCGCTCAAGCTTGCAAGGGGTTAGGAGCATAAACTAATGGTCACCGCTAAAAATCGGAAGTCGCAATTGGGAAAAAAGATGAAAGCCTTTTTATATAGTTCGGCTGTGTCTCTCGCTTTGATTGGTTGTGCTCCTGTTGTGCATCATCATGGATATGTTTTTGACGAGGTAGAGCTGAGCGCCTTGAAGCGCGGCCAGACCAGCATGACCGATGTTACATCTATGCTCGGCTCACCAACGGTCACCTCGACCGTTGAGAACCAAGCGCTTTACTATATTTCGAGCCGCATTGAGTCTTATCTTTTCTATGAACCCAAAGAGACCGATCGGCATGTGCTGGCCTTATACTTTGACGAGAATAAAAAGCTGACGGATTACGCGGAATACGGCCTCAAAGACGGCAATATCGTCGCCTTTGTTGCGCGCGAAAGTGCTACATCAGGACGCGAATTGTCCTTCTTGGAACAAATTTTTGGAAATTTGGGACGGTTTGATGGCGGCGGTGCAACGGGGCCCATGTCACGCCCTTAATGAGTTCAATGCGTTTGCTCAGCAGGTTCGCTCAATACGTTCGTTCAGCAGGTTTGTTTAATTATGTGTGATTATCCGCACACGCGGCATAAAAAAGCCCCGATCAGACGATCGGGGCTTTCTTTTTTACGAGAAGCTAAAATTAATGAGCGAGGATCGCGAGCATTAACAAAGCAACAATATTCGTAATTTTGATCATCGGGTTCACGGCTGGACCGGCAGTATCCTTGTAAGGATCACCAACGGTATCGCCCGTGACAGCCGCTTTATGCGCCTCAGAACCCTTGCCGCCAAAATGACCATCTTCGATGTATTTCTTAGCGTTGTCCCAAGCGCCGCCGCCGGCCGTCATAGACAGCGCCACAAACAGACCTGTCACAATAACGCCCAACAGCATGGCTCCAAGTGCCGAGAACGCTGCCGAACGATCAGCAACCGCCTCGATGACGAAATACAGAACCACGGGTGACAAAACAGGCAATAAGGATGGAATGATCATTTCCTTAATCGCCGCTTTTGTCAGAAGATCCACAGCCGTTGCATAATCGGGTTTTTCAGTCCCCTTCATAATGCCTGGCTTTTCACGGAACTGACGACGCACTTCTTCAACAATTGCACCACCTGCTCGACCCACAGCCATCATGCCCATGGCGCCAAACAAATAAGGCAATAATCCACCAATGAACAAGCCTGCCACCACGTAAGGGTTAGACAAGGAGAAGTCTGGCGTCACACCCGCAAAATACGGGTAGTCAGCAGCATTCGCCGTGAAAAATTTGAGGTCCTGCGTGTACGCTGCAAAGAGTACCAAAGCCCCCAAACCTGCAGAGCCAATGGCATAGCCTTTGGTCACCGCTTTGGTGGTGTTGCCAACGGCATCCAACGCATCGGTCGTTTCACGAACCGATTCAGGTAGATCTGCCATTTCAGCAATACCGCCAGCATTATCGGTTACGGGGCCAAATGCGTCGAGCGCGACAACCATACCTGCCAAAGCCAACATGGTGGTCACGGCGATGCCAATGCCCAACAATCCAGCTAAGTTATAGGTCACGATAATACCGATCACGATCACAAGCGCGGGCAGAGCCGTTGCTTCCATCGAAACGGCCAGGCCCTGGATCACATTCGTGCCATGCCCGGTTTGTGACGAAGCTGCCACCGACTTCACAGGGCGGAAATTAACGCCCGTATAATATTCGGTAATCCAAATGATTAAGCCTGTGATCACCAAGCCTGCAACGCCGCACAAATAGAGTTTCATGCCATCGAAAACTTGTCCATCAACAACACGCTGCGTGTCTAAGCCGATAACATGATCGGTCACAAAATAAAGGGCAATCAACGACAACACTGCCGATGCGATAAATCCTTTATACAGCGCACCCATGATGGAGTTGCTTGCACCCAAACGCACGAAGAATGTGCCAATGATGGAAGTCACGATACATGTTGCCCCAATCGCCAGCGGATACAGCATCATGGTCAATGCGTCCGCGCTGAAGAAGATCGAGCTCAACACCATCGTTGCGACAATCGTCACAGCATAGGTCTCGAACAAGTCTGCGGCCATGCCAGCACAGTCGCCCACATTATCGCCCACATTGTCAGCGATTGTTGCAGGGTTGCGCGGATCATCCTCAGGAATGCCGGCTTCAACTTTCCCAACAAGGTCACCACCGACATCCGCGCCTTTGGTGAAAATGCCGCCGCCCAGACGGGCAAAAATCGAGATGAGCGATGCACCGAAACCAAGGGCCACAAGTGCGTCAACAACCTCACGCGACGAAGGTGATAGCCCGAATCCAACGAGCAGAACAAAGAAATAAACGGCCACAGACAGCAAAGCGAGGCCCGCAACCAGCATACCGGTGACCGCCCCTGAACGGAACGCCATCGATAAGCCTGCTGCCAGACTAGTGCTCGCGGCTTGGGTTGTGCGCACATTGGCGCGCACGGAGACCAACATGCCAATATACCCCGCAGCGCCAGACAATGTGGCGCCGACAATAAAGCCGATCGAGACTTTTAGTCCCAACAAGAAGTAAACAATGATTGCAATCACAACACCAACAACAGCGATTGTTGTGTACTGCCGATTTAGATAAGCGCTGGCGCCTGCTTGGATCGCAGATGCGATTTCTTGCATCCGTTCATTGCCTGGATCCGCAGCCAAAATGCTACGCACAGCCCAGGCTCCATAAACGATCGCCAAGATACCGGCACCGATGATAAGCCACATAAGAGTGCTCATATTATACCCCACTAATTTTCCAATATTTGGATGGGAGGCTACCCTCTCAGCAACCCCCAGTTAAGTGCCGAGAAAATGCCAAAAAAATCACGCCGTGGCAACCAATCAGGCTAAAAAGGCTTGATTTTTATTCGAAATGATCGAATCCACGCCTGAGAAACCGGATCGATAGGCCTTCATCGTTCGAAAAGACTGTCTCTGGCTTGGCTGCACCTGCCTCGCTGACGCGCCCGATTCGATGAAGAGAGAGCTCCGCTTGGCGCGCCGTCTCCTCAATGAGGGCGCGATGTTCAGCCGACGCGGTGAACACGGTTTGATAGTCGTCGCCCCCTGACACCAGCGCTTCCCATCCATGCGTTTCGACATAGCGGCGCCCCTGCTCGGAAATGGGAATGTCTGATAGCCTGATCTCGATGACGCAGCCGCTCGCCAGGGCTAAATGATCGAGATCGGCGGCGAGGCCATCCGAGATATCAATTGATGCATGCGCCCATCTAGCTAATTTTTGAGCAAATTCGCGCGGGGGTTGGGGAGCGCAATAAGCGCGCCGCACGGGATCATCCGGCGCCAGATCGGGTAAAATTCGTCCCAAATAGCCGTCTCCAATCGTGCCCGTCACGTAAACATCATCGCCCTGGCGCGCCCCGTGTCGAGCAATCATCTGCCCCTGGGGCACGAGACCGTGGACCACCAAGCTCACAAAACCCGAACCGCTAACCGTATCCCCGCCCCATAACGCCATCTCATATGTTTCAATGGCTGCACCAAATTCCGATGCGAAACGCGAACACCAGGCAATGTCCCAATCCGGTGATCGTCCAAACGTCAATAAACACCCCCAAGGGGTGCTTCCTTTGGCGATAAGATCAGAGACAGCGCTTCCAACCAGCCGACGCGCAACCAATTCAGCTGACGCGCCTTCCTCAAAATGAACACCGCGCACCAAAGCATCCACTGAAATCACTATATCTTGCCCTGGTGGCGGCACAATTACTGCGGCATCATCTGCTAAAGCAAGGCTCTCCGCGGTTTTTGCCCACGGCGCGAACAAGGTAGAAATAAGATCAAATTCACTGGTCATGATGTGTCCAGTCGCAGCGGGTCACGGGCCCTTTGGGCCTTTCTCTAGCTGTTTGCTGCAAAATCTTTGGCGACACGGTCCAAAACAGCATTTACCATGCCCACTTCCGGCCCCTCGAAAAAACTATGCGCAATATCGGTATATTCCGACACTAAAATCTTACTATTGGTTTCAACCAAATTCATGAGCTCGAAAGCGCCCGCGCGGAAAATTGCCCGCATGGTGCTGTCCACGCGCGCCAGCGGCCAACGGTCGGAGAGCCGGTCATTCACGGCTCGGTCGATGGCGACTTGGTCGCTGACCACACCGCGCATTATCCGATCAAATAAAGCGTCATCAACATCTGAAAAGGAGAGTTCCTCCTGATCGTGATCGAGGCGATAGGCTTTAAACTCGTCAATAATATTCTCGAGAGGCGACTGCGCGATATCCATTTGATACAAGGCCTGAACCGCAAAGAGCCGCGCCGCTGTTCGGTCTATATGGCCCTTTTTTGCCTTACGGTCCTTCGCCTCAGACTCCTTCGATTTAAGATCTTCCGAGTTTGGATCGCTCGACATCGAATTACGATTTTCCGTGAAGGTTTTTGATTTCCAGCAGACGCAGAGCCGCATATGCCGCTGCACCCCCTTTATCTTTTTCGCTGGCGCGCACGCGTGCCCAGGCTTGGGCCTCGTTTTCAACCGTCTGGATCCCATTGCCGATGGGCAGCCCTTGAAGGGTTAAGTCCATAATCCCGCGCGCACTCTCATTACACACGGTGTCATAATGCGAGGTTTCGCCGCGAATAACCACACCAAGAGCGACGAATGCATCAAACTGACCCGATTGATGCGCGTACCGAATGGCAGCCGGAATTTCCAAAACGCCCGGAACATGAACGCGAGACACGGTTGCCCCATGTGCATTGGCCACGGCCTCGGCACCTTCTACCAAAGCGTCAGCCATGTCTGGATAAAACCGTGCTTCAACCAACAATAATTGGGTCATAATATTCTCTTCTCCATACGCATCTTATCCCAACACGCCTCTTCTATCCGCATTTCAGCGTCTCGCGCCGTTTGACCGGCTTTGACTTTATCAATTCCGTGCATGTGAGCCTTCTGTATAAGCCTGTTCTAGCGCGAAGCGCCTCTGTTTCAATCCGAAAAAATCGACTGTTGACCAACAATGCGGAGATCATAGCCATGAACCGCCGCCAAGCTACGCTGGGTATCTGACAGCACAATAATGTCATGCACCCCCAAATCAGCCAGAATTTGCGCTCCGACACCATATTCGCGCAAACGCGGCGCCCCCTTCTCTCCACTCTCAGGAGCAACTGCCTCCGAAAAAGGACGCGATGACGTGTTGCGGATCAGAATAAAAATTCCACGACCCGCCTCATCGATCAGCCGAAGGCTCTCGCGGAGTAATGTGCCGCGCGGGCCTCCCGAGCCCAGCAAGTCGGCCGATGTTGCCTCGGAATGAATTCGGGTCAATACCGGTTCTGGCGTTGATATATCACCTTTGATAAGTGCTATATGTTCTTCATTTTCCACATTATTTCGATATATTAAACTTTTAAATTCACCACCCGTTTCTGTCACAATTTCGCTTTCATGAACGCGCGAAATCAAGCTGTCTTTACGTCGACGATAGGCGATAAGATCGGCAATGGTTCCCAATTTGAGGCCGTGTAATTGCGCAAATTGAACGAGGTCTGGTAACCGGGCCATTGAGCCGTCATCGTTCATAATTTCGCAGATCACGCCAGCAGGATACAGCCCCGCGAGACGCGAGAGATCAACGGCCGCCTCAGTGTGGCCCGCCCGGATCAGCACGCCACCATCGCGCGCCACAAGCGGGAAAACGTGCCCCGGGGACACAATATCGGAGGCGCCTTTTGTCGGATCGATGGCCACCGATATGGTGTGCGACCGATCATGGGCTGAAATACCTGTTGAGATGCCCTCTCGTGCCTCGATTGACACGGTAAAAGCTGTCTGATGACGCGATTGGTTGCGCGAAGACATAAACTCGAGATTGAGTTTTTCGGCGCGATCATTGGTCATCGCAAGACAAATTAAGCCACGTCCATATTTGGCCATAAAATTGATCGCCTCGGGCGTCGCCATTTGAGCAGGAATAATTAAATCCCCCTCATTCTCTCGATCTTCCGCATCGACGAGAATAATCATCTTACCGTTGCGGGTATCTTCAATAATATCCTCGGGCGGGGATATGAAAGGCGCAAACTCACTCATGACTTTTGAAACTCCTGAAGCCGCGCAACATAGCGCGCCAATACATCTATTTCGATATTGATCCGGTCGCCCGACTGAGCATTGCCCCAGCAGGTGACGGCTTGTGTGTGGGGGATCATATTAACGGTAAACTGACAGTGATTGACAGAGTTTACAGTAAGCGATGTGCCATCCAATGTCACGGAGCCCTTGGTGGCGATAAAAGGCGCAAGATTTTCAGGCGCCTCGAACGTGAATTTCTGGCTCGCTCCATCTGGCTGAATGTCAACAATTTGGCCAACGCCGTCCACATGTCCGGAAACAATGTGCCCCCCTAACTCATCCCCGATACTCAGCGCCCGCTCGAGGTTCAAGCGCGTTCCAACTTGCCACGCACCAGCGGTGGTCACAGATAAGGTTTCACCCGACGCATCGACGAAAAAGAGAGCCCCATCTGCCGTGGGATCAATTTTAGTCACGGTGAGGCATACCCCCGAACAGGCAATCGAGGCGCCAAGATCAATCGTCGCCGCCTCATAGCCACAGCTTATGGCAAATTGGCGATCTCCATGATCTTCGATCGCTTCAATCACGCCGATATCTGTAATAATTCCAGTAAACACATTTATTCCTTCTCTAAACGACCATCCGTCTTGCGCCGCCAAACAACCAAGCGATCTGCGCCTAAAGGACGATCCTCATATAGATGCATTGTGGTCGGTATATCATCTATTCCGATATAAGTCAGATCAGAAGATCCCTCCATAGGAAGATGATGGGGCGCTCTTAAGATCGCCAGCTGATCGACCACGCCTGTGCGCCAAAAGGCACGCGCCAATCGCGGGCCGGCCTCGACCAGAACACGATTGACACCTGTCTCTGCAAGATCTTCGAGAACCGCCATAATATCGGCCTGATCGTCTTGCGTAAATGCGAAGGGGCGTATTGCCGCCTGCAGGGGGGAAATTGGTTTTTGCGTATAGATTGTGACGCCGGAACGATCGAGATGACAGCCAGGCGGAAAATTTCCGCTTCTGTCGAGCACAAGGCACTCCGGAGATCGCATTAATGGCAGACGGCAGGTCATCTGGGGATTATCGGCGCTCACCGTTCCCGACCCGGTGATCAAGACATCATGACGAGACCGCAATCCATGCACCCATCGCCGCGACAGCTCACCGGTAATTTGCGGGGACTGCCCTTCTGGCGTGCGCATAAACCCATTAGCGCTGACCGCAACTTTGAGTGTAATCGCGGGACGACGCTCAGCTTGTCGAGATAAATAGCCTTCCAACACATGCCAAGCCCGCGCTTCGTCGCATCGATCAACACCAATCGACTGCTGCAGAAGATAGGCGCTGCCCTTTCCCGCCGTTCGCGGATCTGGGTCGATACAGGCTACCACCACACGCGCAATGCCTGCCTCAGCTAACAGCCGCGCGCAAGAAGGCGTGCTTCCCTCATGCGCACACGGCTCAAGTGTGACATAGGCCGTGGCGCCCTGGGCCCGCGCCCCCGCTATTTTCAGGGCTTGTGCTTCGGCATGGGGGCGCCCACCATCAGCGGTGCGGGCAATAGCGATAACTTCATTTTGTTGATTGACGATCACGCAGCCCACGGGAGGGTTTGGGGATACTCGGCCTAAGCCGCGTTCAGCCACGCGGGCAGCCATATCCATAAAGCTGTGATCATTTGACATTTGGGACACGCTATGCCCCCAAAGGCTTAGTCGTTATCAGACATTTCGCCGAGGAAAGCCTCGAAATCTTTGGCCTCGCGGAAATTACGATATACGGAAGCAAACCGAACGTAAGCGACTTGATCCAAGGCATATAAGCCCTCCATCACCAGCTCACCGATAACTTTGGCGGGAATCTCAGACTCTCCGAGATTCTCGAGCCGGCGAACAATCCCCGAGACCATACGCTCGATCCGCTCGGGTTCAACTGGGCGTTTTCGCAGGGCGATTTGCACAGAACGCATAAGCTTGTCCCGATCAAAGGGCACTTTTCGACCCGTATTTTTAATAATGGTCAGCTCACGCAATTGGATGCGCTCAAAAGTGGTGAAGCGTCCGCCACAATCTTGGCAAATACGACGCCGACGGATGACCGTATTGTCTTCAGTTGGACGACTGTCTTTTACCTGCGTATCCGCATTAGAACAATAGGGGCAACGCATTGAAAATTATCCGTAAATCGGAAAACGATGACAGAGGTCACTGACCTGTTGCCGCACATGATCGCGCACTTTCGGATCGGCCTGCCCCGAGGCGTCAACCGAACCGAGCACCTCAGCAATGAGGTCGCCAATCAATTTGAACTCACCCGCCCCAAAGCCACGCGTCGTTCCAGCCGGCGTTCCCAAACGCACGCCCGATGTCACTGTTGGTTTTTCAGGGTCAAAGGGCACACCGTTTTTATTGCACGTAATAAAGGCGTCCTCTAAAACGGCTTCCGCGACGTTTCCGGTCAGTTTTTTGGGTCTTAGATCAACCAAAACGAGATGGTTGTCGGTTCCGCCTGAGACAATATCAAAACCATGCCCAATTAACGTCTCGGCCAGGGTTCGCGCATTATCGACAACATTCTGAATATACGTTTTAAATTCGGGCTGCAGAGCCTCACCAAAAGCCACCGCCTTGGCGGCAATCACATGCATGAGTGGGCCCCCTTGAATGCCCGGAAAGATCGCCGAGTTAATTTTTTTACCCAGATCGGGATCATCCGACAAAATCAGACCACCGCGGGGCCCGCGTAAGGTTTTGTGGGTGGTCGTGGTGACGGCATGCGCGTGCGGAAATGGGCTGGGGTGAACGCCAGCCGCAACCAAACCGGAAATATGCGCCATATCAACCAAGAAATAAGCCCCCACAGCATCTGCAATCGCCCGAAAACGCGCAAAATCAATAATGCGGGGATAGGCCGACCCGCCGGCAATAATGAGTTTAGGCTTTTCTGCATGTGCCAAACGCTCAACCTCATCGAAGTCAATCAGATGGTCCTCTTGGCGCACACCATACTGAACCGCATGAAACCATTTCCCACTTTGGTTGGGGGCGGCGCCATGGGTTAAATGGCCCCCTGCTGCCAGGCTCATGCCCAAAATTGTATCACCGGGTTTGAGAAGAGCGAGCATCACCGCTTGGTTTGCTTGCGAGCCGGAATTGGGCTGAACATTGGCGTAACAACAGCCATAGAGCTGCTTCGCCCGCTCAATCGCTAAATCTTCGGCAATATCAACAAATTCACAGCCGCCATAATAGCGTTTCCCAGGATAACCCTCGGCATATTTGTTCGTCAGTACAGAGCCTTGAACCTCGAGCACGGCCCTTGAAACGATATTTTCTGAGGCAATCAGCTCAATTTGATCTTGCTGGCGCCCCATCTCCTGCCCCAATACGGCGGCAATTTGCGGGTCGCTTTGTTGAACAGAGGTTGAGAAAAAACCCTGTGATGCGTTTGGGGAACTGGCCATGGTGATCTCCTCATGCGAATAGGAGTTCTGTGTACCATGGCAGGCCGGCGAGACCAATAATTTCCGCTCAATGCGACATCATTTCCCCAACTTGTGATGGGTCAATTTGAACTTACCCATAAATTTCGCCGCTCTAAGAGCGCCCGCAAAACGGAAATTCGGTCGGTCATTATGCCATCGACCCCCATGTCGATCAGATCTGACATGAGTGATTCGTCATTCACCGTCCAAACATGCACTTTCAACCCCAATCGGTGCGCATAAGCGATGCGTTGAGACGTCACCAATACGCGATCACCAATCCGCATCGGCAACTGAATGCAGTCGGCTGAAAAGGGCTGAGGCACAGCGAGCATCGATCCAAAATAAAATCTCTTCACAGCCGAGGGACCCATGGACCGGCACACGGGTTGCGAAAGCTGTCGACACACCGCTTTAATATGGTGATCGTGAAACGAGCCAATGCAGACGCGATCATGAACACCATGAGCGTTGATCGCGGCAGCCAAGGGCACGCAGGCCTGAGCCACTTTCGCATCAATATTAAAATAGGCATCCGGAAATTGATCAAACAAATCGGCCAGGGTCGGAATATGACCACCGTCGGGTAAGCGCATGGCTCGAATTTCGGCTACAGAGAGATCTTCAATCCGTCATGAAACGCCACCAAAACGCCGTCACGTGTCAGATGCACATCGGTTTCTAAATAACGAAAACCAAGCGCATAGGCATGGGCAAAGGCCTCGAGACTATTTTCGGTAGCTATCTCATTGCCGCCGCGATGGGCAAAAGCCTGAAACGGGGTCTGCAAAAACCGATATCGACCCATGACATAAAGCTCCCTGTTTTAATCGCCAGTCCTGGCGCGATTTTTTCAGCAGCCCCCACTTGCTAAGATGTCGTGCGCCTCTAGATTATAGTCTATGAAGCATGCGGCCGCATCGCAGAGGAGATCGCAATGAATATATTCGCTACCATTATCAACGAGATCGGATACGAAACCAGCATCTATTTGGCCTTGGCTGTTTTTATGGGATCGGCCTGGCTTTTGAGCCTTATTTTACGTGATGCCAGTATTGTCGATGTGATTTGGGGGCTCGGATATGTATTGGTTGCGGCCCTCACTTTATTGGCCTTGCCCATGTCATTGCCTTTTACCCTTTTATTTGGCGCGGTTTGCTTATGGGGCCTGCGCTTGGCAGTTCATTTGGGGCGCCGCTGGGCCCAAGAGCCGGAGGAAGATCAACGATATCAATCGATGCGTCGGCGCGCGGGTTCTGCTTTTTGGTGGCGCAGCCTGATCACGGTATTTGCTCTTCAAGGTGTTTTAATCGGCTTAATCGCGCAGCCTTTGATCCGGCTTGCGACAGGCTATTTGGGTGAAATTGCGTCACCACTTGCCTTTATTGCGTTCCTCATTATCGCTCTTGTGGGGCTTTTAATTGAGACCATTTCTGATATCCAGCTGACCCGCTTTCGGGCACAAAAAACGGGCGGTATTTTGAACACCGGACTATGGTCGCGTTCCCGTCATCCCAATTACTTCGGAGACGCCCTTTTTTGGTGGGGAATTGGGCTCGCAGTTGTGGCCGCGGCGCCTGAACTGGTTTTAACTTTATTGGCCCCGGCGCTTATGAATATATTATTGGTGAAAGTATCGGGCGCCGACTTACTCGACCACTATATGGCGCGCAAGCCCGGCTTCGAGGCCTATCGCGCCCAGACGAACCGGTTCATTCCGCGGATATTTTAAAGGCCGCGGATATTTTAAAGGCCGCGGATATTTTAAAGGCCGCGGATATTTTAAAGGCCGCGAATATTTTGAAGAGAGTGCTGCGCTAATCAGCGTTAGCTTGCAAATTGATCTCTCAGAAAATTAATCATGCCCGAAAAATCATGATCACCCGCGCCGGCATTTTGCATTAGCTGATACAGCTCTTCGGCGCGCTGTCCCATGGGTGTGGCACAATTAGCCGACTGAGCTGCCGCTTGCGCGAGCATTAAATCCTTCAGCATCATCGCCGCGGCGAAACCAGGCTGATAATTATTATTCGCGGGACTGGTCGGCACGGGCCCGGGTGCTGGACAATAGCTCGTCATGCTCCAGCATTGGCCTGATGCGGTTGAGGAAATGTTAAATAAGGTTTGCGCATCGAGCCCCAACTTATCTGCCAACAAAAAGGCCTCGCAGGTCCCGATCATAGAAATGCCCAACAGCATATTGTTACAGATTTTAGCAACCTGACCATTGCCACTTTGCCCGGCGTGAAAAATATTTTTTCCCATCTTCTGTAAGATCGGTTCCGCCCGTGCAAAAGCTTCTTGTGCTCCACCGACCATGAATGTGAGGGTGCCGGCGGTCGCACCACCAACACCGCCCGAAACGGGAGCATCGACCATAGAAAACCCTGCCGCCTGCGCCTGATCAGCAACGCGCCGCGCCGTATCAACATCAATGGTCGAACTGTCAATCAGCAGCGCGCCCGCGGATGCATGCGCCAGCACGCCGTCATTTGCATATACCGCCTCCACATGTTTACCGGCGGGCAGCATGGTCACAACAATGTCAGCCTCCGAGACGACCTGCGCAATTGAACCTGCGTGTTGACCGCCCGCCGCAACCAGCGCATCAGTGGCAGACGCCGACAGGTCATAGCCGACCACGTAATGACCCGCCTTCACCAAATTCAACGCCATGGGCAGGCCCATATTGCCAAGGCCAATAAATGCAATCTGTGTCATATCGTTTTCTCCTATCGCTCGACCCGGTTACACAGGCAAAATGAGCTCATCCGCGCCAAGATTTGAAAAGATCGCATCCAGGTCAGCTTCATTGACCGCGTCATGCGCAGCGGGTGACCATTGCGGCGCCTGATCTTTGTCGATAATCACCGCCCGCACCCCTTCATAAAAATCGTGCAGGGCCATCAAACGGGTGACCGCACGCATTTCCATTTTCATACAGTCGGCAAAACTTGCTTTCGCGCCCAGGCGCATTTGGCGCAGCGCCACACCACAACTCGTGGGAGATTTTGTGGAAATGATCTGCGCAAGCCCTTGAGCCCATTCATCATCTGCGGCTAACGCATCCATGATCTCGCACACAGTCTGACCCGCAAACAGGGTATCAATTTGTTTTTGCCGAGAAGATATAGGCGCGGTTCCCTCAGGCGGCGATGTGTAAGAGGCCAGAACGACATCTGGGTCACTACAGGCCAACACGGCCTCGCGTAAAGCATCGACCCCATTTTGATCAACATAATGCGTGCCAATGCCTGCATACAGACAATCTGCCGCTTTAAATCGATTACCCGTTAAAACCAAATAAGTTCCCAATTGCCCCGGAAGTCGCGGCAGGAAATAAGTGCCCCCCACATCGGGCAACAGACCTATACCTGTTTCGGGCATGGCAAAAACGGTTCGGTCGGTAACAATACGATACTGCCCATGCACCGAAACGCCAACACCGCCGCCCATCGTGACGCCGTCCATCAGCGCAATATAGGGCTTGGGGAAATTTTTAATCAAATAATTGAGAACATATTCCTCGCGATAAAAGCCTGTGGCCTCTGGTGCACCAGCCTTGCCCCAATCATGCAAGGCCCGAATATCGCCGCCAGCACAAAACCCTTTCTCGCCAGCTCCTTCAATCACCACATGGGTGATGGCCGGGTCGCTCGCCCAGGCGCGGAGTTGCGGATCGAGGGCCCGCACCATATCAAGCGTTAACGCGTTGAGCGCCTGCGGCCGGTTCAATGTGATAACCCCACAGCTTCCCGACTGCTGCATTAAGACAGCATCGGTCATGCGCGTTCCTTTAAAATTTCGCGCGCGATAATGACCCGCATGATTTCGTTGGTGCCCTCCAGAATTTGATGCACCCGCAAATCGCGCACCATGCGCTCCACTTCATAATCTTTTAAGTAGCCATAGCCGCCATGAATTTGCAGTGCCTCATTGGCCACCTCAAATCCGGCGTCAGTCACATAGCGCTTGGCCATCGCCGCAAATTTTGTTTTATCCGGGGCATTCTCATCAACTTTCACCGCCGCCTGGCGTAACAAGAGGCGGGCGAGCGCCAATTTGGTTTCCATATCCGCGAGCTTAAACTGCATGGATTGGAAATCGATAATAGGCGCCCCAAATTGTTGCCGATCTTTGGCATAAGCCACTGCTTTATCAAAAGCCCGCTGGGCGGTTCCCAACGAACAAGCGGCGATATTAAGGCGCCCGCCATCGAGACCCATCATCGCAAATTTAAAACCTTCCCCCTCTTCACCAATACGGTTGCGCGCGGGAATACGCAGATCATCAAACAGCACCTGGGCTGTTGGCTGGCTTGACCAACCCATTTTTTTCTCATTCGCGCCGAAGCTCAGCCCTTTGCTATCCTTCGGAATAATGAAACACGAAACACCTTTGGGGCCGTCTTCTCCGGTTCGGACCATCGCCACATAGACATCCGACACCCCCGCGCCTGAAATGAAAGCCTTCGAGCCGTTCAACACGTAATCGTCACCATCGCGCACGGCGCGACTGCGCATGGCCGCGGCGTCCGACCCTGAGCCTGGCTCCGTCAGGCAATAGCTCGCGATCAAATTCATGGAGGTGAGCTCGGGTAACCATTCTTGACGTTGCTCCGCCGATCCAAAACGATCGATCATCCAACTGGCCATATTGTGAATGGTCATAAAGGCTGTCGTGGACGTGCATCCAGCGGAGAGTGCTTCAAAAATCAAACTGGCGTCGAGGCGACTGAGCGCAGAGCCTCCAACATCCTCCGAGATATAAATTCCTGCAAAACCAAGCCCTGCCATTTCGCGCAGCACCTCGACAGGAAAATATCCCGTCTCATCCCAATATGCGGCCTGAGGCGCCAAGCGCTCAGCTGCAAAAGTGGATGCCATATCTTGCATGGCGACTTGATCGGCGGTTAGCTCAAACCCCATTACTCTCTCCCAAAACGCTTCCGTGGACGACCCCAGCACTTACCGCCCCACTCTGCGCGAATTGCCATAAAGGTCAAGAAACGCTATGAAATTATTTTTTAAGGACAAAAGATGCAAGGTGCTTTTCCTCATATACGGCTCCGCCGCCTTCGCCAAGCCGACTGGTCTCGACGTTTGGTCGCGGAAACCCATCTTAATGCTGCTGATTTAATTTGGCCGATCTTCATCATCGATGGCGAAAACGAGCGTCAGAAAATTGATGCGATGCCCGGGGTTCATCGTCTCACCATTGATCTTGCGGTTGAGGCGGCGCGCGAAGCGGCTGATCTCGGCATTCCCGTCATTGCCTTATTCCCGAATACGCCCGCCGAACGCCGCTCAGATGATGGGGCGGAAGCCTATCATCCCGATAATTTGGTTTGCCGCGCCACTCAGGCCATTAAAAAAACTGTGCCGCATATTGGTATTTTGTGTGATGTAGCGCTGGATCCCTATACCAGCCACGGTCATGATGGATTGCTGGATAATGACGTCATCTTAAATGACGAAACGGTCGAGATTTTAGTCAAGCAAGCGCTGACGCAAGTCGCTGCCGGGTGCGATATTACGGCACCCTCCGACATGATGGATGGCCGCATTGGCGCCATTCGAACAGCATTTGAAGCGGCCGGACACACCAATAGTCTGATTATGGCCTATAGTGCCAAATATGCTTCGTCTTTTTACGGGCCTTTTCGCGATGCGGTGGGCTCGGGAAATCGCCTCAAAGGGGATAAGCGAAGCTATCAGATGGACCCTCGAAATCATGCCGAAGCCCTGCGCGAGATCGCGCTCGACATTCAAGAAGGCGCGGATATGGTGATGGTGAAGCCTGGCATGCCCTATCTAGACATTGTTGAGCGCTGCAAATCCCAATTTGGCGTCCCCACATTTGCCTATCAGGTGTCAGGAGAATACGCCATGATGTGCGCTGCATTTGATCGAAATTTATTGGATCGAAACGCGACCATCCTCGAGAGCCTGCACAGCTTCAAACGTGCCGGAGCTGACGGGATCTTGACCTATTTCGCGCTCGAAGCCGCTCAATTACTGGCAAAAGCCTAACCAAAAAAAGGTCGACCGAGCCGGCATGATACGCATCCGGCTCGGTCAATGAATGCCGCCTTAAATGGCATCCATATTCGGCGATGGGATCGAGTTAAGTTTGGCCATCCTGTGCGGCCTCCCATCAAAAGCGCCGAGACAACCCAAAACTAAGGCTCAAATTATCGGCTTGATCTTTCATTTGCATGAATAACGCACCTGCGGCAACGGATTTCGTGAAATTGACGACCCATTGCGGCGTATCATTTATAGGCGCGTCGACTGACGTATAGTGAATCGTGTGATCGGGATCGCGATAGGTCGGCACCTTAAGCTGCATCGACCCTTGTCGATCATTCACGCGATGATGTACTCGCCATTGCCAATCGAGGCCGGTCACACGCACCGTAAGATCTAGCAAATTATCGGCCGAGGCATTCATCATTAAACCGCCCCCGTCGAGGGTTTTACCTGCTGTCCACCCCAGATCCGCATCTACCAGCCAATCTCGATCACGGTAGACCTCTTGCGACACAAGCGCATGAGACACGACCGAAACCCCATTCGTCGAAAAGGCCCCGACCCCTTTGACGCCAAGAAACCGATCCCATTGCGCCTCTGTACCCAGCGCAATACGCGGCCCGCCTTTCGCAAACGGGTTGAGGCGAAGCACAGCCGCCATGCGGTCGGGATGCTCGACGCCCTGATTAACCAAAAGATCAGCCCCTTCCACCCAAGAGGGTCGCGGATCTGATAGCAACGAAATCCGGTTCCACGCGGTTTTTCGAGAGGCAGCAGCCGGATTTTCCGCATAAGCGGCACTCAAGGGCGCATTGGCCTCGGAGGCTTCTTGGTGCGCGGCGAATATAGGGCGCGGTTCCGCTGGCTTGATTTGCCCTGAGCGCCATATATCTGCCAGCGAAACCGGAAAAGGATCGCCTCTTTGGTCGAGCGCAATCATATCAAAGGCAACCACATTAGGGATCGGAACACCCTGCACTCCAGTCAATCCAGACAAGTCCCCCACAGGAATAGACCCACCATCCGGTAATGGAATTTCAAGAGGGCCGACCGGGGTCACCGCCGCATAGACATCGAGCAGCCCCTGACCATAAACCGACTGACGCGCATAGGCGCCGTCTTTGCGCGCCGTATCAAGCAAGCGGCGAACATATTGTTGGTTGGATAGCTGACCACCGAATTTTTGTTTCATTAACGCCAAGGCGCCGGATACATAGGCGGCCGAAAAGCTTGTGCCCCGAACCTTTCGATATCCACCTAAAGCGTTCGCCGCGAGCGTTACACCCGATAATTGCGATGTTCCCCCAGGCGCCGCCAAACAAAACGCTAGGGCTGCTCCACACTTATTTGCATTGGGGTCGATCAGGCCATTCTCGTCAACCGAGGTCACGGCAACAATAAGCCCAGACAGAGCACTAAAGTATAAGGGAAGCGCGGCCGTGGTCACAACATTTGCTGCGCCCTCATTTCCCGCCGCCATGACATGAATGGCGCTCCCTTGGGCCATCAGGTTTAAGCTATCCCCAAATAAGGCCTGCATCGATTGCGCTTGATACTGATGCTTGCCGACATCATAGCTGGTCGTAGTGCCCCAGCTATTATTTATGACACCGGCATGCGCGCGCTCAAGGGATGAATAGGCCGCCATTAAAATTGACGGGCTTACGATTAAGCCCGCACTATTTGAGCTCACGGCCCACATGGCTATGGACGCATCGAAGGCAACACCTTGCATGCCATAGCCAGCTTGGTGACCGCCAGCCGCGATGCTGGCAACCGATGTGCCGTGGTTCAAGGTTCCGCGTGACGTTGTGGCGGCAATGGCGGCATCATTATAATATACGATTTTAGATCGACCTGTGACGCCCCCCGAGGGGCTGGACGGATCGGCAAATTCGGGATGGTTGGTCTCCAGACCGGTATCCAAAAAACCGATTGTTTGCCCTGCACCCGTGACACCGCTCGCATAGGCCGATGCCGCGCGAATAGACTGCAAATTACCATTGGCCGTATATTCGCCATTTTCGAGCCAATATGTCTCCGGTGCAATAAGACTTGGCGTTGCGGGCTCCGTGCTCGTTTGTCTAAAAGAGCCACCGGAGGACGTCGACGATGGATTAGCTGACGGAGACGACTTTGTCACAGCAGAGTCAGCGCTCGAGGTCGATCCACCGCCTCCTCCTCCCCCGCAGGCGATCAGAAAGACAAAAAGACCAGGCGTCGACAGAACCCCCAAACGATAAACCACCCGCGCGATGATGCGCGCGACCGACTCCGTTCTCCATCCGAGGCGGTGCCAAACCGAGCCTTGAGCACCACCCCAATCTGGGTCCACATCTAGTTCCCAGTCAAAGTCCCGATCTAAGTCCCGATCTAGGTCCCGATCTAAGTCCCGATCTAGGTCCCGATCTAAGTCCCGATCTAGGTCCCGATCTAGTTCCCAGTCTAATCGGGAGGTGGCCCTCCTGACGCTACAAGGGTTGATGATTTGATCAGCGACCGAACTCTTTAAGGACGTCTTTGACGACGTCAGTGAGGACGTAAGTGAGGACGTCAGCGAGAAAATTGGCGGCGACGTTAATGAAGAAGTTAATGAAGAATCTAGCGAAGAAGTTAGAAAACAAAAAGAAAAGGAATAAGCTGGTGACATGACAAAAACCCCTCTACTCAACAAAACACGTGAAAAACACGCAGGGATTTAAGCAATAATAGATTTAGTCTAGAACCCGCTTAATTCTAGTAATTATCTTCGATTTCAATATTTTACTTTAATTGTATAATTTAATAATTAACGTACAATAATTACACGTCTCGCCTGGCCCGCAGTCGCGCGATCAGACTGGAGGTATCCCACCGCGCGCCCCCCATGCGTTGTACCTCAGCATAATAGCCATCAACCATCTCGGTGACTGGCAAAGACGCGCCATTTCGGTTCGCCTCTTCCAAGCAGATCGACAAATCCTTGCGCATCCAATCGACCGCGAATCCAAAATCAAATTGATTGTCGCGCATCGTCAAAGCCCGATTATCCATCTGCCATGATTGCGCAGCCCCCTTGCCGATTACATCGACAACCGCCGCAATATCCAATCCGGCTTGTTCCGCAAAATGGAGCCCTTCAGATAAGCCCTCAAGAAGTCCGGCAATACATATTTGGTTAACCATTTTAGTTAGCTGACCATAGCCCGTATCCCCCATATGCCTGACTGACTTAGCGAAGTGAGAGATGATCGGCTCTGCCCTTCCGAACGCATCGCGGTTCCCTCCGACCATCACCGTGAGTTGGCCCTTCACCGCCCCAGCTTCACCCCCCGAAACCGGAGCGTCGAGAAAATAGGCGCCACGTTGCGTGCTCGCCATCGCCATATCGCGCGCGAGATGCGCCGAGGTGGTTGTGTGATCAATAATGATGGCATCGGGGCTACACTGCGCCAACACACCATCCGGCCCGGTCATCACTTCGACCACATCTTCGTCTCGGCCGACGCATAAAAAAATAAACTCAGCGTCTTGGGCAGCGGCTGCCGGTGTCTGCCCCATCTCTCCCGCATGCTGCGCGCACCATTTGTCTGCTTTTTCAGGAGAACGGTTAAACACTTTGACAGCATGGCCCGCGGCGCTCAAATGGCCAGCCATTGGGCCGCCCATGACACCAAGCCCGATAAATGCACATTTGGTCATGAAGAACTCCTAATGCCGTTTTATTATACTCAGACATATACCAAGGTATGTACCAAGATTTGTTCCAAGATTTGTTCCAAGACTTGTACCAAGACTTGCGCCAGGGTTTGAACCCAGAAAGCCGCTAGAGCCGATAGAGAGCCGCTATGACGGCGACCTCCCCTCGTTCTTGGTTACTTGGATTCTGCCAAAGTCACGAATTGGCCTCGGTAGTATAATAACGGCTTTTGATCGCCAGCAAACGCGTGAGACATGATTTCACCAAAGAACATGACATGATCTCCTGCATCAACTTTTTTCCACAGCTTGCACTCAAAGGAGGCCACCACATCGTCAAAAATCCAGCCATGCTCGGCGGGTCGGCCGGCCCAATGCGTGGCCTCAAATTCTGCTTGGGTTGCCGCCTGTTGAGCCAGCTCAGACTGATGATCAGCCAACACATTCACGACGAAACCTGCCATTTCCGACATCACAGAATAGCGACGCGCTTTAAGATCGAGGCTCCATGCGAGCAAAGCGGGATCTAATGAAACTGAGCTGAAACTATTAATTGTCACCGACGAGTAGCGCTGAGGAGCCGACTTTTCAGCCTGTTCCGGGCTAAATGCAGGCGATGCATCGGGCCCCGATAGGGGTGTCGTGACGACACAAATCCCCGTCGCAAAACAACCAAACGCATCTCGCAACGAACGGCTCAGTTCAGGCATATACAGGGGCTCCACTCAGGGTTACAGTGCTCTTATGACTAAAAATTCTAATCCTGTCCAGCTTCGCTCCGCCGCGCACGACCATCGGGTCTGTCGGCACTTCTGCTTGGCCGGATGCGCACGATCATAAAAAGGGTTTTGCTTGGCTTGGCTTGATCTTTTTCTTCATGAGATATCGACCTTAAACATCCACATGATGGCCACCTTTGCCATCATCGCCGTTGGCGTGTTTTTTTACGTTACCGAAAAGCTAGCGATTGAAATCACGTCCTTACTGATCGTTGTTGCCTTCTGCTTACTGTTCTCGTTATTTCCAATGCACTCCGACAGCGGAGAGAACATGCTGTCGGTAGAGACTTTGCTCTCTGGCTTTGCAAACCCCGCTTTGTTTGCCGTTTTGGCCCTATTGGTGATGGGGCAAGGATTGTTTCACTCCGGCGCCCTTGAAGGCATCATTGATCTGATCACGCAAGACGCCAAGCGCAATCCGCGCCTGACGCTTTTTATTACCTTCTCGCTGGTTGCCGTTCTCAGCGCTTTTTTAAACAACACGCCTGTTGTGCTGATGTTCATCCCGGTTCTTTCTGCAATTGTAACCCGAGGGGCTGTGCAAAATGGTAGTGGATTTATGGCGCTGAGCTTTATTTCTGTTTTGGGGGGCATGCTCACCCTCATTGGCTCATCGACCAATCTCCTTGTTGCCGGTGCCGTCAAACGGCTGGGCGCCGACACCATTGGCTTTTTTGACCAAACCCCGATTGGATTAATCTGCGCCGCCTCTGGGCTCATTTATATTACCTTTATTATGCCCCGAATTTTGCGCCACCATGATGCGTCGCCGGCGCGAGACACCCTGGCCGACGTAACCGGACGGCAATTCATTGTTGAGATCCGCCTGCGCCCAGATGATGCGCTAATTGGCGCGCAGTCCTCGGCTGGATTTTTTCCCGATCTCGCGGGCATGACCGTGCAAATGATCGATAGCCATAATGGCATCATGATCCCGCCATTTGACGATTATACCTTGCAGGCCGGAGACCGCCTATTCATTGCCGCCACCCGTCGGGAATTAAATGATTTACTGGGGCAATCAGAACATATTCTGAGCTCCCAAGTGACACGACTAGCCCGACGCGGTTCAGATAAACCCGATGATGAATTTATGCTGGCAGAACTCGTGGTTGCCCCCGGCTCACGCATGATCTCGCGGGCCACTTATCAAACCGGCTTTCGTCACGATACTGAGTGCGAGATTGTAGGGGTGCAGCGGCGGGCGCGCATGTTGCGCCATCAATTATCCGACATTCGCCTCGAGGCTGGCGATGTCTTACTCGTCATCGGCAGTAAGTCTAATATTGAACGTCTTCGGACAAATCGCGACGCCTTGCTGATGGAGTGGAGCGCGCGCGAACTCCCTAATTTCAAAAATGCAGCTCGCGCTCGACTTATTTTTGCAGTGACCATCTTCGCTGCCGCCGTCAATTTGGTTCCCATCGTCACCGCCGCGCTCGGCGGGGCTCTTGCGATGTTGGTCGGCGGTGTCTTGAATGTGCGGCAAGCGGCTCGGGGCATTGACCTGCGGATTTTTCTGCTGGTGGGCGCCGCGCTCGCCATGTCGGAAGCATTGCTGGCCACGGGCGGCGCTGGAACGCTCAGCTCACAGTTTTTGGCACTCTTCGATGGGGCGAGTGCCGCGGTCATTTTGTCGGCCTTTTTCCTATTTTGTGCCGTCATCACTAATCTATTGTCAAACAATGCGACCGCCGTCTTGTTGACGCCGATTGCCATCGACCTTGCACTGCGCCTTGAGGCACCACCTGCCGCCTTCATCATGGCGGTGATTTTTGCGGCCAATTGCAGTTTTGCGACGCCTATTGCCTATCAGACCAATCTCTTGGTGATGACGCCTGGAAATTACCGGTTCAACGATTTTGTGAAAGCCGGCACCCCCTTGATTTTAGTGATCTGGCTCACCTATTCTATCGTTGCACCGATCTATTTTGGACTTTAAGCGTCTGCGACGTCAGGCTATAGCTGAGGAAAAAGGCGGAACATCATGAACCAACAAACCGGTTTCCGATTACCCTCATTTTTCCTCACGGAAACGTCGCCCTGCCCCTATCTCGAGGGGCTGTATGAGCGAAAACTCTTTACCCATTTAGTCGGCGACGCTGCAGACAGCCTGCATAATGAGTTGGCTCAAGCGGGGTTTCGCCGAAGCCAAACCATTGCCTACCGCCCCGCCTGCGAAAATTGTTTCGCCTGTCGTTCGGTGCGCGTCAATGTTGCGGAGTTTTCGCCCTCGCGCAGCCAAAGACGCATCATCAATCGAAATGCCGATCTGACCCGCGAAACCTTGCCGGCCCTCGCCAGCCGCGAACAATATGATGTGTTACGGGCCTATTTAGATGCCCGCCATGAAGAGGGCGGCATGGCCGAAATGACCAGCCTCGACTTTATTGATATGGTGGAAGAGACCAATGTCGACACGCAAATGGTCGAGTATCGTTCTCCCGACGCGCGCTTATTAGCCGCCCTCCTGCGCGACCGTATGCGCGATGGTTTTTCACTCGTCTATTCGTTTTTTGACCCAATAGCGGCGCGGCGAAGCCTCGGCTCTTATGTCATCTTGGACCAAATTCAGCTCGCGGCCGAAAACGGCATGCCCTTTGTTTATCTCGGCTATCTAGTAGGCGGCAGTCGAAAAATGGAGTACAAAAAGCACTTCCAACCTCTCCAGGAACTTGGACCAAATGGCTGGGTTCCCTTGCAAACCCAACCACCTGCACGGTGAGCTTGACTTAAGAACAATCGTCATCCAGACGGTCACACCCGCGGATCAATGACGATGATGAAAGGACATGTGATGACCAAAACAGTTTCTCGGCGACAAATGCTTGCAACGGCTGGTGTGGCCGCGGCGTCTTCCAGCCTTGCGGCCCCCGCTTTGGCTCCGGCTTATGCCAAGGGCAAGCGTACGCTCAAAATGGTCACGACATGGCCCAAAAACTTTCCAGGGCTGGGAACCGCTCCTGAAAATATTGCGCAGCGCGTATCGGATCTAACCGATGGCGAGCTCACCATCAAAGTGTTTGCCGCGGGCGAACTCGTGGGCGCCTTTGAGGCCTTTGATGCGGTGTCAACGGGAACCGCCGATATGTACAACGGAGCCGAGTATTACTGGCAGGGAAAATCCCCAGCCTTTAATTTTTTCACGGCGGTTCCTTTCGGCATGACGGCTCAGGAAATCAATGCGTGGGTTTATTTCGGCGGTGGCCAAGCATTGTGGGACGAGCTGTCCGCTCAGTTTAAAATTAAGGCATTCCTCTCCGCCAATACGGGCGTGCAAATGGGCGGCTGGTTCAATAAGGAAATTAATACGCTCGATGATTTTAAGGGTCTTAAAATTCGCATGCCAGGCCTGGGGGGAGAAGTCATGCGTCGTTTGGGGGCGGCAGCAGTCGCTTTGCCCGGTGGCGAGATTTTTCCGAGCATGAAATCAGGCGCCATCGATGCGTCGGAATGGGTTGGACCCTGGAACGACCTCGCCTTCGGCTTTTATCAGGTCGCAAAATATTATTATTGCCCCGGCATTCATGAACCCGGTGCCGCCTTGTCGACAGGGATCAATCTCGATGTTTGGGCGGAGCTGACGCCACAACAGCAGGCCGCTATCCAAACAGCATGTGCCGCAGAAAACACTCTGACGCATGCCGAGTATAATGAGAAAAATGCATCGGCTTTGGCAACATTGGTCAATAAGCATAAGGTTGAGCTGCGATCCTTCAATGCAGAGGTCATGCGCGGTCTCAAACAGGCTTCTGAGGCCGTCCTCAATGATATTGCGCAGACGGATGCGTTTACACAAAAAGTGTATGATAGCTTTAAGCAATCCCTCGCCAATTCGATGATTTGGGGCAGCTGGTCCGAAGAGCCCTATACGCAAGCCCGGCGCGAATTTTAATGTCAGCCCTCGCCCGCATTGCGCATCTGTGCGCCTGGATCAACACAACCTTAGGGGAAGCCGCAAAATGGCTGACCCTGGCTATGGTTTTGGTTCAGTTCCTGGTGGTGATGTTGCGCTATGTGTTCGGCTTTGGATCCATCCAAATGCAAGAATCCATTATCTATATGCATGGAGTTTTGTTCTTAATGGCGGCGGCGGCAACATGGTCGGCCGATGCTCATGTGCGTGTTGATATTTTTTATGGTCGGTTCACACCCCAACGTAAGCACATCGTCAACCGCTTAGGCGCCATCCTTTTCGTTCTCCCTCTGGCAACCCTCATCTTGTATGTGGCGTATGACTATGTTGCCATGGCGTGGTCGGTTCGCGAGGGATCGCGGGAAACCAGTGGCATTCACGGTATCTATCTTCTCAAGACCATGATCTTAATTTTTGCCGTGCAAATGATCGCGCAAGTTTTTGCGGTTGTTTTTGGTGAACCCCTCGCACGCACGAATGAGACAAACATATGAGCCTGCATCTCGATCTCTTGCTTTTTGCCGTCACCTGCCTGGCCCTGATGAGCGGCTTTCCCGTGGCCTTCACCCTTGCTGGCATGGGGCTTATTTTTGGCTTGATCGGTCTAAGCGTCGGCGCCTTCGACATTGGATATTTTTTCGCCCTCCCGCAACGCATCTTCGGCATCATGACCAATGAAGTGCTCATTGCCGTGCCTCTTTTTGTGTTTATGGGCACGATGCTTGAGCGCGCCAAAATTGCCGAGGATCTGCTTGATAATATGACGCGCCTGTTTGGGCGTCTGCGCGGCGGGTTAGCGATTTCCGTTACGATTGTTGGCGCATTATTGGCCGCCTCCACCGGCATTGTGGGCGCCACCGTTGTGACCATGGGCTTGTTATCCCTGCCAACCATGCTCAAGCGGGGCTATGATCCGGCATTGGCCAGTGGCTCAATCACGGCTGCGGGAACGCTTGGACAAATCATTCCGCCCTCAATTGTTTTGGTTTTATTGGGCGATGTCATCGCCAATGCCTATCAAAAAGCGCAATTGGAGCAGGGTATTTTCTCTCCGGATACGGTCTCGGTCGGCGAATTATTTGCCGGCTCGCTTATTCCCGGCCTTTTGCTGGTTGTTGCCTATATTGTCTATCAAAATATTCGAGCTTTCCTGCAGCCAGATAAAGCACCGCCCCTGCACGATGTTGAACCCATTACGCTGCGCCAGATGCTCACCAGTCTGTTGCCGCCCATCCTTCTTATTGTCGCTGTTTTGGGCTCAATCCTGGGCGGAATAGCAACCCCCACCGAGGCGGCGGCTGTAGGCGCGATTGGCACAATATTGCTCGCCGGTGAGCGGCTTGGCGCCTCGGCGCAACGCTTAGGTGCTGCGGCTCTCCTATTATTGGTCGTCTTAACCAGTTTCGTCGATCTGCGGCTCGGGCGAGACGAACTCGATCTGATCGATTTTGCCCTTATGGGCCTTGCGGCCCTCCTGTCGCTCATAGCCGGCATTTCCATCATCATTGCCCTATTTAAAATTTACGCGCTGAATTTGCTTCACGATGTTATGCGCAGCACAACCCACACAACCTCAATGGTCTTCATCATCTTGGTTGGGGCCGCCTTATTCTCGCTTGTCTTCCGCGGCTTGGGCGGCGACGAGACCATCACCGCTTGGCTGTCCGATCTGCCCGGAGGCGCCACAGGCGCTGTGATTGCTGTGATGCTGGTGATGTTTTTCCTAGGGTTTTTTCTCGATTTTATCGAGATTATCTTTGTCGTTGTTCCGATTGTCGGGCCCGTATTATTGGCGATGGATGTCAATCCGGTGTGGCTCGGCGTGATGATCGCGATGAATTTACAAACGTCCTTTCTCACCCCACCCTTTGGCTTTGCGCTGTTCTATTTGCGCGGGGTCGCTCCGCCATCCGTGCGCACATCCGACATTTACCGTGGCGCCATTCCTTTCGTCATGATCCAAATTTCCATGCTCGGTGTCCTCGCAATATGGCCCGAACTGGCAACCTGGTTGCCCGAGCAAATATTCGATTAACCGAAAGACTGTTTCATGTTCAAAAATATGTCACCTGTATTGCTCACCACATTGGTCGCTATCGTCGTCTTGATCGTTGCCGCCCCTTATCTGCGCCCTGGCTCTATTCGCGACGGCCAAGTGGGGCTTGAGATCGGTGTTCCGGCCAGCCATATTTTAAGCGCCTCGCCCCAATTACCGGTCGTTCTCCGTCTCCACAATCGCACAGATGAGGATGTTCAGCTCACCGCCGAAACGCGCTGTAAAGTTTTTCGGTTCGTGGTCACGAATAGCGTAGGGACCTTTATGCAAGCCTCAGGAACAGACCCCGCCTGCACCTCTACAACGTCATCTGGGCCGGTTACTGAAACGCTCTTTGCCGGAGATATCCGTGAAGAAATTCATATCGTCCCCCTGTCCCCGACCCGATTTCAACCGGGCGAGTATGAGATCCAGACTAAGTTTTGGGGCTATATCGCAACCGCACCCTTTCAGCTGACACAGGCTGATTAAAGTCGGTTCGGAAAAGCCGGGCCGATCAATCCATTTGCGGGAAAGCCCTTCGGCCTCACCCGCCCCGCTTGAGCCCGCAACCCTTCCCATTCTTTCAAATTATCAAACACATGCTGTCGGCCCGCACCGTCCAGCACCGTCAGGCCTTGCTTCTTCCAATAAACCCGCGCATCTGCCAAGTGACCATCGCCATGACGTTGCAAGCGTACCCCTTTCCCTTTGCTCATCTCGGGAACATCTTTTCGAGCAAAACATAAGAGTTTGCGGTTTTCGCCTAGCACAGCGATCATATCGCCATCGGCCGGCACACACACAGCAAGCTCATCGGGCGATTTCACATTCAACACCTGCTTACCGGCCCGACGCGCCGTCACCAGCTCACTTTCTGGTGCGATAAAGCCATTACCGATCCGCGAAACAAACAGCAAGAGACGATCGGGATCGTGCGGGAAAATTTCGACAATCTCGTCGCCCGGATCAATATCCAGCATTAAGCGAATGGGCTCGCCATGCCCTCGCCCGCCCGGCAATTTACCAGCATCCAACATGTAAGCGCGCCCGTTTGATGCAATAATGGTCAGCTTATCCGTGCTTTGCGCATGCAAAACAAACTTGCCCTTATCCCCAGATTTATAGCTCAGATCCTTGCCAGATTCGACATGACCACGCGCCGCCCTTATCCAACCTTTTTCAGAGCAAATCACTGTAACTGGCTCTTTTTCAACAAAAATATCGAGGGACACTGTTTCAGACTCGGAGACTTCACTGATCAGCGTCCGGCGACGCCCCAAATCAGTTTTTGGTCCAAACTCTTTTCGCAATTCTTTAATATCGGCCGCAATCACATCCCATTGCGCGGTTTCACTTTTGAGCAATTTCTTAAGTTGAGCCTGTTCTTTTTTTAATTCCTTATGCTCAGACCGAATACCCTCTTCTTCGAGCTTCCGCAAAGCCCGTAACCGCATGTTCAATATGGCTTCGGCCTGATTATGCGTTAAATGAAAGGCCGCCATAAGCGCCTCACGTGGCTCGTCCTCTTCACGAATAATCCGGATCACCTCATCCAAATTAAGATAGGCAATGAGATAGCCTTCTAAAACTTCGAGGCGGGCCTCTAATTTTTCAAGCCGCGCCTGACTTTTACGAATGAGCACGACTTTACGATGATCAAGCCAGGCTAATAAAACATCGCGCAAACTCATCACCCGCGGCACGCCCGCCGCATCCAGCACATTCATATTCATGGAAAAGCGAATTTCCAAATCGGTGAGCTTGAACAAAGCTGACATCATTTGATCGGGATCGATGTCCTTGTTGCGCGGCACCAGCACGAGACGCACATCATCGGTGCTCTCGTCGCGTATGTCGTCCAGCATTGGCAGAGAGCGTGCCTGCATCAGCTCGGCAATGCGCTCGATGAGCCGCGCCTTTTGAACCTGATACGGCATTTCAGTGACAATCACCTGCCATTGCCCGCGACCCAGCTGCTCGATCTCGTAGCACGCACGAATGCGAAAACTGCCCTTACCGGTCGCATAGGCTTCCCGAATGGCCTCCGCGCCTTCGACACATTGCCCGCCTGTCGGGAAGTCGGGTCCCTTCACATAGCCCAGCAAAGTTTCAATGCGCGCTTCACGGGCTTTAATCAAATGCAGAGAAGCGGCAAGTAACTCATCTATATTATGCGGCGGAATATTGGTCGCCATGCCAACGGCGATACCCGACGCGCCATTTGCCAATAGATGGGGCAATGCCGCGGGCAAGACAATCGGCTCTTCATCTTCACCATCATAGGTTAGGCGAAAATCCACCGTATTATTGTCAATATCGAGCATTAATAGCTGCGCGACGCGGGTTAGACGTGTTTCCGTGTAACGCATGGCCGCGGCATTATCGCCATCAATATTGCCAAAATTTCCCTGTCCGTCGACCAAGGGATAACGCACGGCAAAATCTTGCGCGAGGCGCACCAAGGCATCATATACGGCCTGATCACCGTGCGGGTGATACCGACCAATGACATCGCCCACCACCCGCGCGGATTTTTTAAAGCCCTGCTGCGGATCAAGCCGCAACTGGCGCATGGCGAATAATAATCTGCGGTGAACCGGTTTTAACCCGTCGCGCACATCCGGCAAAGCCCGATTGGTAATTGTCGATAGCGCATAGGCTAAATAGCGTTGCTCGAGCGCTTGCTTCAAGCTGACCGGCTCGGCCGGCATATCCGTGATCACTGCTTTTGTCATCCGCTCTTCATGCCAGATTCTAGCTGTGCCTCTCAAGCTCTATATGCCGGCTGATGCACTAAAATGAGCCATCATACGCGCCCGCACCTCGGGCAATTCGCGGCCATTGGGCTGAAGGACGCGGCGATCGAGAAAATGGCCAATAAGCGCAAAGCCATTCGCTATATCCTGCGGCTCAGGCGTCGACGACACATCAACCAGAAATCGGGGAAGGGGAAATAACCGATCTAAATAAGGCGACGCCGCACCGGCACTCACCGCACAGCCACTTTTAGGCGATACATAGGTTAAATCTGTCGTCACGCCGGTTGCAGCACATCGACTTAAATCTAATCCAAAGCCCATTTCGGCCAACAGCGCCATTTCAAACCTCACCATCAATGCCGGCCAGGTTTGCGGATCATCAAGATGATCGAGCACCAGCTTAGCCGTGTCATACAGACGCGGATAGGCTTGCCGCTCAGGCGTTACCGCCAATAATTCCGTCAGCGACAAAATCGCGTTCAAGCAGCTTGGAGTACCTAGAAATCGACCAGCGATGAGGTCTTCGGCTTCAACCGTAAAGTGCCCCAAATGATCCGAGAGGCGAGCCCGCCACGTTACCGATAAAGTGTTACCCGCTTGCAAGAGGGGACGCATTTTCTTTCCAGCGCCGCCGCGCACCAGCCCTTTAAACCGCCCATGTGTTCTCGTGAACATATCCACAATCGCACTGCTTTCACCAAACCGCCGGGCCGAGAGCACGAAACCAACCGCCTGCATCTCGAGCATGTGTCTAGCCCTCCGCCGGGTCGATCCCCATCGCCTGATATCGCGCGGGATCCTCCATCCAATTGGCACGCACTTTCACAAACAGAAACAAATGTACGCGATGCTCGAAATTGGACTCCATTTCATGGCGTGCCTGCGCTCCCAATTTCTTTATGGTTTCACCACCCTTCCCGAGAATAATTCCTTTTTGGCCGTCGCGTTGGACGTAAATGGTTTGCTCAATTCGAACGCTGCCATCTTTTTGCCGCTTCCAACTGTCTGTCTCGACGGTCAGCGCATAGGGCAATTCTTGGTGTAAGTTCAGAAATAATTGCTCTCGCGTAATTTCTGCTGCCAAAAGTTGAGACGGAATATCAGCGGCTTGATCCGGGCTATAGAGCCAAGGCCCCTCCGGCATGGTGGCCGACAAACGCTCGACCAGAGAGCTTACCCCATCTCCCTTCAACGCCGAGATCAGGAAAATTTCACAATCGCTGACACGCGAGCGAAACCCATCAATCAAGGCCAAAAGCTCGGAACGTGGCATACGGTCAATCTTGTTTAACGCAATAAACACAGGCGCGGACAGGCGCGCCATGCCATCGAGCACTAATTGGGTTTCAGGTTTTCCAAGGTGCCGCACGTCAAACAAGGCCAAAACACAATCGGCATCATGCGCGCCCGACCATGCCTCGCGCACCATGTGTCGATCGAGGCGTTGATTGGGCTTAAACACGCCAGGCGTATCCACCAAGATAATCTGACTCGCGTCATGCATCATCACACCGCGCACCCGCATCCGCGTCGTTTGCGCTTTTTGCGTTACAATGGTCACTTTTTGACCAACGAGATGATTGACCAAGGTGCTCTTACCCGCATTGGGCGGACCGATGAGAGCCACAAAACCACATTTTTGGCTCATACACATACCTCCGCAAAATCACTCAACCACTTCTTTGCGGCTTCTTGTTCGGCTTGACGGCGCGATGGGCCTTGCGCGGAGGCCCGCCCAATGCCGTCGACCGACACTTCTACATCAAAGGTCGGCGCATGGGTGGGACCCACTCGATCAATAATTTGGTAAACAGGTGACGCCGCTTTTCGCTTGGCTAAATATTCTTGCAAGAGCGTCTTCGCATCAATCGGCTCGGCTTCAGCCAAAAATTCTTGCCAATGCATTTTTATGAACCGGTTGGCGGCGTCCATCCCACCATCGAGATAAATCGCAGCAATGAGCGCCTCGCAGCAATTGCCGGCAATCCGAGGGGTCAGAGCCAGCGATTTCGACGACAGGCTATTGAGCGCCGACAATAAGTCGAGCCGATCCATAATCTTTGCGCAAAGATCGCCACTGCCTAGATAAGCCAATCGGCGGGCCAAAGGCCCCTCGGCCTCTTCCGGAAACGCCTGCAAAAGCCATTGGGCCAGCACCAGCCCCAAAACGCGATCCCCCAAAAACTCAAGGCGCTCATTACGGCGTTCAAGCTCTAGGCTCGGATGCATTAACGCATCCTGCAAAAGGCCAATATCTGAGAAGGCGTAACCAAGTCGATCAGAAAAAGATTGAAGCTCGTTCACCATTAATCGACCGTATTGAGTAAGCGCGAATAACGAATGGCCGCTGGCCAACGCCAAACCGACCACCAGGGAACGCGATCATCAACCGAGAAGAAAAGGACGCGCGCCGGACCCACGAGATTATCTTTAGGAACGTAGCCGACATGGCGCATAAATCGACTATCGGTCGAATTGTCCCGATTATCGCCCATCATAAAATAATGCCCCTCGGGCACGCGATAGGGACCGACATTATCGGCCAACCCCTCATCCGTCTCATCAAGCGTTTCATAGCTCACCCCATTAGGGAGCGTCTCCCGATAGCGACGAATAGGTTTATCGCGGCCTGCCGCATCATGATCAATAAAGGGCTCCAACACCTCGCGCTCAACCGCCACACCATTAATGTGCAACAGGCCATCGATCACCATGATCTCGTCACCGGGTAATCCGATCAGACGCTTGATATAATCTGTTCGATTATCCGCAGGCATTTTGAAGACTACCACATCACCGCGCTGAGGCGGACTTTCCCAGACGCGTCCTGCCCCCAAATCAGGGCTAAACGGAAGACTGTGGCGCGAATAGCCATAGCTATATTTGCTGACAAAAAGATAGTCACCCACCAAAAGGGTCGGCTTCATGGATCCCGAAGGAATATTGAAGGGTTGAAAAAGAAAAGACCGAATGATCACCGCAATGACACTGGCCCAAACAAGCGTGATCACCCACTCGCGCAGTTCTGATTTTGGTTTTTCATCTGTCATCATCGATCGCCGCCTCTCGTTCCATTATCGCACTTCAATAGCCGATATAATTACAAGCGCTTGCGCCCAAGGAAAATCATCGGAAATCGTTAAATTAATTTGTGCACGATAGCCCTTTGGTGTGATGCGGTCGAGCTGTTCGCGCGCGCCGCCAGTTAACTCAAGCGTCGGCGCCCCCGAGCGTAAATTAACCACGCCCATATCGCGCCAAAATACCCCGCGACGCAAACCGGTCCCGAGCGCTTTCGCGCAGGCCTCTTTTGCCGCAAATCTTTTCGCATAGGACGCCGCGCGCATGAACCGCTTATCCGACTTTGCTTGTTCAATGGGTGTAAAAATGCGGTCAATGAACCGCCGATCAAAGCGCTCGAGCGTTTTTTCAATTCGGCGAATATCAATCATGTCATTGCCCAAGCCGATAATCATGCGCGCTCCCGCGCTGCGTCCATGAGCTGACGCATTTTTTGAATACTGCCCTCTAAGCCAAGGAATACAGATTCAGAGATTAGAAAATGCCCAATATTGAGCTCGGCCAAATCCATGATCTGGGCAATGGGCGTCACGGTCTGATAGCAAATGCCATGACCCGCATGCACTTCAAGCCCCATTGCCGTAGCCTGTTGTGTCGCCGTTAATAAGCGCTGATATTCTCCTTCCGCCCGATCTTCCCCGGCGCGGAACGCGTCACAAAAGGCGCCCGTGTGAAGCTCGATAACGGGGGCTCCGATCGACTGTGCCGCTTGAATTTGCGCTTCTTCAGGGTCAATGAATAATGACACGCGAATGCCGGCGGCGCACAAGGGCTCAATATATTTCGCTAACGCATCTTTCTGACCAATAATATCAAGCCCGCCTTCTGTCGTTACCTCGCTTCGTTTCTCTGGAACAAGACAGACCGCATGTGGAAGCAGCGCCAGGCTTATCGATTGCATCTCTGCTGTTGCTGCCATCTCCATGTTCAGCGGAAGATCGACTTCGGAATTTAAACGCATTAAATCATTATCACGAATGTGACGACGATCCTCCCGCAAATGCGCGGTGATCCCATCTGCCCCCGCCTCTTTTGCACATAGTGCTGCGCGTACAGGGTCGGGAAATTGCTCTCCCCGTGCATTTCGGAGGGTGGCAACATGGTCGATATTGACGCCCAAACGCAACTTGCGATGATCCGCCATTATTCCACGGACCCGTCTTTGTTGCGAAATTGCTGGATCCGCGCGCGCATTGCGTCACGACGATTTTGATAAATGCCAATCAAGGTCCGGCTCGGATAAAACGTGACAACGGCTAGCAAAAGCCCGATAGGAATGCCGCCAACAAGCATGGGCAAAATCACCGGCATAAAAATGTCGGTTGGATGAGACAAGATTGCATTAAAACTAAGTTGGTCGAGCGCATTTAAATTGCCGCTCGTTCCCATGATTACATGTCCGAGCTTAAACGTCGCTACCCAGATAAAGGGGAAAGAGAGAGGATTGCCGACCCAGGTGCCTACCGCCGAAGAAATGATATTCGCTCCCAATAACCATGCGATCATCGCGGCCAGCACGAGGTGCAGTCCTAATAACGGAGTAGCAGAAATAAAAGCGCCAATCGCCAAGCCCAACGCAATCGAGTCCGCGGACCCTTTTATGCGCACCGTCCGATGCCACGTATATTTCGTTGCGCGCCACCAGCCGGTTTTTGGCCATAGATACTGCCGCAACCGTTCAAGCCAGTGTTGAGGCAGGCGCCGGCGAAACATCTCAGACAAGCCCCCGGCTGCCTGGCTTGATCGCCGGAATATTAGCTAAGTCAGCGGGAATTTTATCAGCGGAAAAGCTCTCAACATGCAATCCCGCCAGAGAAACCAAACGCGTGCCCACTTTCGCTTGTCCCTTGGAGCGATCAATTAAACAGGCCGCCCCCACAACACGCCCCCCAGCGGCACGGATTGCCGAAATAGCTTCGCGCGACGACAGGCCTGTCGTCACAATATCCTCAACCATCAGCACACGAGGCTTATGGGATAATGAAAAGCCGCGCCGGAGTGTGAATTCCCCATCCACGCGCTCAAGAAACATTGCTGGAACACCCAGTTGGCGCCCCATCTCATACCCAACAATCACGCCGCCCATGGCTGGTGAGACAACCACATCGATCTCACGCGCCAGCTCGAGACGAATTTTCTGAGCCAAGGCTTTACATAAGCGCGCCGCACGTTTCGGATCCATGAGCACCCGAGCACATTGTAAATATTGACGACTGTGAAGCCCCGATGACAGAACAAAATGCCCGTCGAGTAAGGCGCCCGAGTCCCGAAATTCTCTCAAAACGCGCTCCGGTGTCACCTATTTCTCCTCTTTATCAAAAACGATCCGACGAACAGCGGCGACACTTCGCGCCCCTTTCAAGGCATCTATAATTTCTTGTACATGATTCACATCCCGCGCCTGGATGTCGAAAATCAGATCATAAAAATTATCATCACGATTATATACGCCCAAATTCGTAATATTCGCATCAAAATCCGCAATGGTTTGCGCGACGGCCCCCAAACTTCCCGGTTGGTTATTCACCGTAATAGAGAGGCGCGATGCAAACCGGCAATCTTCATTTTCAGCAATATCCCACCGCATCGCCACCCAGCGTTCAGGTTGCTCTTCGAAATCAGCGAGCTGGGGGGCATTGAGCGGATACACCATCAACCCCACATCCGAGGTTAAAATACCCACAATGGGATCCCCCGGCAGAGGGAAGCATGATGGCGCAAATTTCATGGCGACCCCCGACATGCCCGCACTGAGGGGAATGGGCGCGGTCGATTGCCGGCGTTCGGATCGCGAGAAGGCACGTCGCGCACCACTTAAAATCGTTCGCGTGAGGCCTTGAGGCCGCTTTTTCGGAAGTACGGCGAAAAGGACATCGGCTGCGGCGACACGCCCTCGACCAATTTCAGCATAGAGCGCAGGCAGACTGTCAAAACCCATAATCCCAAGCGCGCGTTCAAGAATATCTCGGCTCGGCTCCGTATTCTCGATCTCAAATAATCGGCGAACCAAGCGCTCTCCAAGCGTCGCATATTCAGCGTCTTCGCGCCGCCGCAAGGCATGACGAATGGCCGCTCGGGCTTTTCCCGTGACCACATGGTTCAGCCAAATCTGTTGTGGCATAATGGCAGGGTCGCGAATGATTTCGATCTCATCGCCATTGTTAATACGCTGACGCAAGGGAACCGGCTTGCCGTTGATCCGCGCGCCCCCACAATTCGTTCCTACTTCGGTGTGTACTGCAAATGCAAAGTCGAGCACGGTGGCGCCATCCGGCAACGCGATCAAGCGTCCCTTGGGTGTGAAACAAAATACTTGGTCTGTGAACAGCTCAAGTTTCGTATTTTCCAAAAACTCTTCAGCCGACTCGCCTGTTTTGAGTTGGTTAACAACCTCTTGTAGCCAACTAAAGGGCTGGATCTCGGTGACGTTAGGACGTTTAAACCCATCGCCCTCCTTATACGCCCAATGCGCGGCCACACCTCGCTCGGCCACCTGATGCATCATTTCGGTTCTGATCTGAACTTCAACGCGCTGACGATCGGGCCCAATCATGGTCGTGTGCAAGGACTGATAATTATTCAACTTGGGCACGGAAATATAATCTTTAAAACGCCCCGGGACGACTTTATAGGCACGGTGGATGGCGCCCAATGCCCGATAGCAGAGGTCTTCATTATCGACAATGATGCGGTAGCCAAAAATATCAGAGAGCTGTTCCAGCGAAATCGATTTATGCTGCATTTTGCGCCATATCGAAAAAGGCCGTTTTCGCCGCCCCTTCACCTGAGCCGATATTGACGCTCGTCCTAACACACTGCCGATTTCATAGGCGATATCGTCCAAAATAGCGCCATGCGTTGCATCGAGTTGATCCAATCGGTCGAGCACAAGTCGCCGGGCTTCTGGGTTCAGCTGTTCAAAAGCAAGGTCTTCATATTCCTCACGGAAACTCTGCATCCCCATGCGGCCGGCCAAAGGCGCATAAATTTCGATGGTCTCTTGCGCAATCCGCCGTCGTTTCTCTGCCGAAGGGATAAAGTGCAAAGTGCGCATATTGTGTAATCGGTCAGCCAATTTAACAAGCAGAACGCGAATATCATTACTGGTCGCCAGTAAAAGTTTTCGAAAGTTCTCGGCTTGCGCGGCAGCGCCCTCGACCATTTCAAGCTTAGACAGCTTGGTCACACCATCTACGAGATCGGCAACTTCGCCGCCAAACATCGACACAATATCGTTAAAGGTGGCGTCGGTATCTTCAAGCGTATCATGCAGCAAACCCGTCGCAATGGTTTGCGTGTCTAACCGCAGATCCGTGAGAATTCCCGCAACTTCTACAGGATGCGAAAAATAGGGGTCTCCTGAGGCGCGTTTTTGATCGCCGTGCATTTTAGTTGCAAAAACATAGGCACGATTGAGGAGATCCTCATCGGCTTTTGGATCGTAACTGGTGACCCGATCAACAAGCTCAAATTGCCGCATCATGATGACATCTCACAATCCGGCGAACGTCTACTTACTCGTAGGACGCACTCCGTTGATCATCTCCTCTGTCTTTCGGGGCGGCATCTTCAAGCGCCTTCAGCGCAGCCAAAATATCGTCTTCATCCATAGAAGCCATCGGCTCAGATGGTTCCATTGCCGCACTCGGCAGGCTTGTCGGATGGCTGATTACGTCTTCTTCGGGCTCATCAATCTCTACTTTGCTTTGCAAAGAGCCAATCAAATCTTCGCGAATTTCGTCCGGAATAAGCTGCTCCTCTGCAATCTCGCGCAGAGCCACTACCGTGTTCTTATCATTATCGCGATCAACCAATAGCGCCGCACCGGCAGACATGCCGCGTGCTCGGTGAGCCGACATTAATACCAGTTCAAATCGGTTTGGAATTTTATCGACGCAATCTTCAACCGTTACACGTGCCATTTCAAAGTCCTATGTCTGCATTGCCTATCATTCAGGCATTATGCATGGTTTTTAGGAGCATCGTCCTCTTTTTGCAAGGAAAAACGGCCAGAAGAGCGGTGAATTATGCCCAGTCTGGCACTGGCGGGTAGGCTACGGATTAACTGATCAAGGGTTTGCTGTGTCACGGGATGGCGCCAATGCGGCGCGACATCGCGCAAAGGGTGTAAGACAAATGCCCGATCAGCCAGGCGCGGGTGCGGAATTTCCAGCGCTCCACGCACAGTTTTTCCATGAAAATCAATAAGATCTAGGTCAAGGGTTCGCGCGCCCCAACGTTGCGCGCGTTGCCGTTGGAAGCTATTTTCGAGGTGGTGCAAGGCGCGCATGAGTGCGTGAGGGGATCGCAGATAGCGCACCAAAATCACGGCATTATAATAATTATCTTGAGGGGGGCCGATGGGCCGCGTTTGGTAGAGATGAGACATCCGATAGGGAATGATGCCCCTATCCTGCAGCTGCCGACAGGCGAGCCGAAAAATGTCGGGCGTTGACAGACCCTGCCAGTCAAGATTTCCACCTAGTGCGATCGCAATCATGACCCTGCTTATAGAATCGCCGCAAGCTAACACCAAGAAATTTCGATCATCCTTTCATTGAATGTGTCCCACGCCCATGACTTCTCAGCTCGATCCAGACCGTGAATGTGCACTATGTCCTCGCCTTGTCGCCTATCGGGCCGAGAACCGAGTGCAACATCCCGATTGGTTCAATGGCGCGGTTCCCAATTTCGGAACGACTACAGCGCGCTTGCTGATCATTGGCTTAGCGCCGGGGGTAAGCGGAGCCAATCGAACCGGCCGGCCCTTCACCGGCGATTATGCGGGGGATTTGCTATATGCGAGCCTGGCTAAGTTTGGGTTTTCAGACGGTCAATACGACCGACGGGCAGATGATGGCCTCACCTTGCAGGACTGTCGCATCACCAATGCCGTCCGCTGTGTGCCGCCTCAGAACAAACCCACGCCTGCGGAAATTACGATGTGTCGACCCTTTTTGGCAGATCAGTTGACCGCCATCACCGCACCCCTTGCGCTTTTATGCCTGGGCAAGATCTCGCATGACAGCACGATACGGGCTCTTGGAGGTAAGTTGAGCCAATACCCCTTCGCGCATGGCGCCCGCCATCATCTCGACCGCATCACCGTGTTCGACAGCTATCATTGCTCGCGCTACAACACCAATACGGGTCGGTTGACCGAAGCCATGTTCGAAGAGGTTTTCGCAGACATTCGTGCGTTTATCGACGACCAAAGCGCGGGCCATTAACCGCGTTCGCGCAAAATCCGAGCACGGCTCCTCTCCCAATCGCGCTTGCGATCAACCTCGCGCTTATCAGCCTTCTTACGACCCCGCGCGAGACCGACCAATAATTTGGCCCGACCAGACTCATTAAAATATAATTTGAGCGGCACAAGCGTCATCCCGTCGCGCTGAATGGCTGCCGCTAGGCGGTTCACTTCTCTGCGATGCAATAATAGCTTACGCGGCTGAGTGGCCTTATGATTTTGTCGATTAGCGAAGCTATATTCTGGAATATCGGCATTGAGGAGATACACTTCCCCCTCTTGAAAGGCCGCATAAGCATGCGCCAAATTGGCCTTGCCTTGGCGCAGTGATTTCACTTCCGAGCCTTGCAAAACAAGCCCCGCCTCAAACGTATCCGTCACTTCGTAATCGCGACGGGCTCGCCGATTTTCGGCAATCATCCCGACGCTGCCATCGGATTTTTTTCGACCGCCGCTCTTCGATGACATAACGAGCTCTAAATCAGCCCGACACGTTCGAGCGCAGCATCAACTATTTTTGCACTTTCCGCAGAAATATCGACCATAGGTAAGCGCATCGATCCACCACAGCGACCGATACGCTGCATGGCATATTTCACAGGTCCAGGACTCGTCTCTACAAACAATGCGTCATGTAGAGGCATCAGCTGATCATGCAGTCGCAGGGCTTCAGAATAATTTCCTGCCAGACAGGCATTTTGAAATGCCGCGCAAAGCGCTGGCGCAACATTAGCCGTCACCGAAATACAGCCCTGCCCGCCATGCACCATAAAGCCCAGCGCCGTCGCATCCTCGCCCGATAATTGAACAAACCCCTCGCCACAGGCAGCCCGTTGCTGACTGACCCGCGCCAAATTGGCCGTCGCATCTTTAACCCCCACAATATTGGGGCGTGTGGCCAATTCAGCCATGGTCTCGACCGACATGTCCACGACACTGCGGCCAGGAATATTATAAATAATAAGCGGAAAATTGCTGACAGCGGCATCGAGCGCATCAAAATGCGCCATCAATCCGCCTTGCGTGGGCTTGTTATAATAGGGCGTCACAATCAGCGCGCCGCTCGCTCCTGCGGCCTCAGCATGGCGCGTCAACGCCACCGCTTCCGCGGTCGCATTTGAGCCTGTGCCCGCAATAATGGGCACAGCCCCATTGGCGGCCGCAATCACGGTTTCAACAACCCGCATATGTTCATCATGCGATAATGTGGGCGACTCGCCGGTTGTGCCACAGGGCACAATGCCATGCGTGCCGGCCTCGACATGCCACCGCACTAAATCTGTCAGCGCATCCTCGTCAACTTGGTCCCCCGCAAACGGGGTCACCAAAGCAACAATAGATCCGCGAAATTCGCTTCCGAGGGCCAATTTGCTCTCCTTTATTCGATTTGAGGCTCTATACCACAAACAGGTCATGCCGCCTAGGGTATGCCGCTTGCCGTGCCCCTGACAGCCTCATGGTTCAGCAGGCTTTGCACATGGTCCGCGCGCGCGGATCGCGATCACGCCCAAAGAAGGGCCTGCGCACCTGAAATGACTTGAAATCATGGCCAAGCCCGTTTATCAACGGCGGTGGAGAGGTGGCCGAGTGGTCGAAGGCGCTCCCCTGCTAAGGGAGTAAGCGTTAATAGCGCTTCGAGGGTTCGAATCCCTTCCTCTCCGCCATAGGCTTTACCTAAAAGGTACAAAGTACTTGATCTCTCAAGGTTTAACTAGCCTATCGCATACATAGTGAGAGCGCTAGCTAGAATGTAGCGCGTCGCGAAATTTCCCCCCAAATTGCCTTCTACTGGACCCATAGTGGACCCATAGTGGACCCAAAGAGCGTAGACCTAAATTGTACGAGATGGGGGCCACAGAAGGGCCACCCGGGGGGTAGCCCCCATGTGCAGGTAAACGCGCGAGGGGTTTGTGTATTTTCTGTTTTATGGCAAATAACAGCTACTAGAAGGGCCTCTTAAAACTAAGTTGGCCTTCCATCACATGGACCTGATTGGAAGACGTCAGCTCCATGCGTCGCAGTTCAAATGTGATGATCGATCTTTTTCCAATGACGGTCGCTAAATCAATATAGTGGTAATTATCGGTGCCACGATCGCGAGCGGTTGTCTGAGCTCTAATATTAGTCCCCAAAGTACCGGATGCATCTGCCGACACATTCCATTTAAAGCGGCCCATTCCCGCCCCAAGCCGCCAATAATCATTAATCTGATACGTCCCCCCCAAAGATGCTCGAGAAAGATAAAAATGACCATCAACATAGGCCGACACAGGCGTTGCATTTCTGAGCCCGTCAAAATCACCATCATAGTCATGCAAGACGCGTGCGGCCTCAACGCGAACACCATAAGGACCCGATATAGGGCGCCAGTATTCTGCGCTCAAAAAAGACATCGAGGTAGACGTGTCTCCACTTACTTGCGCTCCAGCATAAGACATATCTTGATTGGGCAGCTCTCCTAACCCGTAGCCCACCGTCAAAGAGAGCGCCTCAATGGGTTCCCAATTCAGAGCTAAACCAGCAGCACCCGTTTTGAAAGATGCGCTTTTCTCACCAATCTGAATATTCTTATTGGCCTCACCAAATTGAGCGAAAGCCAACCAATGGATAGTGGCCCCATGAGCGATCGCCGGCATCGCCATATAACAAAGTAAACATATAAATAATTGTCGCATCACGGAACCCTAGAGAATGTCAGCGGGTGTTATTGGGGTAAAGTCAGATATATCAAAATCATTCTTGCTCATACCTTCCACAACGGCAAGCACGTTAGCTCCTGAGTACAAAATTAGATCACCTTCGTGGTCACCTGTTCCATCCTCTGCGCGAATATTTTCAAAAGACAAATCCAATGAGGCGATCACATCGACATTATTTTGGAAGTCTTTAATGATGTCTGCCTCATTGATTGTGAGGGCTGCGTCATCGGCGGAGAGGACGAAAAGGTCGTAGCCATATTCTGAGCTATCGGTTCCATATGCGTATTGGTTGGTCTCGCTTTGGTCACCGTAATAAATATCTTGCCCTGCGCCACCAATGAGGATGTCGTCTCCGGTGCCGCCATAGAGCTTATCGGCACCGTCTTCACCATATAAGGTGTCATTACCTTGTTTGCCCAATAGGATGTCATCTCCCGCACCCCCCCATAGGGCATCGTGATCATTCTCATCGCTATCGGCCTGCCACCATGTATCAGACTGATCAAGGTCGCCAATAAGGCGATCATTCCCGTCGAGGCCATATAATGTGTCATCACCTCGATTGCCCTCGATCACATTATCGGCGTCATCACCTGTGAAGGCATCATGATATTGTGTGCCGATAATGGCTTCAAAGCCTTGCGCTACTCCATCATTTAATGTGTATGTGATGCCTTGTGTGGCACCATTCTCATCACGATCGGTGATCGCGATTTGAATATCTTCACTGGCGATCTCCTGTGCGCCATCAAGATAAGTTAGCGTGATGTCATAAACATTATCACCATTTGCATCTTGCGGGTTCTCAAAATCAGGAGAGGATTGAAAGCGTAATTCGTACTCACGATCGACAAATAAGTGCGCGTCTGGACCTGTAATTTTAATCCCAACAGAACCGTTGTTCGTCTCAATCTGAAGAGGAACATATCTGGAGTAATAACTATCGCCTTCCGGCATCTCGATAGAAGTCTGTCCATCATATATACGAGCAATACGATCCCCAGATTCTTGTTCTATTGTATTATCGAGAACGTTAATGGTGAGATCTACATCATTGAGCCCACCTCGACCATCATCAAGCCGAACCGTGACTTCATAAATATTATCTGCATTGGCGTCGTTTGGCGCTTCATAATCAGGGGTATATGAAAAACGTAACGATCCATTATAATCATCAAGGTCAAACCGGTCCGCATCTGCGCCGCCTATAATCGAAAAGGTGCCATAGGTTTGATCATCGCTCCAATAGCGCCCGAGCAGCATATTAGAGTATCGATCAAATCCATATCCCTCGAGATACTCAAAATCTGTCTGTGTGAGCTCGGGAATGCGTTCATTATAAAAGCCGCCATTCGCTTCGCTAAAGTCGAGCGTGTCTAATCCTTCACCACCGATGATCCGATCTTTAGAGGTGACATAACCGGACATGACGTCATCGAGGAAAACCGTGACACGATCATTGCCAGCCCCAAGATCCACATCATGATTTTTGCCGGCGCGAATATCAACCGCATCATCACCATCACCACTTGTAATTACATAGCGCCCCGCACCCTCAACGCCCCCGCCCATCATGATGGGATCATAATACTCGCTGCTGGCGCGGATTTGATCGGATTGGGCGCTACCAATAATAGTGAGATCCACAGCGTCTTGATTGGGGTGGTATTGATAAAGCAACTGTGAAACGGAAAGACGTGAAGTTCCCGTGTCATCGACATAGTCACCCGCCACATCCAATCTGTGACTATACATTAAAGCGGTTTGATCATTTTGTGCGTATAAGACGCTTCTCAGCCCCTCTGTGGTTTGGCCATAATTGACATCGAAGGTCTCTCCGTTAATCTCCAATGTCTCAAAATTGCGGAAACGGACGATACCGCCCGCTTGATCAACCAATAAAAACTCACCCCCACTCTCTGTGGGCGATGCTCCGTTTTTATAAAGTAAGTGCTGAATATCCGACAGGGACGACAGTCCATCATAGGCAAAAGAAAGCGTATCTTCTCCCAAACCGCCATCAATGTTCATGCCGTCAATTGTACGATTGGCAACATATCGGGTGACATAGAAATCAGATGTAACATTATTGCCGGCATAATCCGTTGTGTTGACCGTAAACTCGAAAACACCATCCCCATTTGCGTCTTGCAGATCAGGAATATCTGCAAGGGCTGCATTGAACATGATGGTGTCATAGTTAATGGTAAATAAGCTTGCATCGGCTCCACTTAAGGTGCCTTGTGTGTAAACATAGGCATATTGTAACGGGACTGCTACGCGTGTTGATCCAGCGACATAGTCAACATAAGTGGGAGAATATATGGCTGGAAGCTCTGTTCCGTTCCAGTATTCCTCACCATCTGGTTTGCCGTCATCCATGACGGTAACGGTGATATTGGCATCTGTGTAGATATTATCTGTTGTATAGGCTCGAACCGTGACCTCATAGACGCCGTCTAGATTGGCATCTGTGGGGGCTTCAAAATTACGGGCGTCCCAGTTGAGGCGAATGGACTGCTTAAATCCGGTATCATTGTCCCATGGGTAATAGTAACTATCAAAAGCATCACGATCTGGGCCACCGATAATATCGACCCGATAGATCGGATCATAATCCGGATCGGAAATGTCTAGGACAATCCCATCAAAGCCTTGTGTGCCTTCAACCCAATCATAGGATAAACGGTTAAAGACAGGCCCACCCCTATCCGCACTATATGAACCACCCCCCGGAGAACCATCAATAATAACAATATCATCGCCATTACTTGCCAGAACAATATCTGATCCTGAGATAGTCGATATTGTATCATTCCCAAAGCCGCCCAATATGATGTCATCTTCCGCAGGGTCGCCAGTCAACTCTAGTGGGTCGGTGCCTTCGCGCGCAAAGTCAAGGAATGTCAGATCTTCTGCTGACACGCCTTCGACGAGGCCTAAATATTTAGTGACCCCAGCATCTTCAAAAGAGAGAACGGATGCGATTTGAGCGTCAAGGGTAATGGTCTTGATCGAAATATCGTTAAAGTTGATCGATCCAACAGAGATCACATCGACATTATTTTGGAAGTCTTTAATGATGTCTGCCTCATTGATTGTGAGGGCTGCGTCATCGGCGGAGA
>CBFIIU010000011.1:69736-72103 GCA_965662735.1 Alphaproteobacteria bacterium
TTAAAGACAGGCCCACCCCTATCCGCACTATATGAACCACCCCCCGGAGAACCATCAATAATAACAATATCATCGCCCAGACCAGCAAGTGCAAAGTCGGAGCCACTTCCTGTTGAAATGAGATCATTACCACTAAGTCCTAAAATATAATCGTCACCAGCGCCGCCATCTATTGTGTCGTCTCCGGTGCCTCCTATTAACTGATCATCTCCAAGTTCGCCGAATATGAGATCGTCGGATGCTTGTCCATATATGTGGTCGTTACCCGAACCCCCATAAAGAACATCAATACCGGAACCGCCGATAATTTTATCGTTCCCGCCCCCAGCAAAGACTGTGTCATTTCCATCTAAC
Organism: Alphaproteobacteria bacterium; assembly: GCA_965662735.1. Classification (GTDB taxonomy): domain Bacteria; phylum Pseudomonadota; class Alphaproteobacteria; order RS24; family RS24; genus JAYODZ01. The sequence continues at coordinate 70,091 of CBFIIU010000011.1, forward strand.
GTAGCAATAATTTCGCTGCTATCTGAGAGCGTGGAGATGTCATCCCCGTCAGTTAAAATTTCAACAAGAGCACCTGAAAAGTTCGCCGCGGTATCCTCTCCGAAAACATCCCCGAGCGTATCTGCTGCGTATCTCAGATATTGATCGTAGTCCTGTGCGACAGATGCTGAGAGGGCAGTAATGTCTTGGCCTAAAACAAACTGACCAGTAGAATCCAACACAGTACCGATATACATACTTGGATCGAATAACTTTGAGGCCGCATTTGCGGTCATCTGAGCTTTTGCAAAATCAACCGCCCCATCTATTGATTGGTTCGCCCCAATTTCCTCAAAGACTGTCTTAAAAAACGTATCTAACAATTTAGACAGTGCGGGCGCGGAGGAACTGGCCACAGCATTTAATTCATCTATACTTATCGGAGGAGTAGAGGCGTCTGATGAAGTGATTTTAATATAAGTCTGGAAAAGGTATTCAGATACTTTATCAATGATAGATGAAACAACGCCATCAGCTAATCTGCTGATCTCTCCCTCGGTAAAGAGGTTAGCTGAGCTGTCCCTTATCGATACCTCACCTCTAAACTTTGAAAACTCACCCTCAGATGCAGATACCCCGAAGACACTAAACCGCTCCGACCCTTCTATAAGCAGATCGCTCTGTAGCGGAATCGTTATTGTTTCAGACGTTAAGCCGGCAAGAATGGTGACCGTTTGTCCTAGACTGCCTTGATAGTCATCCCCTGATAGCGCGGCATCTCCCTCACCGGAAACAACATTATATGAAATAGTGACATCTCGATCATGGGCTCGAGATAGAGAAAAGGTGATCTCAGCATACCCGTCTGCCTCATGTGCCGAAGTGTCATCAATGTGAATAGCAAGAGGGCTCTCAGCAGAAAAAGGCACAACTCCGGAAATAGTATCAACCGCCAAACCATCGGGCGTTACAATCGGCAAACCCGTCTCAATCGAGAGAAAGAACTCTCCTTCTCGGAAAAAATCTTCACCGATAGCACCGCCAATTTTCTGAAATAATGAGCCTAGTTCCAAATCCCAAGAGGAATTATCACCTGCAGCCAGCGATGCTACCGATAGTGTGTCTGTGGCGGCGTTATCAATCTCCAGATCAATGCGATCACCGCTCGATAGCACATAAAATGCGTTAACCGTCTGGGGAGGAATTGTAATATATGCAGCCTCACCATCAGACGTCCATTCCACTTCAATCTCTGCATGAACATGACGCTCGCCAATGTTATTCTCGGAATCGGATCCATCGTACAGATCCAAACCTATGAAACTAGAGCCGCTTCCTTCCGGTAATTTCATGATTGCAAACTTCAGAGACGGAATTTCAGCATTAACGTCCCCAGAAAGCAGGCCCTTCAAATTCTCCAAATTGATTGCACCGGCTCCAAAATCAACGACCAAACTTGATCCAGAAATGCTGTAGGAGAGTTTATTCTGAACTGCTCCTAGCTCAGGATCCCAGTCTTCGAATATTATTTCGTCTTTGCTTAGCTGGAATACATTACGCGTAGTGGGCTCATCCGCGCGATCGGAGATCCTTTCTGCTACTGCTTCGATTAACGAATCTGCTCCAATTTTCTGTATGTCTGCACTTAAAGAGCTTGTATTTGCAGGAAATGGCGTCGCAAGATATGGACGAAAAACTGTTTCAAGATAATCGCCAATATACTGCGCTATGGTCTCGGAAGAGTGGGCAAGTCCCATTATTAATTGGTTGGCTGTAAAAATTTCCTGAGATGCGTTTGCAACAGTTTCAGAAGCCGATAATAGTCCACCGATAGGATCATGGGTCAAAATGCTCACAGCAGCGAGAGACTCTGCTGACACGCCAACATAACTTCCCACACGGGCCGCAAGCGCATTTAAAGACGTATCATCATCCGGCATTTGACTGAGTGCCACCACAGTCGACAATGGAGATACGACGGCATTTCCGGATACAACGGTCGGCATCCCGAGAGAGGTGACGATTGGCTCATTG
>CBFIIU010000012.1:0-46385 GCA_965662735.1 Alphaproteobacteria bacterium
TCAATCAAACATCCTTTGGCATTATTATCGGCTAGTTCTGTTGTCGCGCTGAGCGTGTTGGCAACACCGTCGGCTCCTGCGCTTGCGCAGTCGGCATCGGCGCTTGACGAAATTACCGTGATCGCGCGGAAGCGTTCAGAGTCCCTTCAAGATGTGCCGGCAGCTGTGACGGCCTTTACATCGCAAACCATTGAAGATGCCGGCATTGAGCGCCCCTCAGACTTCATTAACTTGACATCGAATGTCACCATGATCGAAGTGCAAAATGCGGGTAATGCCTTTGTGGTGATGCGCGGTATTTCGCAAAATCGGAACTCTGAACCCTCTGTTGCTGTGGTCATTGACGGTGTGCAGCAGGTGAACCCTGCTCAGTTCAGCCAAGAACTATTCGACATTGAGCAAATTGAGGTTCTAAAAGGCCCTCAAGGCGCCCTTTATGGTCGCAACGCGATTGGCGGCGCCATTGTGGTGCAGACCAAAAAACCAACCGATGAATTCGAAGGAAAGGTTAAACTGGGTTACGACAGTGGCGATGGCTACCGGACACAGGCCAGCTTGAGCGGCCCGCTTTCGGATAAAGTCAAATTCCGTGTCGCAGGCTCTTTCATCGATATTGATGGCTATCTCGACAACACCTATTTGAACGAGGAAGCCGACCCAATGCGCGACACCGCGCTGCGTGGGCAATTAATGTGGGACGTCTCTGACAAATTGAGCGTCGACGTGCGCGCCAGTGCATCAAAATTTGAAGGCCAAGGCTTTTACTACAACATCGTGCCCAATGTTGCCGGTTTTAACTGGAACGGCCCTGGCGATGGCGATGCTAATGATACGAGCCTTCCCATCCGCGTGAACAACCGTGGCTTGAACGAACGCGAAATGATGTCACTGGCCCTGAAAATTGACTATGACACATCGGCTGGGCGCTTGACTTCCATCAGCTCATATGACGAGATTGAGGAAATTAACACGGGCGATGCGTGGAATTTCTTGCCACGCGATATAGCTGGTATCCCAGTATTTTTCTGCGGCGGAAACCCAGACTGCGACCAAAACCAAAGCCAATTTCTTGATGTGGAGGCGTGGAGCCAAGAGCTTCGCCTGACCTCGCATGAAGATGATAAGGTCAATTGGATCATCGGTGCCTATGCAATCGGCACGGAACGCTTCATCTCGACAGGCAATATGACCGACCTTGGTAATGGCGTGTTCCCGGTTTACCGTACGCCCAGCACCAATGCGCTTAACCCGCAAGCGACTTTCCTGGCCGACTCGCAAGATAATTTTGCCTGGGCGCTGTTTGCGGATTTGACCTATCAAACCACTGAAGCGCTGGAAGTGAACGTTTCGCTGCGCTATGACCGCGATCGTCGCGAACAAACGACCGAAACGCCACAAGATTACTTGGTGGATTCAACAGGAACAGCAATTGCTGGAGCGGCCACTGGGCAGGTGCGTTCGGAAATCTTTGACGAATTGCAGCCCAAGGTGACCCTCAGCTATGCGATGAATGATGATATCACCCTCTATGGCGGTTACAGCACGGGCTTCCGCTCGGGCGGCTTCAACCAAACCGGCGTGGGCACGCTAGCAGCTCGTCCCGGCGTTAGCGATATTTTTGAGGCGGAAGTGGCCAAAACTTATGAGCTGGGTATGAAAAGCACCTTGCTCGATGGTCAATTGGTGCTGAATGCGGCTCTGTTTACCACAGATACCGAGAACAGCTACTTCTTCTATTATGATGCAACAACCTCAACCCAGAACCTTGGTAACATTAACGAAGGTGAGTTGAACGGGTTGGAAATTGATGGCGCCTTTAACGTAACCGAGAATTTGTCGGTGAACTTTGGGTATGGCTACACCGATAGTGAAATCGTCAATTTCCCAACGGCTTCCAAAATTGGCAACCACATGCCTGGCGTGTCGGAGTCGACAACCAATATTGGCGTGCAATACACGGCACAAATGGCTGCCGGGGCGGAGATGATGGTGCGTCTGGATTACCAGAATATCGGTGACACCTATTGGGATACGGACGACACTAAGCGCGACCCCGTTGATCTGGTTGATGCCCGCATGAGCTATAGCTTCGGTGATAATGCGCTGACCTTGTGGGGCCGGAACATTACGGATGAAGAGTATAATGGTGAGTATTCGCCGGGTGGTTTCGTCTATAAAGCGAAACCCGCACGGTGGGGTTTGGACTTCACACGCAAGTTCTAATTTGATAATCATCGGCACAGCCCCCTCATGGGGGCTGTGTTTTTTTTGAGAGGTAATATGACGAAGGTTCTGGTTCTTTATTATTCCAGCTACGGCCACACTGAGATTATGGCCAATGCAATTGCCGATGGCGCGCGCGAGGCCGGCGCCGAGGTGACGATGAAACGTGTGCCCGAATTGGTGCCGGCAGATGTCGCGCAGGCCTCTGGCTTTAAGGCCGAGCAGGCGGCTGATATCGCATCGCCTGATGAGCTTGCCTATTATGATGCCATCATATTTGGAACGCCCACGCGCTTTGGCAATATGGCCGCGCAGATGCGCAATTTTCTCGACCAAACAGGCGGGCTTTGGGCCAATGGTGCCCTGGTGGGTAAAGTGGGCAGTGTGTTTGCGACCACGGCTAGCCAGCACGGCGGTCAAGAGACGACGATTACCTCGTTCCACACGACACTCTTCCATCACGGAATGGTGGTCGTCGGCTTGCCCTATAGCTTTGAGGGCAATACGCGCATGGACGAAATATCAGGGGGGACGCCCTATGGGGCGACCACCATGGCGGGCGGCGACGGTTCGCGGATGCCAAGCGACAATGAATTAGCGGGTGCCCGTTTCCAAGGCGCTCACGTTGCGAAAATCGCGTTCAAATTATCTGCCTAGTCAGATCATTTCTGAAATTAGATGACACGGCAGATCTGGATTGATCTGCCGTGTTTCTTTATTGTGGTGCGTAAGGATCAACGTCCACTCTGTGTTATATAATCTGCACTAACCTTCGCTTCTGGATTAGAGAAATCGACGACGCGCCATGTCAGAGAACCACTACATTATCGTCGGCGGCGGGCTTGCCGGGGCCAGCAGTTTTTATGAATTGGTCTCGCGTGGCCAGGCTTGTACATTGGTCGACGCGCATCCTGGCCCAGGGCTCGGGACAAGCTTTGCCAATGGGGCGGTGCTCCACCCGAGCCACCCCGACCCATGGAACAGTCCAGGCATTTTTAAACATTTGCTAGGGTCCTTGTTTAATCCGATGGCTCCAATCCGGCTCCATTGGTCGCAAATTCCTCATTTAACCGGCTGGGGGTTAAATTTCATTCGCCATTCGGTGGCACATGACCATCGGGCCATTACCGACGCGAATTTCAAACTAGCTCATTACTCGACGCAAGCCACTTTGGGCCTCTATCGGGATGCGGGGCTCGAGTTCAACGTCGCAACCCCTGGCACACTTAAATTGCTGTACACGCCGCAGCAATATGATGAAGCCTGCGCCATGGCTGATCGGCTCGCCCGTTTCGGATTGCGCTACACGGCCCTCACCAAGGATGCGTTGATTGAGCGCGAGCCGGCTTTGGCGCAGATGCACCAAGCCCCCGTGGGGGCCCTTTATTTCCCCGACGATATAATCGGGGACGCGCATTTATTTTGCGAGGCCGTTGCGCGGGCGGCGCAAGCCAAGGGTGGTGTTGTGCGCTATGGCACACACGTTCAAAAGCTTCGTGTTTCAAAGGGGCGCGTTATTGGGGCAAGCGTGTCGACCAATGGATCGGATCTCGAAGACCTCACGGGCTCAGTCATTTTGTGTGCCGGAACGGCTGCGCCGAGCTTAGCGAAATCCGTCGGCGTTCAACTGCCCATTCGGCCGGCCAAAGGGTATTCGATTACGGTGCCGGCGCCCCAGGGTGCGCCGCGTCACCCCGTGATTGATCCGCAGCTTCACATTGCCGTCACCCCCCTGCACGATAAGGTGCGGGTTTTGGGCATGGCCCAATTTGCTGGGATGGACCGCCACATTGAGCCCAAGCGATTGACACTCTTGCAAAATGTCTTTGCTAAAATTTTCCCCCATTTGGCTCGGGAAACAGATTGGGCGTCGGCCGAAAATTGGACGGGGCTTCGCCCGATGTCGAGCGATGGTCGACCTTTTATCGGCGCAACTGGGGCGGAGGGCTTATGGGTGAATGCCGGCCATGGGCATTTGGGATGGACCATGGCGATGGGCTCCGCGAAGCTTTTGGCTGATCAAATGATGGGGCAGCCGACCGAGATTGATCCGGCGCCCTTCTCGCTATCCTCGCATCGGCAAGATATTTTACGATAAGGCCTGGCGCGGGCCGTTGCGGATGCCCAGCGGCGCATCGTTCCAATAATTTCGGTTCGAAATTTGGCTGCAATATTACGACGCTGCTCTCATATACGGGTGTGATAAAAGCCTTTCATGAACGGGTGTCGTAAAATTGTAGTCCTTCTCGATGTCTTGAATTGATTTCCCATATTGATATTCAGAAATATTGACGGTTCTCGTGAGGGCGGCTTATCTCGATCATGCGTCGCCGGTTTTTGGGTGGCATTTTCCTCCCGCGTCTTAATTCAGCTCGTAGTTAATTCAGCTCGCACCTTATCCGGCTCGCACTTTATCCAGCTCGTAGTTTTTTGAACGGGACAGATACGAGCAAAAATAAAATGTACCCAACCGACATCAGATCTTTCTCTCCCCTCGTCATTTTTCCCCGTCCGATTATTCGCCTGGTGATCCGTCTTTTCGTCTTGGCGCCGATAATGGGCGGACTGTCTCCGCATGCCCAAGCCGTTGTGGCGGCGCGCGTGAACACAGCGTCAGACCCGATGGTCGCCGCAATCCCCGACAATATCCGAAATTTTGTGCGGCCGATCGGCAATCCCCATAGTTCGATCGTGGTGATCAATGCGCAAGGCGGGCCTTTTTTGAGCATGGAGGACGAGACCATGCAGATGTTATTCGGCAAAATACTTGACCGCGCGCTCGTCGTGAATGTCGAGCAGGTGCAGACACTCTATCCCGAATTATTCACCGCCGCCCCGATTTCCTTCGAGCAAGCCAAAGCCTATGAAAGTTTGTCGACGGCCATTTTGTCCCGCGTCGTCGATGCGTTTCGGGCACAGCCAGGCAAGAAAATCTATTTGGTTGGCATGTCTGTGGGGGCCTTTTTGCAGACAAACCTCCTCGCCAACTATAACCCGCCCGTTGATGGCTACCTCTTAGTCGTTGGTCGGCTTGCCATGGAGGAGCCTTTTTGGAGCGAATTCGCGCAAGGCAATAATTTTCAGTTCTTAGACGGCATCAAAATTGCGCCCATCATTGATGAGATGACCACGGATGATCTATCGGACCGCAACATGAACCGGTTGGCCGCAGGTCTTGGCTATAAACGCTATATGGATCTACTGGCAGAGATCGATTTCCCGCCCATGATTTATGTCTATGGGCATCTCGATGAACGGGTCGGGCGCCTGACCCAGCCCGAAATTGATTTTCTGACATCTAAGAAGGTGACGCTGTTTGAGGAACCCGGCAACCATATGGAGACGATGCGTGCCGTGGCGGGTCGAATGGACGCGCTTCTGTCCCTGCTCGAAGAAAAATAGGGAGGCTCATGCGATAGCGGAGCTATGCGAGACTAGAGACGAGACTAGAGACGAGACCGGCGACGATGAGATAGCGGCCGCCTTTGGCCAGCGTGACCAATAGAACAAAAGACCAAAGCGGTTCACGCAATAGGCCGGCAACCAGCGTGATCGGGTCGCCAATAAAAGGCACCCAGCTGAGCAGCAAGGAGTAACGCCCATATTTTTGGTAATAGCGTTCCGCCCGGGGGAGCGCCCCCGCATCAATGGGAAACCATTGCCTGTCTTTAAAATGCATGAAAAATCGGCCGAGGGCCCAATTGGTGATGGCCCCCAAAACATTGCCTGCCGTTGCCACGACAATCAGAGACATAGTGGCCTCGGGGAAAGCCGTGATCTGGTAAATGAGAACAGCTTCAGATTGCGCCGGCAGCAGGGTGGCGGCAAGAAACGCGCTCACAAATAAAGATAGATACACGCGATCTCCTCAATATCTCGTTTCGGCTCTATGGAGATATATTGATCCTGGATTCGGGTGTGGCGCACCCGAGAGGATTCGAACCTCTGACCTCTGCCTTCGGAGGGCGATTACCAATATGTAACTTATTGAAATAACGAAAGTAATATACCAACAAATAAAAAAGTAAAGAATTAGTAGTCATTTACTTTTTCTTCTCTCGCTCCTTTTCCTCTCGAATGAGTTGAGCAATCTCACTTCTAAGCGACTTTACGCTACCACGATAGGGCTTTGGCACATCGTCCCCCAGCAATTTATCGAGCCATTACATAAGGGGGGGGACTTGAGCCACTTCTTTTTGCGTCTTCATACGCATAATGTGTTCCAACGACGAAGGCCGGCATCTATTGCATTAGTTAGAAATATTAAAACTTGCGGTTGTTTAACTTTTCTTCCTTCTCTGCATTTTTCTTTGCCTCTGCTTCTGCTGCTTTCTTGTTTTTGAAATCAAAGTAGTCACTTTTTAAGAATTGATATTTTGCAACATCATCCCACTCTGCGCATTCGTATGAAGAATTGTTATAAAAATACTCCATTGACCCCTTGACATCTGGCTTATACGTCACGTTTTTACTCTTATAACTTAGCCGCAAATCACCAGTATCTCGTTTTAATTTCATAGACCAGTCACGGTAGCTGCTTGGCCCCCAACCAATACTGTAACCAATATTAAGCTTATAGTCTGGGTAGGAATACTCAAGATCAGTAACAGTAACCTTAGTACCAAAAACATTTTGAAGATCACTGCGTGCAAATTCCTGTCCCTTACGCACCCACAAGAAATCAGCCCTGGTTTTCTTAGCATAGGAATGCGCCACCACATAGTAACCATCTTTATTAGAACACTTCAGTAGCAATTTCGGCTGATCGGTTTGAACCATATAGGAGTTTCGCATATTTTCCGGCCAGTCCTTGGTGTCAGTGCTGCGAAAAGCGTTGAGTAAAACATCATTACCTAATTTTTTAGTCAGCACGGCCCATTCTTCACTTGATAGCCCTGATGATTTTTCTGCTTTCATCAACTCCGCAACTTCCAATTTATCTGTATGCGACTTAAACGACTCAAAATCATCAAAGCCCTCCTTTTGGGCCTCACGCATTGACTCAACATCTTTGAACCCCTTCTCTTTCGCTTGAGCTAGGAGCCTTTCCATATCAGATGAGTATTCTTCCATCGTTTCATAGCCAAGCTCTTGTATTTTCTTCATTTCAGCTACTGAGCGGAATCCATTTTCTTTTGCTAGTTCTTTGTCGGTTTTTGACTCTGGCATCAAAGACAAGATGATTAAAAGCAAGACAAACACGATCCAAATTTTTACACCTCGTGACTGCTTCATATAGAAGGCCCACGCCAAACCAGCGGCCTCACGACCTTTGCCCATCACATCTTTGCTGTTCATCTAGTCTCTCCATTTCTGCTAGATTTATTGCTTATAATCGTAGCTCTCTCATTTTGATAATAGACCACAATGATATGGGCCTGCAAGTTGCGCCTTTCCTGCAGTTGGAACTTACCACTAAGTTTTCTGACAGTGTCACGACGAAGGAAGTCAATGCGCTGGAAACCGCCTAAGTCATTGAAATGATTGGCGCACCCGAGAGGATTCGAACCTCTGACCTCTGCCTTCGGAGGGCTGAGGGCGATCATGTAACCTATAGTGACAGGTCTTTACAGCGGTCTTTTAAAAAAAGTTGACGAAAAGTAGACCTAAATTACTTCGACTTGACTTAAAGCGGAGACACGGGCAATATACCCCCCATGGGTATACGATTTCTATTTCTGCTTTTTTTGCTGCCGCTGTCTCTGCAAGCGCGCCCGGTATCATATTCAGGCGGCTCTACCTTTATGGTTTTCTCAGATGAGACGAGAGACGCCGCTTATTATCATTATTCCCCCAGTTACGAATATTCGCTAGGCATAGAGCTCGTTGACGAAAAGCAGGCGATGAAAAATCACGCAAATTTTCGTTACACATATCTGTTAAACAGAAAAAACACCCAGAATTCGCAGCGAAATCTCTACTTTCAATCGAGCTTGAGTGCTGGTGGAAACGATGAATATTCATATGGCTTTTTGGGAGATTGGGAAACGCGGAGATATTTCATTGGCTTTGGAGCGCAGGAATTGAAATCTAATTTACGCGATTACGAAAAGCAATTTGTCCAGATCGGTCTCGCCCCCTATCTCGGTGATTATGGCGATCTGCACAGCTGGCTAATGATTAAATCAAAACACGATAGCCGAACAGATAAATGGAACACCTATCCGACCATTAAATTTTTTAAAGGCGACTATTTACTGGAATTTGGCGTCGATGAAAATGACGAACCAGATATTCACTTTATGATTAGATTCTAGGAGTAACAAATGCGGTATTTATTATTTTCAATCCTTATTTTCCCCTCATTGGCGCTTGCTGAAAAAAATATTCATGGAGATCATGCGGACCACAATGCGCAACATGGTCATGAAGGTCATGTTGCCATGGACTATGTGGACGGGACTTCTTCGGAACTAGATGTCCCGCGATTTGATGAATTTGTATCTGATCAAAAAGGTAATCAAATCGCGGTTGTAAGCGTTTCCGGCATGGTTTGCGATTTTTGCGCGCGCGGAATTGAAAAAACCTTTCAAAAAGACGCAGGCTTTAAAAAGATCGACGTTGACTTGGATACTGGAAAGGTGCTGATTGCTTATGCTCCTAACGCCGAGATAATGAATGAAGCCATCGAGAAGAAAATTCTTTCAAACGGGCAAACCGTCACTGACATTCAGATACTGACTGCGCAATAGCCAACAGCTCGAGGTTTCAACAATGAATGACAAAACGGCAAACTTTTTTAGTCTTTTTGCGTCCTCATCAACCCTTATATGCTGCGCCTTGCCGGCAATGTTTGTTTTGCTTGGGGCAGGTGCCAGCTTTGCAAGCCTTTTAAGCGTTTTTCCTTTCTTGATTATTCTCTCCCAATATAAATTGGCGATCACAGCCGCAGCATTTTCTATGATTGTCGTTGCTGGTTATGTGAATTACAAAACCTACTACATGCCATGTCCGGTTGACCCTGGGGCTGGGCGGGCATGCATGCAAACGCGCAGGAATTCGCGCTTGCTTTACTATGTTTCTGTCGCAATTTTTTGTTTCGCCACAATTTTTACATACATCATTCCAAGGCTTTTTTAGATGCACAAACACCCAAACCATAAACCCCAAATAACCAGACTGAAGCGCGCCGAAGGACAGCTTCGCGGTGTCGTGCGGCTTATTGACGAGGAAAAGTATTGCATCGACATACTCAATCAACTCAAGGCTGTGCAAAAGGCATTAGCCTCTGTTGAGGCAAATATATTGGAAACCCATATAGAAAACTGCGTTACACAGGCAATTTCAAGCCCCGGTGAGGCGCAGCAAAAAATAGCTGAATTAACCAAAATCATAAAAAGGTAAAATAAAACCTAAGTCATTGAAATAATTGGCGCACCCGAGAGGATTTGAACCTCTGACCTCTGCCTTCGGAGGGCAGCGCTCTATCCAGCTGAGCTACGGGTGCTGAAAGGGCTTTATAGCGGCAAAAATCGGGCTTGGCCATCTCTCGTTTGGCTGTTTCTCACATGTATAGGGCCTCGATAACCTCTTGGCCGACGGATCCGTTATTCTTAAATGGTACATATCTCTGCTCAGAAGACCCAAGTCTAACACATTCTTGATCAGCTATTGCGCAATCTAAGCAGATCTTTACGGGAACCCCATTTTAACTTGGGAAATTTCAGCGCGAGCCATCATTCGGTGATCGCGACGCATTGATTGAAATGCTTCGTTTAGCCGATGCCTTGAAACATTTTAATTTGGCACTCAGTATTATTTTCACGGGCGATTTCTTTGCAAATGGGGCCAGCGATGCTGGCGCCTTCGCTGACAATCGTAGAGAATACAAAATGCAACCGAAGGAGGCTGATATGGAGGACTATCACGGAAAAACAGTGGCTATAACGGGCGGCGCGAGTGGTATTGGATATGCGCTGGCTAAAGAGTTTGGTCGCCTAGGCGCGTGTATCATTATCGGCGAGCCCAGTCTCGAACGTCTTGAGAACGCTCAAAAGGGATTGGCGGCAGATGGTATAGATGCCCGCATTTGCACTCTTGATGTCGCCGACGCTCACAGTATGGAAGATTTTGCAGATTTTTCCTGGGCGCAAACAGGCGCCGTTGATCTGCTGATTAATAATGCAGGGATTGGTCTTGATGCGAAGCGGATGATTAATGTGAAGCTAGAGGATCTTCGACGCCTATTTGATGTCAATGTGTTTGGGGTGTGGCATGGGGCGGCATCTTTCGGCAGGCGAATGATCGCGCAAAAATCTGAGGCAGCCATTTACAATGTGGCTTCTGAAAATGCCTTCTTCAACGCCGCGCCCTATATGGCCGCCTATATTGCCTCGAAACATGCCGTTCGGGGTTTGACCGAGGCCATGCGGGAGGAATTTCCTTCTCACATTCGCATTGGAATGATCTGTCCCGGTCTTGTTGCCTCTGAGATGACAGCCTCCGCCTTTGGCGATTATGCCATGCCGGCAGATGAGTTCGCACAAAAAGTGGTCGTTCAAATTCAAAACGGTGCGTTTTATGTGGTGACCCACGGTTATAATATTGAACGTATAAAGCCGGTCCATGCAGAGATAGAAGCGGCATATGCCGAACGAGCGCCGCGGCACGCAGATGATGCCCGCTATGATGTGCGGCTACTGATCGAACAATTTCAAGAAAGTCGCTAGGCCTACTGGCCATATCCAACCAGCATTCGTAATGTTCGATGATTTGAAATAAGTAGATCCTACTGGATGCACTATCGCGTGGCCCCTTGAGACAGGTAGGTTCGTGACCGCGCAAATCCCTCTGCGAAAGTCTTGACGAAAACCCGCGGCGAGACTCTTTAACTGATCCCCATAGAGCGAAGTATGCTGGGGATCTTCTTTTTAACTTTGAAAAAGCCAGCCGTCGTATATGGCCAAATCATTTCATCCCAATCTCTCCGCCATTCAGCAATCTCGATGCCCGCCCGATCCAGCTCGGGCTTGGCGGCGCGCAGCCAGCTTTGAAGGGGCCCTGTGGGGATAAAGGGCGTTACGATTTGTGTCGCTCCCATGCGTGCGGTCCATTGAGCTAAGTCGCTCGGACGATCCGCTGTGAGCTCGGTAGAATTTTGGAAGCTTGAAGAAGCGGCATCCTTCAAGGCACCTTGTTCAAAAGCCGCCACTAATGGCGAGACAGCTAATGGCGAACGCAAATGGCTGGCTAAGAGAGTTGCGCAACCTCTAAGGTTGAGTGTCGCTGGGTCGAAATCATCGGGACGGCAATCTTCCTCGGTGATCAACATCACGGTCGGTCGGCGGGGGTCTGGGGGCAGTGGTGCGCGAAGGGGAGAGATGTGGGGCAGGCCGTTCGGCTCTTCCCCCTCCAACCCTTCTGTCACTTCCGCGAGATCGCTGGGGCTCGGGTTAAACCGAAAATTAGAAAATTTGGCAATATTCGATGCCTGCGCGGGATAGGGCTTGCCTCTTGTGTGGAGACCGGCCACCCAACGCCAGCCCAGCGTGTTGGAGGCAGGGTCGCCGTCGAGGAGGTGTCTCAAAAAGAAATCTGCGCCCACCCGCCAGGGCAGACCAAGTGAGAAGATCCATATTGAGGCAAACCACATTCGGGCGTGGTTATGCAGGTAACCTGTATGTATCAGCTCGTCTGCCCAGCAATCGAAATAGTCAAGCCCGGTGCGACCACTGACCGCTCTCTCCACGGCGTCACGGAGATCATCATCATGATCTAGCGCGGCAAGATCGCGGCGCAGGCCTTCGGTATACGAATCCCAGATTATCGGGCGATGTTCCATCCATCCTTTAAAGTAACCACGCCAGATCACCTCTTGGACAAACTTCTCTGCTAACGCTTCGCCGTGGCAGTGAACCGCCTTTGCCACGACATCCTGCTCGAGCACCAATCGGCGTCTGAGATAGGGCGACAGCATCGACACATCATCGTGATATCCAGCTCCTTTATCGACATTTCGGTTTTGTGCATAACGCAGGCCCATTTTGGGCGCGAAGGCATTGAGCGCCCTTTCTCCTGCGGCTCGGCTGGGCTCAAAAGGGGATATGTTCGAAGGATCTTGCGCCATTATTTCCAACTCTTTTCACATTAGTTTACTTAAGTTGAAGATGGTTTCTGTCGAGCGTCGCCCCCGTTTTTTTTCTGACTGCGCCTGTCGTGAAGAGGTATCAAAAAAATTGGCTGAACGATGAAAGGTAATTTATGACTGTTGTCTGGAATGCCAAAAGTGCAGCTTGTCGGATGACTTGAAATTGGCACAGAAATAGTTTTAGATTCCTCGTCTCATTTTGGTTGCGAAAGCGGCTACTTCCAATTCACTGTTTGTCGAGTGCTTCCTATGTTCCCAAAGCTTTCTCCTGCGTGTTTCAATCAGGTCCCCTCTTTGAAACGGTCCATGGCCGTATTCGGTTTCTTGTTCACATCGTCCTGGCCTTTGACGATGGCGCATAGTGCCGATGACAGCCTGACTGGTGATGTGATTGATCGTGTCATTGTGCACGGGCGTGGCTTTGAATTGATCGGAGAAACGCGGGCGGCGTCGGAAGGTGTGGTGGGTTACGCCGATTTCGAGGATCGCGCTTTGTCGCGTGTTGGTGAGCTAGTTGAGGTCATACCGGGTGTCGTGGCGACACAGCATTCGGGTGAGGGTAAGGCAAATCAATATTTTCTTCGGGGTTTTAATCTTGATCACGGTACCGATTTTTCGGCCCGCCTCGACGGTGTGCCGCTGAATTTGCGCACGCATGGACATGGACAGGGATATCTTGACCTTAATTTTATCATTCCTGAAATTGTTGAGCAGGTACATTTCCAAAAAGGCTCTTACACTGCCGCCAGTGGAGATTTCTCAGCCGCTGGTTCGGCGCGGTTCAAGACCTATGATAATCTCGAGGAAGATTTTGTAGAGGTCTCGGTTGGTGAATTTGGCTTTTTACGCACCGTTGCGGCTACCGATTTTGAGTTAAATGCTGATACGGGGCTATTGCTGGCGGTTGAGAAAGAAAACTATGACGGTCCGTGGTCGCTTGACCAGGGATTAGAAAAGCTGAACGCCTTTGGGAAACTCACGCGTGAGCGCGGCGCTTGGCGGGTGGAGCTTTCTGCGAGCGCGTATGAGAACCGGTGGAAAGCGACCGACCAGGTGCCGCTGCGCGCAGTCGCCTCGGGCCAGATCACTCGGTTTGGATATATTGATCCGGATTTGGGAGGCGATATTTCCCGCATTGCCCTGAATGGGCAGGTGGTTTACCGCCATCACGATGAAGCCGAAACAAGTTTCAATGCCTTTTGGGTCGACCAAAGCTTTAACTTGTTCTCCAATTTTACTTATTTCGCAGATGATGCTGAAAATGGCGATGAGTTCGAGCAGCTTGATAAGAGGGCATATTTCGGTGCGACGCTAGTTCACTCACGAAATCTAAGCGATCGGCTGCATGTCCAACTCGGATCAGAAACGCGTTTTGATGACATCTCCGATATTGGATTATTCAAAACCCGGGCCCGCCAACGTGTGTCAACGGTACGCCGGGACAAGGTCGATCAGCTGGGTGTCAGTTTCTGGGGCGATGCCGAATATGCGATCAGCGAGCGTTTCCGAGCCAATGCGGGCTTGCGGGCCGATTATTATGAGGCGGATGTTGCGGCTGTTAGCGCGCCGGTCAATGGCGGAGAAGCAGATGATAGCCTCGTAAGCCAAAGTTTTGGATTGGCTTGGAAAGCCAAAGATAACCTCGAAGTCTATGTGAATTATGGCGAAGGGTTTCACTCAAATGATGTACGCGGATCAACGATTCAGATCGATCCGGTGAGTGGCGACCCCGTGAATCGCGTACCAATTCTCGTGCGCGCTCAGGGCTCTGAATTGGGGATGCGGCTGGAACAGGGCTCAGTACGCGCATCAATCGCGCTGTTCACTTTGGACCTCGACTCTGAATTGGTTTTTGTCGGGGACGCGGGCACAACAGAAGCCAATGACGGGTCAACGCGCATGGGCGTCGAAACGAGCTTTTTTTGGCAACCGGCCAACTGGTTGGTTCTAGATCTGTCTGCGGCTTATACAGATTCTAAGTTTGATATTGCTGGGCCTGAAACGGATATCCCAGGGGCAGTCAAAACCGTTATTGGTGCGGGGGGGCTTGTGCGGCTCGATCCGTGGACGTTCAGCGCACGGCTCCGACATTTTGGTGCGGCCCCATTAATTGAAGATGGGTCCATCTCGTCAAAGCCGACAACGTCCGTTAATTTATCGGGCGGCTATGATTGGCAAAATGTCAGGCTGTCGCTCGAACTTCTCAATGCTCTAGATGCAGATGACTCTGACATTACCTATTTCTTTGGGTCTAAGCTATCCGGCGAAGCCGCTCCGGTTGATGATATTCACTTTCATCCATTAGAACCACGGCAAGTCCGGTTGAGCCTTCGTTATCGTTTCTAGACCTGTATCTCAACCTATTTTGCAGAGCCATGCGTGTCTGATGTATGGCTGGTGTCGCGTGATGTGAGGGCATGGCCTGTGTCGAAAAGCGGGCTCATATCGTATTGTTGAGCAATGAATGCCCCCAACCTCTGGTGATTTAGTCGGCTGCCTTAATTTCTTGCAGCCGCGATTCATACAGATCAAACGAAAAATCATGTATTTTTTGTGCCTCAATACGGTAGCCTGTCTCCGCATAATCGGTCACTTCGCCGGTTGTGAGCAAAATCCCTTCCGCGATAACCGGTGTGCCATAGGTGCGCACAGGAGTTGGTGTTTTCAGGGCAACGTAAATGGTCTGATTAATTGGTGGGGGAGGAACATGGATACACTGCCCCGCGCTTGGCACCAGAAGAAACTCATATACGTCAGTACCCTCATAGACCAAGGGAACCATATAACCCGGCAGGAAAACACGCTTTTCATTGATCTCCGGTCGGATCGTGCGTTCCGCATCCTCAATTTTCTGCTGAAAATTTGGGTCCAACCAAATCGACATTTCCATCGTTTCAGGAAAAAAATCATACAGGCCTTGAGGCACTAACTCGGCCCAATCCGTAATCCAGTCGGGTTCCTCCGCGCGGTTTGGTCCGGTCATCAAAACGGTTATCAGCAGGGCAAATTGAAGGGCTTTAATCAAAATACGACGCATTATCGTTTCACCATGATGCCATCACTCACGCTGTTTCTGTAAAGGCGCGCCGCTGGCACCAAATTAGCCAAAATGGCTGCGGGAACAAGATAAAGGGCGACCCGCGCATCGGTCCAGTAAAAACGTGTATCGGCTATTAACCCATAGCGTTCTGCTAAAATACCATATGCGGCGGAACTCAACCCAAAAGCAATAGCAAGACCGAACAGCGCCGCCGCCACCGCGAGAAGAACGGCTTCGCCAATCATTAACCCGACCAGGCGTCGCGGCGATGCCCCCAAAGCGCGCAAAATAGCCATTTCACGGCGGCGATTATCCGCGCTGAGCGCCGTCATCGCCACCATAGATAGCAACACCAGAACAATGATCAGTACATTTATGACCATAAATCCTCGGTCTGCGAACCCGATCACTTGCCAAATACGGGCCAAGGTGACGCCGGGGATGACCGCCAGTAAAGCCTCTTGATGATAGTCGGCAATTTGGCGTTGCACGCGGACAACGCTGCGCTTGTCTTTTAACCCAATAAACATGGCATCAATGCCGCTCGGCCCATGCGCATGATTGTGATCCTCACTTTCATGATGATCGCCTTCATGATGATCGCCTTCATGATGATCGCCTTCATGATGATCGCCTTCATGATGATCGCCTTCATGATGATCGCCTTCATGATGATCGCCTTCATGATGATCGCCTTCATGATGATCGCCTTCATGATGATCGTCCTCATGATGACCCTTGCGATGCGGCGCAGGCGTGGTTTTCTCGACCTGATCAGCGGTGAGGTTGATGAGGCGTTGACCGCCGCGCCAGCCGCGATGAATGGCTTCGCTGGCTTGTAAGGGAATAAACGCCACGCGATCAAAGGGCGTGCCGGTACGTCGCAAAACATGAACAATTTTAAAGGGCAGATCATCATGCTCGGCACCATAATCGCCGACACCATGTTGCAACACGATCGCATCGCCGACTGCATAGCCTAAAGTCGATGCCATATCGATGCCAATCACCACCTCAAGCACGCCACCAAAGCCCGCATCCGTTTGGCTATTCTTCAACACATGCTTGAACATGTCATTAGTGGTGCCAATGACACGGAACCCTTTATGACTGTCTCCCAGTGAAACCGGAACATGCCAGGCAATCGGCGCTAACTTGCTGACGGCCGCGACGCTATCGGCGGACATTAAGCTATTTGTCTCACCAATACCAAAAACAGCATTGAGTAAAATTTGAATATCGGAACTGCGCGCCGCAACCACCAGATCAACATTGGCGACGCTATTCTCAAAGCTGGCGCGGGTCATGCGTTGAATGTTTTGGACGCTGATATAAAGCGCGACAGCCGCGGCGAGCGCTAGAACAATGAGGCCCAGGCTGAACCGCCGGTCCATCATGGAGCGGGTGAGGAGGGTGAGGGTCATTCGATTCATGACGCCGCTCCGATTGGATGCTCTGATTGGATAATGTCAGTGACCATCAGCACATGGTCGAAATAACTGCGCAATCGCGTATCATGACTAACCACAAGCAGGGTTTGTCGCGCCGGATCGAGGCCCCGCATCAGCGACTCGCAAAATAACTGACTATTGGCGTCATCTAAGGCGGAGGTGGGCTCATCTGCCAAAATAATGTCGGGTGCGCCAATCAGCGCACGGGCCGCCGCGACGCGCTGTTGTTGTCCAATACTCAGCTCGCCGACGCGCGCCTTTAGCAAAGCATCCTCAATATTCATCTGCCGCGTTAAGGCCATAATTGTGTCCGTGCTGGGCTCTCGCAGACGCGCGCGACGCTCGGGAGCAAAGGCCAGGCCCAGCGCGATATTATCGCGCACATTTAACCAGGGGATCAGATTAAAGGTTTGGAAAATAAAGCCGATATGGTCGCCACGAAATCGGTCCATTTCCGACGCGCTGACATCGGCCAATTCCTGTCCCGCTATTTGTAAACGACCACTATGTGGCCTTAAGATGCCAGCCAAAAGATTGAGCAAGGTAGACTTACCACTTCCGGAAGGCCCAAGGAGAAGATAGCTCTGTCCAGTAGCAAGGGCTAGGGACGGAATTTTAAAACCAAAACTGGTCGTGCCCGCATAGCTGAATTTGAGGTTTTCGATCAGTATACTCATCATTGACCCATAGAAAGGTTAACCTTGTAATCTCTTCTGGTCTCGATCGGTTTCATGTCTGCAGAGCTCGACTTGTTATCCTTCTTATACGTCGTTCTCTCTATAAAAGCAAAGCGACCCCCGATGCGGCATTTAACTGCAGGCAAGGTTTATACGCTCACCGCCACAGCCGGCAGGTGTTGGCCCAGCCGAGAGATCAAGCTTTTTTGCACCTGACGGATTGATCGCATGGCATCATTATTATTGGCCCGCGCGATATCGAGCACCAATCCATTAATTTGCAAGACGATGAAACGGGTCATGTCGCTAACGGGAACCCCGTAGGTTTTATATCCAACCAAGCGCAGCCAATCGGCTAACTGTTTCTCCAACGCCCCAACCATCTGCCACCAATAGTTTTCAAGAACAGGATCTATGCGGCACACCATCAATGTCTTTGTGAAGAAGGGGCGCTCGACAACGCCTAGCCCAAAAAACTTGATAAATAGTGCGACATCTTTCTCCCAATTTTTGCTCGTCCGGCTATGAAAAATAAACTCATCTAAGCTTGTTTCCAGTTCACGCGAAATCTCCTCCAGAAAATAAGCAAAGACTCCGGTTACGTCGGGAAAATATCGGTACAAAGTGTGGATGCCGATGCCTGAGCGTTTGGCAAATTCAGCCAGGTTCAAGTCAATAATGCCGCAATGCCCGAGCTCTTGACTCACACTATCGACAAAGGTGTCAAATCGGACACATGACCTCTCTTGAGTTGGACGCGTATATAAGGGAACGTGAACGGACATCGGCCTCTCCATGAAATTGTTTTGTCACTGTGGCACAGTTTACGACGGGCACGAGGGGCTATTTTTGTTAATCTGTTAACGTTTTATCGAATTGATGGTCGAGCTCGATTTGGAGGCGCTCTGGGATCGGAGCTTACGCGGTATCAAAAATTAGAGAGCCAGCCGCGCCGTCAGTCACTGGTTACGTCTAACATACGGATATTATGTAGAGTATTGGACTGTTTTTACATTACCCGGGTAAGGAGACACAATTGTTTTGAAAAAAACCTTTTTAAAAGGAGCGCAGAAAAATGTCGGGAGCTTTGGTTAAAACATTAACCGATTAACAACATAATGATTTGTCTCTGCACCGGGTTGGTCCACAGTAACAGTGTCGGATTGAAGGATCAGGCAATGAAGCGCGGTATCTCACACGCTGTCCGTTTCGGAAAAATTTTGGTGTGGGTAAAGGAGCAAGACATGTCAGTTACGTCAAAGCCTGTTTTGGTGAGTGAAAATAATGCGCCGATCACGACGAACGCTGTTCAGGAGATGGAACATCTCAAGCGTGAGAAAGAACTCTTGGAGCAGAAAATTGCGGAAATTCATTCCCAAAGTCGAGGTGAAGCCCTCGAACTCGTACAAAAAATATGTGCGCAATATGAATTTACGCCTTTGGTGATCGGGCTATCGGTGGACGCCGCGCCCAAGAAACCAACTGGATTGCGCGGCTTGTTTGGTCTGAAAGACAAATCCTTTAAAGTGGCCCGTAAGCGCGCTGCCGTTGAAAAATAGGGCTAGGCGATAATCAGATTGCAGTTTCGGTCGAGCGTTACCGTTCTTTGTCTGGGCGTAACAGTCGGTGCATTGCGAACCAGGCTAGGGGAACAATTAAGATCACCAGAAGGATGTCGAGAATGGTGGGGTCGTGGATATAGTTTTTGAGGGCACTATTGGCGACAATCCATTTGATCGGTGTCTCCAGTAAATTAACAGCATAATAGCTGATTGCAATCACCGATACGCCCTCTACCGTTTGTTGCAGACGTAATTGACGTGTTGACCCCTCATTAAGTGATTTTAAAAGGCGGGCGCTTTGGCGTTGTAGACCGAGCTCAATCCGTGTTTGCAGCAAGTTGGAGAGTTTCTGAACCTGATCGGCAATATTATGGCGTTGGCGTGCCGTGGATTGATAGGTGGCGATGGCCGGCCCCAAGCGACGCTCCAAAAAAGCACCCAAGGTTGGTCTGAGATCCAGTTTCTGTTCGTCGAGCGCTTCCAGTCTCGCCAATACCAATGACCAATAGGCCTCGCAGGCGTTAAAGCGAAATGAGGTGTCGCGCCAAATTTGCTCGAGCTCATGAGAGAGGCCTGACAAAACTTCATATCTCTTCGCAACGGCGTCATCGTCCACCTGATCTTCGGGATCATCTGGGATCAGATTGGCGATTTCCCACAGGCGCTTTTGCGCATCGCGCGCCTTTGGCAGCCCCAGTGCCGCGAAGCACCGATAGGTTTCGATTTCGATTACCTGACGGGTGATCCGACCAATATGCTTTGGATCGCAGCCTGGCGCAAAATCGAGATGAATTTTGGTGTGGCCGTCATCTGCGATTGTGAAGTCGAAATAAGCGGTGGCCTGACCATCTTCAAAAACGCTCGCGCAAACAGATTTTCGGTTGCTCGGGTTTTGCGGTTGGCTGACCGTTGCATCGACGGCCACGACAATGTCGCCTTCGAGTGTTCGCATCCACGCATCGGGCAGGGCTGTTGACACCGACCCCTCGGCATCGCGGTGTTCGATGAGGGTGACCGAAGTAAACTCGGTATGCCGTTCGATATGCACATCAACCGAGCCATATTGTCCTTGAATGATTTTACCTTGTAGCCCGATTTGCCAATCAACGCCGGTGAGCAATTCAGATAGGCTTTTTTGGATCGAATCGAAGGCACTCGGCCCTTTGGCGCACAGACGAAACACACGTGTCGGCGCAACAAATTCGGGAAAGGGCCGCGCATTGAGTTCATCCGTCAGCTCGGCAAGGCGCCAACGCACCGTGGGGCGGCGCTGCCAACTCGTTTCGTGATCTGTCGAAGAGTTACTTTCAGCCATGGATCACCCTAACGAAACAGGGTGGGATCCGCAATATATGATCGCGCTCATGACAGGTCACAATTTAGCGGGTCGCTCCGGGTGCGGATGTTTAATCGTCCTGTGGTTTCACATGGAGGGTGTAATGGAGCGCCGAGAGATCATAGCCGTTTTGCACCAAGGCGTCATGGGCGCGGTCTAGCTCGGATGCTGAGATATTGGGTTGACGTGCTAAAATCCAACCCGTTGACCCTTTGGGAGACCCGATCACGGCCAAGGAATAGTCTTCTGCGAGATAGAGGATCCAATAGTCGCCCGAGAGAAAGCGGTTCAGGAAAGGGATCGGAACAAAGCTAACTTTCAATTGGCCAGGGGCTGTGACCCAGGCATCGCCATTGGCGGTTTCAAGCGGTCCGTCGACGGCATCTTGTCGGCACGAATTTGTGACGCCGATACGACCATTGGGCTTTAGATGATAATCGGCGGTGACACTATGACACCCGTCTTCGAACCAAACGGGATATCGAGCGATCTCATACCAACGCCCCATATAGCGCGCGAGGTCCAGCTGGTTGATCGAGGTTATGTCAATCGAGCGATTGCGATAAGTGTCGGCTCTCGCGGTCGCAGCGGCGCATCCGAGAACCGCCAACAGACACACAAGAACGAATGCGCGATGACCCATAAGCATGAGGGTTAAAGGGGGTGCACGCGCACGGGAAGCGTTTTAATGCCCCGGATAAAATTATTGGCCGAGCGCTCAACTGGGCCAACCACTTCAACATGTTTGAACCGCTTTAAAATTTCTTCCCATAGAATTTGCAGTTGTAATTCGGCCAGGCGATTGCCCATGCATCGATGAACGCCGAAACCAAAAGCCACATGTTCACGGGCATTGGGACGGTCGATTATGAAGTCATTGGGACGGTCGAACACGGCGTCGTCTCGATTGCCCGAGAGATACCACATAACCACCTTCTCGCCTTCTTTGATCAGCTTGCCGCCCAGCTCGACATCTTCTATGGCGGTTCGGCGCATGTGAATGACAGGGGTTTGCCAGCGGATCATCTCGGAAACCATATTAGGAATAAGCGATGGATCGCTCTTAACTCTGTCGAATTGCTCGGGGAACTGGTTCAAGGCCAACACGCCGCCGCTAATGCTGTTGCGGGTCGTGTCATTACCACCGACAATCAATAATAATATCGTTCCCAAAAATAATGCGGGATCTTCATTCATCTTTGCCGTGTCCGGATTATGAATGAGCATCGAAATAAGATCGAATTGCGCAGGTTGATTGGCGCGCTCCGCCCATAGGCCGTAAAACGCTTGCGCGGCGCGTAGCAGTTCCTCACGGCGCTCTCCCATGTCAATGCTTTGATCGCCCGTCACTTGCGGAACATTGGTTGTCAGATCTGACCAGAGAATAAGTTTGTGGCGCTCTTCATATGGAAAGCCAAAAAGGGTGGCGAGCATGCGTGCTGTCAGATCAATTGAAACATGATCAACCCAATTAAAGGTCTCTCCAATTGGCAGATTATCTAAAATATCGGCGGCGCGCTCGCGGATGAGAGGCTGAAACTCAGCCAGGTTTTTGGGGGCGACCGACGGGGCAACGGCGAGTCGGTGTTTCTTGTGTTCCGGCTCGTCCATGCTGATAAAACTTTTTGCAGCGAGGGCAACTCCGTTTTCGTCATTATCAATAACGGTGTCGACAATGGTAATTCCGCCGCGCTCGGAGGAAAAACGCCGATGATCGGCGTCAACCTGTTTGATCAAAGCGTGATTGCACACCGACCAATAGGGTCCGTTTGGGCTATCACTTGTATAAAAAACGGGCTCTGTTTCTCGGAGTCGTTCAAATACCGGCATCCATGTATCTTGTGCGTAGAGCTCCGGCAGGCTGACATCCATATTCTGACTTAGTGACATATAATTTTCTCCTCGCCGGTATGTTAGGAGGCCCTTGGGGGGAGGTCAATTCGGTGGTCTTGACCTAAATCGCCTTCACTAGCTTACCTTCACTAGCTTACCTTCACTAGCTTGCCTTTCTAGTCAGCTTCAGAAACACATTTTCTAAATCAGCGCCGACTGTTGTCAGATCGCGTATACCGATATGAGCGTCCGCAAGCTGCGCGAGCACATCTCCCGCTGTTGTTTCGCTCGGATTAAATGTCACGCTCAGCTGGCCGTCATCTCGTCGCTCGCAGCTCGCGCGTTGCAATTTCGGCGGGGTGTCAATATCTGACGTGGGTTGGATCAAGAGTGTTTTATTATCAATTCGGCTAATCAAGGATTTTGTATTATCGCAGGCCACCAATGTGCCTTGATCGATAATGGCGATGCGATCACATAATTCTTGGGCTTCTTCCAAGTAATGCGTGGTTAGGACAATGGTCACGCCGGCCTTATTCATTTCAACAACGCGCTCCCAAAGTTGGCGTCGAAGATCGATATCGACACCGGCAGTCGGCTCATCGAGTACTAAAATCGGTGGGTTGTGCACCATTGCTTTCGCGACCAGTAAGCGCCGCCGCATGCCGCCCGATAATGTGCGGGCATAGGCGTGGGCTTTGTCGGCAAGGCCCATCGCGTCCAAAATCTCCATGGTGCGTCGTTCCCGGCGCGGAACACCATAGAGCCCAGCCTGGGTTTCCATAGCTTCGGCGGGGGTGAAAAAAGGATCAATATTCAGCTCTTGCGGCACCACCCCGATCGAGGCGCGCGCTTGACGCGGCGAGGCATCAATATCGAACCCCCAGACTTCAGCCGAACCGCTTGTTTTCATAACAAGCCCCGCAAGAATGTTGATGAAGGTCGACTTACCGGCGCCATTAGGTCCCAGTAAACCAAAGATCGAGCCTCGGGGGATGGAGAGGTCGATGCTCTTAAGGGCATGTTTGGGAGGCTGATTGTTTGCCGAGGCGTAAACTTTATTGAGGCCGCGGGCGCAAATGGCATCGGCCACGACTTTGGGGTGAGAATCGGTCATTTATCAACTCCTTGCCCCCGCTTATAGCACTGGCCTGCCAGTAACGTAAATTGCGCTGCTATAAATTCACTGTCCAAGGGCTTAAAATAGGGTGTGGGCGGTTTTATGAGGTTGCTTTCGCTGGGTCTGAGAAGCTGGCACAGTAGCGTGAGGAAGGACAATTGAATGCCAAAAGCCCTAAGTGATCGAGACCACCTCTATTTGGTCGATGGATCAAGCTATATTTTTAGAGCCTATCACGCCTTGCCACCGCTCACCCGTAAATCCGACGGGTTGCCTGTGGGGGCGGTCTCTGGCTTTTGTAATATGCTGGTCAAGCTGTGCGATGATATGAATGCTGATGGTAAGCCCACCCATCTCGCCGTGATTTTCGATGCCAAGGGACCCAATTTTCGTCACGACTTATATGATGCGTATAAAGCCAATCGCGGCGCGCCGCCCGAGGATCTTGTTCCGCAATTTCCTTTAGTGCGCGATGCGGTTCGCGCTTTCGGCATTCCCTCGATTGAGCTTGAAGGCTTTGAGGCGGATGACCTCATCGCTACCTATGCCCGAGCCGCAAGCGCCATGGGCGCGCGGGTCACGATTGTGTCGTCGGATAAAGACTTGATGCAATTGGTCGATGGCCGCATCGATATGCTGGACACAATGAAAAATAACGTCATTGGCCCTGACGAGGTGTTTGAGAAATTCGGTGTCGCTCCTGACAAAGTAATTGATGTGCAGTCATTGGCGGGCGATAGCGTTGATAATATTCCGGGTGTTCCAGGTATTGGGGTGAAGACGGCGGCGCAGCTGATTGAGACTTTTGGTGATCTCGACAGTCTATTGGCGCGTGCGGAAGAGATCCCACAGCCCAAGCGCCGGCAAAGCCTGATCGACTATGCAGATCAAGCACGGCTCAGCCGCGAATTGGTGACATTGCGCTGTGATGCACCCATGCCCTGCGGCTTGGCTGAGATGGCCTTAAAAGCCCCCGAGCCGCAAATGTTGATCGGGTTTTTGAAGGCGATGGAGTTCAATACAATCACGCAGCGCATGGCGAAGCGGTATGGTGTGGATGTTGACGCGATCGCCGCTCATCTGACCTCTGATCTTTCTGTGAGCGAGGGTGATCAATCGCGCCTTCAAAGCGCGACGCATTCTGTCGCTGACCAACAATCTGGCGTGGAAGCCAATGGGCAGGCGGATAAGCCGCTCCCGGATTTCCCGCCCATAGATCCTGCGGGATATGTGTGTATCTCCGATCGACCCACGCTCGATCTTTGGGTTGCGGAGGCCTTTGAAGCAGGGGTTGTCGCCATTGATACCGAGACCGATGGCCTCGATGCGTTGCAATGTCGTTTGGTGGGCATTTCGATCGCAACGGCGCCCGGTCGAGCCGCCTATATTCCGATTGCACATGGCGCGGATACATTGTCCCTTGAGGAGCAAGCTCCCCAATTACCTTTGGCGGAAATTGTGACGGCCCTGTCGGAGCTGCTGCAGGCGGATCATGTGCTGAAGATTTTGCAAAATGCTAAATTTGATCTCCAAATCCTGCGGCGTCATGGTCTGGTGGTGAGCCCGATTGATGACACAATGCTCATCTCCTATGCGCTTGATGCGGGGTTGCATGGGCATGGCATGGATGAGCTATCGCAAATTTGGCTCGACCATACGCCGATCTCGATTAAGTCTTTATTGGGAAGCGGTAAAAATCAAATCACCTTCGACCGTGTCGCAATTGATGAGGCGACGCGATATGCGGCTGAGGACGCGGACATTACTTTGCGCTTATGGCACTGTTTGAAACCCCGCTTGGCCGAGGCGGGCGTGGCCCATGTGTATGAAAGCACCGAGCGCGCCCTTATTCCGGTCATTGTGGATATGGAAGCAGCGGGCATTTGCGTTGATCGCGATATTCTCTCACGCCTCTCCGGACGCTTCGCGCAAAAAATGGCGCAGATTGAAGCCGATATTTATGCCGCTGCGGGAGAGACTTTTAACATCGCAAGCCCGAAACAATTAGGCGAGGTGATGTTCGACCGCCTCGGATTACCCGGTGCCAAGAAAACCAAAACGGGGGCTTATGCAACTGGAGCGGATATTCTCGAAGAGTTGGCGGCGCAGGGGTATCAGCTTCCGGCACATGTTCTCGACTGGAGGGGGCTTGCAAAGCTCAAATCGACCTATACCGATTCTCTGCCGGAATTCATTCATGGCGATACAGGGCGCATCCATACGTCCTACTCATTAGCGGCCACAACAACGGGTCGTTTATCGTCGTCCGATCCGAATTTGCAAAATATTCCCATTCGAACGGAAGACGGCCGACAAATACGGACTGCCTTTATTGCCGCGCCTGGTCATGTTTTGATCAGCGCTGATTACAGTCAAATTGAACTCCGTCTCCTCGCGCATATTGCCGATATTGAACCTTTGAAACAGGCCTTTGCAGAGGGTCAGGACATTCATGCCATGACGGCATCGGAAATTTTTGGTGTGCCGCTCAAAGACATGACGTCTGAAATTCGGCGCCGCGCCAAAGCAATTAATTTCGGAATTATCTATGGCATTTCCGCCTTTGGCCTTGCTAATCAACTCGGGATCGCGCGCGGCGATGCGGCGCATTATATTGATACTTATTTCCAACGTTTCCCGGGTATTCGCGACTATATGGAAAACACCAAAGCCGAGGCGCGCGCGCATGGATATGTGCGAACCTTGTTCGGTCGGAAAATTCACACCAAAGATATTCAAGCCAAGCAGCCGGCTTTGCGGGCTTTCGCTGAACGCGCCGCTATTAATGCTCCTATTCAAGGAACGGCGGCTGATATTATCCGCCGCGCCATGGTTCAGCTTCCGGCGCATTTGGATGACTTATCGTTCCCCGTGCGCATGCTGCTGCAGGTGCATGATGAGTTGATTTTTGAAACGCCCGAACAACATGCGGATGCGGCCATGCAGCGCGTTTGCTCCGTTATGGAGCATGCTTGCGCACCGCGCGTACACCTATCAGTTCCGCTGATTGTTGACGCCCGCGCAGCCCAGAACTGGGACGAAGCGCATTAAACGCCGCGGCTAAGACTTACTCCGCTGCTGGTGCTGCTGCTCGCACATCGTCGCCGACATGCTGGATAAATTTCTCGAAATTAGCAACGAACATCTGCACCAGCTTTTGCGCTTGCGCGTCATAGGCGGCGCCATCGGCCCAAGTGTCACGCGGGTTCAAAATCGACCCATCGACATTGGGCACCGCGACCGGAACGTCAAACCCAAAATTGGGGTCTTTCCGGAAATCAACATTATTCAAACTGCCATCAAGAGCAGCGGCCAAGAGGGCTCGAGTTTCTTTAATCGGCATGCGGTGGCCAACACCATAGGCGCCGCCTGTCCAACCCGTGTTTACCAACCAACATTTAGCTCCGTGCTCAGCGATTAAATCGCGCAATAAATTTCCATACTCTGCAGGGTGCCGCGGCATAAAGGGGGCGCCAAAGCAGGTTGAAAATGTCGCTTCAGGTTCGGTCACGCCTTTTTCAGTTCCGGCGACCTTCGCGGTATAGCCAGATAAAAAGTGGTACATGGCTTGGCTGGGGGTGAGGCGCGAAATGGGCGGTAACACGCCAAAGGCGTCTGCCGTCAACATGATGATTGTTTTTGGGTGCCCTGCACGGCCTGTTTCCGACGCATTTGGAATAAAGGAGAGGGGATAGGCGCCACGTGAATTCTCTGCGAGGGAATTATCGTTGAGATCGAGCTGGCGGGTAATCGGATCCATGACAACATTTTCGAGCACTGTGCCAAAGCGTTGCGTGGTCGCATAGATTTCGGGTTCGGCCTCTGCTGAGAGGTTGATCATTTTCGCGTAGCAACCCCCTTCGAAGTTGAACACGCCGTTTTCCGACCAGCCATGTTCGTCATCGCCAACCAAGGTGCGCGATGGATCAGCTGATAATGTCGTTTTTCCTGTTCCGCTGAGGCCAAAAAATACTGCGGCATCGCCATTGGGTCCGGTATTAACCGAACAATGCATGGGCATCACTTTTTTGGCGGGCAATGTGTAGTTCAGCATCGAGAAAACAGACTTTTTCGTCTCTCCGGCATAGGAAGTCCCGGCGATCAAAACCATTTTCTTGGCGAAATTGACGGCAATCATTGTTTCCGTGCGCGACCCATGACGCTCTGGGTTTGCTTTAAAACTGGGCAGATTTACAATTAAGAAATCGGGAGCAAATGTCGCAAGTTCTTCAGCTGTGGGCTCAATCAGCAGGTTTTGAATAAACAAAGAATGCCACGCCAATTCGGTGACAACGCGGGTCGGCAGGCGGTGAACAGGATCAGCCCCGCCAAACAGGTCTTGGACAAAAACTTCCATGCCGTTCATATGGGCGAGCATATCGCTATGCAAAGCATCGAATTGCTCGGCGGTCATCGACTTATTATTATCCCACCACACGGTGTTTTCGGTTTCGGCGTCACGGACGATGAATTTATCCTTCGCAGAACGACCCGTATGCGCGCCCGTTTTGACAACCAGCGGACCGTTAGCGGCAATTTCACCCTCGCCTCGGGCGAGGACTAATTCATAGAGCTGAGCGGGGCGGTGGTTCCAATGAGCTGCTTTTAAGCCCGTTAAACCCTGTTGGTCTAAACCATTGGCGCTAATGGCATGTCCTGTTTGTTGCATCGCCGACTCCCTCTCTCCACACCTTAACTAAAAATCTTCGGCCCCCTATATACGTCTATCCGTCTTTTGGAGCAACTAGGGGCACTCATGAGAGCTAGATCATGTCACATCTCTGCCACATTTGTGAGGCCTAGTGACTGACTATTTTGTGAGTAAAAAGAAAGACTCGGCGAGGTTAAGCCGTGTAGGATGGGGCAAGAGAAATTGGGGGACAAAATGACGCGGGTCGCTCTGGTGGATGACGAGGCCTCAATATTAACATCGGTCAAGATGACTTTGCAGTCCGAGGGCTTTGAGGTTGTCACTTTTACGAATGGCCAGGATGCGCTGGAGGCTTTATTGGCCGATCCCGCTGATATTGGCGTTTTTGATATTAAAATGCCGCGAATGGACGGTCTTGAATTGCTGCGGCGTCTGCGTGAGAAAAGTCAAATGCCGGTGCTCTTTCTCACCTCGAAAGACGACGAAATCGACGAAGTATTCGGCCTGCGCATGGGCGCCGATGACTATATTACAAAACCATTTTCGCAACGCCTGTTATTAGAGCGATTGCGCGCGGTGCTACGGCGTACCAAAGCCCGTATGCCCGATGCCTCTGCAGTTGAGGCGGGTCAAGCGGTGTCACATGGGCGCCTCACGCTCAATCCCGAAAAACATGAGACTTTGTGGGATGGCGCGCCCATAAATTTGACTGTGACAGAATTCTTGATTTTAGAAGCGCTCGCGTCACGCCCAGGCTTCGTCAAGAGCCGTGATGCGCTCATGGATGCCGCGTATTCGGATCAAGTGTATGTCGATGATCGAACCATCGATAGCCATATTAAGCGCCTCCGCAGGAAGTTTCGACAGGTTGATCCTGATTTTGATGCCATCGAGACCCTCTATGGGGTTGGGTATAAGTATAAGGTGGTGTGAGCGTGCGCCTAGGACGGTTATTCGGAGGTCGCCCGAACCGACTTCTTATTCGATTGGTTCTGGTGAATATGGCGGGCCTTGTCTTGCTCGCCTCCGGTGTTTTGCTTTTGAGCGAGTCGCGCGATGCGCTGGTCGAAGCGCAGCGAAAAAACCTTCTCTCTCAGGCGCGTCTCATGGCGGGCGCT
The DNA here is from genome assembly GCA_965662735.1 of Alphaproteobacteria bacterium. Taxonomy (GTDB): domain Bacteria; phylum Pseudomonadota; class Alphaproteobacteria; order RS24; family RS24; genus JAYODZ01. The sequence continues at coordinate 29,099 of CBFIIU010000012.1, forward strand.
TTGTCGGATGCGGCCAGTGATCGAGATTATCAAATCCTTCCTGGTTCGGCTCTGTTTGGTGCCTTGCTTGGCGATCGCATGATGCCGAACTGGCGGGTGGTTGAGGCGGCAGAGATTATGCGCCGGCTGTCCTCGGGGAGCCAAGTGCGGGCACGACTTTATGCGCGGGATGGCAGTCTGCTGGTCGATTCCAGTAATCTCCAACAACAAGGTGGGATGATTTCGCGTGAGCTGCCGCCCTTGGAACCGAAGGCCGAGGTGAGCCAGCTCGAGCAATGGCAAGAGCAGCTCTATGCATTTATGGGGGTCAGCCAAAGGCCGCCGATTTCCGATCAATTAGCTGTGCGCGGGGCAAATCTTGAAGAAGTGCGGATTGCCTTGTCGGGGAGAGTGGGCAGCGTTTTGCGGGCTGATGAGAAAGGGCGCGATATTGTGACCGTCGCCGTGCCCGTTCAGGCGTATCGTGCGATCATCGGCGCTTTATTTATCACCTCTGAGCCCGACGAGATTAGTCGCATCATTCAGGCGGAACGGCGAAATGTCTTGGAGCTTTTGGGAATTGCGCTGATCGCCAATTTTTTAGTGTCTTTTGTTCTGGCCCGCACATTGTCGCAGCCCATCTCGCGCTTGGCGCACGCGGTGCGGGGCTATTCGCGTGGAGCTGGGCAACTTCCTCCCGTCGAAACCATTCCAGATTTATCGACCCGCAAGGATGAAGTGGGCGACCTATCGTCAGCCTTGCGCGACATGGTCGGACGCTTGCTCGAGCGCATCAATGCGATCGACCAATTTGCAGCCGATGTCGCCCATGAATTGAAAAACCCCCTGGCATCCCTGCACAGCGCCGTGCAATCTTTGCAAAATGCGAAGCGGGTTGGCGATCGCCGTTCTTTGATGACGATTATAGAGAAAGATGTGGCGCGTCTTAATCGGTTAATTTCGGATATCTCAGCCGTGTCGCGTTTAGATGCAGCTTTATCACAAGGGGCATCTGAGAGTTTTGATCTTGCAGAATTGGTGAAAGAGCTTGTGCAGATCCTGGCGACCACGCGGGCGGAACCAGCACAGGTGAGCCTCGATGTCACCGTTCAATCCGCTGAGGGTGCGATGAAGGTGATTGCTCAGAAAGATCAAATCGCGCAAATACTCGACAATCTGATTAGTAATGCGATTTCCTTTGCCCCGCCCGGCACACGCGTTTCTGTGATTATCCGCCCTGCAGCCGATCAACAAATTGAATGTATTGTTGCTGACCAGGGGCCAGGGATATCCTCAGGCATGGAAGAGCGTATTTTTGAACGATTTTACTCCGATCGGCCCAATGCACTCGACGCCAGCGATAATGGTCATTCGGGCTTGGGGCTCAGTATTTCACGCCAAATTGCCCGCATGCATGGTGGCGATGTGACGGCGGCCAATCGGCCCGACGGTATTGGCGCTTATTTTACCCTTACCCTGCCGCGTCAGGTGACACATGACTGACAGACTGCATGCGAGCTGCGTTGAGATCGGGGGTCAAGGGGTTTTAATTTTGGGTGCCTCAGGTTCTGGGAAAAGCAGCCTGGCATGGCGCTTGATCGATGAGCAAGGTGCAAACCTCGTTGGCGACGATCAACTCTATGTTTGGGCTGAAGACCATCATCTCTATGTCCGGCCGGCGTTGCCAGGGTTGATCGAAATGCGCGGTATTGGCGTCATTGAACGCGCGCACACGGCGCAAGCCCGCCTGTCGCTGGTGATCAATCTCGATCAAGCGCCGCAACGCGTTGCCGAACCGCAGCATCACCTGTTATGCGGGTTGAAATTACCGTGTCTCGGTTTGGTCGCACATGATAGCCTCGCCCCGTTACAGGTGGCGATGGCCCTTCGCACCATCGGTGTGACAGGATTTTCGTCGACCGGACTGTACCGAGATGAAAGGTGATTGCGTAAAATTGATTGGCAGGGCATTGTGGTGCAAAGGGAAAGAAAATGATAGGAATGGTTTTAGTGACACATGGTCGATTGGCCGATGAATTTCGGGCGGCCATGGAACATGTTGTCGGACCGCAAGAGGCGGTCGCCACAATTTCAATTGGTCCCGATGACGATATGGAAAAGCGCCGACAAGATATTGTCAATGCGATTTCCAACGTGGATCAAGGGCGCGGGGTTGTGTTGCTGACCGACATGTTTGGCGGCACCCCATCAAATCTTGCGATTTCATTGCTGGAGAGAGACAAGGTCGAAGTTGTGGCGGGCATTAACCTTCCCATGCTCATTCGTCTTGCGACGGTGCGTGAGAAAATGCCACTGGCGGAGGCTGTGGCCTCGGCGCAGGAGGCAGCCCGCAAATATATCTCCGTGGCGAGCCAAGTGCTCGGCGGTGCTCAAGAAAAGTGATGCCTCATCACGTTACGGTTCGAATTGTTAACCGCAAGGGTTTGCATGCGCGTGCGTCGGCTCAGTTTGTGCGATGCGCCGAGGGTTTTGATGCGCATGTCTGGGTCGAAAAAGAAGAGGAAAAGGCGGGGGCAACGTCGATCATGGGGTTGATGATGCTCGGCGCCTCGCTGGGCAATGAAATAACCATTTCGGCTGAGGGCAGCCAGGCGGAAGCGGCGATCGCGGCTTTAACTGAATTGGTTGCCAATGGGTTCGGTGAAGGGGTGGATTTGTAATCTCAAGGGGCCGCATGGACGGCAGGCCGAACATGGCGACGGCTTTGGGACCCCCGAAATGGACTTGGGCCATTAAGCGCCCGCGGGATATGTTCCGCTTTTTGATGGATTGACGAGTTTTTCGCTCGGTTGGCGTCTTTTTTCCCCGATTTGTACCTTTTTTCCCGATTTCTGTCTCCGGCGCCGCGGGAGTCCTTCTGCCATTTAATCCATAAATAAAGATATAAAGAAATCTTTATATCACCTTGCAAAGCGGGGCATGCACTGTTACAACCAACGCAAATTGACCCTTTTTTTCAGTTCCAAGTGAGGTAACAGCCATGTCGCATGTTGAAGATTATAAAGTCGCAGATATTTCCCTAGCCGATTGGGGGCGTCGCGAGATTGCCATCGCTGAAACCGAAATGCCGGGCTTGATGGCTCTGCGGGAAGAATATGGGAAGCAAAAGCCGCTAACCGGCGCGCGGATTGCGGGTTGCTTGCACATGACGATCCAGACCGCGGTTTTGATCGAAACATTGACGGCACTTGGTGCAACCGTGCGCTGGTCGTCTTGCAATATTTTTTCGACCCAAGATCATGCCGCTGCTGCGATTGCGGCGACGGGCGTGCCGGTTTTTGCCTGGAAGGGTGAAACGGAAGAAGAATATTGGTGGTGCGTCGATCAAACCATTGATGGCCCCGATGGTTGGCGCCCCAATATTTTGCTCGATGATGGCGGCGACCTGACACAAATGCTGCATGAGAAACACCCCGACTATCTCGACGACATTGTCGGTGTTTCCGAAGAAACCACCACAGGTGTTTTGCGGCTTTATGAAATGGCAAAGGCTGGAACGCTGAAAATGCCGGCGATCAATGTCAATGACAGCGTGACCAAATCAAAATTTGATAATTTATATGGCTGCCGCGAGAGCCTCGTCGATGGGGTGAAGCGGGCGACCGATGTCATGATCGCGGGTAAAATTGCGGTCGTCTGTGGCTATGGCGATGTTGGCAAAGGATCGGCTGAAAGCCTCCGGAGCCAAGGGGCGCGGGTCATGGTCACGGAAATTGATCCCATTTGCGCCTTACAGGCGGCGATGGAAGGCTATGAAGTCATTACCATGGATGAAGCCGCCTCGATGGGTGATATTTTTATCACGGCAACGGGCAATAAAGATGTGATCACGGTTGATCACATGCGCGCCATGAAAGACCGCGCTATTGTTGGCAATATTGGCCATTTCGATAGTGAAATTCAGGTCTCGGGCTTGCGGAACATGCAATGGCATAATGTGAAGCCACAAGTGGATGAGGTCGAATTTCCAGATGGTAAGCGCATCATCCTGTTGGCCGAGGGCCGCCTGCTGAATTTGGGCTGTGCAACGGGGCACCCGAGCTTCGTGATGAGTGCTTCTTTCACCAATCAGGTGTTGGCTCAGATAGAGTTATGGACCAATCATCAAAAATATGACAACCAAGTTTATGTTTTGCCCAAGCATCTCGACGAAAAAGTCGCGCGCTTACATTTGGCGCGATTGGGCGTCCGGCTCACCACGCTGAGCGATGATCAGGCCCAATATTTGGGTCTGAATGCGCAAGGCCCCTTCAAGCCGGAACATTACCGTTATTAAGTCTCAGTGCTTGAGGTGGAGCTTGGTGCGCTGTAAAACGGCTCATGGATGAGCAAAGCCTAACCGGCATTCTGTCGAGCGAATTAGCGACCGCCTCTCTCGGGGCGGCGCTGGCGGCTGTCTTGCAGCCCGGCGATTTGGTATTCTTAACAGGAGAGATGGGTGCCGGTAAAACGGCCTTGGCGCGCGCGATTATCCGCAGTCTCACTGGTCCTGACACCCATGTGCCAAGCCCCACCTTTACGCTGGTGACGCCGTATGACGAAGCGCGCAAGCCCATCTGGCATGCCGATCTCTATCGCCTCAATGCCCCCGAGGAGAGCTTCGAGCTCGGCCTGATCGAGGCGCGCGATGATCACATTATTCTCGTTGAATGGCCTGAGCGGGCGGAGGGCCTGCTGGGCACTCCCAACCTAACCCTCACCTTAAGCCATCATGGCACGACCGAACGCGCGATCACTCTGATGGGCCATGAGCCTCGGCAGTTTGATCTTGTTCGAGCGACATGGGCGCGCCACAAAGCCCGCATGCATTTTCTGGATACGCATAGCGGTGCGTCTGGCCGCCCCTATCTCGATCCGATTACAGGCGACGCCTCCGCGCGGGCTTATTTCCGCCTGACGTCCGACACGCACACGAACATTGTCATGGATTGGCCGCAAGGGCCTGATGGACCGGCGATTTATGACGGTCAGAGCTATTCGCAAAAAGCGCATTTGGCGGAGAATGTCGTTGATTTCACTACGATGGTTCAATGGCTGACAGCGCACGGCTTTTCGGCACCCCGCATAGATGCGCAGGATGAAAGCCATGGCCTGCTTCTCCTCGAAGATCTCGGCGCCACAACCATTGCCGATATATCGGACCCAGCCACACGCGACCATTTTTATTTCGAAGCCATTGCCCTGCTCGCGGCTTTGCATCGTCTTCCACCCGCGCCGGATCGGGCATCTTATGACAAAAATGTTCTGACATTTGAGACTGAATTATTTCTGGACTGGTATTTGCCCGCGCATGATGTGACCGTCAGCGATGAGGCGCGCCGCCATTGGCGCCAAATCTGGCATGGCCTGTGCGAGGACGTGCTGCACCTCCCGGCGGTCACTGTCCTGCGCGATTATCATTCACCGAACCTATTATGGTTGGCCGAGCGACAAAGCTACCATCGGATTGGCCTGATCGATGTCCAAGACGCCTTAGCGGGCTCGCCGGCCTATGATGCTGTTTCATTGCTTCAAGACGCGCGGATCGACATTGACCCCGCATTGACCCTGCGCGGATTACAGCAGTATTGCCAGCTGGCCTTTGCGGAGGGTCGCGAAACCTCAGAGCCGGGCGCGCTGGACTATTCTGCTCAATTTACCAGGGAGTTTTGGTTGTTGGGTGTTCAGCGAAATTTAAAAATCGCTGGCATTTTCCATCGACTGGCACGACGCGATGGCAAACCGGCCTATTTGAAACATGTTCCGCGGATCGAGACCTATATTTCGGCCGGCCTCAAGCACTTGCCGGAGATGGACGCTATTAGGGATTGGGCTCGACAATACGCCGCTTCGATTGACTGGCTGGTCGGCCCTATCGAGAATTCCGCCGAAAAGCCAAAAGTCTAGAAATCCAGAATCTGAACCAAAATGTCTGAACCCTTCCCAATAGATGCTGCTGACAGTTCTCTCGCCGAAATCGCCATCCCTAAATCGGCGATGGTTCTCGCAGCTGGACTAGGGACACGTATGCGGGGCACGGAAAATGACCCCCCTAAGCCCTTGCGCGAGGTGGGTGGTCAAACTCTCTTGGGCCGCTTGTTAGACGAGCTGGTCGCCTCGGGCGTTAAAGAGATTGTTGTGAATGTCCACCATAAGGCCGATGCGATTGAGGCATTTCTGGCCCAATGGCAACCGCCTCATATCCGCGTGCATATTTCCGATGAACGGGATTTGCGGCTTGAAACAGGCGGCGGCGTCAAAAAAGCTTTGCCGCTCCTCTCGGAAGATCCGTTTATTGTGTGCAACGCCGATGTGTTGTGGCGACATCTGGATTTTGAACTGCGTCGCTTGGCCAAGCGATTTGCGCATTTCGAAAATAGGCATGGGGCCATCGATGGATGCCTTTTACTTGCCCCGATTAATGAGACGCTCGGTTATGACGGGCGCGGCGATTTTAAACGCGATCCAGAGGGCCGACTGACGCGTGGTCCGGATGCTTATGTCTTCACGGGTCTTCAAATGCTCCGCGCGCCGGCAGTGGCGGCTCTTCCGGATGGGCCGGTCTCATTAAACCATTTGTTTGATACGGCCATTGCCCGTGGCAAGCTTGTGGGAGAACCGATGTCGGACCAATGGATCCATGTGGGCACGCCCGAGGCCTTGGCAGAGGCTGAAATTCTGTTAGCCCGCGATGAACTGACGTGACCCAGACTTTGCGGTAAGATAGGGGATGTCCGAATCGGCCACTCTTTTCTCAATCGCCTCCGGTGAACCGTTCATCGACCAATTGGTTGGAACACTGGTCGACCCCTCCCTCAGAGCCCAGATATTTGGCGAGGGGCCGTTGCATGATTTCACGCTTTTACTGCCCACCCACCGCGCTGTCGAGACAGTATCGCGGGCGCTTCTAGAGCAAAGCGGGGGCGCCTTACTCATGCCCCGGCTGCACGCGCTCGGGGCGCCTGAGGCGCTGGGGGTGGATGTGCTGACGGCCGATCAGAGTTATATCGCAGAAGCAATTGGCGAGCATGAACGACATTTTTATTTGGCCGCATTGATCGATCGGTGGATGGTCGAGCGTGGACACGCTCAGTCTCCGGCCTTGAGCGCATCGCTCGCCCATGGCCTGACACAATTCCTAGACGAAGCGCAGGGCGATCATGTGGATTGGGAGGGGTTGCGCGATTTGGTGCCGGATGATTTGGCCAAAAACTGGCAAGAAACGCTGGCTTTTCTGGCAATTATCACGGAGCACTGGCCAGACTATCTGATCGCCGAAGGCCGCCTCGACCCTGTCGATCGCCGCGATCGTTTGCTCGAAGGGTTGGCCGAGCTGTGGCGTCAGCATCCGCCCTCTGGGCCGGTTCTGGCGGCTGGATCAACGGGAAGCCAACCAGCAACCGCTCGGCTATTAAGCGTGATTGCGCATCTGCCGCGCGGCGCCGTCATATTGCCAGGTCTTGATCTCTTATCCTCTGATGCTCTGTTTGAGCAAATGCAGAACGAGGACAGTCATCCGCAAACAGCCATGGCTCAGCTTTTGGCGAGCATGCAAGTGGATCGACGTCAGGTGCGTGCATGGCCACACCCCCAGCAAATGCAACGGCGCGCGGAAATTGTGGAACGCGAGAAACTCTTGCACATCGCCATGATGCCCGCCTCTGAAACGGGGGATTGGCAAAATCTGAGAACAAAAATTAATTTCGATGCGGCTTTGGCAGGTGTCCATTATCTCGAAGCGCCTGAACCGCGCGCCGAGGCGGGCGCGATTGCCTTGATTGTGAGAGAAGCCATCGAGACCGCTGATAAAACGGCCGCGCTGGTCACGCCCGATCGTAATTTAGCGCGCCGCGTTGCAACCGAACTGCGACGCTGGGGCATTCGGGTCGACGATACCGCGGGGCAAGCCCTACGTCAGACCCAGGCCGCGAAAGTGATCTTGCTGATGGTGCAGGCCGTCACGCGATCTTTTGAGCCCGTTGCTTTGCTGGCTTTGCTTAAACACCCTTGGATATTTGACGATGATCCAGCCATCCATCAGCAGCTATTAGCTTTAGAGGCTGAATGTTTGCGCGGACCGCGTCGCTATGACGGCTTGTCTGAATTACGGCACCTCATTTCGGCGCGTAGCAAATCGGATGACCTCGAAAAGGGCATGACGCATATCATCGATCGCCTGGAAGACGCATTGGCCCCCTTAATCGCGATGCGCCAGGCTCCAATTGGATGTTCGCTGTTTTTAGATCGCATTGAACAAGCTTGTCACGCGGCGTGCGGTTCCCCGGATAAGTTGTCGCGCGATGATGCGGGGCGTCACATTCTCACTCTATTTGCGCAAGTTCGAGCACAGTCTGGTTTCGAACCTGAGCGGATGCTCGAGGATTGGGTCGAGCTGCTGACGCAATGGTTGGATCAGGCCTCCTATCACGCATCGGCGGTGACGACCCATCCTCGTATCGCTATTTGGGGTCAGCTGGAGGCGCGCCTTATGAAAGCCGATCTCGTGATCTTAGGGGGTTTGAACGAGGGCAGTTGGCCGCCTGCAACCGAGACAGGGCCGTGGCTGTCGCGCCCCATGCGCGATCGGTTGGGGATGCGCGCCCCCGAAAGGCGTATTGGATTAGCCGCCCATGATTTTGTGCAAAATGCCTGCGCGGGCGAGGTCGTGTTATCACGATCTCTTAAAATCGATGGTGTCCCCACTTTGGCGGCGCGCTGGATCCGTCGTTTGCATGCGCTAAGCTCAGACTTGCCTCAGCAGTCGGTGCAAAAATACCTTGATTGGTGGCGCGCCATCGACCAATTCCCCGCCGAGAAGGGAGAGCTGCCGCGTGGGCCTGCCGCGCGTCCAGCGCCACGCCCACCTAAAGCAGCACGCCCGCGACAATTATCGGTCACCCAAATCGAAACATTGATCACCGATCCTTATCAAATCTACGCACGGCACATTCTTAGATTGCGCGATTGGGAGGCCGTGAACGCGCCCATCACCGCGGCCCATCGCGGGCAGTTGGTGCATCGTGTTCTCGAAATATTTACATCGCGCTTTCCCGATCATCTGCCAGACAATAGCGCCGAAGAAATGATGAAGATCGCCGATGAGATCGGGCCGCATTACGGCGTGTCGTCGTTTTGGCAGCCCCGCTTGCGGGCAATTTGGCAATGGGCGGCGGAGTTCGAGCAAAAGGCGCGTCGCGATGTCGTGGAAATGATGACCGAAAAAAATGGCCTGTTGAAACGCGTAATTGATGATGTGCCGGTCACCCTCACGGCCCGCGCCGACCGCTTAGATCGGCTACGCGATGGAACAGTACGAATTATCGATTACAAGACGGGTGCCTTACCCAGCACGCAAGATGTAGAAAATTACTATGCCCTGCAGCTGCCGTTAGAAGCGGCAATGCTTCAAGAAGGCGGGTTTGAGGGCCTGCCCCATCATACGGTTTCTGCCTTGACCTATCTGCGCCTCCATGGCGGCCTGCCCGCAGGAGAGCAACGCGACGACGCTTGTGATGTCGATCATATTCACGGGGCGGTCGAAGCCATGGAGAAAATATGGGCCTATTATCTCGATCCCGATCATCCTTTTCTGCCGCGGATCCGCCCCAATTCGCGTAACTATATCAGTGCTTATGATCACCTCTCGCGCATCGATGAATGGGGCGTGGCTGAGGATGGGGGAGAGGGCGCATGACGGCTCCGCATCAACGCGCAGCCGATCCGCACGCATCGGCGTGGGTGGCCGCAAATGCGGGCTCGGGCAAAACCTTTGTGCTGATCAGTCGATTGGTGACCCTTATGTTGAGTGGGGCCACGCCCGATCAACTTTTGTGCTTAACCTATACGCGCGGCGCCGCCGCTGAAATGCAAGGGCGGCTATTTGATTTGCTGAGCACATGGGCGTTACTCTCTGACGACGCGCTTCGCGACGAAATCAAACAGCGCACAGGCCTCGATGTGCGCACATCCGCCGAGCTGTATCGCGCACGCACCTTATTTGCGCAAGCCTTGGAAAGCCCGGGCGGGTTGAAAATTCAAACCATTCATGCGTTTTGCGAGGCCTTGTTGCATCGATTTCCGCTTGAGGCTGGATTGGCTCCTGGGTTTTCCCTGTTGGATGAGTTTGAGACCAGACGCGTGGTCGAGCAACTCGCGCAAGGCTTGGTAGAGGAGGGGGCGCTGCCAGCATTGGCGGAGGCTGTTGACGCTTTGGCGCGGCACATGCCCGCGGATCAGTTCGCTGATTTGCCGCATGCCATCGTGGCCACACGAAGCCGTTTTGAGCTGCATCATGAAACAATGGATGGCTATCTGGATCGTATTTTGCCGGTTCGGCCCTTGGGCAAAGTTGAGGCGGATCGATCAGCATTATATGCCAAGCTGCAAGCCTGTCTTGCGCCGATCGGTGATGCGGTGAATGATGCCGGCACGGCAAATGATCGCAAAAAATGGCAAGAATTTAGCTCATTCACAGCCGATCCTGCGATACTGCAAGATGATGATGCGGCCTGGGAAATGCTAGCCAAGTTTTTTCTGACCCAGACGGGAACCGTGCGCGCAACTCTTTTGACGAATGCTGTTCGAACGGCGCAGCCTGAAGCCTATGAAAAGCTAGAGCAGTGTCAGCAGCGCTATGTGGCGCTTGATCAGGAATATCGTATCCACAACTCGCGCGAGATGAGCCGGAAGCTGCATGTCTATGCCGCAGAATTATTAGCGCGGTATGATGCGTATAAACTGCGCCACCAACGGTTAGACTATGATGATTTAATAGCGCGGGTGAATGGACTGCTCGGCCATGCGCAATCGGCGGCATGGGTTCTATATAAAATTGATGCCGGCCTCGATCATATTTTGATCGATGAAGCTCAAGACACCAGCCCACAACAATGGCGGGTCGTGGCGGCGCTCGCAGATGAGTTTTTTGCCGATAGCTCGGGTCATCTATCGCGGGGCTCTAAGGTGCGCACCGTTTTTGCTGTGGGAGATGAGAAGCAGTCGATTTTCTCGTTTCAAGGCGCTGATCCGGCCGAATTTGATCGGATGCGTCATCATTTCGCGCAGCTCATTTCTGCATCCGAACAAAAATTTCATGAGGTGGCGCTCACGCAATCGCGACGGTCGACACCAGAGGTTCTGCAGGTGGTCGATGCCGTATTCGCGTCGGAAGGGGCTCGGGCCGGCCTCACAGCGTCGGGCGCCGCGCTGTCGCATCCGGCCTTTAGGGAACATGCACCCGGTTATGTTGAGCTATGGCCCCTCATGACATCGGAAAAGCAAACGACCAAGGCTGCGGCTTGGGAAGTGCCGGATGCGACCCTTGTGCAGTCTGGTCAACAGAAATTGGCGCAGGCGATTGCGCATAAGATCGCAGCCTTGCTGAAGGAGCCCGATATAGCGCCGGGTGATATTCTGGTTCTCGTGCGACAACGCAATGCCTTTTTCACAGACATTTTGAGGGCATTGCGACAAGCTGAGATCCCCATTGCGGGGGCCGATCGAATGAAGCTGCTCGAGGAGCTTGTCGTTAAGGATTTGCGCAATGCGGCAGATATGGCGCTGAACCCGAATAATGACCTGGCCGTCGCGATTTTTCTGCGCGGCCCGTTCGGAAACATATCGGAGGAAGAATTATTTGAGATCGCCTATCAGCGTGCCGGCACCCTTTGCGACGCAATTGATGACTATCTTCTCACAGGAATGGCGTCCCCGGCTTTGGCTTCGGCGCGAGAGCGGATGGCGTGGTTGATCGCTGAGGCGGAGAAAATTGCACCCTTTGACTACTTTTCACAGTTTCTCAGCGTGCTGGGGGGGCAAGAATGCCTCTATCGCCGATTGGGGTTCGAGGTCGATGATGCGGTTTCCGAAGTTTTGCGTCTTGCCCTTACTTTTGAGCGTCAATACCCCGCCTCGTTACAAATGTTCTTGGAATGGCTCTCCGGCAATGCCACGGAAGTGAAGCGGGAGTTCGAGCAAGACGTAAACGCGGTTCGGGTGATGACCGTTCATGGGGCCAAGGGCTTAGAGGCGCCAATTGTCTTCTTGCCAGATGGGTGTCGGTTATCGAGCCGCGCGAACCGCACAAATATTGCCGTGCATGGCGGTGACCTTCGCTGGCAACCTCAAAAAAAGAACATGTCGTCATATGATCAAGGTTTGCTCGACGATCGACTGAGGGCGGATTATGCCGAGTCACAAAGATTGCTCTATGTGGCGCTCACGCGCGCCCAGGATCGGCTTTATATTGGTGGATATTTGCCTGCGAATATTAAAGAACCCCATCCACACAGCTGGTACGCCCAACTATCCGCCCTGTTTCCACCATCGGAAGCTGCTCCTCATCTGTGTTGGGCGCTTGGAGATGAGGCGCAGGCTGGCCCCTTTAAAGAGAAGAATGAGGTCGAGCGTGATATCGCGCCGCTCCCGGATTGGGCGCGTCGATCTGTAAGCCCCGAGAGCGCGGCCGCTGATGCGCACCATCAAACCGTGAGCGTGAGCGCGCTTGTGAGCGATTATGTTGCGGGTCTTCCCCAAAATGAAAAAACTGGATCAAGCGCTCCCGGGCAGTTGGATCAAGGTGCCGCTGCACAGCGGGGAAATTTTATTCACCATCTCTTGCAGTTTGTGCCCGATGTCCCCCAGGCAAGACGCCGTGCGGCGTTGCAGGCCATGTGTCAGCCTTATGCGGATGGGGGTATGGGCGATGTGAAAACGATTGTCGAAGAGGTGGAAAGGGTGCTTGCCCTAGATCATCTTGCTCCGATCTTTAGCGATAAAGCCCGCTCGGAATGTGCGGTGCAAGGGAGGGTGCTTTTTGGTTCTGGCGCGCTTAGACATATTATTGGTCAAGTCGATCGGATGCTCATCGATAAGAGCTCGGGCTGGTTGGTTGATTTTAAAACCGGAATGCCACAGCTCGAAAACCCAGCCTATTGGGCCCAAATGGCGATTTATCGCCACCTCGTGCGAGGCGCGACCGGCATTGAGGATATTCGCTGTGCCCTGGTCTGGACCCAAAACGCAGGCGTTGAGGATATTCCCGTTCAGGCAATGGATGAAATATTCTCGATAATCCAACAACAGCCATCTTGAACCCCCTTGCGACCCCGCTTACATTAGTTCAAGTAACGGTCGCCAGACATCGCCGTAAGTCTAAACGGGGTGTTTCCGAGTCGGGTGTGTCTGAGTCGAGCGTGTCTGAGTCGGGTGTGACGGATCAATCAAATCAAGGAAACAAATCAAGGGGAGAGAATATGGCTGTCGAGCATGCAGATGATAATGATTTTAGTGCAAAAGTAATTGACGCCCCTGGCCTTGTTTTGGTGGATTTCTGGGCCGAATGGTGTGGCCCGTGTAAGCAAATTGCCCCAGCGCTGGATGAATTATCCGAGGAGCTGTCGGGCAAGGTTCGGATTGTGAAGGTGAATATCGACGAAAATCCCAAAACGCCAACAAATTGGGGAATTCGCTCTATCCCAACCATGATCTTATTCCAAGATGGGACGCCGGCTGCAACGAAAGTGGGGGCTGCCCCAAAAAGTGAATTAAAGTCGTGGATTGAGGAAAGCCTTTAGAGCGCTCGCTTCCCTCTACTGATGTCGCGCTAAAATCCAACCGGCAAGGTAGAGGGAACCACATATCAGCACAGTTTCAGTTGGGGCTGGTATCGACATGTCCAATGGATCGGATATCGGCTTTGCGTCAAACCCGTATGTGGTCGCGATTTGCGCCAACGCCCCACTATCCAGGGCATTGTCTTGCTCGGGTATGGTGAGGCAGTGAAAGGTAAGGTGCATATCGTCAGCCTGATTTTCGGACAGATGGCGCGATATTGTTGAGAAAAAACCCTCGGCATCTTTCGATTTCAGAAGACCGATCAGAATATGGATATGGTTCTGAGCATTTGGGCGGGCCACGCTCTCGCATAACCAGCGTGTAATCGCTTGCGCCGCGGCAGGGTTATGTCCGCCATCGAGCCAAATTTCGCATGTCGGTGCTTGAGCGCGGATCCGATCCACCAAAGGCCCCGTGTGCAATTTTTGTAAACGCGCAGGCCAGACGGCGTGACGGAGACCCTGTGCAATTTGGTCGTCGGATAGTCCGATCTGTCGGGCGGCCGTGATCGCAGAGCCAGCATTCACATATTGATGTGCCCCGGCAAGGGCTGGGTGAGGGAACAGCGTTTGCCCGGAGGCATCTTGATATAACACACCCTGTTCAGACCAGATTGCCTGCCAGTCCCGCCCGCCGAGCAACAAATCAGATCCGCAGTGATCGGCGACGGTGATGAGTTGGCGACCTGCTTCTGGTTGTTGTGGGGCGGAAATGACCGGAATACCAGGTTTAATGATACCGGCTTTTTCGAAGGCAATTTTATCAAGCGTATCCCCCAGGAAATCTTGATGGTCGAGGTCAATGGGGGTGATGACGCTGAGCTGGGGGGTGACGACATTCGTGGCATCCAGGCGTCCGCCCAGACCGACCTCTAACAGCAACCAGTCGGCCGCCATTTCAGAGAAGGCCAGAAAGGCGGCCGCCGTCGTAATTTCAAAAAATGTGATGTCTTCGCCTGCATTCGCATGTTCACAGCGCTGCAACATCTGAACCAGATGCGTTTCGTCAATATCGCGGCCATTGAGGGAAATGCGTTCGTGAAAGCGCACGAGATGAGGCGAGGTGTAGCTGTGAACTTTTTGGGGGGCCAACATTGCACGCAAAAAGGCCAAGGTTGATCCTTTGCCATTTGTTCCCGCAATATGAATGGCTGGGGGGATCTTCTTTTCGGGGTGGTCTAGGGCGTCGAGAAGACGGTGAATTCGCCCCAAAGACAAATCAATGCGTTTGGGATGGAGCGCTTGTAACTGAGTCAGAAGGTCAAGACTCGATGAGACCGCAGAAGAACGTGACAAGAGGGGTTAAGCGACAGTGTCAATCGCGTCATTGGCATGGGTTAGCAATGAGATGACGCGCCCGAGTGTTTCAGCTAATTGGTGGCGGTGGACAACCATATCGACCATACCATGTTCCAATAAATATTCGGCGCGCTGGAAGCCTTCGGGCAATTTTTCACGAATTGTATCTTCGATCACACGCGGGCCGGCAAAGCCAATCAGGGCATTGGGCTCAGCAATATGAATATCACCCAGCATGCCATAGGACGCGGTCACGCCCCCGGTGGTCGGATCCGTCAGCACCACGATATAGGGTAGGCCGCGCTCGCGCAGTTCTTGAACCATTGCGGTGGTGCGGGGCATTTGCATAAGAGATAAAATGCCTTCTTGCATGCGTGCGCCGCCCGCCGCCAAAATAGCCACGAGCGGGAGATTGCGCTCAAGTGCTGTTTCGGCCGCCCGCACGATCGCCTCACCAGAAGCCATGCCGAGCGACCCACCCATAAACGAGAAATCCTGAACGGCCACGACGGCGCGATGCGATTTAATCAAGCCAACAGAAACGGTGACCGCATCTTTGCGGCCGGTTTTAGAGCGAGCGTCTTTTAAGCGATCAGAATATTTCTTTTGATCTTTGAATTTGAGTGGGTCATGGGGAACATCGGGCACATCAATGGTCTCATACGTGCCATCATCATAAATCTGGCGAAGCCGTTCAACAGCATCCATCCGCATATGATGATCGCAGCCCGGGCAGACTTTTTGTAATAATTCAATGTCACGATGGAAAATGATTTCCCCGCAGGAATTGCAATTCACCCAGAGATTATCGGGCGTATTATCTTCGCGTTGCGCAAACACACGCGAGATACGAGGACGAATAAAGTTTTTGATCCAGTTCACGTCAGCTTCCTCATGAATAGACCCCTCACAATATCGTGGGACTTTTTCACCTATACACTAATTCGATGCGCGATGTACACCATCTGCAAGTTGCGCTGCGCTGGCCAGCACCGCTTCAACGCACCCATCCTTGGCACGACCCTTTTCGTCTAATTGGGCCGCCAGCGCATCAATGAGCACCGATCCAACGACAATTCCGTCTGCTAGACCAGCCATTTTCTGGGCTTGTTCGGCTGTTTTAATACCAAAGCCTATGGCAATGGGTAGGTCGGTATGGCGTTTAATCCGGTTCACCGCTTGCGCGACATCGTCCAAATCAGGGCTCGCAGCACCCGTAATGCCACGAATGGACACGTAATAGACAAAGCCCGATGTGTTGGCGAGGACGGCGGGTAGCCGCGCGTCATCCGTCGTTGGCGTGGCGAGACGGATAAAATTGAGGCCAGCGTTTAAAGCGGGAATGCAAAACTCATCATCTTCTTCCGGTGGAAGGTCGACAACAATCAGGCCATCGACGCCCGCCTCTAAACAATCGCGAACGAAAGGATCGACCCCGTAATGGTAAATGGGGTTGTAGTATCCCATCAAGACAATAGGGGTCGTTTGGTTGTGAGACCGAAATTTCCGTACCATGTCGAGCGTGTTGCGCATTTTGTGTCCCTGCCCGAGAGCCCGCAGAGAAGATTTTTGAATAGCTGGGCCATCGGCCATCGGGTCGGTAAACGGCATCCCTAACTCGATAATATCGACGCCAGCATCAGGAAGCCCATCCAAAATGGCTTGCGACGTGTCTTGGTCGGGGTCACCGGCCGTAATAAAGGCGACAAACGCTTTTTTTTGCTGAGAGCGTAAATCGGCGAAACACTGATCAAGGCGGGTCATGGTCGGTATCCTATAGAGCAATATTTAGGTGCTCGGCGACAGCAAACACATCCTTGTCGCCACGGCCACACATATTCATGACCAACAAATGATCAGAGGGAAGATCGCCAGCAATCTTGCTCACATGAGCCAGAGCATGGGCGGGCTCAAGCGCTGGAATGATGCCTTCGAGACGAGAAATCAATTGAAACGCGGTTAGCGCCTCTTGATCTGTGGCCGCCACATAGGACACACGTCCTGTATCACGCAGATAGGCATGCTCTGGTCCTATTCCGGGATAGTCGAGGCCAGCCGAAATGGAGTGGCCTTCAATGATCTGCCCATCATCGTCTTGCAGGAGATAAGTTCGATTGCCGTGCAGAACGCCAGGAGTGCCTCCTGCCAGTGACGCCGCATGATCGGGTGTATCGAGGCCATGTCCGCCGGCTTCTACGCCAATAATAGACACTTCAGGATCATCCAAAAAAGGATGGAACAGGCCCATCGCATTTGATCCTCCCCCAATACAGGCCACGAGCGTATCGGGGAGACGTCCTTCGGCAGCGAGCATTTGCTCTTTGGTCTCTCGGCCGATAATCGACTGGAAATCGCGCACCATGGCCGGATAAGGATGAGGGCCTGCCACCGTCCCA
>CBFIIU010000012.1:46865-58165 GCA_965662735.1 Alphaproteobacteria bacterium
TCGAGATCGAGAATAAGCGGCATGAGTGTTTCAGCCACAAAGCGTCCGCCATAAAGGCCGAAGCGCCCATGTTCGTCGGGTCCATTTTGGAAACTATTCGCGACGCTCACTATGCTCTCCCATCTACTTTCTGCACGGCGGTGCAAAATGCCGTAATTTTAAGCGGGTCTTTGATCCCTCGCTCACTCTCAACCCCCGATGAAACATCGACCATGCGTGCACGGGTTTGTGCAAGAGCAGAGCCGACATTATCGGGCGTCAGTCCACCCGACAACATCCACGGAATACGCCCGTCATACGCGCTGAGGGCTGACCAGTCAAAACTTTTCCCATTGCCCCCCGGCAGGCTGCTGTCTCCTGCTGGCGCATCAAACAACAGCCAATCGGCGGCCATGTGATAGGCTTGGCTCGCATGAATGTCATCTGTATCGCGGATGCTCAGTGCTTTGATCACCGGAATATGAAACTGGTTCTTGATGAAGGCCACGCGCTCTGGTGTCTCATGCCCGTGGAGCTGAAGACGATGAGGGCTCACCGTCGCTAAAGCGCGCTCGATATCGGCATCTGTCGGGTCAACCAAAAGCACCACGCGCTCGAGCGACGGCGGACAGTTTCGGGCTAAGAGAAGAGCCTGATCATCCTCTAGGTGGCGCGGAGAAGATGGAAAAAACACAAACCCAACCATAGCAACGCCGATCTCGGCACATAGATCGAGCGTTTCTGCTTGAGTGATGCCACAAATTTTAATAGCTGTTTGCGTCATGGTTTATTGCTCGACTGAGCCGATGCGGGCGCTTGCGAAACAGCCTCAAAAATGGATGCCGCGGCGGCTTCCGGATTATCTGACGCGGTAATGGCCCGTCCGATGACCAGTATGTCAGCGCCTTTTTGACGGGCAATCTCTGGGGTCATGGTCCGTTTTTGATCATCCGCCTGAACATTTGCGGGACGCAACCCCGGGACGATGAGCTTAAAATCTGGTCCGCATTGAGCCCGGATGGGGTCGATTTCATGCGCCGAGCAAACGACACCGTTTAGGCCCGCCAGCTGAGCGAGCGATGCAAGCTGCAAGGCTTGATGGGAGGCGTCGTTTTGGAACCCGATTTGTTCCATGTCATCATCGCCAAGGCTGGTGAGGATTGTTACGCCAATGATCCAAGTATCGGGCGCATGCTCTGCAATGATTTGGCGAGCATTTTTCATCATAGCGCCCCCACCCGAGGCATGGACATTTATGATGCGCGGCTGTAATTGCGCTAATGCTTTGAGGGATTGGCCGACGGTGTTCGGGATATCATGCAATTTGAGATCGAGGAAAATGGGCAGGCCGAGCGCTGCGAGGGCGCGATAGCCCTCAACACCTTGGCTGTAGAAAAACTCCATCCCCAATTTGAGACCCCCAATATAAGGAGCCACGCGGCGCGCCAAGGCAACAGCAGCCAGCGTATCGGTCATATCCATTGCAACATAAATAGGATTGGCAGCCATCTCGTTTTTATCCATATCGTACTATTCTCGAGCTTCAGCGCATCCGGCAGACGAGGATGCGCTCAGCGCCTTTTCTATAGCATTTAACCGTTAATCTGACGAGACGGTCGGTTTGTCGCGCGGTGTTGGCGACACATCGCGGTGTCTCGCATGCCTTTGCCATCGGCCCATCAAAAACCCGAAGAGAGCTCCCGCGATCACACTCACAAGGATCACTAAAAACACCGGAATTGTGAGCGCCCTCTCAGGATCGGCCATCGCCAAAGGATTAATGTGAACCAGCACATCATGTCGATTGAGATAGGCAAACGGGGTCATCGCCAAAGCCAGGGCGATGAAGGCAACGCGACGTATGCGCGATCCCCAGCTCATGGGGTTTATTCGGATGGATTAAGGCGTTGCCGGAGTTCTTTGCCGGTTTTGAAAAATGGCGCGCGCTTCTCCGTCACGGCGACAGTCTCTCCGGTGCGCGGATTTCTGCCAATACGGGCCTCACGCTCTTTGACGGAAAAAGCGCCAAAGCCACGAAGTTCAACCCGATCTCCGCGCTCAAGAGCACCGCTAATTTCGTCAAAGACGAGATTAACCACGCGCTCAACATCACGGTGAAAAAGATGGGGGAAGCGCGAAGCCAGTTTTAACACAAGTTCAGACTTGATCATTATTATCTCCTCAGGGGTTGAGTTTGACAAAAAAAACGCCTTATTTCAACTCAAATAGCTTTTTCGCGCTGTTGGGGTGTGTTTCTTGAACGACATGGCGTCATGCGGACCCAAAAAAAGCCCGTCATAAAGACGGGCTTTTTCGAGTTTTTGGCCAGAATGGCCCAAGCGAACTCGGGCCGAAAACCGGTTAGTCGTTTTCTTGGTCTTTTAGAGCAGCACCTAGGATATCGCCCAAAGAAGCGCCACTATCGGTCGAGCCATATTGGGCAACGGCTTCTTTTTCTTCTGCGATTTCCAGCGCTTTGATCGACAGGCCAATGCGACGGGTGCGGTTATCGACACTGATCACCAATGCGTCGAGCTTATCGCCGACATTGAAACGCTCAGGGCGTTGATCTTCCCGGTCGCGCGATAAGTCGTTACGACGGATGAAGGCGCTCACTTGACCGTCTTTGAGGGTGACTTCAAGCCCACTATCGGTGATGCCCGACACTTCACAGGTGACGGTGTCGCCTTTTTTCACGTCACCAGCTGCCGCGAAAGGATCGCCGCCCACTTGCTTGATGCCGAGGCTGATCCGTTCTTTCTCCATATCGATATCGAGAATGACGGCATCCACCATTTGACCTTTGCTATATTGAGCAATGGCTTCCTCGCCTGACATATTCCAGTCAAGATCGGATAGGTGAACCATGCCATCGAGATCTTCAGACAGACCAACAAACAGACCAAATTCGGTGATATTTTTAATCTCGCCATTAATCTGGCTACCGACAGGATGGGCAGAAGCGAAGCTTTCCCATGGGTTATCGAGGCATTGTTTCAGACCCAATGAAATCCGACGTTTAATTGGATCAATTTCAAGCACCATCACTTCAACTTCTTGTGAGGTTGAAACGATTTTTCCAGGGTGGACATTTTTCTTAACCCAGCTCATTTCAGAGACGTGGACCAAGCCTTCAATGCCGTCGTTTAACTCAACAAAGGCACCGTAATCCGTAATATTGGTAATCCGGCCCGAGAGTTTTTCACCAATTTGGAATTTGCTTGCAATATCTTCCCAAGGATCGCTCTCGAGTTGTTTCATGCCCAAGCTAATCCGCTGTGTATCGGGATTGATTTTAATCACTTGAACTTTGACTGTTTGGCCAATGGTCAAAACCTCAGATGGGTTATTGACGCGGCGCCACGAAATATCGGTAACGTGCAACAGACCATCGACGCCGCCGAGATCCACAAAGGCACCGTAATCGGTGATGTTTTTCACCATGCCTTCAATCACCTGACCCTCTTCGAGATTTTGAACAATCTCGCTGCGGGCTTCGGCGCGCGATTCTTCCATAATCGCCCGACGCGACACAACGATATTGCCCCGGCGACGGTCCATTTTAAGGATTTGGAAAGGTTGCGGCACGTTCATCAAAGGTGCGGCATCGCGAATAGGACGAATGTCAACTTGGCTTCCTGGCAAAAATGCCGTTGCGCCGTTCAGGTCGACCGTAAAGCCGCCTTTGACCCGACCAAAAATAACACCTTCAACACGGTCGCCATCTTCAAAAGACTGCTCGAGCTTTGTCCAGCTCTCTTCGCGGCGCGCACGGTCGCGTGACAACATGGCTTCGCCCATCGCATTTTCGATCCGCTCGAGATAGACCTCAACACGGTCTCCGATTTGGATCTGCGGCGGGGCGCCGGCGATCGAGAATTCGCGCAATGGAACCCGACCCTCTGTTTTTAAACCAACATCAACAATAACCAGATCATTTTCGATGGCGGTTACGCGGCCATCAACAACAGTGCCCTCGACGGGCGCGCTATCACTAAAGCTTTGCTCGAGCAAAGCGGCGAAGTCTTCAGTGCTGGGGTTCATCCCCGAATTTTCAGTTTGAGACAAAATAAATCCTAAAAAATAAATAATGCCAGACGGCAGACCGCCGGACTTCCCATGGGGGTTAAGTAATAGGCGAGGCTAGCTAGCCCCTCGGTATTACGCTCACAGGCAAATGAAAAAAGTAAGGCGGTTTGAATTTCTTACCCTGCACTCAGCAGGCCAAGAGCCGCGTTTACCGCCTCTTCTATAGACAAATCTGAGGTATCAAGCAAGTGGGCATCCGCTGCTTGTTTCAACGGCGCGATGGCGCGGTTCATATCGCGGGCATCGCGATCTATGATATCTTGCAATACGGTTTCAAGGGCGAGCTCGGGTGCGCTGGTTTGCAGTTCGCGCCAGCGACGTTCGGCTCGAATATGCGCATGTGCGGTCACAAAAATTTTATGTGGGGCATCGGGGCACACCACGGTTCCAATATCCCGCCCATCCAAGATAGCCCCGTTTGACGCGTTTGTGGCAAACTGGCGCTGAGCTGTTAGAATTGCCGCTCGCAGGTCAGGAAAAGCGGCCACAATCGACGCACCAGCCCCGATCTCGGGCTGACGAATAGCCTGTTGCCGGGCCGGCTCAGCAAGTTGTCGCAAATCCAGCGTTTTCGCGATTTCGCATGCAGCCGGGCAATTCTCATACGCCAACCCCTTCTCGTGCATCTCGAGCGCCACCGCGCGATAAAGGGCACCTGTATCCAAATAATCGAAATTTAAGATGCTGGCTAAGCGGCGCGCAATGGTGCCCTTCCCCGAGGCCGCGGGACCATCAATCGCGATGGGGCTTTTAATGTGATGAAGATCAAGCTGGGTCATTGGGAAATGATACGCCGATGGTCTGCATGAGCGTGAAAAAATTTGGAAAACTGGTGGCAATCATTTTGGCATCATCAATTTCGACGGGATTGTCGCTGACTAAACCCAAAAGAAGAAAGCTCATGGCGATGCGGTGGTCGTGATGGGTGACCACAGTGCCGCCTCCCGCGATGCGGCCGCCGCCAGCGAGATCGGATCCTTCAATGATCAAGCTATCGCCGTCACACTGCGCCGAAACGCCATTGGCGCGCAAACCGTCAATGATCGCGGAGAGCCGATCACTTTCTTTAACGCGCAGCTCGCCCAGCCCATGAAAGATGCTGGTGCCCGTGGCGCAGGCTGCAAGCACGGCCAAAGCCGGATATTCATCAATCATCGAAGGTGCCCGTTCAGCCTCGACCTCGATGGCACGTAATGCGGAGGCCTGAACCGTGATGTCGGTGACTGTCTCGCCCGCGGCTTGCCGAATATTGTCAATGTGCAGGTCGGCTCCCATCTCACGCACGGTATGAAATAAACCATCGCGATGGGGGTTTTGCATGACCCCGCGCAAGGTGACGCGCGACGATGGAACCATGAGGGCGGCAATTAAGGGAAAAGCGGCCGAGGACGGATCGCCCGGAACAATGATCTCGTGAGCGGTGAGCTGGTTTTCCCCGCGCAGCCAAATATGATTTCCATCAGCACGGTGCTCCGTCCGGATATCGGCGCCAAAGAGCGATAACATTCGCTCGGTATGATCGCGGGTGGGGTGGGGTTCGATAATATGGCTCTCTCCCGGAGCGGCAAGGGCGGCCAGTAGGAGCGCAGATTTCACCTGCGCCGAGGCAACCGGCAAAGTGTAGACGATGGGCAAAGGGTGGGCGCAGCCCGTTAAAGACAGGGGCAAATGATCCTGATCTAGGGGGGAGACCGCTAATCCCATTTGCGATAGGGGCTCGAGAACCCGTTTCATCGGCCGTCGGGAAAGCGAAGCATCGCCGGTGAAGGTGGCGGTGCAGGGGCTGCCGGTGAACAGGCCCATCATCAGCCGACAGCCGGTTCCGGCATTGCCAAAATCCAAAGCCTGATCGGGCGTCATAAAATTACCAATGCCTCGACCAGAGACCCGCCAGACGCCGTCGCTCTGGCGGTCAATAGGGGTTCCTAGCGCCTTCAGCGCGCTGGCGGTTGCCAACACATCATCCCCTTCTAAAAGACCGGTGATCTGTGTTGTGCCCACGGCAATTGCTCCAAGCATCAGGGCTCGGTGCGAAATGGATTTATCGCCGGGTATGGTTACCGCGCCCGATAAGGGCGTTGACCCTCTATGGAGGCGATGCGGCTGGCTGGGCGGGGTTGGTTCGGATTTCATGCGCGGCTGATTTCGTTGGCAGGGTCTATTTCACATATGTGGCACATGTGCGGCACAGGTCCATCACAAATTCAGGGTAAAAAACCACATTCATTCGTTTTTTGCCTTAAAAAAGGGTTGCCACGAGAAATTAAATCACTTCTTATCTTTTTGCTTTTGACAGATGGCACGTGTCATGGCAAGGGAACGCTCAATTTTATGGAGGCGTATAGTGGTAGATCCAAAACTTGGAACAAAACGGCAATGCGAATCGTGCGGCGCTAAATTTTATGATTTGAACCGCAACCCGATTGAGTGTCCGAAATGCGGCACGCTTTTCGATCCCGAAGTGTTGGTCCGCCGTCGCGCGCCCGAAAAAGAGATTGCGCCAACCAAAGATGTTGATGCCGATACCACCGATGACGATGATGATCTCGACATAGATATGGATGATGGGGATGTCAGCCTGGAATCGTTAGACGATGACGATGATGACGCCCTCGATGATGAGGCCGATGAGACCTTAGATCCAGCCATCGGCGAAAATTTCGATGATGATGATATTCTAATCGATGACGACGAGGATGATGAGGATGATCTGCTTGTCGATGACGAGGATGAAGAGGACGACGAATAGTCGCGACGCCGAATAAGCGGGCGCTCCGCGCTTTTCGCTTGATTTGTCTAATATTTGCGTCTATCACCGCTTCCACCGAAATGACGGGGCTATAGCTCAGCTGGGAGAGCGCTTGCATGGCATGCAAGAGGTCGGCGGTTCGATCCCGCCTAGCTCCACCATTTCCCACTTTTCTGCCCCATTTCCGAGCAAATTCTGCGCAGTGGAAATGGCTCCGGCGCTAAATTACTGCTCAATAATGCTCACAACGACAGGTCGCAAAGCGGGGATTGACGGCCTTATGCTCGACAATTAGGCGTCCCGGAGAGGGGCGCTGCACGCTCATTAGGCGGCTTTGGGAGGGCTTTTACGTCTGCCGTTTTTGCGACGCGCTTTAAGGGCAACGGGTTTAGCGTCTCTCGATTTAGCGTCTCTCGATTTTCCATCTCTCGATTTTCCATCTCTCGATTTAGCATCTCTCGATTTAGCATCTCTCGATTTAGCATCTCTCGATTTAGCATCTCTCGATTTAGCATCAGTGGGTTTGGACTCTCTGGCTTTGCGCTCCGGGCGTGGGCCGCGGCTGTCATGATCGGCGTGGCGCGGCTCGTCAAAATGTGATGGGCCCGAGCGTTTTGTGAATTTGCCTTTCGTGGCGCCTTTCGCGGTGCCTTTGGGGGCACCTTTGCCGGGGTCTTTGGGAGCGCCTTTTGCTGTGGCTTTGTGCGGGCGGGCGCTTTTTCCGCCGCCATTTTTTCTTCCGCGGGGCGCGTCCGACGATTTTTGTCCGCGCGGTTTGCGTCGATCATCGTCGGCTGCGTTGGGGTTCATCAATTTATTAATGGCGCGCCATTTTCCAGAGTCGGCGGGGGTGACAAGGCACATGGCTTCGCCCTCAGCGCCGGCCCGGGCGGTTCGGCCAATACGGTGAATATAATCTTCAGCACATTGCGGGAGATCGTAATTGATAACATGGGCGACATGCGGGATGTCGAGGCCACGTGCGGCCACATCGGTTGCGACTAAAATTCGAAATTTCTCGGATCGGAAATGCGCAATCGCGCGATCGCGCTTATTTTGCCGCAAGTCGCCGTGAATGGCCTCAGCCGTGTGGCCATCCTTGGACAATCGACGGGCCATTTTTTCGGTGCTGTATTTTGTCTTCATGAACAAAATAACCGAACCCGCGCGGCGTTCCAATTCGGTTAGGAGAAGATCATATTTCCCGCCTTCACTGACCTGCATGACATCATGCTTAATATTAATTTTGGTTGGCGATGACTGCCCCACATCGATCCGAACGGGATCGGTTAAGTATTTTTGAGAAATCTTGATGATATTTTGCGGGAGCGTCGCGGAAAACAGCATGGTTTGGCGATGCGCGGGCATGAATTTTAAAATGGTTTCGATTTGAACGGTAAAGCCCATATCCAACATGCGGTCGGTCTCGTCGAGAACCAAAAACTGGGTGTCGTGAAGGGTGAGGCTGCGCCGCTTTAAGTGATCATTAACGCGGCCCGGCGTGCCCACAATGATGCGGGGCTGAAGTTTCAATTGTTGTAATTGCTTGGGCATCGCTTCGCCGCCAATCAGCAAGGCGGTTTTTATTTTGGAGCGTTTGCCGATAAGCGCTTGTAATTGCGCCATCACCTGAGCGGCAAGCTCGCGCGTGGGGGTCAAGACTAAAGCCGACCCTTCGGCTTGGGTCAGCACGTGAACCGCCAGTGGAATGCCAAAGGCAGCTGTTTTACCGGTTCCGGTTTGTGCCGAGCCTAAAATATCGCGGCCCTCTAATGCGGGCGGGATCGCCTCGGCTTGGATCGGCGTTGGTGTCGTAAATTGCAAATGCTGCAATGTGTGGTTTAAGGCTTCGGGGAGGCCTAATTCATCAAAATGTTTCATAATCGCTTCTGTCTATCGCGTGCAGTAACAAATGATGAAACGGCAGGCGCAAAGGTATCCTCTCATGGAGGATGACAACGCTAATGGAAATTCGAGCGCGCGTGCAGCAATGGTTTATGACCATTGCCAACACGCCGCGAATTCTCGGGGGCACCGCCTCAGGGCGGTGCGTC
This sequence comes from Alphaproteobacteria bacterium, assembly GCA_965662735.1. Classification (GTDB taxonomy): domain Bacteria; phylum Pseudomonadota; class Alphaproteobacteria; order RS24; family RS24; genus JAYODZ01. The sequence continues at coordinate 55,737 of CBFIIU010000012.1, forward strand.
CTTTATAAGAGATTTGGGGGCCTAAAAAGGCTTTAATCTGCGAGCTTGAGGTTGCCAGCGGAAGTTTTGCCGCGGTTCTCAACGAGCTCGAAACTTACTTTTTGGCCTTCGTTCAGATGACCGATGCCGGCCTCTTGAACGGCGCTGATGTGAACGAACACATCATTCGTGCCATCTTCTGGCGCGATGAAGCCATAACCTTTAGTGGGGTTGAACCATTTTACTGTACCTGTAGCCATGTCTGTCTCCTTTAGACGTCACAATATTTGGAGTGCTCACGCAGGCCGTACGGTATGAACGGACCTTGTTACTCTTTTCCACACGCCTAGGATCAAACTGGAAAGGGTGATCGTCAGAGCCTCTTTTTCGAGGCTGGCCGTTTTAAAAACGACGTCAAATGTTAAGAGTATCTGAAAACTCACCGACTTCTTGCCCTTTTTTTATCACCAAAGCAAGTCAAATCATGAGGCCCCGCAAATTTCCATTTGAGAAAGGTCGTTGCGAAACCCGTTTCGCGTTTGACGCTGCGCGCTTAGGTGGGGTCCTATTTCTTGCATTGAGGTCGTCGTCAGAGTCGTTTACACATGCTAAATAATTGAAAAGGATTTCTGATGACCGTGCATTTGTACAAGAATGATTTACCTGCCGACCTGACCTTTTCGGGGTCTATCGCGGTGGACACTGAAACGCTTGGCCTCAAGCCGACCCGTGATCGGCTCTGCTTGGTACAGATTTCGGGGGGCGATGGCATTGCCCATATCGTTCAATTTGACGGTACAAATTATGATGCCCCCAATCTGAAGGCGCTTTTGTCTAACCGGGAAATCGTCAAAATTTTTCACTATGCACGTTTTGATGTGGCGGTGATTGCCCATTATCTCAACGTCCATGCCGCGCCTTTATGGTGCACAAAAATTGCCTCAAAATTAGCGCGAACCTATACCGATCGTCATGGCCTCAAGGATTTGTGCCGTGAGTTGCTGGGGGTTGATTTGTCGAAACAACAGCAAAGCTCGGACTGGGCCGCGACGGAATTATCCGATGCGCAGTTAAATTATGCGGCATCAGACGTCCTCTATCTCCACGATCTGAAAGATCGACTAGATATGATACTCACCAGAGAAGGTCGGCGCCCGATGGCCGAGGCCTGTTTCGATTTTATTTTGGTACGCGCGGCGATGGATATGACCGGCTTCGAAGATATGGATATTTTTTCTCACGCGTAATGATGCGAGACGCGCTCCGCCATGGCACACCAACCGCATCAAAAGCCTGACCGCCAAAAATTATATCATCAGCGTATCCGGCATTTGCGCATCGTCCTTCCCAGTGTGGCTGTCATCCTCACCATTTTTTTGGTGCTTTCGTATAATAATAATGCCGTGCGTCGGGCTGTTCAGGATTTTGCTTTTGATGTGGCTCAGCCATCAATATCGGGACTGCGCATGCCAGGAACCAGCGCCGATGGAAACGCCTTTTTAGTTCAAGCCGCGCGTGTTGATGCGCTCTCTCAAAATCAGGTTTCGCTCGTCGATTTAGCCATCGATTTGGCGGCTGATCCGAAACTGGAGGTTCGGGCGCCGGCTGGCCGTTATGACAAAGATGCCCAATTTTTAGTGCTAGAGAGACCGGTGCATATTCAACAAGCGTCCGATTTCAACATCCGCTTGGGCGTGAGTAATATCCGTCTAATTGAGAGACAGCTCCAATCCTCAGATGGCTTTTATGCTCAGGGGCGCGATGGCCTTGTTCTCGAGGCGAATCGTGTCACCAGCGACATGTCGAGGGGGGAGCATCATTTTTCAGGCAACATTCGGTTGCATATTCCCGCTCAATATTTTCCCGCTCAACGTCTTCCTGACGAAGGGGGGCGTTAATGGTTTTTCTCCTGCGCCCAGCTAGCATGTCGATGGCTATTTTTCTGTGGGCCTGTGTTGCCGCCCATGCGCAGCAATTTTCGATGCAAGCCGATCCGGATGCGCCGCTCGATGTTCGCGCAGAAGCTCTCGACGTCATCGAGCAAGATGGTCGCGCCTTATTTTCAGGGGAGGTGGTTCTCTCCCAAGGTGACATTCGTCTGACGTCAGACCGCTTGCGGTTGGACTGGTCAGAGGGCTACCAACTGCGTTCGGCGCGCGCCGAGGGGAGCGTGTATTTGCGCAGTGCTCAGCAGCAAGAAATTCGCGGCCAATGGGCGGCGTATGATTTCGCGACATCGACCCTTATTATTGGCGATGACGTAACGGTTGTGATGCCGCCGCAAGGCGACCAAGATGGGGCTCGATTGTCCGGAAAGCGGTTTACTGTTGATATGCGTGCGGGCTTCGGAACGTTGTCGGGTGGTCCGCAAGGGCGGGTCAAAGGTGTGCTGCAGCCGAAATTGGGCAAATAGCCCATATCCTGCACCAAGGGGTAAAGTCGCGATGGGA
>CBFIIU010000012.1:58264-62768 GCA_965662735.1 Alphaproteobacteria bacterium
GGCGGGTCAAAGGTGTGCTGCAGCCGAAATTGGGCAAATAGCCCATATCCTGCACCAAGGGGTAAAGTCGCGATGGGATGTCGCTTTTGGAGGTGTAAGTTCTTTACTATCGCTCTAAAGCAATGCGCACGATATGATATTGTCAAAATAGGCTGTGCATTGCGTATGATGCCCAGTGACAGTCAGTGAGTTATGTTGCGGGTAACGGGGCAAAATATGCAAACCAATCGCACAGAACAGCAAGGGGAGTTCAATTTGCCGATGACAGACGGTTTATCAGTCTCGCATTTAGCGAAGCGTTATCGTGACCGTCAGGCGGTATACGATGTCTCCTTCAAGGTGCGTCGTGGTGAAGTGGTGGGCTTGCTGGGGCCAAATGGCGCGGGCAAAACGACGAGCTTCTATATGGTGATGGGGTTAGTGCGGGCCGATCGCGGACGGGTGGAGCTCGATGGCGAGGATATTAGTGAGTTGCCAATGTATCGCCGCGCGCGCATGGGCATGGGCTATTTGCCCCAAGAGGCGTCCATTTTTCGGACGTTGACCGTCACCGAAAATATTATGGCTATTTTAGAAATTGTTGAGACCGACCCTATGCTTCGTCGCGACCGGTTGCAGCAGCTATTAGTGGATTTTGATATTGAGGCGCAGGCTGATACTCTTGGTGCGATGTTGTCAGGAGGCGAACGCCGCCGGGTCGAGATTGCCCGCGCGCTCGCAACCAACCCACAAATTTTGCTGCTCGACGAACCATTTGCAGGGATTGATCCGGTCGCCGTCGAGGATATTCGCGGGCTGATCGGCGTTTTGCGGCAAAGAAATATTGGCATTCTTATTACCGATCATAATGTGCGCGAAACACTCAGCCTTGTGGATCGTGCTTTGATTATGCATGAAGGGCGCGTGCTCCGTGAGGGTACAGCCCAAGATATTTTGGCGGATCCAAATGTGCGCCGCTATTATTTGGGTGAGAACTTCTCCATATCCTGACTTCAATCCTAAACTAAGTTTGTCCGATTTTTTCAATATTGAGGAAAAGGTCAGATTAAAGGCTGGACAAATCTGCGCGCAAGGCTCACCATCTTTCTTGGAGATGGGCCTTAGCCCAGTCGTGATCGTTTCATCTTTTACGACGTCCAAGGCAAGGTCCGTCACGCCGATGCAGGCGTGAACCCAGTAAAGGCTTCCCGCCTGTTCTCGGTGGTCACGAAGAACAGTAGGAGGCATTTGTGATGCAAATTCATATTACAGGCAGACATATAGACACAGGTCCATCGTTGCGCGAGCACGTTGAAGGCCGGCTCATCGATGCGGTGGGCAAGTATTTTTCGAAAGATGCCGATGTGAATGTCACCTTCTCGAAGGTCGGCCACGCTTTTAAAAGCGATTGTGCGGTTCATCTGGATAGCGGCATGCATTTGCAGGCATCCGGGCGCAATAGCAATATATATTCGAGTTTTGATGAAACGATTGAAAAGCTCGCCAAGCAATTGCGGCGCTACAAACGTAAATTAAAAAATCATCACGGAAAGACGTCGGAGGAGGCGGCCCCCCTAATGCCTCAAGATGCGGCGGATGATGGCGCCCCGGCGATTATTGCCGAGAACCTCACAAGCCTGCCATCCATGAGCCTAGCCGCAGCGATTGAGATCGTTGAGGAAGGGCTAATGGATCATGTGCTGTTTAAGCGGACTGGAACAAAAACGCCCGACCTGGCATGTCTTGTTCGGCGTCGGCCAGATGGAAGCATTAGCTGGATCGACCTCGCGGCATAGCACCCGACCTTTCAAGGGGAGGGGCGGATATTTTTGCGGAAAACCACCGTCGCTGACGGAGACTTCTATAGTTGACCGGGGCTTATGTCGCCGACGGAGACTAATGAGCGGGGGGGTGGTTTTTGCGCCACACCTAGCAAAAAAAAATTGCCAATCGATCGGCTTGCGGTAAGCTTATAGCGTGTTCGTCATGTCGAGGAGCTATGGGGGGATAGTATGAAGCTTGATTTTGCAACAACCGCGCTTTTGTCCAATATGGCTTTATCTGGCATGCCGCCGCTGCAAAGCCTGTCGCCAGAAGAGGCCCGCGCCGCATTTAGTGAAATGTCGCGTGGAAACCCAGATGGTCCGGAACTGGCGAGCCGCGATGTCGATATTCCCGTCGATGGGGGCACGATCCGCGGGCGCGTGATTTCGCCCAATGGGCCGGCGTCGAGTGTGCTTGTTTACTATCATGGCGGCGGATGGGTCATTGGAAATATTGATGATTATCACGCCTTAGGGTGCCATCTTGCGCAGGCTAATCAAGCCATCGTGGTGATGGTTGATTATCGCAAAGCGCCCGAACATGCCTATCCTATTCCCCTCGAAGATGCAGTGGCGGGGCTGCGGTGGACCGATGCCCATCGGGCTGAGCTTGGGGCGGATGGCTTGCCCCTAATGATTGCAGGCGATAGTGCTGGGGGCAATTTGGCTGCAGTCGTCGCGCAATGTGCAGCGGCGGGCGCGGCACCGCATGTGGATTTGCAGGTCTTAATTTATCCCGTCACCGACGGTCGGATGGAGACCGCGAGCTTTTCAAACCCGGATAATCAGACCTTTTTGACGGCCGAGACGATGGCCTATTTTTGGGACCATTATGCCGATGCGCAAAAACGTCTTGAACCGGGCGCATCACCCTTGCTGGCAGAAGATGTGCGCGGTGTGGCTCCGGCCATCGTCATAACGGCGGAGTTCGATATTTTATGCGATGAGGGTCAGGCTTATGCGGATAAGCTGAGTGCCGCCGGTGTGCCGACAGTGTCGAAGTGCTTTTCGAGACAAATGCATGGGTTTTTCAGCATGCCTGATGTTCTACCAGCAGGCGGCGAAGCCATCCAGTGGATGGCACAAGAAGTCAGCCGGATGTTGGCTCCCCCTCAATCGGTCGATGCCGTGATTGTCGGAGCAGGTTTTGCCGGCATGTATCAATTGATCCGATTTCGTGAGATGGGGCTGTCGATCCGTGTGTTTGAGGCTGGCGCAGATGTCGGCGGCACATGGTATTGGAACCGTTATCCAGGCGCGCGCGTTGATATTGAGAGTATGAGCTACTCATACTCATTCTCTGAAGAACTTCAGCAAGATTGGGTTTGGAGTGAAAAATATTCAACGCAGCCCGAATTATTGCGCTACAGCCAGCATGTGGCCGAGCGGTTTGATTTGCGTCGCGACATTACTTTCGAAACGCGGGTGGTGTCGGCGCATTACGATGATGATCGCCAAGAATGGTTGATTACGACAGACACAGGTGAGCGGGTCGCCGCAACCTATTTTGTCATGGCGACGGGGACGCTGTCGGTTGCAAAAACGCCGGATATAAATGGCGCCGGAAATTTTGCTGGCGACACATATTTCACCAGCAGTTGGCCGCATGAGGGGGTCGATTTTTCGGGCAAGCGTGTCGCGGTGATTGGCACGGGCTCGTCGGGGGTGCAATCCATCCCTATGATTGCCCAGCAGGCCAGCCAGCTTGATGTGTATCAGCGGACACCCGCTTACACGACGCCCGCCTTTAATCGAAACCTAACAAACTCAGAAGTTGACGAACGGAAGTCGCATTATAGCGCCTATCGCGAGCGCCAGCGTTGGGACGTTGCCGGTATTCCAGATCCCGAGCGATCAACCGAGCGCGCGCTCGATGCGTCGCCCGAAGAACGCTCACGCCGCTATCAAGAGGCTTGGGATAGTGGGGTGCTGACGGCCTTAATGGCGCAGTATGGTGATTTATTGGTCGACGAAAAAGCCAACCAGACCGTTCAAGAATTTATTCATGATAAAATTCGTAAAACGGTCAAAGATCCAAAAACAGCAGAAACATTGCTGCCGAAAGCCTATCCCTATGGAACCAAGCGACCCTGTATCGATACGGGATATTATGAAACCTTTAATCTCGACCATGTTTCTTTGATCAGTTTGCGCGAAACCCCCATTGAGACAATTACGTCAAAGGGTATTAAGACATCCGATCAAGAGCGTGAATATGATGCAATCGTCTTTGCAACGGGGTTCGATGCAATGACGGGTGCCTTATTGCGGGTTGATATTCGTGGGCGCGATGGCCTTAAATTATCAGATGCGTGGGCCGATGGGCCGCGTTCCTATCTCGGTTTGGCGGTGAGCGGCTTTCCCAATTTGTTTACCGTGACGGGCCCGTCCAGCCCATCTGTTCTCAGCAATATGTTGGTGTCCATCGAGCAGCATGTGGATTGGATCACCGATTGCGTTCAATGGTTGCGCGATCATGACTATCGGTCGATCGAGGCTTCCGCGGAAGCCGAGGATGCTTGGGCCGACCACACCGCACATCTCGCCAGCCTGACCTTATTTCCGAAAGCCGATAGCTGGTATATGGGTGCCAATGTGCCCGGCAAGAAACGTATGTTTATGGCCTATGTGGGGGGCGTCGGGGTTTATCGCGCGATTTGCGACCAGGTTGCCGCCACAGGCTATGATGGTTTTGTGGCCCG
>CBFIIU010000013.1:0-61482 GCA_965662735.1 Alphaproteobacteria bacterium
CCATTCTCACGTGCTCGCGCCATGAGATCGTCGCGATCATCATCAAAATCAGGAAAATCAAGGTGGCAATGGCTATCGATCAGCATAGTTTAACCCGTAGACAAGTGAGCGTGGGTGACGACCTTAAATATACTGCCCGTCATCGACCGTGATAATGGAACCGGTCATCCCGCGCGCGGCATCGCTTGAAAGGGTAAGCAAGGCGCCATCTAGGTCTTGCGCCTCGCCCAATCGACGACGCGGCCATGACCGTATTTGTTTTTGACCGCCTTCGGACCCGAACCAATAGTCATTAATCTCGGTTTCAATATAGCCCGGGCATATTGCATTAACCGCAATATTATATCTGGCCCATTCACGGGCCATCCCGCGCGTCATCATGGCAATCGCGGCTTTCGAGACACAATAGGCAGTGGCCCCGGGCAAAACGCGGTACGCCCCGACGGAGGCAATATTGATAATCCGTCCCGCTTCTTCGCGGGCTTTGAGCCGCTTGGCGACTTCGCGGGCGAGGAAAAACGGGCCTTTTACATTCGTGCCCATAATCGCGTCATAGTCATCAAAGGTGATATCATCGACACTCGCCACGGCATTCATTCCCGCATTATTCACCAGAATATTAATCGGGAAACCTTGTGCCTCACAGCTCTCCAGTGTGGGACCGATGCTATCAAACTGGGTGACATCAAATTGTACCGTGAGGCACGTGATCCCCTTTTCTTGGAGCGCCGTCGCAACGCTTTCCAAGCGCTCTTTTCGTCGGGCGGCGAGAACCACTTGCGCGCCGGCTTCCCCCAAAACATGGGCAAAATGGGCACCTAATCCAGAGCTGGCACCGGTTAAAAAAGCCGTCCGACCGGTGAGATCAAAGCGCGCAAAAGCATCTGTCATCAGGAACTCCCTCGAAAAAACTAGGTAAAATGCATAAACATATTGGTGCGTGCGATAGAATATGCCACGCTTCTCGGGCGCTGTCATCCAATGGCATCCAATGGTATCCAATGGTATCCGATACTATCCGATGCTATTTGGTGACATCTGGCACCAAGTCACAAGCGACCGATGTTAAGAGATGAGGAGAAGCTGATCCGTGACCGCTCAAAGACTACACATTGATGTGCTTGCCGATTTCATATGCCCATGGTGTTACATTGGCAAAAGAAAGTTAGATCAGGCATTGGCGCTCCCGCGGGAATTTGAGATTAGTTTGATCTGGAGGCCGTATCAACTTGACCCCTCTATCCCCGAGGGCGGCGTCGATTATAAAACCTCGATGCGCCAGAAATTTGGCCCTGATGCTGGGAAGGTTATTGCAGAAAAGATTAATCAAGCGGCTGACGGCACCCATTTGCAGTTTAACTTTAATCAAATCGAGCGCACCCCAAACACACTGCGCAGCCATCGCCTGATGATCTATGCAGGCCAGATGGGACAGCAGCATAAGCTGGCAGAAGCCTTGTTTGCGGCCTATTTCGAACAGGGGCGTGACATTGGTGATCCCACTGTGCTCGCTGAAATTGCGCAAAGGTGCGGGCTGGAGCAAGATGCCAGTGAGGCGGCAGTGGCCTCTCTTCAGGCGGATGACCACATTAAGGCCTCGAATATGAATGCCCGAGAGTCTGGTGTGAGCGGCGTTCCAGCTTTGATTTTAGGAGGACAATTCATGCTGATGGGCGCGCAAGAACCCGAATACCTGCATCGCATTTTTTTGAAAGCCCATGCAAAGCTCGCAACGCCCGAGGCGCAGTCAGGCCCGAACGTCTAAGCCGATTGGGCGGTTTCGCCCTCTGCCGCAATTTGCGCGAGGCGATCAACGATACGACGCACTTCCCCAACCCGCGCGCCGACATCGTCTGACTTAAATTGGACAAACATGGAATGATCAGGACGCAATTTTACTGGAGTTGCGGCCTCGGACATATAGGCGATCAGACCGGCCGGATTAGCGAATTGGGCATTTCTGAATTGAAAGACGCCGCCTTTGGGGCCGACATCAACCCGCGCAATGCCTGCACGATAACAGGTAATTTTGGTCTTAATCACTTCAAAAAGATTATTCACCTCCTCGGGCAAGGAGCCGAAGCGATCAATCATCTCTGCGGCAAAACCTTCTATTTCCTCTGGCGTGTCGAGTAAGGAGAGGCGTCGATACAGGCCCATCCGCAATTCAAGATCGGGCACATAATTTTCTGTGATCATCACAGACAGGCCGAGATTAATTTGCGGCGACCAATTCTCACGCTGCTGCAAGCCTTGACGCTCAGCAATAGCCTCTTCGAGCATGGACTGATACAGCTCAAAGCCTACTTCGCGGATGTGCCCAGACTGCTCCTCACCAACGAGATTGCCCGCGCCGCGCATATCGAGGTCATGGCTTGCCAGGGTGAACCCGGCCCCCAAATTATCCAAAGACTGGAGAATTTGCAGCCGCTTCTCGGCCGCGGGCGTTAATGGCTTGGTGTCGGCATAGGTCAGATAAGCATAAGCACGCTGCTTGGAACGCCCCACGCGCCCCCGCATTTGATAGAGCTGCGCAAGGCCAAACATATCGGCACGATGGATGATTATGGTATTGGCGGTGGGAATATCGAGGCCAGACTCGATGATGCTCGTCGACACCAAAACATCATATTGCCCATCGTAAAAAGCGCTCATCCGCTCCTCGAGCTCGGCGCCGGGCAGTTGCCCATGCGCAATGACAAACCGAACTTCGGGGACATTTTCGCGCAAGAATGTCTCTATTCCATCAATATCGCTAATGCGCGGAACAATCATAAAGCTTTGCCCCGCCCTATATTTCTCGCGCAAAATAGCCTCACGCAGAATAACCCCGTCAAATGGGGTGATATAGGTACGGATCGCTAAGCGATCGACCGGCGGTGTTGCGATCAGCGATAAAGAACGAACGCCCGTGAGCGCCATCTGCAGCGTCCGCGGTATCGGCGTCGCGGTGAGTGTGAGAACGTGAACTTCCTGCCGAAGCTCCTTCAAACGCTCTTTATGGGTTACGCCAAAGTGCTGCTCCTCATCAATAATCACCAACCCTAATCGCTTAAACGCCATGGACTTGCCCAAAAGGGCGTGCGTGCCGATGACAATATCAACCTTTCCCTCCACCAAACCCTGTTTCGTGTCACGCGCATCACTCGAGGAAATTAAGCGAGATAATTCGCGAATTTCGACCGGCATATTGGCAAAGCGCGCTTTAAAATTCTGCGCATGTTGACGCGCCAATAGGGTCGTGGGCGCGATCAGGGCAACTTGCCCACCTCCCATGGCCACCGTATGTGCGGCCCGCAAGGCCACCTCTGTTTTACCAAAACCCACATCTCCACAAATCAATCGATCCATGGGTTGGCCGCTCCCCAAATCCTCTAGAACAGCTTCGATCGCATCGAGCTGATCATCTGTCTCATCAAATGGAAATGCGGCACAAAATTCGTCATATAACCCGGTCATCGGAACAAACCGATCGCCTTCGCGCAGCCGACGCTCGGCGGCAATCTTGATCAAGCTGTCGGCAATATCTTTGAGCTTTTCTTTTAACCGTGCTTTACGCCCTTGCCAGGCTTGCCCCCCTAATCGGTCGAGCGCCACAGTGGCCTCATCGCCCCCGAACCGACTGAGCAAATCGATATTCTCCACCGGAAGAAATAAGCGTGCATCATCATGGTAGAGTAATTTTAGACACGCATGAGGCGCCCCATTGACGTCGAGCGTTTGAAGCGAGTCGAACCGACCTATGCCATGGTCGACATGCACCACGAGATCGCCTTGGGACAGGCTAGCCGCCTCCGTGAGAAAATTATCGGCGCGTCGCTTGCGGGACCGACGGGCCATTCGATCGCCCAAAATATCTTGCTCGCTGATGACAGCGATCAGATCGGTTTCAAACCCATACTCTAAACCAATTGTCGAGACCCCAAGTGTTTGTGGAGATAGAAACTGAATTTGATCGGCATGCTGAAGCTCGAGGGTGGCGGATATTCCATGGTCTTGGAGCAGCCCCGTCAAACGGGACGCTGACCCGTCGCTATGCGTATCGATGACGACTTTTTTACCCCGCCCTTGCAGCGACCGAATATGCCCAACCACAGCATCAAACACATTTGTGCCATCTTCACTGCGTTCTATTCGAAAATCGCGCCCAGCCAAACACGACACATTTAAAACATGACGGGCTTCTGGCTGCTGAAACGCACTTATTTTAATCACCGCAAAAGGCGTTTGCTGCGCACGAAACTCATCCATCGACAGATAAAGTTCGGTTGGGGATAGCGCCCGATAGACCGATGCGCTCGCGACACGGACGGCGTTTTCACGGGCCGTATGATAGTCGGAAATTTGCGCCCATCGCTCCTCAGCAGACTCGTCAAGTTGTGCGTCACAAACAAAAATGTCGGGCTCTGAAAAATAATCAAAAAGCGTAACCAAATGATCATGAAATAAAGGGAGCCAATGCTCCATTCCCTGATGCCGCGCACCCGCCGAAACCGCCTCATACACAGGGTCATTCATGGCCCCGCCTCCGAAAGCCGCTAAATATCCTTGCCTAAATCGGCTGATACTATGAGGGCTCAGGTCTAACTCGGAGGCAGCAACCAGGGTCAGTTCATCGACGCTGGCAATTGTTCTTTGGGTCTCGGGATCAAAGGAGCGAATGCTTTCAAGGGTCTGACCGAAGAAATCGAGACGAATTGGGACATCGGCTCCCGGAGGGAAAAGATCGACAATGCCGCCCCGCACGGCAAATTCTCCTGGCTCGGTCACCGTTGAACAACGCATAAATCCTGAGGTCGTCACAAATTGAGTGATGTCGGCAATGTCGCGCATTTGCCCTGGTTTAATGCTCAACATATGCGACCTGACATAGTCGAGGCTTGGCACACGTTGAAGCGCTGAACTGACCGTGGTTAGGATTAAACTTGGCTGATCGGCGCGGGCAATTTCTCCGAAAGCGGCCATGCGCTGCGACATCACATGGGTTTGCGGAGAGACACGGTCATAGGGCAAACAATCCCATGCAGGAATTTGAATGACGGGCCGCTCGGGCGCAAAAAAAGAAATGGCGCGTGCGATCGATTGCATGCGTCCTGCATCGCGTACCACCAAAACAACATGCCGCGGCGCGACACGCAGGAGGTCGGCAATCGCGGCCCCTTCATATCCTGGACATACATTCCCTAAAGATGCAATAGAGCCTGCTTTCAGGAGCGGGCGGAGCAAATCCATAAAGGTCACTTCAAATCGGGTGTCTGCAAGTAATCGAGGCGCATCATCCGTTCCAATAGCGGAAATTGAGTGTCCTCAGGCACGGCAATGCGTCCCGTCGCCCAGTTAAAAAGATCCGTATCGGGTATCTCGAGCAGACGCTCATACGCATCGAGCTCAGCTTCGGGCAAATCAACCAGGACGGCGGCCGCAAACTGACTGAAAATGATATCCATTTCCTTAATGCCACGATGACAGGACCGAAAATACAGCTTTTTACGACGGGGTGCGAGCGCTTCCGTATCCATCACTTTCTCCTTTGTTGGGGGTCATGGTATACTGTTTTTCTCGCGCCCTGTCAGCCCTCTGCATATCGCACGAGGTCGCCCGTGTTAAGACCGCAAAAGGAACGCTATGCACGATACACCCGAATTATCGATCCTTCGGCCCAGCCAGCTTGGTGGCTTGTTTCGCGACCTGACCTCACTCAAAGGTGTTGGCGATCGTTCGGCGGCCACATGCGAGAAATTATTTGGCCGTCGTCTCATCGATGTCTTGTTTCATCTTCCCTATCAGATGATCGATCGAAGCTACCGCCCTCCGCTGAATGTGCTGAAAGAGGGGGATCTGGTTACCGCAGAAGTCACAATCGGCGCGCATAATGATCCAAAGCGACGCGGCCTGCCCTATCGCATCCATTGCTATAATTCGAGTGGCGAGATTGATCTGGTGTTTTTTCGTGCGCGAGGGGATTGGTTAACCAAATCAGCGCCAGAAGGTTCGGAGCGTATCATATCGGGACGGGTCGATTTTTTCCGCGATAAACCGCAAATCGTTCATCCCGATTATATGCTGAGTGTCGATGCGGGGAAAAATATACCACTTTATGAACCCGTATATCCGCTGACCCAGGGGCTGAGCAATCTTGCCGTGCGTAAGATGGTTGATCAAATTACGCCGCATATTCCGCGCGTGCCCGAATGGTTAACCTCTCCCTGGTGCCAGCGTCAAAATTGGCCCAGCTGGTCCGAAGCCCTTTTAGCCATACATCACCCTGATCGGGCAACTCCGCTGGACGCGTTAAGCCCTGCCCGCCGGCGTCTGGCATATGATGAACTGCTGGCCAATCAGATCACCTTGGCACTGGTTCGACAAACCAAACGTGCGCATGTTGGGCAAGCCATTCCAGGCACGGGCGTATTGAGTAAACAGTTAACCACGCTTTTGCCCTTCGATCTCACCAATGGGCAAAGTCAAGCGATTAACGATATTTCGCAGGATCTCGCGAGCCCAAAGCGTATGTTGCGATTGGTTCAAGGCGATGTGGGCAGCGGGAAAACCTTGGTCGCACTGATGGCGATTTTGCAAACCATCGAGTCCAACCGGCAGGCGGCCATCATGGCGCCCACCGAAATTTTAGCGACCCAACACGCCCATACCATAGGGGGCTATCTCGACCAATTGGGGGTCCCGTGGGTTTGCCTCACCGGCGGCCCAAAAACAAAAGCACGATTGGCGCAAAAGGCCGCCATTGCCGAAGGCGACGTCCAGCTGGTGATCGGTACGCATGCCTTATTTCAAGACGATGTCGTTTTTAATGATCTTGGCTTAGCGGTTGTGGATGAACAACACCGCTTCGGGGTCAAGCAACGGCTCCGTTTGGGGAGTAAAGGCAGTTCCGGGGGGGATGCCACGAATATTCTTGTGATGACCGCCACACCTATTCCGCGCACCTTATCGCTTGTTGCTTATGGCGATATGGATGTCTCGCGCATTACGGACAAGCCAGCAGGCCGTAAACCCATCGATACCCGCCTCATGTCAATTGATCGCTATGAGGCCCTGAAAAAAGCATTGCAGCGCATTATTGACGCGGGCGACCAGGCTTATTGGGTATGTCCATTGGTGAGCGAGTCTGATGTCAGCGATCTCGCGGCGGCGGAAGATCGATATGCCGATCTTGCCGCGCTCTATGGCGACCGCGTGGGATTATTGCATGGGCAAATGCGCCCCGATGATAAAGCCCGCATGATGAGTGCCTTTCAAAAGGGCGAGGTTTCGATTTTGGTCGCGACGACAGTCATTGAGGTCGGCGTCGATGTTCCCGCGGCGACAACGATGATTATCGAGCATGCCGAACGCTTTGGGCTCGCTCAATTGCACCAGTTACGCGGACGCGTAGGCCGCGGGGATAAACCAGCACATTGCATTTTATTGTATCGCGGGCCGCTTGGCGAAATAGCCAAAGCGCGCCTCAATATTATGCGCAAAAGCCAAGATGGATTTGAACTTGCACAAGAAGACCTTCGTCTGCGTGGCAGTGGTGAGATGCTGGGTGTGCGTCAAAGTGGATTGCCTAGTTTTCGCTTGGCGGACCTCGATCAACACGCGGAGATGTTACCGGAGATCTATGATGACGCGCAGCAATTGCTCGCGCAAGATCCGCAATTAACCAGTGAACGGGGATTGGCCATCCGCACTTTGCTTCACATCTTCGAGCGCGGCGAGGCCTTGCGCCTTATTGAGGCGGGATAACGTCTTCTTGCTCTGTCATGCCGGCTGAAATAACGAGGCGTGCGCCCTCCTCAACCGTCATATCGAGAATGACCACATCATCTTTGGGAACAAAGAGCAAAAAGCCTGAAGTGGGATTAGGCGTCGTTGGCAAAAAGACAGCGATCATATCTATCCCATTTGCGCCTTTTTTAATCACTTGATTTGCTGTGCTGGTGACAAACGCAATGCAATACAAGCCGCGTCGCGGATACTCGATCAAAGCAACTTGGCTAAAAGAAGATGAACCTTGTTTGACGGCGGCTTTAAAAATTTGGCGCAACGCCTTATAGATGGAGCCAATCACCGGCAGGCGCTCAATCACGCGGTCACTAAGAGCCACCAAACTTCGACCTAGAAAATTGGCTGCAAACCATCCGATCAAGGTTAAGACGATTAAGGCCATGACAACCCCAACCCCTGGAATATCAATCGGAAGATAGGTCTCGGGGCGATAGGTGACCGGAATAAAGGGTCTGAAAAACCCATCTAAAATCCCGATAATCCAAATGACCAAATAGAAGGTGATAAAGACCGGCGCGCTGATCACCAAGCCGGTTATAAAATATCTGCGCAGGGCAGCGATAATGCCCACTTTTGGTGCAGGGCTTTCAGCGCCCAAGAAATCTTGATTGTCGTCCGTCATGCGATACCTTGCCCTATCTGCGCTCTATCTAAGCTCTATCTGCGATCGGCTTGCCGAATTGCGTGTCTTTGAAGCGGAATCATTTGTAGCATAGAACGTAGAAAAAGGGGAAAGTCTGTCTTTCAGCGTCAGCTTCTGTTGCGATGACGCATTATTGGACTGCGTGTTAGAGGCAAGTGAGGGACAAATGAGGGGCAAGTTAGAGGCGGGTTAGAGGAGAGAATGGAAGAACGTATTTCGAGCTTCTTTAAAGCGCGGTTTAACCAGCAGGCTGTTTCATGTCGGCAATTATCCGGGGGCGCAAGCCAAGAAACCTGGATGATCAACTGCAAAGACCACAGCTATATTTTGCGGCGTCCGCCTGGAGGTGTTATTCCCGAAGATGCCCGTTCCATCGGCCCCGAGAAGGAAGCTATGGTGATGGCGGCATGCCATACTCAATCCATCTCAGTGCCCGAGATCATTCACATTTTCACACCCGATGAAGATCTCTATCCCGGATATATTATGCGTTTTGTCGCCGGGGAAACCTTGGCGCACAAAATTTTACGCGATGCCGCCTTCGATGCGATCCGTCCCAAACTGGCACCACAATGTGGCGAAATGCTCGGGCGCATTCACGCCATTCCCCACACAGAAGTTGCCGGCCTGGTGCGTTCCGATGCGATATCTGAGATTGATCGCTATCACAAAATTCTGCGCCATCACGGTCATCCACATCCAGTCTTTGAGCTCGCCTTTCAATGGTTACGTGAGCATGTACCCTCTAACCGCCCAACGACGCTTGTGCATGGGGATTTTAGGAATGGAAACCTTATTATTGATCACCAAGACGGCTTAGCGGCTATTATTGACTGGGAGCTCAGCCACCTGGGCGATCCCATGGAGGATCTCGGCTGGATCTGTGTTCCGTCGTGGCGCTTTGGCGAAATCCATCATCCCGTGGGGGGATTTGGTCTGCGCGACGACTTATATGCCGCTTATGAAGCGGCGGGCGGAACCGTTGATCGGGAAGCGGCGCGGTTTTGGGAAATTTTAGGCACGTTAAAATGGGGTATTATGTGCCTCGTTATGATCGATGTTTTTACCAGCGGCTTGGACCGGTCGGTTGAACGGGCGGCGATTGGACGGCGTTCTTCGGAGACGGAGATGGATCTTTTGCTGATGCTGGAAGGAGAAATCTGATGCAGGATTTGCCGAAAGCGACCACTTTGCTGGATGCTGTCAGTCAATTTATCGATGAAAAAGCAATCCCCGAACTCAGTGGCCGCACGGGTTTTCATGCCCGCGTTGCGCGCAATGTGTTGGCCATTATTCGTCGCGAGCTTTTACTGGGGGCGGCTTTTGAGGCCGCTCAAAAGCAGCGCTTGGAGGCATTAGTCGAACAAACCGGCACGATCGAGGCGCTTAACCATGCGCTTTGTGGCAAAATTGCCGACAAAACATTCGCCCATGATGATCCAGCGCTGCGCGCCCATTTGCGGAAGGCAACTATGGGTAAATTGGCCGTCGATCAACCGAAATATGCCAGCTATCGATATGCGCAATCGCTCGGCTGGCCCGAAGAGGATGGCTATTCTACGGAACGCGATTAAATCTGTTTTATGGTGCGCATATATCGTCGATACAGCCAGGGCGCAGCAACATGCTCGTAAACCCAAGACGCCAGATGATATATAATGGGTAACGCAATAAATTTGCTAACTATTTTGAAATAAGGCAATCGATCCCAGAGGTGAATAAAGGCGCGGATACCGCTCACTTCCGATCCGTTTACAGAAACGTGAAAGCGCTTCAGATAAATGGGGTCTCGAGCGCCTGCTAAGACCTCGGGGGCAACATCAACAAAATCTAGCCCCGACACCCCTGCCCGATGTGCAAGTTTTTGATAGCCCGATATCTCCGGTGCGCAAATTGAACAGCCGCCATTATATAAAACTGTCAGAGTTGGAAGACGCTCAGCGGCTTGGGTCTTAGTTGACATTTTCGGGTACCGGCGGATGACCATCGAAGCTTTGAAGGTGTACGATCACAGCATCCCAAAAAGCGAGTGCATCAACATCCATTTGCGCGGCGACCTCGGCCGCGCGCATTGTTGCGACAACTTCAGCGTCGGCTCCATATTGTTGAAACAATCGGGCCGCTGCCTCTAAACTCGCCTCACCGTCCCGCATAAAGCCCCCTTAAAACCCAAAAAAGCCCCGCTCAAACCCAGCGGCGCACGCGCGATTGATAGTGCGCATATTGTTCCCCAAATTGCGCTGTTAAATTTGCCTCTTCCTTAACGATCCAAAGCTGCTGAACGGCAAGCATAAACAGAGGCACAGCCAGTAAATTGATCACAAGGCCTGAAATGATCGCGCTGCCGGCCAGCACCATGCTCATGCCGACATAGATCGGATTGCGCGAATATCTGAACAAGCCCGTCTCGATAAAGGCTGCGGGAACGGCGTCGGGTAAAATGGACGTTTTCGCCTGCTTAAAGGCACGGTTTATGGAAACCGCAGGATAGACGCCGCCGACGATAAAGATGGCCCCCAATAAGGCCCATTCCGGCGCAATAGGTGGCCCAGCGGGCAGAAAGATTACAATCAGGATTTGGCAGATAATCCCGAACAACACCATGAGGGGGGGATATAATTTCATGGACGATCCTTAAAAGCGAAGTCACGGATCGAGATCACATGCTTGAGGCGGCCTTTCGCATCGGTAACAGGTAAATGGCGGAAATGACCCTTTTGCATGGTGTGAAGGGCATCGATCAACAGATCATCCTCATCAACTGTTTGAACCGCTGTCGTCATATAATTCCGAATTGGCTCTTCGCGCCAACCATGCGGGGCTTCGACAACCAAGCGCACGACATCGCGCTCTGTAAAAATACCAAGTGGACGATCATCATCGGTAATGAAGGCGGCCGAAACACGCCCTTGAACCATTTGCCGGCAGACATCCGTCACTGAAATATCGGGCGAGACCCGCAACCCGGTCGAAACCGAATGCGTGCTGAGAAACTCCGCCACCGAGTCCCCAGGCGAGATGATATTATGTAAGGCAACCACGCGGTAACACATCGCGGCATCATCGACACTGGCTTGCGAGCGCGCCCGCCACTCCTGCTCGGCTTTTTGAAAGCTGTCAAAAATGCCCACCAAAACAAGATCAGCCAAGTCAGCAAACTCAGAGCCTCCGATTTCTTTAAGATGGCCGCCGAGCACCAGATAGAGAGATTGTTTACCAAACATGATTTCCTCAACGTGTTATCTGTTAATCATTTAGGATCATCGCATAATTATCAAGCCCAACCCCGACACATGCTTTAGAATTATATATCAGAAAAAATCACTTCATGCGGTCTAATTATGTCTCACTCACTTAATCTATTCGATGAACTGGTCAATCTAATGGAAAGCTTGCGCGACCCCGAAGCGGGGTGTCCGTGGGATCGTGTTCAGACGTTTAAAACAATAGCCCCCTACACCATTGAGGAGGCCTATGAGGTTGAGGACGCAATCGATCGAGGCAATATGGAGGATCTCAAAGAAGAACTGGGGGATTTGCTGTTCCAGGTCATCTTCCACGCGCAAATGGCACGCGAACAAGGCGCTTTTGACCTTCAAGATGTCGCCACATCTCTGATCGATAAAATGCACAGAAGGCACCCTCACATATTTGGCGATGCCCAAGTTGATACAACCGGTCAAGTGAATGAAAATTGGGAAGCCATTAAAGCTGAAGAGCGTCAATCCAAAAACTATACAAGCCTAATGGATGATGTCCCCCTCAACTTAACGGCGTTGACCCGAGCGCTCAAACTACAAAAACGCGCGGCCCGCGTTGGGTTTGATTGGCCCGACGCCGCCCCGATCATTGAAAAGCTGCACGAAGAGCTGGCCGAGTTTGAAGCCGAGCTCGAACCGGCCTCTCCTAACCCAGATCGGCTAGAAGATGAACTTGGCGATCTGTTGTTTGTGGTGGTTAATCTCGCTCGCGCTCATGGCGTCGACCCGGAAACGGCATTAAGACGAACCAACCGAAAATTCGTCTCGCGCTTTCACTACATGGAAAAGCAAGGGGCGAATTTAACCAACTTATCCCTCACCGAGCTCGAAACTCTTTGGCAAAAAGCCAAAAGAGAAGAAAACACTGACGGAACCGATTAAACTTTAATTTTCAAAAATTTCGACAGGGCTGTTCGGCATAATGGTTGAAATTGCGTGCTTGTAGACCAATTGCGAATGCCCTTCGCGGCTCAATAAGAGGGAAGACGCGTCTACCCATGTTACTGATCCTTGCAATTTAACGCCATTCACCAAAAACACCGTGAGCGGCATTTTATTTTTACACACATGATCAAGAAAAGATGTTTCCAAAGAAACCGCGTTGTCTTTCATGGGTTTGTTCCCATTTTTTTGTGCTGGCCTGGGCTCCAGCGCATTATCGATCTATAGGCGCCCCACCTCGCCTTGTAAGTTGTTTCAAAATATGACCGATTATCTGCGGGATTGCAATCCCAGGTTTAGACTAACCATTATTTCAATTTTGAATACTTTATTTCAATTACGCCTATCACTTAAAGCGAGTTGTTCGGAGATAATGTCGTAATGTGCACTCAACGCCTGCGCGATTTCACCGACCTGACCATTTCCAATTGATTGATCGTCAATCGTCACCACCGGCGATATCAGCATCGTTGATGATGTCGCGAAGCACTCACGAGCCTCAAGCGCTTCTTGCACCGTGAACGGGCGAAGATCCACTTTCAAATTGAGTGCGTCCGCCACAGCGAGAACCACTTGCCGGGTAATGCCCCCTAATATTGAAGGTCCTTCGGGTTGGGTTCGCAAAACACCCTCACGATCGAATATCCAAGAATTGGCCACGGCGGCTTCTGTCACAAAACCATTGCTGTCGTAAAACCACGCCTCGTCAGCGCCTTCTCGCCGAGCCTGCGCGCGGGCCATGACATTGGCAATCAACGAAATGGTTTTAATATCACACCGACCCCAGCGAAGATCTGGATAGGTGCGTACACGAACACCATGGGTTAATAAATGCTGTCGCTTTGCGACCGATGTTGGGCGCGCCGTCACAACCAAAACCGGTCGGATGTCGGGGTTATAATTCTGATCCCGTCGCGCAACACCGCGTGAAATTTGAATGTAGATTGCGCCATTGCGAAGCCGATTGCGACGAACCGTTTCGGCAATGATAAGATCCAGGACTGCCCGGCTTACCGGCATTGGCATATCGACTTCAGCCAGCGAACGTTGCATCCGACTTAAGTGCAAGTCGACGTCAAATAATTTGCCGTTCCGCAGGGCAATGACCTCGTATATGCCATCGCCAAATTGATACCCACGGTCCTCAATTTGAACGACAGGATGATCAATGGGCACATATTGACCGTCAAAATAAGCAATTCGTGACATCAGCGTCCTATCGGGTCAGCCGCCAAAAGGCTGTTGTAAACAAGGCAAGCCCAATGATGAGATCTAAACGCCCCAGCAGCATGAGCAATATAGCAACAAATTGGGATAAACCGTTAAAACTTGCAACCATGGAATGAAGTTCGAGGGTTTGAAGCATTGCCGCGCTATTGCCCAGAAATGAAATGGTGAAGGCGAGGCTATCAACGAATTCAAATCCCGCCGCATTAAAGAGTAAAATAGCGGCGATAAAACTAATCCCAACAATCACCAGAAAGGTGAAGGCGGATTGTTTATCATTTTCTGTTAGCCGCCGCTCATTAACGAAAACCGGAAAGAGCGCGGAAGGATGGGACATTTTACGCATTTCGACTTGTAAAAATTTGAACACGGTCATGAAGCGAATAACCTTTAGTCCCCCGCCCGTCGACAGTGACATCGCGCCTATCGCCAGGGGTGCCATAATTAAAAACATAGGTACTTGCGCGTTAATTTCCTCACTGCCCACATGAAACCCACTTGTCGAGACAAGATTAAGCGCTTGGAAAAAACCCCATTGCACATACGACCCGGAAAAATATCCGTAAATCAGCGTGAACATAAGGACAAAGCCGACATAGATACGCCATTCCTCATTTCGCGCTAGGCTCAGCGGATTGCGAAACATGATGAACCACAAAGGAAGCGCCATTCCGCCAATAAAGGTCAGCGCAAATAAGGCATAAACGCTTGCGATCGGCATCCACTCTAGCAAGGGCAAGGATTGCGGCGAGATGCCAGTGGTTGAAATCGCCGCCATCGCCAAGCAAATGGCATCAAATGGAGCCACGCCTAAAATCATAAGAATAAGAGCCCCTGCGACCGTGCCGCCCCCATATACCATGATAATGTGGCGCGCAGGCCAGATGAGACGCTCGGACACGCTCTCACTCGCATCGTGTTGAAGCAATGGGCTCGCGCTCAGCACCATCCCACCAATGCGAAGCGGCGCCAGAACGCAGACCACAAAAACCAACGTCCAGAACCCACCAAACCACATCAGAAAATGCCGCCATAGGGTCAGTGATTTCGGGTCTAATTCAGGAAAGAAAATGATCGAGGGACCGCTCGTCGTAAAACTTGCAAAGGACTCAAATATTGCTTCGTATAGATCATTAATTTGAATTGAACCGAGTAAGGGCAAGGCCCCAAAAATCGGAATGAAAATCCAAGTTCCGACGCCAACCAAAACTAAATTGCGCATGGTTGCCACCTGATGGCGCGAGCGACGTCCGATTAAAACCATACTCATCGCAACAAAAGCCGTAATCAGTGCGGAAATTAAAAACGTGTCGCTGACCACTGCTTGGCTTTCGGACATTGCAAAGGCCGAACAAAACAGCATGCCCAGTGCCGCAATCAGGCCCATATAACCAACAATATAGGTAACGGGACCAAAATGCATAATTAGACGTAATCGCCGCCTTGGCGGAAGAGCGTTTCGACCTCATCAATGTCTTCCGCCAATGAAAACAGAATAACATGATCACCGACCGCTATTTCAGTGCCACCGCGCGGCATGATAATCTCTGCCCCCCGACCAATGGCACCGAACCGTATGCCCTCCGGCAATTCAAGATCTCGAAGTTTCATGCCCACCAAAGGTGAACTATCCGTAACCTCGGCCTCCAAGGTTTCTCCCTGACCATCTAAAACAGCATGCACGCGCGTCACGCGACCACGGCGCACATGTCCCAAAACCGACGAAATGGTTACGGCGCGCGGATTAATCGCGCTGTCCATCCCAAATTGGCCGGCCAGCTGTTGGTACACATTATCATTAATCAACGATAATGTGCGCGCGCATCCTTGCTGCAGCGCCATCATGCTGGTTAGAATATTTATTTGATCATCATTTGTCAGAGATACTAAAAGTTCCGCATCACTTGCGCCCGCTTCGCGCAATAATTCAGGCGACAAGCCGCTACCATTTAGCACCATTGTTCGCTTCAAGTTTTCTGCAATATGGGCCGCACGCTCTGCATTATGCTCGATAATATTGACCGAATAACGCGAACCGTGAAGTTCGAGTTTTTGGGCGACTTGGAACCCAATATTGCCACCTCCGACTAAAACCAGACGGCTGGCTTCTCGTTCGGCATGGCCAAAAATTTTCAAGGCGCGACCAGTATCGGATGTCGCCGTAATAATATAGGCCTGGTCGCCCGGCTCGATTGTATCAGTCGCGCGGGGCACATATAGATTGCCAGCCCGAATGATCGCCACAACCGTTGCCTGAAGATCAGGGAATAGATCCGTCAGTTGGTTTAAGGGGGTGTCGATGACAGGGCAATCCTCCTCGATAAAAACACCAACCATTTGAATGCTGTTACTGTAGAAATTGGCGGCATCAAAAGCGCCGGGCAAAGCTAGTCTTTGCATGACCGCTTCAGCCACCTCAACCTCGGGCGAGATGATCACATCGACGGGGATCCCTCGATTGTTAAATAACTCGTAGCGCGATCGGTCGAGATAATTGCGGTCCCGCACACGCGCAATTGTTTTTTGCACATTAAAAAGCGTTCGCGCCACTTGGCAGGTCACCATATTAACTTCGTCGGAAGCCGTGACGGCGATCAATATATCCGCCTCATCTGCATTGGCTTCCGCAAGCACATCAGGATAGGCCCCATGCCCAACAATCGGCCGCACATCTAATGTATCTTGAATGCGTTCCATGAGCTCTGGCGAGCGGTCAATAACGGTCACATCATTGCCTTCGCCCGCCAGATGACGTGCGATTCCAAAACCAACCAAACCTGCACCGCAGACGATAACGCGCATGTTTCTCTCCTTGACGCCTTATGCGTCAACGCCCTCTTTACTTAGATCGGAGTTCAGCTCCGATGGCGTCCTTCCAACTGTGGACAGCCCTTTAGCACGATTATCCGCGCTTGTATCACCTGAATTTTGATCTAATTTGTAGACTTTTTCTGAGGTTTGAATATCCAAAGATTTGAGTTTCCGATGAAGTGCCGATCGCTCCATCCCTACGAAAGAGGCGGTGCGCGAAATATTGCCCCCAAATCGCTCTATTTGCGTTAATAAATATTCGCGTTCAAATAGCTCGCGCGCCTCCCGCAACGGCAAGGACACAATCCGGCTCGAGGACGCCGAGACCACTGACATATTTTTTTCCGAGAGCACATCCCCGGGTAAATCGTCGTGGCTTAAGGCGGCACGATTATGGTCATTGGCGGAAATCATCATCTGCTCAATGCAATTGCGGAGCTGACGAACATTGCCACTCCAATTATGCGCTTGCAAAATAGCCATGACATCATCTTCCACAGGCCGCGGTTTCATATTCAGCTGATCCGAAAGCACTGTAATAAAACTAGCAATCAAAACAGGAATATCTTCACGCCGCTCCTTGAGTGACGGCAAAAGCAGCTGCACAACGCCAATGCGGTGATATAAATCTTGGAGAAGTTTCCCCTCTTGCATCAGTTTGGTTGGCTGTTGACTGGTGGAGGCTAAAACACGCACATCGACTTGAACATCGCCCTCTCCGTTCAGGCGCCGGAATTTATTTTCTGTCAAAAATTTCAGGAATTTTTGTTGGAGATCGAGAGGCCATTGATCAATCTCGTCAATATAAAGTGTCCCCCCATGGGCTTGTTCGAGAACGCCTGTCTCAACCCGGCCGTCGACTTCCTCTCCAAACAAAACTGCGGTGAGGCGATGCTCGTCATAAAGCGAAGCGCTCAGAACCAAAAACATTTGCATCGCCCGCGCCGAATGAGCGTGGATCAGACGGGCCGCAATTTCACGCCCACTGCCGCGCGGCCCAGCCAGAAGAACACGGCTATTGCTCGCGCCCATTTTCTGGATGGCCAGATTAATTTTCTCAATTGCCGGAGAAATGCCGACCAAACGATCAATTTGACCGATCCGACGGCGTAAGTAGTTAATCTCTCTATTCATCCGTAGCCGGTCCAGGGCGTGGGATATCGTCAGAAGTAACTTTTCCGTTTTGAACGGCTTCTCAATGTAGTCGACGGCGCCCATACGAATAGCGCTCACAGCAGTTTCAATGTTGCCATGTCCACTGATCATAATGACCGGAATATCGGCATGCGCCTTCGTAATTTGCTGCAGCAATTCGAGACCATCCAGCTGACTTCCCTGTAACCATATATCTAAGATGATGAGGGATGGTCGGCGTTCTTTGATTTGTGACAGGGCTGAGCAACTATCATGTGCGGTTCTTGGCGTGTAACCTTCATCGTGCAAGATCCCGCAAACCAGCTCCCGAATATCGTCCTCATCGTCAACAACCAATATATCAGCTGACATAACTCTCCACCTTTGTCTTGTTGGGATCAACATGATGCGATTCTGGGAGCTCCAGAATAATCTGTGCCCCCTGCTTTTGACCATCGGGGCCGAGCGCATCACCAAATGTGATCCGCCCTCCATGATCATCCATAATTTTCTTTACAATGGCCAAGCCGAGGCCTGTGCCTCCAATTCGACTGGTATTATATGGCTCAAGAAGCGATGTCCGATCCCCCGCCGGCCAACCGGGCCCATTATCGAAAATGGAAATATTCACCAAACCCGTATCTGTATTCTGAAGAGCCACAGTTATCGCCGCACCTTCAAGTCCGGCCTCTCCTGCACTCCGAATGGCCTCAACCGCGTTTTTCAATAAATTCGTAAGCGCTTGGCTTAGCAGACGATCATCGGCTTCGATCATCATGAGACCCGGATGATCGAAATTAAACGACACATCAGGATGGGCAACCCGTTGCAAAAACAAAGCACGGGAAATGACATCACACAGATCAAACCGACGCATCACCGCGCGCGGCATGCGCGCGAAAGAGGAAAACTCATCGACCATCCGCTCAATATCTCCGACTTGACGGATGATTGTGTCGGTGCAGGTTTCGAAGGTTTCAATGTCTTGGCTAATTTGATCTTTATATTTCCTCTTCAGCCGCTCGGCAGAGAGTTGGATGGGCGTAAGCGGATTCTTGATTTCATGGGCAATGCGCCGCGCAATATCGGCCCAGGCCGAAACCCTCTGCGCTGAAATTAAATCCGTAACATCATCGATACTGATCACCATATTGGTGCCGTGTGCGACCACATTACGCGCGACGGCGACACGTAAAATTTGTTCACTGCCATCCGCACCCAAACGCGACAATTGCGAGATAGACTGCCCTTTTTTGCTCTCAGTCGATATTAAAGAGGAAATTTCGGGAAAACATTCGTCCAAGCTGGCGCCGATGAGCTGAGCCGATGGACGTCCGACCAATGTTCGAGCCGCTTTATTGGCGTGATTAATTTTGCCATTCTCATCAATACCGATAATGGCCGCGCTGACGCTATTGAGCACCATTTTCATAAAACGGTTACGCTCATCTAAATTATCCCGAGCGCCAATAATCTGCTTTTGTTGGCGATCCAAACGATGGATCATCTCGTTAAAGCCGAGGCCGAGCCGCCCCATTTCGTCATCGCGCCGAGCGGCGACACGTACCGACAAATCGCCATTCCCCACTTGTTCAGAGGCGCGCATGAGGTCGGAAATGGGTTCGGCAAGACGGTCAGCGAGCCACAGGCCCAGCCATATTGCTGACAATAAAATGACCAGGGCAATCACGATGTAGAGCATGGCGAATGTCAATTGCGCCTCAAATCGCCGCCCTTCCATTTCACTATATTCCTTAACCGCATCATTTGTGCGCGCTAAATGCTCAAGGACATTTGGGGCAACAAAACGGGTTGCCAAAATATAAAGGTTTGGGGTTATGCCCTCGATTTTTTGCAACACCTGCACCTGCGCCAGAGCTGCCACGGTAATAATAATGGGCTTGCCCGATTGAGCGAGTTCCATCACCTCCTCAGGCGGCGTGATTAACTTCATTTCACTCGCGCGCGTGGCGCTGAAGCGCAAATTTCGACCGTCATCGATGATCATGAGACTTGGAATGGAGCGTAGCGCCGCTTGCGCGTTAAGGAATATCTCAAACCGGCGCTCTTCTTTTTGCATTGCCTCGGCTGACCGCGACAGATCGCGTGCAATCGCAACGACATCGCGTCGCAAGGTGTTGCGATGTTCGCTCAAATAGGCATTGGCGACAGCCGTCGTGTTGCTGATAATGGCTTTGGTTCGATCTGAGAACCAGCTATCCAAACCGCGATCGAGGGTCACAATAGCGAAGCTCGCCACAAAAATAGCGGGTAAGCTGGCAATGACCGCGAATAAAAAAACCAGCCGGCTATGCAGTTCTGCACCGATTTCTCCGCGCCGTTTTTGCCGCCGCAACCGGATTAACTGCCCCCCGACCACGCCTAACAGTCCGGTGACGATGAAGACATTTAGCCCAAATAAGAACCAAATCGCCTCGCGACTCGGGGTAATTGGCGTCAAACCTGTCAAAATGAAATAGGTTCCGACGCCGCTAATGAGGCCGGTAACAGCGAAAAAAACCGAGAGTAATTTGATCAAGTCACGGCGAGCCGACGCCGACCGGAATATATTTCGCCAAAAAGGCTGCTGCGTTGGGAGATTCGAGACTGTCATAGACGCCCTGTGAGACCGACCCTGTAAGCGTTGAGGCTATCCAACATGTTGCAAAGATGCAACATGTTTATGGATTTACGGGGCGCCACCCCACTATTGGGCGGTTTCGGGCGGAAGTTCTAAGCGGGGAAAAGCGGGTTCAGGCGCTGGAATTGAGGCGCCATCGCGCAAACGTCCGGCCTCTCCAAGGGCTGAGAAATCTCGCTCATCCTCTGCAATGGCCAAGCCGTCGAGCAATTTTGTACATCCGATCGGAATGATAGGGCTCAGCAAAATGGCTGCCTGTCTCACAATCTCAGCAGCTGTATAGAGAATAGCGGACATTCGATCTGGATCGGTCTTTTTCAATGCCCAGGGCTCTTGTGCTGCAAAATACCGATTAGCTTCCGACACTACTGCCATGACTTGAGATGCGTAGCTATGAATCTCATAACTTTCCATCGCCTGTTGGACTGTGCCGGCACATGCGTCCATCTGCGCGATCAAAGCTCGATCGATTTCTTGCAATCCTGAACCCTGTGTTACGACACCGCTACAATTTTTGGTAATCATGGATAAACAGCGTTGGGACAAATTGCCCAAATCATTGGCCAAATCGGCGTTGACGCGATTAACAATGGCTTCGTCACTAAAGCTGCCATCGCGACCAAAAGGCACCTCACGCGCAAAAAAATAGCGCACCGCATCGCTGCCATAGCGTTCAACCAACGCCATCGGATCGAGCACATTACCAACCGACTTGGACATTTTTTCACCGCGCACCGTGAGAAACCCATGCGCGAAAACATGTTTAGGCAGATCGAGCCCCGCCGACATTAAGAAAGCCGGCCAATAGACAGTATGAAAGCGGGTAATATCTTTGCCGATAATGTGCACGTCCCCCGGCCAGAAATCTCGCCACCGATCGCTCATGGTATCGGGAAAGCCCAATGAACTAATGTAATTTGTGAGCGCATCCATCCAAACATAAATCACATGGGCGGGATCGTCGGGTACGGGAATGCCCCAGTCGAAACTGGTTCGAGATATGGACAAATCCTTCAGACCGGACGACACAAATTGAATAATTTCGTTCCGCCGTGCTTCGGGTTGGATAAACTCTGGATGGGCTTCAAAATAAGCAAGTAATGCGTCTTGATAGGCCGACAAACGGAAAAAGTAACTCTCTTCCTCAAGCCATTCGACTGGCGTTCCTGTTGGCGCAGATTTCTCGCCCTGCTCGGATATGATTAACTCGCTCTCGGTGTAAAACGCCTCGTCGCGAACCGAATACCACCCCGCGTAACTATCTT
This sequence comes from Alphaproteobacteria bacterium, assembly GCA_965662735.1. Lineage (GTDB taxonomy): Bacteria > Pseudomonadota > Alphaproteobacteria > RS24 > RS24 > JAYODZ01. Next base: position 21,712 of record CBFIIU010000013.1, read on the forward strand.
TATATATATCGCCGTTCTGCGCGATCCGCCGCCACATTTCTTTAACCGACGCGTAATGACGGAGCTCGGAGGTTCGAATGAAGTCGTCGGGCGTGCAATTCAAGGCACTCACCATATCGCGAAATGCGGGTGTTAATTCATCCGCCAAGTCCCGCGCGGTTTTGCCTTGCGCCCGAGCCGTTTGATACATTTTTTGGCCATGATCGTCGGTGCCGGTTACGAACCAAACCCGATAGCCCAAGGCCCGCTTAAAACGAGCGATGATATCAGTCGCGATCACCTCATAGCCATGGCCGATATGCGGTGCTCCGTTGGGATAGGATATAGCTGTCGAAATGAAAAAGTTTTTCATGATGTGTCTTATATCGCTTTGGCCAGTGGCATCAAGTCGCGGACGGCTTTGAAGCATGATAAGGCGGCTTGTTTCTTATCAAGATTAAAGGTCTGCGTTTCTTGACTAATTTCGCCAAGCTTATGCCAGCAGGCATATAATGCGTTGGGATCAACCTGCTGTGTCAATACATCCGCCAATTCTTGCTCGTTGGCAAAGAGAGGTTGAAAGCCTGAGTGGTCTGACTGATGACGCGCCAAGCGATAAATCCAATCGCGCAAGAGGGTCACGAATAAGGTGAATTGCTCGGACTGATCGCGTCGGCTGACGCTCTCACAAAACCGATAAAGCTCGCTTATAGATTGGTTTCCGCGGCTCGATAAAAGCGACATAATCGTCTCAAACAAAGCAAGCCCCCCGTGATGCACCATATCTACCGCGCGACCGACGCTTCCTTGGGCCAAGTACACCGCAGCAGCGCGTGTTTGGGCATCCGATTGAGGCAATAAGTTACTTAAAATATCAGCTGCAAGTTCTTGATTAGGAGCGATAAAACTAAGGCGTTGGCACCGAGATCTAATGGTGTCAATGACCCGCCCCGCATTATGATTAATGATCAGGATCAGGCAATAATCGGGCGGCTCCTCGAGCAACTTCAACAGCGCGTTTACCGCTTGGCGCGTCATGTCATCGATGGAATCAATAATCGCCACGCGCCACTGGCTTCGCCCAGCGCTTCGTGTGAAGAAAGCCTTAAGCTCGCGAATTTGCTCCACATCAATGGAGTGCTTCGCTCCCTCTTCTTCCGAGAGGGCCACCACCCGCAAGTCGGGGTGAACACCGCGGCTCACCAGATGGCCAGACTCCGATTGAAACCCCGCCGCAAGCTCTGTTTCATTTTTCGGCGGGCCGGCATTCAAAACAGCGCGCGCCAGCAAAAGAGCAAAGGTCATTTTGCCAACGCCTCGCGGGCCCGTGAACAGCCAACCATGCCCCAGACGACCCGCAATTACGGACTGGTAGAAATGAGTTTTGGCGTGATCCTGGCCCAAAACCTGGGGCGTCAGCCAAGGCGTCGCAACATCAACTTGATCCATAGGAGCGATAATACGCGATTATTCGCTGAAACCGAAGCGGGCCTTGATCTGCTTTTCGACTTCCGACCAGACAAGGTCAAAACTATGTTGCGCGTCAATCTGCACCATTCGCTCGTGATACAGAGCAGTTAAGGATTTAAAGCCCGTGCGGATACGCTCATGATACTCCGCCCCCTTCTTCTCGAAACGGGCATCTCCCCCCCGTTTCTCGGCTCGAGCAAGCCCCATCTCTACGGGCAGATCCAGGACAAATGTCACATCCGGCAACAGCCCACCGCAGGCTTGTTGGTGCAGAGCCATCGCCATTTCAACGCCCGCATTCCCCGCAATACCTTGATACACCAAGGTCGAGTCGATAAAGCGATCGCATAAAACCCATTTCCCCGCAGCCAGCGCAGGCGCAATGACATGATGCACATGTTCCGCTCGGGCGGCGGTCATCATAAGAAGTTCCGAAACAGGCAGCCAACGCCCTGGGTCGCCTTGAACCAATAAGCGCCGCAACTCTTCGCCTTGCGGCGTTCCACCTGGCTCTCGCGTCTCAACAAACTCAATGCCGCGCTGACGCAAAAAACCAGCGAGCCGGGTCAGTTGCGTGGTCTTTCCACCACCCTCACCGCCTTCAAACGAAATGAACTTGCCTGGTGCCATTATCTATCTCCAAACATAAGATACGCTGCGGCCGAAAAGGCCCGTCCCAAAATACCTGCCCGATCAATATCTGCTTCCGCGACAAGATCAAATTGTTGCGACACCATATTAGGGGCCGTTACGCGCAACGTGCCCAGTTTTTGGCCTTTTTGAATGGGAGCAAAGGCCGGTTTATCATAGGTGACCGTCATGGCCACATTGCGCCGTCCCGTGCGCGGCAGAATGACCTTAACCTGCTTTTGCGGAATGAGAACCGCGCGCCGGCTATCGCCCTGCCAAACCGGAATATCGGTCACACGCTCTTCCCCATCATATAAAACTGTCGTGGTAAAGGATCTAAAGCCCCAGTTCAGCAAGGAGCGCGCTTCACTCGCCCGCTCGCGCTTGCTCGCCAAACCATTTAGAACAACAATCAGCCTCCGCCCATTTTGCTCGGCTGAGGCGACCAAGCCATATCCGGAGTCATTCGTATGACCGGTTTTCAGGCCATCCGCGCCCATATTCGCAAATAATAATGGATTACGATTGGACTGGGTAATGCCATTCCATGTGAAAGATCGCTCTGAGAAAAGCGAGTAATACTCCGCATAATCGGTGACCAACAGCTTGGCGAGATGGGCGAGGTCGCGCGCCGACATGACGTGATTTGGATCCGGCAGGCCCGTACTGTTTGTGAAAACCGAGTCCTTCATGCCCAGCTCGCGGGCGCGTTCGGTCATCGCTAGAGCGAAATTATCCTCACTGCCCGCCAACCCCTCAGCCAAAACGATGCAGGCATCATTTCCCGATTGAATGATCACGCCGCGCAATAGGTTCTGAACACTTACCTTACTTTTCACATCCAAAAACATCGTGGAGCCACCCGAGGCCGCTCCGCCCGTGCGCCATGCGTGTTCGCTTACAAAAAACTCATCATCGAGCTTAATGCGCCCATCTTTAAGGGCATCAAACACCATCAACACGGTCATCAGCTTGCTCATACTGGCTGGCGCCATCGGCACCTGCGCATTTTTGTCGTAAAGCGCGATCCCCGTTTCAACATCCAACACATAGGCATAATTGGCTGCGGTTTGTTGAGCGATCGCCGAATAACCGGAGACGGCTAACAGCCCCAGCCCGATAAAAAAGCAATGAACCCGCTTCAGAAGTTGTTGAACCATGATCGTGTCCTCACTTTCGTTCAATCACATGCGCGTCGGAATAACCTGCCTCGACAAGCCGAGATAAGGTATCCGACGTCATTTCTCTAATATTTGCGCCACCGACAACAACCCGATAGAGCGACTGGCCATCGCGCTCGATTACTTCAACATCACTCGCGGCATAGTCGGCAAGCCGTCGGCTCAGGCGCTCCGCATTATCGCGGTCGCTAAACACCCCCGCCTGAACCGTGTATCGATAGGCGGATGGCGGCTTTTCATTTTCCCGTGTCAATGGAACGCCATCTTCGAGACGACGGGTAACAACGTCCCCCACAGGGGCGGCTTCAACCTGTTTTTGGCTACGAGGGGTCACCGGCCTCTTGGCATAAAACACTTCGGGCTCATCATCCTCGACCCCAAAAATCCGTCGCCCAGATTTATCATATAGCGGTGCACGCCCCAAATATTCAACCTTCACGCGTGCCGTACCTTTTTCCTTGAACCCCAAAATTTCCGCCGCGCGCCGCGACACATCAATTTCTCGGTTCTTTTTAAACGGGCCACGATCATTTACCCGCAAAATAACGGTCCGATTATTCTCCAAATTGGTCACCCGCACACGCACCGGCATCGGCAAGGTGGGATGGGCGGCCGTCATCAAATCCATGTTAAAGATCTCGCCATTCGCTGTCGGCCGACCGTGAAATTTGGGTCCATACCAAGAGGCTATCCCTGTCGACACATAGGATGTGTTTTCCTGCGGATAATACCAGTCACCGGCAATTTGATAGGGGGTGCCGATTTTATAAATACCGCCAGCGGCCTCCCCGCGACCCGATTGCGCCGCATCGCCCGACCCAAGCCGGGGCCCGCCCCCACAAGCGGACAAAAACAGCGCCATTGAAAGCGACAAGAACTGCGATCGAAAAATCAGCATGGCTCCACAAAATTTTCAAAAATATAGCCAGATTCGTGCACTTCGCCATCTCCAAGCCTTGCGCTTTAGAGATTCCATGAGTAAACCTCTGTATAGACCGGAGAGGTGGCTGAGTGGTTGAAAGCGGCGGTCTTGAAAACCGTTGAGCGTTTGCGCGTTCCGGGGGTTCGAATCCCTCCCTCTCCGCCATTTATTTCCATTAAGCAACCCGCATAGAGAAACCTGCTTAAGCTCTTCCCTTGTAGCCAAAAAATTTGTGTAGACCTAACACCAGATCTTTTATGGCACAGAAATAAGACAAGTAACCGAAATAATCGTTAGCGTGTTTATGCGGTTAGACTTACAGACCTGCCAACAATAGGTACTTCGTCTCCACATAATCCTCTATGCCCATGAAAGAGCCTTCGCGCCCCATGCCCGATTGCTTAATACCCCCGAACGGAGCCACTTCGGTTGATATGAGGCCCGTATTAATTCCAACCATGCCGGCCTCGATGGATTTCGCAACGCGCATAACGCGGCCAATGTCTCGTGCATAAAAATATGCTGCCAAGCCAAACTCACTTTGATTAGCCAAATCAATGACTTCCTCTTCAGTCCGGAATTTGAAAACAGGGGCAACGGGCCCAAATGTTTCCTCACGCGCGATATTCATTTTCTGATTACAATCGGCGATCAGCGTCGGTTGAAAAAATGTTTCACCCAAACTATGCCGACCCCCGCCTTTGACTAAGCGTGCACCTTTTGTCAAAGCGTCATCGATGTGTTCTTCGACCTTTTCGACCGCGGCCAAGTCAATGAGTGGGCCTTGTGTCGTTTCCTCGAGCAAGCCATTGCCCACCTTCAAACTGTCCATCGCACGGGCTAACTCAGAAATAAAATTCTCATACACATTTTCTTGGACATATAATCTGTTGGCGCAGACACATGTTTGTCCGCTATTTCGAAATTTTGAAATAATCGCACCTTCAACAGCCGCAGAAATGTCCGCATCGTCAAAGACAATAAAGGGTGCATTGCCGCCGAGTTCCATGGACACTTTTTTGACGGTTTTCGCTGACTGCGCAAGCAATAGTCGCCCTATCTCAGTGGATCCAGTGAACGTCAATTTACGCACAATAGGTGACTGAGTAAGCTCTTTTCCAACCGTCGATGCATCGCCTGTAATGGTACTGTAAAGACCACTTGGCAGACCTGCCGTTTCGGCAAGGAAGTTCAGCGCTAAAGCAGTGAGCGGTGTTTGCGAAGCTGGCTTAACGATAATGGCACACCCAGCCGCAAGCGCAGGGGCAACTTTGCGGGTAATCATTGCTGCCGGAAAATTCCAAGGTGTAATTGCAGCGACAACGCCGACCGCTTGTTTAATGACCAGGATCTCGGCATCTTGCCTATGACTTGGAATTATGGCCCCGTAAATTCGCTTCGCCTCCTCGGCAAACCATTCAATATATGAAGCGGCGTAAAGAATTTCTGCTCGCGCTTCCGCCAGTGATTTGCCTTGCTCAGAGGTCAGGATACGGGCCAAGTCCTCCTGGTGGACGATGATCAGATCATGCCAAACGCGCAAAACCTTGCTACGTTCTTTGCCCGTGAGAGCCGACCAAGCTTCTTGAGCCGTCTCGGCGGCGACGATGGCTCTTTGTGTTTCAACCGCCCCCATGTTTGGCACAGTCACGATGAGTTGACCCGTCGCGGGATTTGTAACCGAAATCACTTTACCATCATCTGCATCGGACCACTGTCCATGGAGATAGGCTTGTTGACGAAGTAACGCAGTTTCTGTCAACGCTATGGTCATACGACAATCTCCGATAAAACCAGATCCAAATTATGGATAAGGCTTTGAATATCCGCTTCATTTACAATTAAGGGCGGCTTAATTTTAATGACGTTGTTAAAGTAGCCATTCGTGTTGAGCAGGAACCCCCGAGACTTCATAGCTTCCACACAACGCTTCGCTTCTTCTCTCGCTGGCTCCTTCGTTGCGCGGTCTACAACAAGTTCAACCCCGATATAAAGCCCGCGTCCTCGAATATCTCCGATTAGTGAATGTTTTCTTTGCAACGCGTCAAGACCCTCTAAGAGTTGGTGGGCTCGGGCGCTTACATTTTTTAGCAATTGATCTTTCTCTAAAACATCTAGAACCCCGATCGCAGTCGCGCATGAAACAGGATTACCTCCGAAGGTGTTAAAATAAACAACCTTCTGATCAAAGGCCTCAGCAATTGCTCTATTGGTAACCACTGCACCCATTGGGTGCCCGTTGGCAATTGGCTTGCCCATCGTAACAATATCTGGAATAACACCTTGCTCTTCGAAACACCACATATCGCCCGTTCGTCCAAAACCAACCTGAACCTCGTCAGCAATTGTAATACCTCCCGCATCTCGAACGGCGGCATATATTGTTTTCAAGTAATTTTTGGGAAATGGAAATTGGCCGCCGGTCCCGACCAGGCTTTCGGCAACGAAAGCAGCAAGTTTTCCCGTAGTTTTTTTAATTAAGTCCGGGAGTTCTGTTAAAAAAGCATCTGTAACTGATCCACTGAAACCTGGTGGCACATTCCTATAGGCGTCTGGTAACATAAGACGATGAACATAATCAGGCATTCCTAACCCACCCGGCCGTCCGATGCGATTGGGGCTGATATCCGTGCTTGCGGTCGAGTTTCCATGATAGGCTTCATCTAGGACAATAAATTGTGAACCCTTTGTGTAGGTGGATGCCAAACGCATCGCTAAATCATTTGCCTCGCTACCCGAATTTACAAAGAAAACCGTATCTAGATTATCAGGGAAATAGCTCAATAGGCGTTCCGCTAATTCGTTCATTTGCGCGTACACATAACGAGAATTTGTATTGAGGACGCTCGTTTGCCGCCGAGCCGCTCGAGCAATATGCGGATTACAATGGCCCGATTGGCTTACATTGTTCACACAGTCTAAATAAGACTTGCCGTCACTCGCGTGTAAGTACTGGAGAGACCCACGGGACAGAACCAACGGATCATCATAATGAGTGTAAAGAGAGGACGAAAAATATTGCCGACGCTGCGCCACAAGCTGCTCGGCTTTAGCCTGACGATTTAGGGTTTCAAAACCGCACGAAGCCCGCAGGGCATCGCCAAAGGCTATGGGGTTCGTCGCAATTAACCGTCTCAAATTGTGTTCTACATCTGTCACTTTACTCTGAGCATGTACATTGTTTGGATGCTCACGCCGCATCCGCGCTGCATGAGCGAGATAAAGCCCATAGCGAAGTCCAACGAGGTCGTATAGTAAAGTGATCTCATCCTCACTTAAGGGGAACGCCTGATGATATGATCCTGTTATAAGGGCGGCCGAGGAAACAATGTCATCTTGCCCTGTTAAAAAATCGGAAATGGTAACTGCCAAGTGGCATATACGATACGAGAAGGTAAGATCACCAAAATCAATTACACCGGTTACGTGCTGGCGCAGATTATCCGTTTTGAGAGCAAATCGGTGGCAATCATTATGAACAAACTGCCGGGGCAGTTTAGATAAACGCGAAAAACCTTCCGCTTCGAATTGGAGAAAGAAATAATCTGCGAGCCGTCGACTTTCAGGGTCTTCGATGAGATCGGTGTAATCACGATAAATTAACGCATCCGCGAGATCCCACTCCATATCCCGCCTGACAGCTCCTGAATGATTAAAATTCTGTAATGTGCGATCGAGCATGCCCACAACCTGACCAACCGACTGCAACAATTCAGATTGAGCTGCCGGACCTTCGCCAATTAAATCGCCACCGACATAAGTTTGAAGTATCCATAGTGTCTTATCATCCGCGCAAATATCCTGCCCATTTTGGCTCGGGATGATGCTTGGAAGGTCTGTGTCCGGCATTAAGTGACGGGCAAGCTTTATGGCTTCAATTTGAGCCTCGACATGCGCTTGAGTATGCGCATCATTAGAAAACCCTTTAAGAACATATCGATCTGCCGAAGTTGTAACCAAAAAGTTTTGCCCTAAGTAGCCACCAAGCGGCACCACACTCGTAACCTCGAGCTTAAAAGCTGCAGCAAGCAGACTGGTCACGTGTTCAAGCGAAGCACTCATGCGCAGGCCTGGTTCAAAACAGCATGAAGCAATATATTTGCTCCCGCTGTCGCATGCTCCTGTTCGATATGCTCGGCCTCATTATGGCTAATACCATCTCGACAAGGAATGAAAATCATAGCGGTGGGAGCCACCGCCGCTACATTACAGGCATCATGACCAGCGCCGCTGACCATCTCCATACACGAATAATCGAATTGCTTTACCGCAACGCGCACAGACGCCAAACACTGTTCATCATACACCACGCCTGGAGCATGGAAAAACATCTCGATCTCACACGGTGTTTTTTCTTCTTCACACGCTGCTTCGATGATGGTTCGCATTTCGTCAAGCATCGCATCATAAACTTTTCGATCAGGATGACGTATGTCAATGGTCATCGTCAGTAGTCCGGGAACGGTATTATTCGAGGCAGGCTGCGCATCAATTACGCCAAAGGTAATTCTTCCGTTCTCGATCGCCTGAGCCATCTCATACAGCCGAGGCAAAAACCGACTTAAGGCCCGCATCGGGTCACGCCGAGCCTCCATTGGCGTGGGGCCTGCATGCACTTCTTGACCGGTAATACGAACCCAGTGGCGGCTCATATTTTGCACAGCTGTCACAACACCAATTGTACATGCTTCTTGTTCCAGTATTGGCCCCTGTTCAATATGCAGTTCGAAAGCCGCCTTAACGTCGAAAGCCGATGCGGGCATATTCCCTTTTTGGCCTGTAGCAATAAGCGCTTCCGCAACAGTGGTTCCAGATCCGTCTGTCAATGCAAGGGCATCGTCAATCGACATCACACCCGCCCAAACCGCTGATCCCATCATAGCGGTGGTGAATCGGCACCCCTCTTCATTGCACCAAACCGCCACCTCAATGGCGTGATCAGTTTCAACACCGTGATCATTCAACGTCTCGATCAATTCGAGCCCTGATAGAACGCCATAAATTCCATCAAACTTGCCGCCGGTTGGTTGCGTATCGAGATGGCTTCCAATAAGAACAGGCGGCGCATCGGGCAGACGTCCTTCCCGGCGAATAAAAAGATTTCCAATCTCATCCAGACGCGATGTGCACCCCGCCGCTTCAGCCCATTTTCCAAACAGAGCACGGGCAGCAGCATCTTCCTCTGTTAGCGCTTGACGATTACAGCCACCCGCCGCAGTGCCGCCAATTTGCGCTATATCCATGAGGCGCTGCCACAAGCGCTCGCCATTCACCTCCAACACACTACTCACCATATCTATCCCGACGTAACGCTAGGCTCATACAATGAATACCTCCTCCAACAATAGAAATTGCCGATACATCAGGGGCAAAAACATCCAAGCCATGCGCTTTGCAGGCTGAAATGAGCTCAACATTATGCGCCGGCAAAAGCACCCTATCACCACCTAACGACATGACATTACATCCCAGCTGCATTGCTTGACTGTAGGAAACATCGATGACATCGACACCTTTTTCCTCCAATCGCCTGATCAGCGCTGGATCGACCACCTGCGTAACAGCTGCTGCAAGCCCTTCTGCCAGCATAACAATTGTACAGTCTGCATGCACAAAGTGTGGGTCGAACTCATAGATAAAAAGCTCAACACCCTCCTGAGCGAGCCATCGTTGCAATTGCTCCGCTCCAACTCTCTGACTTCGCTCCCCCGAACATCCCATGATCGCAAAATCTGGCTGTACCATCATAAAATCGCCGCCCTCGGCACACCCAGCCGTCACCTTTTCGTAAATGGGGATGTTTTTATCGGCGCAAAGGTCCAGTACAGGACCATACTCACCTCGCCGCCACCATTGCGCCATTTGTCCAATAATCATTCCCCAGGGGGTCATAAAGCTGCCATCCCTGGCCCAAATCTGCAGGGGTAAATCGGGATCTGCGGGGGTAATGTGAACAGTGGCACCTGCCTGACGATAAACATCCAACACTTCAGCATATTGACTTTGAGCCGCCACGACATCCAAACGAACTCCCTCGCGCAGCATCTTTCGGTTCATGGCATTGGTGGGCAAAATCTCTTTAAAATGGTCAATTGGTCCAATAAGAACATCCCGCAGATAACCCGTCTCGCTATCAACCCCCCAATAACTACATCTCGGTGTCCCGCCATTTGGGCTTCGCCTTTTGAGCGTGAACACGTCTTCGGATTTTGTGTTAGTCATGACCTGCCTCTGGTTCATTTTGCTTCTGCGAAATGTCAATCCAAACCGTTTTGACCCGCAAGTAGTGCTCAAACTGCTCCGCACCCATATCTTTACCAAACCCAGAGGCCTTAAACCCACCAATGGGTAGCGCCGAGTCAACAATATCGTGCGCGTTGATCCAAACAGTGCCTGCATGAATTTGGGGCATTACGCGTAAAGCACGATCAATATCCCGGGTCCAAATACTGGCAGCGAGACCGTATTGATTGTCGTTTGCTAACGAAATTACTTCATCCTCGTCATCAAAAGGGATCACGACCAAGACTGGCCCAAATACTTCTTCCTGCACGATTTCCAAACGATTATCGTCAGCGAGCAGAACGATAGGCGGCACAAACCAGCCCTGATCAGGAACATTGTTACCCGCAGCAATCATTTTAACATTTTGCGAAATCGCACGTTCGACATATGCCAGAATATCAGCCTGTGCCTGAGGGGATATAACAGGCCCCATATCGCATTGATCATCCAGTCCCGGCGCGAGTTTCATGTTCTCAACGAGGTTGGTTAATCGGTTGAGCACTTCATCCAGTCGAGACCGATGCACATATAATCGCGATCCCGCTGTGCAAACCTGACCTGAATTAAAGAATACTGACCATCGCGTCGCCGCAACTAATTTCTCGAGATCCGCATCTTCAAACGCAATCATCGGAGACTTGCCTCCGAGTTCTAAGGTCACGGGTGACAGACTTTTCCCCGCTAAGGCGCCCACATGTCGTCCAATTTCGGTTGAGCCTGTAAATGACACCTTACTCGCAAGCGGATGTGTAACCATCGCATCGCCGATTTCGCTCCCGCGTCCTGACACAATGTTGATCACTCCCTTTGGAAAACCAGCGTCCTCAATCAAACGGGAGAGATAAAGCATTGACAGAGGCGTTTGCTGAGCCGTTTTCAATACAACGGTACATCCGGCCGCCAAAGGAGCCGCTAATTTCCACATCGCCATATTAAATGGCCAATTCCAGGGTACAATAGCTGCCACAACGCCAACAGCCTCTTTGACCGTCATTGCCAGTGCATTTCCCGGAACGCTTACGCTGCGCGTCGCACCGTCGGCATGGCGGGCCATGCCGGCCATGTAGCGCACCAAATCAGCTCCGCCTAAAATATCTATTTCCTTGCACGGCCCAATCGCCTTTCCATTATCGAGCGTTTCAATAAAGGCAAGGTCATCTGCATTTTTCTCGATGAGTTCGGCCAACCGCAACAAAGCCTCTTCGCGCGTCGCAGGTTTGCTCGCGCGCCACTGTTCTAGAGCAGCATGAGCCGCCTCAAACGCTCGATCGACATCGGCAGTCGACGCTGCTCCGATATGGGCAAGCCGCCCCGCCGTCGAGGGCTCATAAATATCTAGCCCTGATGGTCCTACCTGCAATTCACCATTTATATATAGGCCCTCGGCTTGTTGTAAGAACCCAATAATATGCTCGGGCGCATTATAGGCCCTCAACAACGCCATTGTGTCAGGGGAAATAACGCTCATATGTTCACGCTTTCTCCACGGCTGTTCAGAACGCTTTCATGCAAAGATTCTGACAAACTCGGATGAGCAAACACCATATGTGCTAATTCATCATCTGTTGCTTCGGCCATCATCGCTGCCCCATAGGTATGGATCTGCTCTGTGACATTATCGCCGATCAAATGGGCGCCCAGAAGCTCCCCACTATCTCCATCGAATATAGTTTTTACAAAGCCGAAGGCATCGCCATGTGCAAGTGCCTTCCCGTTCGCTGAAAAAGGGGCCACTCCGATATTGAGTTTTCGTCCGAGCGCCTTCGCCTGATCCTCCGATAGGCCAATAGAGGCAATCTGTGGGTGCGAATAGGTACACGAGGGAACAAGCGTTTTGTTGAGCGGCAGAGGCTTTTTCCCGGCGATGGCCTCGGCGGCGATGACGCCTTCGTGACTCGCTTTGTGTGCCAGCCACGGCCCACCCGCGACATCACCAATCGCGAAAATATTGGCTACACTGGTCTGACATGTTCCATTCGTAACAAGGTGCCCATCCTTAACCTGTAACCCCAGATGAGGCTCCCATAAATTCTCAATATTTGCCTGCACGCCAAGTGCCAGCAGAACATTATCATATCGCTGCGAAACCGTTTTACCGTCGTGAAACAATTCGGCGTCCACCGACTTAGCGTTTGGTTTCAGGGATTGCAGCTTACACCCGGATTTGATGGTCATCCCGCGCGCCGTGAAAGCCGAAGCAGCCGCTTCGCTGATAGTGAGATCCTCCCGAGGTAGAATTCGTTTCTCAGCTTCGATTAAAGTGACCTTACTGCCGATATCTTGATAAAAACTCGCAAACTCAACACCGATAGCGCCCGACCCGACAACCAATAAAGACTTCGGGACGGCATCTGCCAACATTGCCTCTCGCGCCGTCCAAATCCTTGGATTATCGGACGATAAAGCATTTGGAACACGTGCGCGCGCACCAGTTGCAATAATTATATATTTAGAATGAATGACGTCCTTTTTACCTTCGGACAAAATTTCAATTTTATCGGCTTCTAGGATACGGGCGCGCCCCTTGATGACCTCAATTTTATTTTTCTTCATCAGTGCCGTTACGCCGGCCTCTAACTGGCCTGCGACCGACCGGGATCTCTTCACCATTTCTTGAATATTCACTGAAGACATTTCAGTTTTGACACCGAAATGTTCGGCCTCCTTCATCAAGCGAACGATTTCCGCGCTCCGCAAAAGTGTTTTAGTCGGTATACACCCCCAATTCAGGCACACGCCGCCCAACCGATCTTCTTCGATAATGGCGGTTTGCATTCCGAGTTGCGCAGCCCGTATCGCGGCAACATAGCCGCCAGGGCCCGACCCAATTACAGTGACTTGGAATTGTTTGACCATATTTTCTACCTAAGCATTAGTGAAGGTGTTTCGATGTAAGTCTTAAACCGGCTTGCAGCCTGACAAGCTGGAACCCCATCCATCACCCTATGATCAAACGTAAAACAGTAAGTCATGATCTTACCTGCGACCAGGGTTCCGTTGCGCACCACTGGTCGATCAACAATATTTCCAGGCTGACCAATAAAGCTCTGACCTTGATTGAGAAGCGGCGTGCTGATCATGTAATCCTCAACCATCCCCGCTGTGCTCGATAGCGTGACGGTTGCGCCGTCCATATCACTTGGCGTTAATTGGCGAGCCCGAGCTCTCTCAACGAGTTGCATCAGCTCTGCTTGGATTTCAAGAATACCCTTTTTATCCGCATTGCGAATGACCGGCATCACCAGTCCCGAAAAAACCTCATTGCTATCGTCAACAGCGACAGCAAAAGCGACATTTATGTCGTGAAAGATATCGACGTAGCCATCATCCAAACGCGCATTTGTTATTGGAACATCTCGGCTAGCGAGTGCCTGAGCTTTAATAAAAAAAGCTTGATAAGAGACAGAAGCGGCAAAGGGTTCTTTCTGCCCCTTAAAGCTCTCCCGTACCGCGATCAAATTCTCCATACTGACTTCTATGGCGTTCGGGGTCATCGCCTGACCATTAATTGCGCCCATGACACCCGATGCAATCGCTTGTCGCATTGGCGAAAGTTTTACCCGCTCAAAACCCATATTTTTCGGCATAGCCGACGACCTATTGGACAGGTATTCGTCAATGTCACGTTTTTTGATCCGCCCATGAGCGCCGGAGGCCGAAAGAAGCGACAGGTCGATATTATTTTGATCGGCTAATTTTTTAGCCAATGGAGATATTTTAATGCGTTTCCCTGGTTCGCCAGGAGACAGTTGTTCGGCCACAACCACTTCTGAGGGTTCGGCACCAGCATTATTTTCCGGCTCTGAGATGGGCAATACGTGTTCGACGGCCAAATCATCCCCCAGCGCTCCAATAACCGTTTCCACTTTAACTGTTTCACCAGCTGAAACTAAAATTTGCAGCTGGCCGCTTACGGGCGCCTCGACCTCATAGGCCGTTTTCTCTGTTTCGATTTCGAACAGAGGTTCGCCTTTCTCAACCTGCTCCCCATCGCCCTTGAACCATTGGGTGATTGTCCCCTCATTCATCGCCATGGCGACTTTGGGCATTTTAATCTGATGCGACATGCTTCACCTCAAGCCAAAACACTTCGAATAGCGGCAACAATCTTCTCTGGAGAAGGACTAACAATCGGCTCCAGATAACCACCAGGAATGGGCATATCGGGCATCGTTAACCGGATCGGCGGCGCATCGAGGAGATCAAAACCATGTTCCATCACCAAGGCCATGATTTCGGCTGCAAAGCCGCACGTCCGATAGTCTTCATCAACAATAACAAGATGATTGGTTTTAGCCAATGACGTCAGCAAGCACTCTAGATCAAACGGAACGTAAGAACGTGGATCAAGTATCTCGACCGACACCTCTCCGTCCAATTGCGCCGCGGCTTCCAGAGTATGGTTTAACATCCAACCATTAGCGACAACTGTAACGTCTGAGCCCACCCTCTTAATATCGGCTTTACCGATTGGAACAAGGTACTCTTCTTCGGGCACTGGTCCGCGATCCATCATTTGTGTCAAATGCCAAAAACAAAAGACAGGGTTATCATCCCGAATGGCAGATTTCATGAGCCCTTTTGCATCATAGGGCGTCGAGGGAAACACATATTTTAAACCCGGGTGGTGGATGATGTCTGCTTTAGGAAACAAAGAATGATCATTCGCTAGACGCCCGCCCGACCCCACTCCCGCGGTAATAACCATCGGCATTGGTGTTTGGGAACCGTGCAAGAAATATTGCTGACCGAGCGTCACCAAGACCTCAGATCCTGAAACATATAAAAATCCGCCAAACATGAAATCAACGATAGGACGATAGCCAACCAATGCGGATCCAAATGCGGTGCCAAACATACCAATTTCGGAAATAGGCGTGTCCACAATGCGATCAGGGCCAAACTCGTCCACCAATCCAGTCGTATGGGGGAAAATACCCCCTCTAATGTCTTGCCCCACCATAAACACGTTGGGATCAAGATTCATTTCTTCGACGTAGGCTTCTCGGATTGCCTCAATGAGAGGAAGTTCACGGGTCATACTTTGGCTCCCTCAAAAAAAACGTCTTGCATTAATTCTGCTTCGGTTACGTCTGGAATGGGACTGTCGTCGGCAAATTTTTCTGCAGCAGCTACTTCCGCATCCACCGTTTCATAAATTTCATCTATCTCGGCCTCAGACAGAATGTTGTGATCGCGCACATGGCGTAAAGCGAGCTCGACGGGATCGCGCGCCCGCAACTGATCGATCTGCTGCTTGGTTCTGGGAGTAGCCCCCAAAAGATCCGGCGTTCCAATATCGTGTTCCCGAAACCGAATAGTTTTTGCTTCAATAAAAGTGGGGCCATCACCTTTGCGCGCCCGCTTGATCGCCTTTAAGGCAGCCTCAGCACAGGCAAAAACGTCCTGCCCATCGACGATTTCGGATGGCATATCATAAGCCTTCGCCATCGACGATATATGGGGGGTCGGGTGCATCTCATTGGCATCGGCAAAAATCGCCATGCCATTATTTTCGCAATAAAAAATGATGGGCAGCCGCCAATTGGCGGCCATCAATAAGGCCTCATGCGCGCGCCCTTCATTATACGAACCATCGCCTGAGCAATTCATCACGACTTGCTGGTTACCACGTTGCTTCGCTGCCCAACCAAGCCCCACGGATGGTGAGAAATTATATCCGATGAAACCCGACATCAAAAAAACACCATGCTCTGGGAAACAAAAATGGAATGAAGAACGACCCGCACAACAACCGGTTATCTTTCCAGTATGTTCGGCGAGATAATATTTCATATCTATGCCCTTTGAGAGCATATGAGGCATACCATGAGCGCGATGATGTGGGCTTAAGTAATCGGTTTTCTCGAGAAATGTCGCCGCGCCAACGCCCGGCGCCAAATGCCCATCTCCTGGATGATAAAACCCTACCAAACGACCCGACACCATGCGCTTAGCGACCATATCGTCATACGCTTTTGATCGAATAAGGTTTGTAAAGAGCAACTTTTTTTGTTTTTTGGTGAGTGCCATTTAATTATCTCCCCCCGAAGAGCTGGCCAAGATGTGAACGCCAGACGCTATCGCGACGATCACTCCAGACACGACGAGCATCAGGTCGTAACCAAGATGCACAATTAGAAGGCCTGCAGAACCAGGCCCAATCACGGCTCCGATCCCAATCGCTGGAACCGTTAAAATGACATGATCGCCTGCCTTATCATGGCTCGAACATATGGCGACTAACACGGGCAGACCAAAGCCGATCGAAAAATTGGCGAGGCAGGCACCCATCACAAATAGGAAAAACGCTTCTGATGTAATGTTCAACAGACTGGTTAAAGCCAGTATGTAGCTTATTGAGACAACAATTAGACTACGTCCGAAACCAATGCGCGCGGCGCCATAAGCCTCGCAAAGAGAGCCAGCCACTGCAAACCCCAAAGAAATCGCCAAAACCAGTCCAACCTGGTCGGCGTCAAACCCATGCTGGTCGGCAACACGTTCGATAAATGACCAGGCCATCGTTTCTCCCGAGAAAAACAAGACCAACCCACCCAAACTCAACCAAAAAGGAATTCGGGCGGCAGTACTCGCAGTCGATCCCTCTTTCTTAATGACCTGTCGCGACGGCGTATGGCGAAACAATGGGACCAACAATAGGGCTGCAGCCATCAATACGATATTCAACCCCTCGAACCCGTAATCCTGCAATATGTAGGCTGGGATCACAGTGAGTAAGATCGCACCAAATACGGCCTCCAACGCAATTTTCCAGCCAAAATTTCGCGTCTCATTTGGCATAGAACCAATTATCGTCGTCCCCATGCCATATAAATAACTGTAGCCAGCACCAGCGAGAAAAATTGCAAGTAATAGATGGGAAAGTGTCTGAGCTTGAAGGGTTAGGCCAATCGCGCTTGTTGCGACAGCGACAGCAATCACCCCCGACACATGCCAACTGACCCGAGGCAGAACGAAAAAAGCGAGGCACGTTATAAGGGTATACCCAAGAAAGAACGAGGAGCCGATCAAACCTGTTTGATCAGGCGATAAATCGAAGTGATCCTGAGCCGTTCCGAGATAAAGCGGCATGATATTAAAAAAGGCCGCGCCGACAACAGAAAGAGCGAAGGCTTGACCCAACTGCTTTTTCATCATTGTCATTTTATTAATTCTCTTCCTAAAAAAAACGGGGGCATCCTTGTGCGAATGCCCCCGAACTAATAATCAAAATCTAGAAACGATAACCGAGCTCAACAGACCACAGGCTACCCATATTCGGAACACCAGTGTTAAATACGACAGGGTTCGTTGAAACTAGGTAACGCTCATCTGTGATATTTTTACCCAATAGAGCTAAACGCCAGCTATCATTAGGCGCGGTGAGCTGAAGCCTCACGTCTACAAGATCATTTTCTTCGGAATAACCGAAATCATCATCATTATAGGCCGTATGATATTGTTTGTCGGTATGGGCATAGCTAATGTTAAAGCCAAGTTCACCCATATTTGTCATGCGGCTATAATTCAACGCCAAGGTATAAGACAGATCGGGCGCAAATGGCATATCATTACCGGCAACATTAACCTGAGTATCCACTGCACCATCACCATCTGTGTCCGTTGGCAAGATGCCTGACGTTATCTCAGTATCCAGCGAGCTTAGAGCAAACTGAAGTTCGAAATTGTCAGACAAAAGCCAAGCGCCATCAAATTCAAAACCATCAATATCCGCGTCGGCAATGTTTCTGATCACGAAAGCCGCACCTTGCTGCACTTCAATCTGATAATCTTCATACTCACTTGTGAAATAAGCCACGTTCAGACGCAGACGACGGTCCATCAATTCAGATTTTATGCCAATCTCAATGGCGTCATGTTTCTCGGGTTCAACTGCGAGTATTTGCAAATTATCGTCGAGACTTGAATTAAAGCCACCCGATTTAAAGCCCTCGGAATAGGAGACGTAAGCCATCGCATTATCCGAGAGATCATAGTTCAGCGCGAAACGCGAAGTTGTCTCTGACCAACTCTCCTTAGCGCTGGCCGAACCAACATTTGGCTTCAGCACATTAAATCCAGCATTACCTGTAGTGGGCAACACATTCACGGAAATGTCTTTCTCATCATCGGAGTAACGACCACCCACAGTAGCGGATAAACGATCAGAAATATCGAACGAGATATCACCAAAAATTGCGTATGATTTGACATCAACGGTTGTCGGAGATTCTTCAACCGCATTAAAACTTGTCAGCCCAAGCGCCCCGTCTGCGAGCAAGGCATCGAGATGTTCATCATCATATCGAAGTGTTGAGTTATTTGTGAGTGTATCGTCGCGATAACTTGCGCCAATGAACCAGCTCACGCCATCGCTTGTGCTATTTAAGCGCGCTTCCGTTGCAAAAAACTCGAAGTCTCCAGGTTCACTAAAATCCAAGACACTCAAACCTGCAAGGTCAGGAGTGTAATCACCAGACGCCAAGAAATCTCCAGCTTGCGCGACAGACTCAATATCCAATTTATTGATATTCCAAGTGACTGACATCTGATCGCTCAATTCATGCTCGACTGAAAGCGCCAAACGCGTGGAATCCACATTGGCGTCGTCGCGGGCATTCTGAGTAACCGAACTTACCTCCATCCGATTTCGATCGAACGCGTCGTCACCATTTGCGTCGACGTACGTCATATTTGCCATACCCCAATACGACTCATCTTGGTAGTTTTCCGCAATGAAGTTAACCGCGGTCTTATCTGAAGGGTTGAAACTGGCCACTAAACGGAAAATTTGATTATCCACGTTATTCAGCTCATTGCCGGTCGTGGTATTTTGAAAAGTCCCATCGCGCTCTTGCACGCGACCCGCCAAGCGAATAGCAAAATTGTCCGAAGACGACATATTCGCAATAAATTGATAGCGGCGCTGCCCCTCATTACCAAAGCCAACTTGGGCATCGTAATAAGTCGCCCCCATTTCACCCTTTTTTGACACAGCTGAAATTGCGCCTGCCGATGTGTTCCGGCCAAACAGCGTGCCTTGCGGTCCCTTAACGACCTCGACGCGTTCGACATCAAAGAACGATGTGTTGACGAGAACAGGATGGCCAATAAAAACGTCATCGACAAACACGCCGACCGAGCCATCAACCCCTACGCCGAAAGCATTTGTACCAACACCGCGCATAGCAAAAACCGTCTGAGTAGGACCGTCGGATCGTGAATTTAACCCGGGCACCAAGTCGACAATCCCATTTACATCCGTAACGCCTGCCTGCGCGATCGCGTCGCCTGAAATAGCATTAATAGAAATCGGAACATCTTGCGCACTTTGACTGCGTTTTTGAGCAGTCACCACAACCTCGTCAAGACTTTGAGCGAGAACGGCTGAGCTTGCTAACGCTAGCACACTAACTCCGAGCAACATGCCAGCAGAACGTTTTCTAAACATAGTTTATCCTCCCAAAACTAACTACTTCTTGAGGCTAGATCTGCTCACCCAAACGCGGAATATCATTTTTGCCCTATTAATTACCATTTTAGACACAGCGGCAATTTCGGACTTGCCCGCCTCACGCCTTTTGCTTTCAATGACTTCATAGATAGAAGAGCTCAACTTTGTGAGGAATTATGAAAACTGCAAGAGAACTAGATTATTGGTTGCACCATGTATGTATCTACGACGACAAGCCTCGCGAGAGTATTTGGCCATATCTGAAGTGGCATCACGGTATTACTAATTTCTTTACGGGGGACGTGTTCCACGTCACGGGCGAAGGCCATAGTGATTACACCTTTATGGGGTGTGGTGGAAATTTCTTTCAGGTTCAGCTCGAAGCACCGCCATTTCAATTCGAATATGAGCGGCAGTGGTATGATCGCCACGGCAACGCCGTCAACCATGTGTGCTGGGTTGTGAACAACGCCCGGGCATCGCACGATCAACTCCTTGCTGATGGCGCTGAGCTGGTCATGGAGTTCGAGGAATTCCCGACCTATGATGGCTTTGTTGTCAAAGACCCTGAAGGCCGTTGGGTTGAGATTATGGAGTACACAGACAAACACTTCCGCGTTCAAGAATTTACAAACGCGCCATCCGGCGAATGCGGATTGCAAATGATCGGATGCTCGGAGGTCGTTTCGGACATCGACAAGATGATCGCATGGTATGAGAAGGCGCTCGATATGCATATCGTAGAGGCATACGAGAAAGGGAACGATCGAACCGTTTATCTGGGTGACCGATTTTACGATCCAGAAAAACATAACACCGTTCTCGTTTTGAAAAACGCGTCTACAGATTATGAAAAACAATGCCTCGAAAAACATGGGCCTCACATTTCATCTTTGATCTACCAAGCCGACAATGTGGAGAGGGCCGCTGAGGACGCGGTTTGGGCTGGGCTTAAGGAAATCACCCCGCTCACCACCGACCCGATAACAGGGGCACAGACGGCCCAGTTTCAAGAGCCAGTTGGGAATGGAATAATGCTGCGCGAAAAATTTATTCCAAGCAGGTTCTCGGCTCCAGGACGATGATACTCGGCTTTGCCCACCCCGCTCTCGTCGTCGACGATCTGGAAAGAGCAGTCGAATTTTATCGCGACATGTTTGGTTTCACTGAAATCAGCCGTGAGGGGTGGTCAAATGACCCTGCAATCGACCAAGCCATTGGACTGACAAACTCGTCCGCCCGCGGCGTAATGATGGCGGGCCATAATTGTTTTCTCGAAATATGGGTGTATGACTCTCCGCTCGCGGAGAGCTCAGAAACAGTTGAAAATAATACAGCGAACGTCCCTGGGATTCGCCACATCGCTTTTTATGTCGACGATCTGGCTTTTGAAACGCAGCGGTTTTTAAAGCTTGGCGGACAGCCCTTGGGAACAGCCGATCACGGCGCCGTTTACTTGCGAGATCCATTCGGAAATATCATAGAGCTAGCCGAAATCCCGACAGCAGAAGAGCATTTGGCCCAATTGCCAGGCGTTTCGCATGCTGCTGATGGTTCTAAACAGTGGGTAAAGAACAATGTTTGACATCTCTGGCCGATTAACAGTGATAACGGGTGGAACAAGCGGGATCGGACGGGCTGTTGCCGAGCGCTTTATAAAAGCTGGGTCGACGGTTGTCGCGTTTAACGTTGTAGACGATAGCGCCGTTGCCAAAGAGATAGGCTGTCATTTCAAACAAGTCGATGTGTCCGATGAGAATATTATGCGGAACATCTTTCGAACTGTTGAGCAAGAGTTCGGGAAGATCGATTGCCTCATTAATAATGCTGGTATTGGAGACGTTGGCCCCGATATAGGCGAGATGCCCCTCGAGATGGTTCACAGGCTTACCGCTGTGAACCAGCACGGTGTTTTTCTCGGCCTCAAATATGGCGCGCCCCACTTACAGGACGGCGGAAGCATCATCAACACCTCGTCGCTTGCTAGCCGCCTAGCAATAGCGGGGCAATCGGCATACTCAGCTACTAAGGCTGCCGTAGAAATATTGACTAAAAGCGCGGCGACCGAACTAGGGCATAGAGCTATTCGCGTTAATGCAATTGCACCCGCTTATGTGGCAACTGATTTAGGGAGTGGCGAAATGGGAGACGAACTTTGCAAAGTTCTGACCGCCCTGGGCCGCCAAGCAACGGTAGACGATCTTACCGGCGTGTACCATTTTTTAGCGAGCGAAGAGAGCCGCTACATGACCGGCCAAACGTTGATCGTTGATGGAGGTTGGAGGGATATGCTCACTCCCCAATTAGTGTCGAAGATAACCGGTTCGACGCAAGCACCGAGTTAGTAATTAAAACCAATCGATGCACTCTCCACGCCAGAGAGATTATGGCGTTGTTTAGTATCAATTGGATTTTCATTGAAATAACTTTTGTATGCTCGGCTGAACGCGCTCGGATTTTTATAATCCAGCATATACGAAATTTCCTGAACATTAAGTGCGGTGCTTTTGAGATAGTGTTGCGCTAACGACATTCGTGTTTGCACCACGATCTCCCGGTAGCTCGTTCCCAACTGATAGAGTTTCTTTCGGAACTGAGAGGACGACATATTGACGGCCGCGGCGGCTTCTTCCAACCCCAGCATGCGATCGCCAGGCCGGGTCATGATCAACCGCTGGACAGTGTGCCGCAAATCCGAGCGAGCTGTCAGTCGTCCAAATATACGATCGCATATCGACAAACATAAGTCGGCCATCTCCGAATTCGCTGTCGTCATCGGGGTTTGCAATATAGCTTTGGGCAAAACCAAGCTGGCTTTGTCTGCATTAAAGTGAATATTGGCTGGAAAATATTCTTTATATATGTCCGCGGATTGCGGCGCCGGGTAGTTAAAATTTACTGTGCATGCCTCTTTAGCAGCGACATCTGAAACCAAAACCGACACAAAGTGCCAAATGCCAGCTAGAGCATCCTCAACAATTAAATTGTTATGTTGGAGATAAGGACCGAAAGGTACAACGGTAATTGTTAACTGACCGTTTATTTCTTCTGACTGGA
Organism: Alphaproteobacteria bacterium; assembly: GCA_965662735.1. Lineage (GTDB taxonomy): Bacteria > Pseudomonadota > Alphaproteobacteria > RS24 > RS24 > JAYODZ01. The sequence continues at coordinate 44,693 of CBFIIU010000013.1, forward strand.
AATAAAATGATGACGTCGTCAAGTCTTGATAATTCAACAACACATTGATGGCATTTTTGACTGAACCGCTGGAAATTGCGGCGTAGCCCATTAAACCCAATTCCAACAAATCCATTGTCTCGTAGAACTTAAAATAAATATCCGCCTGGATGCGCCTTAATCGTCGCATAACAGTGTCAAATTGCTCTTTGGTCGCCAAATAACTCCCATCGTTTAATCGCTTGATACCAACCGTTTCAACGATAGAGGAAAACTCCCGCTTGTTAGCATCGCTAACCGCCAGATAAAGCCGCGATATCCAGCGACTAATTAATTGGCCCTCCTGATCAAGGCGAGAAGTCGACAGAACATCCATTGTAAGTCCTAAAATGGTAATTTGATTGACTAAACTGATATTTATTTATACCAGAAGTTTAGTCAAGCTATTGGAATAGCAAGAGAGGCAATTCAATGAAAAATCTTACGCTGAGCATTCCGGAGCCTGGCAAAACGGCGATTAAGGAAATGCCCTACCCTAAAATAACCAAGGGACATGTCTTGGTTAAGATAGCCATTGCTCCAATTTGCATAGAGCACCAAATTTATCGAGATCATCTTTTTGAGTGGCATGAAGACGAGGATCATTTGGGGCATGAAGGCGTTGGCGAGATTGTTGAAACGACACCCGGCTCAGCATTTTCAGTTGGAGACCGTGTTATTATCTATCAAGGAAATCCGTGCGGCACCTGCTTTGTGTGCGAGGCCGGCCTCAGCCCAACCCATTGCATGTCGATACCCTATGAAGATATCGACGGTGGAGGCAATCCGCATGGACAACTTGACGTGTTGGATGGCCGTCCGGCTATTGAAGCTCCGGGTGGCATGAAGGCGATTGAACTCAAAAATAATAGCCAGTCGGGAGGGTTTGGGTTTTCGCAATACCGCATTGCTCCCGAGAATATGGTTCAGAAAATACCAGACGACCTCTCCTTCCGCCACGCAGCTTTAGCAAATTGCTCGGTCGGCTGTACATATACGGGTGTCGAGGAATGTGACGTCAAACCCGGAGATATTGTTTTGGTATCAGGGGTTGGATTCATTGGGTTCGGGGCCATTGCGAACGCGTTATATCGCGGAGCAGAGGTCATCGTTATGGGCCGGAATGAATACCGGATGGAAATTTGCCGAAAAATGGGCGTGAAACATATCGTTGATCCCGACGATACAGATTGGCTTGAGCAAATTCACGCGATAACTGGCAGTAAAAAGGGCTGTGACGCGGTTTTCGAATGTTCAGGCTATCCATTTTATCAAAAGCGAACTTTGGCCGCTGCTAGACGATACGGTAAAATGTACATGTTTGGCTTCATCGTTGGCGACGAAACGCCATTGCCCATTCATCTTTTGAACGAACTTCACAATCGACACGTCTCCCTCACCGGTGGGCATGACGTCCAAGTCAATCATCGACCTGGCCTTGTCGAGATGCTTCGCGATAATAAAGTTAAGCAAATGCTCGATCTGATCATCACTCACGAGTTTAACATGTCCGATGCAGCCAAAGCCTTTGAGGTGTGTCTGTCAAAAAAAGCTGGGAAAGTATTTCTTTACCCGCACGAAGATTGCCCGAGGTAAACCATGTATGATTATCAAAATAAGCCAGTCCTCATCACCGGCGGCACGTCCGGTATTGGTCTAGAACTAGCCAAAAGCTTCATTGCAGCTAATGCAGATTGTTTTATCTCTGGCCGAAGAAGTGAAGGCGCGGAAATTGGCAACGAAATTGGCGCAACTTTTTTATCTTGTGACGTATCTCAAGAAGCCGATGTAAAAGCTGCCTTACAACACGCCAGCAAAGACAAACCACTTCAGGTGTTAATCTTGAACGCCGGCATTGCGGTTGAGTCGGACGGGCTTGCAGACATGAGCTTAACAGATTTCCAACTGCTCTTAGCCACCAACACTGTTGGCGTTTTTCTATTCTTAAAGTATGCCGCTGACTATATGAGCGATGGCGGTTCAATTGTGGTAACAGGTAGCGTCGCTGGCAGTGGCATGACAATTCCCGGTGAAGGTGGGTATGCGGCCAGCAAGGCGGCCGCAGCATATCTGATGCGCACCGCTGCGCTTGAACTCGCCCCGCGCAATATTCGCGTGAACGCCGTCTGTCCAGCTGTTATCAGCGGAACGGGAATGATGGTGGCTGATGACGGAAACGAGACGGCACGATTCCTCGCCTCATTAACCGCTCTAGACCGAATGGGTCATATATCCGAGGCGGTAGATGTTTTTATGTTTCTTGCAGGTGATCGGTCGAGCTTTGTTACCGGACAAGAATTTAGGGTCGACGGCGGCATGACCGCAGGTATCCCCTTACCCATACTAGAAGGGGTCAGCAAGCGCTAGTCGATCGACGACATAACAAACACAGCTAATACGACGAGAGAAAATTTTGCGGCAACCTATTGAGCGTACCAACATACACTTGCTCCAGATAATGGTTGTTAATGTTGCCGCTATTTCATTCTTCAATCTGAGCCCTGTTATACTGGGCGCATTAGTTGACGAACGAGGCTTTAGCTACCAACAAATAGGCTGGCTCGCTGGTCTTTTTATGCTGGGTTTGGCGGGTGTAAATACAGTTTGGGGACTCGTGCAACCGCGCGTGTCGCGTCACAAAATGTCACGGATCGGTAGCTTATTAGCTATCATTTGCTTTGCCGGTGGCGCGTACGTTACAGACTTTTTGCCATTTGCTCTATTATTGACGGGGGCAGGTATTGGCTGCGGATTATGTTTTGGCCTGGCGATCACCTGCCTTGGCGAAGACGCGTTTCCGGAGAGTAAGTTTGGCTATATGCAAGCGCTTCAAACGCTTACCGCGGCGCTCGGGTTGTTTATGCTTCCGTTGAGCGCCACCACACCCCTCGGCATCTCGGGAAACGGAATGCTACTCTGCACTGTCCTAATGCTAGCTGCCTTTTTTTCCTCCAGCTCGCTCAGGGCAAGTTCACAGCCGTTTGACGAAATTCAGCATGCCACGCCCAAATCAAATTGGTTGTTCTGGATCGCCTGCATTATCTTATTATTAAATGTGGCTGCAGAAGCTTCAGTATGGTCGTTTATCGAGCGCATTGGGGTTTCAAACGAAATCGCAAACCCGACAGTTGCTCAAATTTTAGCAGCTTCTTTTTTCGCCGCAGGCTTTGGTTCTATTGCTGGTGGCGTACTGGGCATACGATATGGGCGTCTTCTTCCATTTCTCAGCGCTGTCAGCCTATCCATTCTAGCTGTCATTATTTTTTGGTGGTCATCAAGCCTGGTCGGTTATGTCATCGCTGTTATGCTGTTTTCCGCTGCATGGAATTTCGGCGCTTGTTATCGAATGGGCTTGGCGATCGCAGCAGATGAAACGGGGCACCGCGCACCTCTTATTCCTGCAGCCCAGACACTAGGAGCGGCAATAGGTCCTGCAATAGGCGGTTCATTAATATTCGATGGTCGTTTTTCTGGCTTGTATAGTATGGCTATTATTCTTTGGATAATTACAGTTATTCTTTTTTATTCGGTTAACAAAAGACTAAATAGTCGAAACAACCCATCCACCTTGTAGGACAAAAGAGGCATCCCTTTTTTATCGCTTTAATCTGATTTTCCGTATGTAGTCTTGCCACTCGAACGCACCGTAACCTACAACATAACCTACAATAACGTCGTGGATATAGTACGATTTCACCAGAGTTCCCTAGACAAGAAACTGTGTAAATCACTAATAAAATGTCAGAAAAACATACGTTAACGAATATGCTCAGATATTAGTGTGGCGGACTTCCTCTCCGCCATTTATTTATACCTTATAGTGTTCTCATTATATTTCTTTAAATACGGTCACGCCCCACGATACACCACTTAGCGGCGCTAGATTTCATAATCTTAGAAAGTTGAGCGATTATCAAGCAGCTGGGCCTGCATCTATTCGCGAACATTTGAGCGATTTATGTGTTGGGCGCCTCAAGCATGTTGCCCCGCTACAAAGCCAGACGACCACGCCCATTGAAAATTATACCCACCCAAATGGCCGGTCACGTCAACCACCTCACCAATAAAAAACAGCCCTGGCACATTTTTCACCTGCATGGTTTTTGACGACAGCGCCCTTGTGTCTACCCCACCTAAGGTAACCTCGGCGGTGCGGTAGCCTTCCGAGCCTGCGGGCATTAGCTGCCAGCGATTAACAGCATCGCCGAGTGCGGTGAGGCGCGCATTGGCGATCTCGCCAATGCGGCCGCTGAGGCCCTGCCAGGTGCACAGATCCTGAGCCAAACGTTTCGGCAGAATCTCGGCCAGAACCGTATCCACATTTTGCCGACCCCCCTGCCGCTTTGCATCAAGCAATATCGCTGCAACATCCGTGCTCGGCGCCATATTAATTTCAATGGTCTGCCCCTCGCGCCAATAGGATGAAATTTGTAAAATACTCGGACCCGATAGTCCACGGTGGGTAAATAACATGGCTTCGCTAAAGTGCATTTTGCGACATTGCACAATAGTGTCGAGGGACACGCCACTTAAGGCTTTGCAGCGCTCTAATATTTCACTTTGAAAAGTGAGCGGCACAAGCGCCGCCCGGGTGTCAATAATATTCAAGCCAAATTGCCGCGCTACATCATAGCCAAATTTACTCGCACCAATTTTGGGGATGGATAAACCGCCTGTGGCGATCACTAATGAGGCGCATGACACTTCCTCCTCTGCGCCACTCGGCTTTTGGATGCGAATGCGAAAACCAGCCTCCGCTTTTTCAACAGAGCTGATGGCAGTTTCCAATTCAGGTGTCACGCCCACGGCAGCCGCCTCGGCAACAAGCATGTCAATAATATCTTGCGAACGGTGGTCGCAAAATAACTGCCCCAAGGCTTTTTCATGATAGGCAATGCCGTAGCGTTGAACCATGGCGATAAAATCACCTTGCGTAAATTGCTTCAGCGCCGATTTGCAAAAATGCGGATTAGCCGAAATGAAATTTTCGGGTGCCGTATGGATATTGGTAAAATTACAGCGACCACCGCCAGAAATACGAATTTTCTCAGCCAGCTTCGCAGAATGGTCGACCAAGCGCACAGCCCGACCGCGCTTTCCGGCCTCAATCGCGCACATCAGACCGGCCGCCCCAGCCCCAATAATCAAAACATCACACAGTTGCATAAGCGCCTTATAGCAGAACTTCGCACATTTGAGGCGACGCATTTATGCACGGGTAATGTTTCTCCCTCTTTAAATCCCATCTCCAGGAAACGCGCTATGGGCGTGTCTTTATGGCGTCACGATGTCTTTGTATATTTTACCATCTTTCATGATGAGCAGGATATTCTCCTGCGGCTTGGTCAGGATTGAAATATCCTCAAGCGGGTTGCCCTTGATCAGCAGAATATCTGCGAGTGCCCCCTCTTCAATCACGCCGAGTTTTCCATCATAGGGCGCACGCTTGCCGCTTAAGGCCAGCATGGTCGCATTTTTAGAGGTCGCTTGTTTCATAATTTCTACAGCCGAGAACCATTTACGCCGATGCGTGAATTCGCGGCTCATTCCCGCCAATTGCTTGGGGTCCATGACAATATCCGTCCCGAAGGCAATATTTGTGAAATTCACCACCTTTGTGCTTTCAAATAAATCTCCCAGCCCCTTCGTTACAATGTCCATTTTGGCTTTTTGAACGGCATTCAGCCCCTCAACATTTTCAACGAAAATAATCGACTGCGGCGATAACCAGACATCTTTATTGCGCATCAATCGCAATGTACTTGCCGTGGCTAAGTTACCATGCTCGACCGTACGAACGCCCGCCTCAACGGCACGTCGAATGGATTGATCCGTGTAGGCATGAACTGCAACATAAGTTCCGTAATCCGCCGCCGCTTGAACAGCTGCTTTCATCTCCGGTAGCGTATATTGAACAACATCAATGGGATCGGCAAATGATGTGACCCCGCCACCGCCCGCAATTTTGACCTGAGAGGCTCCCCGTCGAAGCGCCTCGCGGGCTGCGCGGAGAACCTCCGCCTCCCCATCTGCGATTTGCACCATGTCATAATTCATGAGTATATTTTTCTCATCGCGGATCATTCGGCTGGGATGTGCATCGAAGCGGTGATCCGAGTGACCGGATGTTTGTGAAATCATGGGGCCCGATGGGAAAATGCGCGGGCCGGTCACTATCCCAGCATCAATCGCTTTTTTGAGCGAGAAGCTATTGCCCGACATATCGCGCACCGTGGTGAACCCATTCATCAGAATATTTTCACCACTGCGCGTCGCTTCATAGGCGTAGAAAAAGGAGTCGCTCGTGATGGCCTGCAGAAACGAGAGCTGCAACATAATATGCACATGCGCATCGATAAAGCCTGGCGTGAGGGTTAAACCTTGCGCTTGAATTTCCCGCGCCCCCTCCACTTGCAGATTGTTCCCGACCGCACTGATTTTATTGCCGTCAACCAAAACATCGCGCGGCGCGCTTAATTGCTCGGACAGGCCATCAAAAATTTGCGCATTCCGGAACAGTATTTTGTCTGCAGCGTGCACAGGCACAGCCAACATAAGGCCCATCAACAATAGTAACAATCTCATAACGCCCCCCTCAACGCACCTCACCAAGAATCCAAATTTTACGGTGTTGCTGCAGATATGCAAGACCTAAGAAAAAGGCTTTCGGGCGCTTTCGGGCGCTTTCGGGCGCTTTCAGTCGTTTTCACCGTCGTCTCTCAATAAAGGTGTTGACGCGAAATTTTTGAATTGTCATCCTTAGAAAGTTGCGTTTGAGGAGATCGATATGGACAAAGTGATCATCAGCGGAGAACGCCAGCGGTCGCACCAAGAAATCATGATGAATGCCGCGCGGGCCGCCCGCGGGCTGGAGGAGACCCTCGGTCTCAAATTAGCAGACAGCGTCGCCATTTTTATGCGTAATGATTTTGGTGTCTTTGAGATGTCTCTGGCCGCCGCCGCGCTCGGCGCCTACTCGGTGCCGGTTAACTGGCATTACACAGCTGACGAAGCGCAGTATGTGCTGGAAAATTGTGGCGCTAAGGCGCTGATCATTCACGCCGATTTGCTACCGCAAATTGCCTCTGGCATTCCTGAAAGCTGTAAAGTTTTGGTGGTGGAAACCCCACCCGAGCTTAGCGCCGCTTATCAAGTGTCGCCTGAGGCAGCTCGGGTTCCAGACAATGCAACCGGCTGGTATGAATGGCTCGCACAATTTGAACCTCTGGCGCCGCGCGAAGTCGCTTCTCCAGGCGCCATGATTTACACATCCGGAACGACGGGTCGTCCGAAAGGCGTTCGGCGCAAAGCGGGCACGCCAGCTGAAATGGAAAATCTATACGCAACCATTAATCAGGCTTTTGATATCGGCCCCGGCAAACGCACCATTATTCCTGCGCCCCTCTACCATTCTGCACCCAATACCTATGGCATTCTGTGTGTGGTGATGGGCATGGATGAAACCGTGCTCATGCCTCGATTTGATCCCGAGGAATTGTTGCGATTGATCGAGCACCACAAAACGACCCATTTGCAAACCGTCCCAACCATGTTTATTCGCATGTTGAAGCTGCCAAAAGAACAACGCGATAAATATGACACCAGCAGCCTCGAATTTGTTGTCCACGCAGCGGCGCCCTGCCCACCTGATGTGAAACAGCAAATGATTGACTGGTGGGGACCCATTATTAATGAATATTATGGGGCGACTGAGGTGGGGTCGGTATCATTTTTAACATCGGAACAATGGCTCAATCATCGAGGCTCGGTGGGCAAAGCCATGGCCAATTGCGAGATCGTTATTCTGGATGATGACGGGAAAAAGTTGGGGGCCCATGAAATCGGTGACGTGTTTTGCCGCAATTTGGGGGGCCCCGACTTCACCTATCATCTGGACGATCAAAAGCGCTCCAAGGCCGAGATGCACGGGCTGATCTCGGTGGGTGATATTGGTTATCTGGATGAGGATGGCTTTCTGTATTTATGCGATCGCCGAAATGACATGGTCATTTCAGGCGGCGTCAATATTTACCCCATGGAAATCGAGACCTGTCTAATCAGCCATCCGGCCATTGCCGATTGCGCCGTATTTGGCATTCCAGACGAAGATTTCGGCGAGAGCCTGTGTGCGTGTGTGCAATTGCAACCAGGACACGCCATGTCGGAAGATGATGTCCGCGCGCATGTGCGCGAATTCATGGCGAGTTATAAAGTACCAAAAATTGTCGATATACGCTCAGATTTACCGCGGGAGGACAGCGGAAAAATTTTCAAACGAAAATTGCGCGAGCCGTATTGGGAAGGGCGCGACAGGACCATTTAACACAGCACCCAAAGAGAAAAGACCTCGCTGCGCGCGACCTATTCACAGGCCGATTTAATCCATCTTTATCAGTGCGGCTTATCAGTGGGGCTATGGGGTGGATCATACGGAACGAGGCTAGTGGGCCAACGCCATCTGCGCTAACTGAACGCGGTCAATTTTATCGACGGTTGTACGCGGCATTGTATCGAGCAATTTGAAATGTTTTGGCACTTTATAGTCGGCAAGTTGGTCACGACACCATTGCTTAATCTCATCGAAACTCATGTCGTCGGATAATTCAATAAACGCGTATCCAACCTGCCCCCATTGAGCATCCTCGACACCGATAATGGCGGCCGCCAATATATTGGGATGGCTCTCCAACACAACCTCAATCTCGCGCGGATAAACATTAAAGCCGCCGGATTTATACATATCCTTGCTGCGACCACAAAAAACCAGATAGCCATCCGATCGGATTTTTGCGAGATCGCCGGCACGCAAATATCCATCAGCCGTAAAAGCGTCGGCACTGGCCTCAGCCTGATTGAGGTACCCCATAAACGGATAAGGGATTTTGACTTGAACCTCTCCCTCCTCCCCTTGGTCGCGCGCATGGCCCGCCTCATCGACAATCCGGAAGCCGAGCCGCAGGTCGGGTCGACCTGTGGTGTTCAGCAGAATTTCTTTATCGCGTGTGGGCGGCGTGTAACTGATCGGACCATTGCTCTCGGTCATTCCATATTGCTGAGAAAATACAGCTGTTGTCGCGGCGAGGAGACGGTCAAGCACTGCCTCATTGATCGGGCCGGCCCCCCAATTCACAGCTTTAAGCCCCCTGAGATCAGTCTGACCAAAATCGGGGTGGTCGACCAGACGCGCCAACATTGCGGGAACCCCGCTCAGCACATCCAAGCGCTCTTCCTGGATCATTTTGAGGGTAAATCCTGGGTCAAATTGTTCGGATAAGACCATCACCCCGCCCGAAACGAGAGCAACGCCGATACCGCTTGCCAATGCGCCAATATGGTTCACGGGTAAATCAATCATTTGCCGAGATCGTTCAATGTTGAACCGATCAGTATGTAATGTGTGCGACCGAAACGCCAAACCCGCGTGAGAAATCAAGGCTCCCTTGGGCGCACCCGTCGACCCAGATGTATAAATGATGACCGCCGGATTTGCCTCGGGTTTGAACGCCGCGAGCCTTTCATTCCAACGATACATTGCCTCACTGGTCGATAGGGGCGAAGCCATGTCACCATCACCAAAGCGATCGAGGGTGCGCAAAACCCGCACAGGAGAACGTGCCGCATGCGCATCGAGGTCTGCACGGTAGTCGCGGGCACCCATCTGCGAAATGGACAGTAATAGCTTGGCGTCACAATCGCTTAAAATTTGCTGCTGCTCGCGTCTTTGATAACGGGGGTTTATGCCAAGCCATGTCGCGCCGACCAACCAACAGCCGAGCAAGGATATAATCGCCTCAGGACGCGGGGGCATTAAAACCGCAACCTTGTCACCGCCGCGAACCCCGTGCTCAGCAAGCTGATCCGCAAAGGCGGTCGCATAGCGAATAAGCCCCCCATAACTCAGTCGAATATCTCGGAAGACAAGCGCTTCATCATCCCAATGGTCGCAGACATAGGGATGAACGGCGTGAAGCAATGAAGCAGGAATTTGGGTCATGTGTCTTAAATTCTAAAACTTCGCCCTTTGACGCCGAGCTGCTCTGGGATGAGCTTCCAGGCATCGTCGAGCCAGTCATTCAATAAGGCGCGCGTATCCCGCGGATCAATGAGGTTGGGTATCCGAAATTTTTCGGCTGTCAAAAATGGTGACTCGAGATGATGAAAATGCGCTTCAATTTCCGCCAGCCGTTCAGCCCGTGCCTCCCCCTCAAGCGCATCGAGTTCTTTTTTAAATGCGGCCTCTGCTCCCCCGACAACGGGTATTGAGCCCCATCGGCCAGAGGGCCATGCATAATGAAGATTGAGCCCTTGCACGCGACCAAAGGTGCTGCCCGCAAGACCATAACACCGCCGGGTGATAATCGCACACCATGGAACACTACTTTGCTCGATCGCCATACAGACGCGCACTGATCCCTTCACCGCACCACTGCGCTCGGCCTCAGGGCCAACAATTGTTCCCGGTTGATCGACCAAGTGAACAATTGGCAAATGGAACGTGTCGCATAAATCAATAAAACCCTCCATTTTTGTGGCCGACGCTTTGGTCATCCCACCACCATACTGCATTGGATCGGTGGTAATCACCCCAACGGGTCGCCCCCCCAATCGCGCAAAACAGGTGACGATCGAACGACCATAGCCCTTCGACAGTTCGAAAACCGATCCGCGGTCAAAAACCAGATCAAGGATCCGGCGCGATTTATACACCTTGCGCTTATCGCGGGGGATAATCTCGATGAGTTCTTCCTCCCGACGATCGACAGGATCATCGCAGGCAATGACGGGCGGCATCTCATAGACATTTGATGGAAGATACGACAAAAAGCGGCGCGCCATCTCAAACGCTTCTTCCTCGCTTTGTGCCTCATTGCCCATCACGCCACTTTCGCGCGTGTGGATCTTGGAGCCCCCCAATTCCTCCTTGTCGACTTTAATTCCCATCCCCCGTTCAACGACGGGTGGCCCTCCAGCAAAAACTTGGCTTGTTCCTGCCACCATAACCGAATAATGCGCCGTCGCCGCTTTAATCGCCCCCAAACCGGCGCACGGACCCAGTGCCAAACCGACGACTGGAATCTTTCCCATCATTCGAGCTAGTGTCCAGGTCGGATAGGAGGGTAATTTGGTGGCGGCATTCTGATCGAGAATTTTGACACTCCCTCCCGCACTCTCGACAAGTCGGATAAGGGGAATGCGCATTTCCTCGGCATAGATCTCGGAATAAATCCACTTCTCAGAAACAGTGGCTTCGGAAGAGCCGCCGCGAATGGTCCAATCATCGCCGTCAATAGACACTTTGCGCCCATTAATGCGCCCGGTTCCAATGACCGCATTGGCTGGGACGACATCGACCAGATTATGATCGGAATCATAGGTCGCCTTTCCCGTCAACGCGCCCAATTCTTTGAAACTTCCAGGATCCACCAGACGATCAATCCGCTCGCGAACCGTTAGACGCCCAGCGTCATGCTGACGTTTAACCGCCTCTGCACCGCCCAGTTTCTTGGCAATTTCCTTTCGCCGATTGATTTCGTCGACTTCTTTTTGCCAACTCATTCTATCCTCCCGCCATGTTGTGAGGCCTATTACCTAAGACTACACCAAATAAGATTGTTGACAATATGAATGTAGGAATGAAATTATGGTCAAGCTGTGCGGAGGATAAAGAGATGGGTGTAAAAATTATCGAAAGCGAAGTGGCGGGAACCGTTTGGAAAATCAATGTGTCGGTTGGACAAACTGTCGAAGCAGATGATCAGATCATGATCTTAGAATCGATGAAAATGGAGATCCCCGCCTTCGCTCCCTGTGCCGGAACCATTACTGAAATTCTCGTGTCTGAAACAGATGCGATCAATGAAGGTCAACCGCTTGCTCGACTTAAGGTGACCTGATAGCCTGAGGCATCTGACTTGGGTTGAAATATAAATATGCTTGGTAGTTCCTCGGCTCTTCATAGAGCAATGCTTGCCTCTTTGCGTCCATCTTACCGCGAGGGCGGGGAAGCATTATCGATCTCAGAACAAATCGCTCTCCAGCTTGCTGATGACATTGTGAATGGACATTACGCCCCCAATGATCGATTGCAGGAGATTGGTATCGCGGAACATTTTCAGGTGAGCCGCGGCCCGGTTCGCGAAGCGCTCCGTATCCTGGAAAGTGCAGGCCTTGTGACCATTGCCCCCCGACGAGGTGCAATTGTGACCCAACTTTCTGAGCAAGAAGTTGCTGATATCTTTGAGATACGGGGCGTTCTCTCAGGATTAGGCGCGCGGCGACTAGCGTGCAATCGCGATGATCGCAAGATCGCCATGCTCAAGCATCATCTCGCACAACTTAAAACACTTGCGCATAAGCAAGGCCCCGAGGCCGACGCGCAATATGTTGAAGCGGTGATTTCATTTGGGCTCGCCATTAGTGAAGCCTCAGGCAACAAGCGCTTAAATTCTTTGGTCACCCTTTTGTTTCATCAAACATTGAGGTATTCGCGGCTGGGTCTGTCTTCTGTTGAACGACGCGTCCAATCCTTCGCGAATTGGAACCGTCTCGTAGACCACATTATCGCTGGTGAAGCCGATGAAGCGGAGCACATTGCGCGCCTCTTGATTGAGCAGTCAAAAACCCATGCGATCCAATTGCTCAAAAGCGAAAACGCGCGGGCCGAATCTTAGATCCGATAAAACTGTTCCGCCGTTCCCACAAACATCGCCTGCCGCTCATCATTTGAAAACGACCGCGTGAGCGTGTCAAAAGCAGACCAAATGCGCCCATAATCAGCCATCAGCTTGTCGACCGGAAAATTTGAGCCAAACATGATGCGATGCGGACCAAAACAGTCGATACAGTGCAATACAAAGGGCCGGATGCTGTCGACAGTCCATTGATTATCGACCATTCCAAAGCCACTGATTTTCATCCACATATTGGGTAAGGCAGCCAGATCGGCAACAGCCGACCGCCATGCAGCAATCTCGTCATCTCCCCTTTCTGCCGGCATGAGGGCATGATCGAGAACGATTTTTAAATCGGGGTTGGTTTCGGCTGCTTGGCGCAAATCTGCTGCCTGATGTTGATAGATTTGTGCGTCAAAACTTAAATTCATTCCCGCCAACAATTCTAGACCCGAATGCCATTTTGGGTTTAACAAATAGTCCTCGGGTGCCCGGTTTAATTTCTCATTCGGATGGCGATTGAGCACCTGCCGCACGCCCCGAAAGCGATCGAATTGAGCGTGCTGCTCCAAACACTCTTGCACATGCTCGGAGGAGAGATCGGCATAGCCCACAATCGCATGGGGAAGTCCATTACCCCGATCATCTGACGCAATTTCTTCGAGCCAGCGTGTTTCCCCCACAGGGTTTGCAAAATCGTAGTTTGCCTGAACATGCACTGATTTAATCACGGTAAAACCGCCCGCCTCCGCATCGGCACGTAAATGGGAGGGCAGATAATTTTGCATAATCGCCGATGTATCCCCCCAGCCGCGATCGCCATGAACTTCGGTATACCACGGATAATACGCCGCATTCTTCTCGACATCCCAAAGGTGATGATGTGCATCAATAATTTGCATAAGGCGCCTCCTTCAAAATATCGGTCTCAATCTTACAGCGCACCGGCCTGCTCCATTAAAGCGATCAAACCCACCTGCCCCTGTTCTTCTAAAATGCGCCGCGCCAAGAGGGGGTCATATGTTCCCTTCGCCGCCAACCAAGCCTGAACAGCCCCTGCGGACCATTCCGTTTTCTCCTCATCCGTTGGCACATAAACGGATGTTTTTTCGGCCATTAGGGCAGCCGCCTCGTTTTGCCACGCTATGTCATAGCGCAAGGCTTCGCGCGCGATGTCTTCAGCAACGCGGTCAATTGCTTGGCGCGCCCACTCTGGCAGAGCGGCATAGCGCGATTTGCTCATCATCACCGGACGCCCACTATAGGAACCTTCGACCCGCGTAATATAGGGTGTCACTTCGAAAAATTTGGCGGCAGAAACAAATACATCTTGCAAATACATGCCTTGAACCACACCCGATTGCAGCCCCTCATAGAGCGACGCCCAATCAAACGGAACAGGCACAGCCCCCCAACTGCGTATTAAGTTAAACTCGACCGGACTTTTTGTGACCCTAATTTTGAGCCCCTTCAAATCGGCGGGTCGACGAACCTCGCGCTCGGAATTCACAATATTTCGGAAGCCTCCTGAGGAAATCGTTGCCAAAACATGAACGTCCATCTCTTCGGCGGCGCGGCGACCCAACTCCTCGCTTAACCACCCGCGCAGAATTTTCTCGGCTGAGCTTTGGTCGGTGAAGAGATAGGGTAAATTCAGAATATTAAAGCTTGTGCCATAGGCGCCCATATTGCCGGACGACACTGTGGTCATATCAATTTGCCCCAAGCCAAGCTGCTCCATACAGCTGGCCTCGCTGCACAGCGCGCCCCTGTGATGCACGATCAGCTCGAGACGCCCATCTGAATAGCGCGCAAGATTGGGCTGGACCACTTCCGTCAGCAATTGACCAAAGCCCCAGCTTGGCTGCCCAGCCAGAGCAAACACCAATTTAATCTCAGCTTCCGCTTTCGCCACACTGGCGCTTATCCCGAGCGCCAGAGCTAAGGCGGCAAGCCGAGACAGAGCCCAGAGCCGCCGAGCACGCAACAGCGCGTCACGCGATACGCGCACGCTCCGTTTGATCACGTCAAATATTTTATCCATTGTACCCTCCTCACCCCAGTGAGAACTTAAGCGTCATCTCTTTGATACCGCATAAAGGCGATGATCGCCGCCACCCCAATCCCGATCCCCGATACAGGTAAAATCATTAAGGGATAAGATTTCGGCAGATTGCCGAGCTCCCAATAAAATCCAGGAATTCGGCGCGCGGCCTCAAGGCCATAAACGAACAGCAAGGCGCCCAAAGCCATAAAACCCACTAGCCATAATCGACGCAGAAAATGCGTATAAATGTCCGGGAGTTTTCGATACAGCGCTTCCATCGAAATATTCGATCGCTCGCGAACAGCAATAATCGCTCCCAAAAACACCATCCAAACATTGGCAAATGTGGCCAAAGTGTCGCCCCAAAAAGGCGGATTGAGAAAGATTGTTCGCATTGCGACAGTGTAGGCAATAAAGACCACCATTGCCCCCAACATTGCGGAACATAGTAACGGCAAAAGCCGCCCAATCACAAACTCAGCACAATCCGTGAGGGTGCGAACCATTTTCATAGCAAACCCAACCACGATGGAAGCAAGAGCGTCAGCGGCGCAAATGCTAGCATCAAAACCAAAACAAGTATTTCAGCCGCCAAAAAAGGCGTTAAAGCGATGGCCGATTGCTCTAATCGACATTGTGCAATAGCGCTCGCAGTAAAATAGCAAACGCCCACGGGCGGGGTGACCGTGCCCAGCAGAAAACCCACCACAATCACCAACGCCGCTTGCACGGGCTCGTATCCGGCGGCGCCACAGACAGCCACCAAGACCGGCCCCAGAACAATAATATTGGCAGCGGCATCCATAATCATGCCGGCCAGCAAAATCACCCCGAGCAAGACCATGGCAAAGAGAAATGGTGTATCAGAAAACCCAAGCAACCAGGCTTGCAGGCTGTCGAGCGCGCCCAAGCGCGTCAACACCCAGGCGAACGGACCAGCTGCAGCAATAATAATGAACACCATCGCCGATAAGCGCACTGTCCGTTGGAGGGCGCCGACAACCCCCGCCCAATTGAGATCCCGATAAACAACAGTGCCCAAAAAGAGAGCGAGCAGCGCCGTGATGGCGCCCGCTTCGACCGAGCTAAACCACCCGCCAAAAATGCCAACAACCAAAATGAGCGGAATGGTGAACGCCAAATAAGTGCGCTTGAAGGCCGAGGCCACCGCGCGCAAGCTAAACGGTATGTCACCGCGCTCATGTCCTTGAAGCAGCGCAATGATCCAAGCCGTCCCCATTAACAACAGACCGATCACGATGCCAGGCAAAAGTCCGCCGGCAAATAAGGCCCCGACAGATAAATTGACCGAACTGGCCAAAACAATCATCGCAATGCTGGGCGGAATGATCCCGCCTATGGTTGAGCCAATAGCGGTGATCGCGGCGGCATAGGCGGCTGAATATCCCGATCGCTTCATGTCGGGGATCATCACCGTTCCGATGGTTGCGGTATCAGCAACGGCGGAGCCATTCATGCCGGCAAAAAACATACTGGCCACAATATTGACCTGAGCCAACCCACCGCGCATCCGACCAACAATGGCACGGCTGAGCCCCATAATCCGATCAGTGATCGAGGAGCTGTTCATCAACTCGCCCGTCAGCATAAAAAATGGAACCGCCACTAACGGAAAATGCGCGATCCCCTCATACATTTGATAGGGGATGGTCAGCAATGGGGCTGTGCCCGTGACCAAAATATAAAGCGTAGGCAGAGCAATCATCGCGAGGGCCACTGGCGCCCCCAAAATCACCAGAACAACAAAACTCACGATCAGAATTACGCTGTCCATTCAGACGATCCAACTCCAGCCATAACCACATGAAACCGGCAAAACCGCCATGCACAGGGTCCAGCGTAAAGTGAGGACATGAAGATTGTCAACAATATCTAACGCGCACGAAACTAAAAGGCCACGGCTTGATGTTAGCAGGGCCCTTATCGCTCCAGCCGCGCTCACCGCGCGAATCTCATCGCTCAAAACTGACACCTGCATCCCATCGACGACATCGCATCGCCCGCGTCTCAAGCTAAAGACGACGCTCTGATGC
>CBFIIU010000014.1:0-2271 GCA_965662735.1 Alphaproteobacteria bacterium
GTGATCTGACTGGCAGCATAGACGGTATCGCCCGCGAATATGGGGCCAATATGTTTGCCTGCGTTCAACCCAGCCACAGCGAAGGCATTTTCCAGCCCATTGAAACTGAGCGCACGCGCAATGGAGATGATATGGCCCCCATAAACCAGACGACGCTTAAACCGGGTCTGGGCCTGAAATGCGCCATCAAAGTGCACGCGTGCGGTGTTTTGGTAGAGACGTGTCGCCATCATGTGCTCTGCGTCTTCAATCGTCGTCCCGCCCCCATGGTCGATCACCTGCCCTACTGCGTAATCTTCCCAAAAAGCGTTTCCGCCCGATAAATGAGGGTCGAAGGAATGATAGGCTTGGGGGGGCGGCGTAAGCTGCTCGGGGCTCAAATAAGGGGCGAGATCGGGAACGTCACTCACCGGGTAGGGTGTCTTGGGGTCACGTTTGCGAACCATCACCCAGCGGCAATAGGATAGGACACAGACATTATCTTGGTTGAGGCCCCGCGTGCGCACATAGACGATGCCACTTTGGCCATCTCGATTTTCACGCATTCCGAGTACTGTCGAGATGGCCCGCAGCGTATCGCCCACATAAACCGGCGCCAGAAACTGCCCCTCGGCATAGCCAAGATTGGCAATCGCATTGACCGAAACATCGGGAACCGATTTACCGAAAATTAAATGAAACACCAGCCAATCATCGAGCGGCGCACTGCGATACCCCAGGGCTTGGGCGAAGGGAACACTCGATTGAGGGGCAAACCGCCCTCCATATAATGCCAGATAAAGGCTCGCATCTCCTGCGCTCACCGTGCGCGGGGTCGCATGGATCAGCTCCTGGCCGATGTCAAAATCCTCAAAAAAACGCCCGGCGGTCATTGCCGCTCTCGAATGGCTGTGTCCAGTGCGACCAAACGCAAGGCTGTGTCCCGATGCAACAGCTCGGCCATTTGTCCATTCACGCGCAACACGCCTTTGCCCTGATTTTCAGGCGCATTAAACGCATCGATCACGTCGCGCGCCTGCGCCACAGCCTCAGCGCTTGGAGCGAAGAGGCGGTTAGCCTCAAGCAACTGGCTTGGATGGATGAGTGTCTTCCCGTCAAAGCCGAAGGCAACGCCTTGCGCACATTCTGCGGCAAATCCCTCGGCATCGTCGATGGCATTATACACCCCGTCCAAAATAGTCAGATCATGCGCGCGCGCCGCCCAAACCGCCATGGACAAGGCGGAGGTTAAATTTGCCCGGCCGGCCATATGTTCACCGCGCATTTCTTTGACGAGATCATTTGTTCCCATAACCAAGCAACTCAGCCCCAAGCCTGCACCAGCAATCTCCATCAGATTAAATAAAGAATGGGGGGTCTCAATCATTGCCCATATCGCGATCTCAGCCGGCAAGGCCTCTCGAATAGGCACCAAATCAGCGGCGCCATTCACCTTTGGAACTAAGACTGCCGCAGGTTGAAGCCGGGCCGCCATGGCGAGATCATCTACTCCCCACGGGGTTGTCAGATGGTTAATGCGGATCACGATTTCACGCGGATTATACCCCCCCTGGAGCATCGCCGCGGCAAGATGGTCGCGCCCCTCGTGTTTAGCGTCAGGGGCCACCGAGTCTTCGAGGTCGAAAATCAGCACATCCGCATCGAGCGTGCGGGCTTTCTCCAAGGCGCGCGGGTTTGCCGCCGGCATATACAAGGCCGACCGACGCGGGCGATATATTTCTTTTTTCTCGATCATAAATCAAAATCCGTGATAAAGAGCGAGTTTAGCCATATCTGCGAAGGCGACAAGGGGCGCTCTGAGCTGGTGCTAAAAGCGGCCACCTGATAAAAAGGCACATTGATGAGCGCAGACACTATATTGGCTATATCCAGCGAGGTTCTTGCAGGCGAGGTGGGGCTCAATGTCATTCGTCCCACATTACGATCTCTGTCCCTCAGCTGCATCGCCTGCCCAACTCTTTTATTAGCGAGCCATCCAGGCGCCTACCCCAGCGCGACCGCGCCGGCGGGTCAGGCCGTAGCGCCCGAGCAGATTTCGCAAATGGTAGATTGGCTGATCGATGCCGGTGCTCTTTCTGGGATTGGCGGTGTGCTGACCGGCTATATGCCAAGCCCCGAGCATGTGATGCTTGCAGCAGACATCATCGATCGATTGCGGGGCGTGGCGCCTAACAGCTTGTATTTATGCGATCCGATTTGTGGGGATCGCGGTCGCCTCTATATTGGCGCCGAAACCGCCCAAGCCATTCGCACCCATTTACTTCCGCGGGC
>CBFIIU010000014.1:2369-11865 GCA_965662735.1 Alphaproteobacteria bacterium
CGATTTGTGGGGATCGCGGTCGCCTCTATATTGGCGCCGAAACCGCCCAAGCCATTCGCACCCATTTACTTCCGCGGGCCGACATCACCACACCCAATCTATTTGAATTGGGATGGCTAACCGATAGCGCACCCAGCACACAAGAAGAAACCATTGAGGCCGCACGACACTTACCGTGCAAAGAAGTCGTGGTGACCTCGGCACCGGCGCCGGCTGACCATATTGCCACATTGCAGATTACGGGAGAGCGCGCAGCCGAGTGCCAGACAGCGTTAGAGCCTGATCACATTCATGGCATGGGAGATGTTTTCGCGGCGCTTTATCTGGGTCTGCGGCTTCGTCAAGACCCCAACCCCCTCGGGGTCGCCACGGCCACCGCGGCCCAGCTTGCGCACTCAGCACGCGCGGGCCGGATCACCAGTGCGCCGATTACCCTTGCCCCCGCCGCTCCGGTTCGTTCTCTATAATCGGTTTTCAGCGGCCAATAGGGCTAATGCAGGGCTAATGCGCAACCCGACTGCTGGTCATATGGCGGGCAATTAATTCTTCGGCAATTTGGACAGCGTTCAGCGCCGCACCTTTGCGCAAATTATCTGAGACAATCCAGATATTCAGACCATGTTCAACGGTCTTATCGGGGCGAATACGGGATACGAAGGTTGCGTAATCCCCCACACATTCGACGGGTGTGATGTATCCATCATCTTCGCGCTTATCGATGACCAAAACCCCTGGCGCTTCGCGCAAAATATCGCGCGCCGCCTTATCTGAAAGGGGGCGCTCAAATTCAATATTCACGGCTTCCGAGTGGCCAACAAAAACGGGCACGCGCGCGCAGGTCGCGGTGACCGAAATATCGGGCGACAAAATTTTATGGGTCTCGTTGACCAGCTTCATTTCTTCTTTGGTATAGCCGTCATCCACAAAATCATCGCAATGCGGAATAACATTAAAGGCGATTTGTTTGGTGAACTGCTCCTTTACAATAGGATCATTCACATAAATCGCGCGGGTCTGATTGAACAGCTCATCCATAGCCTCTTTGCCACGGCCGGAAACTGACTGATAGGTGGCGATCACCAAACGTTTGATCGTTGCCGCATCATGCAAGGGCTTGAGGGCGACCAGTAATTGCGCGGTTGAGCAATTCGGATTGGCAATAATATTCCGCTTGGCATAGCCCGAAATGGCATCTGCATTGACCTCAGGCACAATCAAGGGCACGTCCGGCTCTAGCCGGTGAAGCGATGAGTTGTCGATCACTACACAACCCGCCGCCGCTGCTTTGGGAGCATATTCTTTCGTCGCCGCTGAGCCGCAGGCAAACAGGGCAATATCGGCTCCGGAAAAATCATAGTGCTCGAGCGCCGTAATTTTGAGCGTCTTATCGCCAAAGCTGACTTCACGCCCTTGCGAACGCCGAGACGCCAACACATCGAGGCGCGAAATCGGAAATTTACGTTCGTCGAGAATATTGAGAATTTCACGCCCGACATTTCCAGTCGCACCTGCGACAGCTACAACATAAGACATCATATCACCTATTAATGAGATTGCGCGAGCTGCGCCAAAATGGCGTCGCCCATTTCAGTGGTCGATACGCGGGTCATGCCTTCTTGCATAATATCGCCAGTGCGTACCCCGCCATCCAACACTTGCGCCACCGCCGCTTCCAAGAGATCGGCATCTGCACTCAGATTAAAAGTATAGCGCAGGGCCATCGCGAAAGACAAAATAGACGCAATCGGGTTGGCTAAATTCTGGCCTGCAATATCGGGGGCCGAGCCATGCACCGGCTCGTACATTCCTGGCACACAGCCATCGCTGCGCGCTTCCCCTAAAGAGGCGGATGGCAACATGCCCAAAGAGCCGGTGAGCATGGCTGCAATGTCTGACAATAAATCGCCAAAGAGATTATCGGTGACGATCACATCAAATTGTTTGGGTTGGCGCACCAACTGCATGGCGCAATTATCCGCCAACATGTGGTCTAATTTAATATGAGGGAATTCGGTGGTGACCAGACGCGTTACATCTTGCTGCCACAGCAAACCCGTTTCCATCACATTGCGTTTTTCAACCGACATTAACCGGCCATCCCGCTTGCTCGCTAAATCGGCGGCAACGCGGGCAACGCGCTCGATCTCATAGGTTTCGTAAACTTGGGTATTGACGCCGCGACGCTGACCATTGCCCAGTTCTTCTATGCCCCGCGGCTCACCAAAATAAACCCCACCAGTGAGTTCTCGGACAATCATAATATCCAAACCCTCAACCACATCGCGTTTTAAACTCGACGCGTCAGCGAGGGCCGCAAAGCACATTGCCGGCCGCAAATTAGCAAATAATCCAAGTTCTCGACGTAACCGCAACAGGCCCGCTTCAGGACGCACATCATAGGGCACACCATCCCATTTGGGGCCGCCGACGGCTCCGAGCAGCACCACATCTGCGGCTTTCGCCTTTTCCATGGCGGCATCTGAAATGGCCTGACCATGCGCGTCATAGGCACAGCCTCCGACCAGATCTTCGTCGATCTGTGCGTCAAAGCCTCTATTCTCTGCGAACCAGTCAATAACGCGACGGACTTGTCCCATCACCTCAGGGCCAATCCCATCTCCAGCGAGCATTAGGAGTTTATACATGTTTCTTCCCTATCGTTTGTCAGCGACCTTAAACGGGGTCGGCCCACAGAATTATCAGACCGCGCAACCGCAAATGGTTGCCATTTGTCTGCTCTTAAAAGCGCCCCGCTCTTAAGACCAAGCTTGGGTCTGGCGCTGGGCCTCATAAGCTGAAATTTTATCGACCTTTTGTAAGGTCAGCCCAATATCATCCAAGCCTTCGGTGAGGCAATGTTTGCGGAAAGGGTCGACCTCGAAGCGGTAAACTGTTCCATCAACCGTTGTTACGGTTTGCGCTTCCAGATCAACCGTCAACGTGGCCCGCTCCGCATCTTGTGTCATCTCAAGCAAGCCCTCGACATCGGCCTTCGGCAAGACGATCGGTAAGATGCCATTCTTGAAGCAATTATTAAAAAAGATATCGGCAAAGCTCGGAGCAATGACACAGCGAATGCCAAAATCGGCGATCGCCCAAGGCGCGTGCTCACGGCTCGATCCGCAGCCAAAATTATCTCCAGCCACTATAATTCTCGCATCGCGATAAGGCGGGCGGTTCAGAATAAAATCCGAGACTTCGCTGCCGTCATCCGTGTAGCGCATTTCGTCAAAAAGATTTTTGCCTAAGCCAGTGCGCGCAATGGTTTTCAAAAACTGTTTTGGAATGATCATATCCGTATCGATATTGATCAAAGGCATCGGCGCGGCAATGGCGTTCAAGGTGACAAATTTTTCCATGAGCTTATTCTCCGATTTCGCGAATATCGACGAAATGACCCGCAATCGCCGCTGCTGCTGCCATTTGTGGCGAGACAAGATGGGTCCGCCCCCCGCGGCCTTGACGCCCCTCAAAATTACGATTGGACGTCGAGGCGCAGCGCTCACCAGGTTCAAGCTTGTCATCATTCATGGCCAAACACATCGAGCATCCGGGCTCGCGCCAATCAAAACCAGCCGCACGGAAAATTTCATCCAGCCCTTCTGCCTCGGCTTGTTGTTTAACAAGACCAGAACCAGGAACAACCATGGCACTCACATGGCTCGCGACATGTTTACCTTTCACAAAGCCCGCCGCCGCGCGCAAATCTTCGATACGGCTATTTGTGCATGATCCAATAAAGACACGGTCAATCTTAACATCTTGCATCGGCATGTCAGCGGTGAGGCCCATATAATCGAGCGCCCGTTCGGTTGCCCGACGCCGAGCCGGGTCGGCGATCTGCTCTGGGTTCGGCACGCGACCCGCAATCGACACCACGTCTTGTGGGCTTGTGCCCCAGGTCACGAGAGGTGGCAGATTAGACGCATCAATGGTGATCTCGCGATCGAAAACCGCATCAGCATCCGACACTAATGTCTTCCAATAGGCAAGGCTTGCCTCCCAATCCGCCCCGTGCGGCGCCTGCGGGCGGCCTTTGAGATAGGTAAATGTCTTGTCATCGGGCGCAATCAATCCCGCGCGCGCACCTGCTTCAATCGACATATTGCACAAGGTCATCCGACCTTCCATACTCAGCGCTTCAATGGCTGGCCCCGCATATTCGAGCACGCAGCCCGTGCCCCCTGCTGTGCCAATTTCTCCAATAATTGCCAAAGCAATGTCTTTCGCGGTCAAGTGTTCCGGGGCTTTGCCCCCCACATTAATGCGGAAATTTTTGGCCTTTTTCTGGATCAGAGTCTGCGTCGCCAACACATGCTCCACCTCGGATGTGCCAATGCCGTGGGCTAAGGCGCCAAAGGCGCCATGGGTGGAGGTGTGGCTATCGCCACATACAATTGTCAATCCAGGCAGTGTAAAGCCTTGTTCAGGACCCGTGACGTGCACAATGCCCTGACGGATATCTTGCATAGCGATATAGGGAACCCCAAATTCAGCGCAATTGGCCTCTAGGGTTTCAATTTGTTTTTTACTCTCGGGATTGGTGATAGCCTCAATGCCCCCTGCGCGATTTGTGGTGGGGATATTATGATCCACCACAGCGAGCGTCTTTGACGGCATCCGCACCGAGCGGCCGGCCATGCGCAGTCCTTCAAACGCTTGCGGGCTTGTTACTTCATGAACGAGATGGCGATCGATATAGACGAGGCAATTGCCGTCCTCTTGTTGATCGACGACATGCGCGTCCCAAATTTTATCGTAGAGCGTTTTTCCGGTCATGGCTTCTCCTGTTCAGGACGGGCGAATACATCGCCCACAAATAAGGGCGCGATGCCGCTACACCCAGATCAGGCAGAGGCGTCAGATCCAGTTTGAGAGGCAGCGCTATCAGCTTGTTGTGATATTTTGGCGCGACGTTCGGTAATACGTGCCGCTTTGCCTGTTAGGCCGCGCAGATAGTATAATTTTGCGCGACGGACGCGCCCACGGCGCACCAATCTAATGCTATCGACGAGCGGGCTGTGGATCGGGAAAATCCGTTCAACGCCTTCCCCATAGGAAATTTTGCGCACGGTCAAATTTTCGTTCAGCCCCTGTCCTGAGCGACCAATACACACGCCTTCAAAAGCCTGAACGCGCTCGCGCGACCCTTCCGTCACGCGCACATTGACCTGCACCGTATCTCCCGGAGCAAAGTGATCGACTGTTTTTTCCTTTAATTGCGCGATTTGTTCGCGCTCCAGCTGCTCAATGATATTCATGGCGTAACTCATTATCTGACAGAGGGTATTGACCCTTCTGCCCGGAAAATCCGGAAAATTGCTCGGAAACGCGAAGGGCCAAAGGTCCCGCTTGTCACCGCGATGCCGCGGGATAGCACAAAACCAGAGCCCCTGTCACCCCTCATCTCGCGTTTTTTCGCTTTTTTTTCGGTACTCTGCCCATAAATCGGGGCGACGGAATTGGGTCAGCTTTTCAGCCTGCTCCCGCCGCCATCGATCGACGGCACCATGGTCGCCCGAGGTGAGAATTGCAGGGATGACCCGCCCCTCCCATTCCGCTGGCCGCGTGAAATGAGGGTATTCGAGCAACCCGTTCTCAAAGCTCTCTTCGTCTGCCGAGGTCGACGCCCCCATAACCCCAGGTAAAAGCCGAATAACCGCATCTAATATTGCCATCGCGGCAATATCTCCGCCAGAGAGGATATAATCGCCGATCGAAATTTCTTCTCCCCCCCGCGCATCGATCACACGCTCATC
Organism: Alphaproteobacteria bacterium; assembly: GCA_965662735.1. Taxonomy (GTDB): domain Bacteria; phylum Pseudomonadota; class Alphaproteobacteria; order RS24; family RS24; genus JAYODZ01. The sequence continues at coordinate 8,129 of CBFIIU010000014.1, forward strand.
CAATGCTTCAAAGCGTCCGCAAAAGAAAAGAGCCCCTGGGCCATTGGCGAGTTGGTGGGCGCGCTTTTGTGTGAGGGGTGCGCCGCGGGGCGACATAATCAGGAGAGGTAAATTCGGTTGGCGTCGCCGCGCTTCATCAATCGCGGCCCCACAGACATCCGCCCGCAACACCATGCCGGGACCCCCACCTGCTGGCGTGTCATCGACATCAGCATGGCGGCCAACCCCAAAATCGCGCAAGTTTAGGGTTTCGAAGGACCAAATTTCGCGATCAAGAGCCCGCCCACTGAGGCTTTGACCGAGCGGTCCTGGAAAGAAATCGGGGTAGAGTGAGATAATTTGTGCATTCCAGCTCATCGCGCGTCTTCCACCCCCTCAGCCACCGAAACCGCCTCTTGGTCATCATCAAGATCAGGTGCATCTTGTGGCAAGCAAATTGTAATCTGACGCGCCGCCAAATCTATTTCGGGGACATTTTCATGGGTAAATGGCACCATATGGGAGCCAATTTCCAAAATATCACCGGCCCCAAAATCATATATGTGCTGAACCTGGCCTAAAACCGTGCCGTCGGCCATTACGGCTTGGCAGCCAATCAGATCCGCATGATAAAAATCATCTGCGTCAGCAGGTGGTAATTCGCTCCGCGGCACAAAAATCTCGGTACCGACCAACGCCTCGGCCTGATTACGATCAAAAATGTCGTGCCAACGCATAATCAAGTGCTGATTGGCCGGACGGCATGCCGCGACCCTTAATGGCTTTCCATCTTTGCAACACAGCCCCTCATAATCGGCGAGAGCGGTTGGCGGCTCGGTGAAACTTTTGACCTTCACCTCACCGCGCAAACCATGCGCCGCAGTGATGACGCCGAGTAAGACATGGCCGCTCATTTGGCTCATGCTTAGCCCTTAGATTCTTCCTCAGACACTTCAGCAGGAGCCTCTTCAGCTGGCGCTTCCTCGGCAGGGGCTTCCTCAGCTGGAGCTTCTTCTACTGGAGCTTCTTCAGCAGGAGCAGCGGCGGCGGCAGCGGCTTCTTCAGCGGCGGCGGCGGCGGCTTCTTCTGCATCGCGTTTCGCCTGTTCGATCGCCGCCAAACGTTCTTGGGCTTTCGCGCCGGGCTGACCTTTTTGCGGATTATTCCGAGGCGCCCGCGTTAGCACACCCGCATCATCGAGAAACCGAGCCACCCGGTCAGACGGCAATGCCCCTTGCGCCACCCAATGTTGCGCGCGCTCGACATCCAATCGCAGGCGATCGGCGTGATCTTTGGGCAGAAGCGGATTATAGGTGCCGAGTTTTTCAATAAACCGGCCATCGCGTGGCATGCGGCTATCGGCAACAACGATGCGGTAAAATGGACGCTTTTTGGCGCCACCGCGTGACATACGAATTTTAAGAGCCATAACTGATTTTCCTTTCACTGCTCATGATTTCGTTATTTTTTCTTCGGCGGAAATCCGAGCCCAGGAGGAAGACTTCCCCCTAATTTACTCAGATCTCCGAGTTGAGATAAGTCGGGCATGCCCCCGGGGCCGCCCATACCCGCCGGCGGCGTCATGCCGCCTCCCAGCATGCCGGCAAGATTTTTAATGCCGCCTTTGCCCAGTTTTTTCATCATATCGGCCATTTGCCGGTGCATTTTGAGAAGCTTATTCACGTCTTGCACGCTTGTGCCTGACCCCGCTGCAACCCGTTTTTTTCGGCTGGCATTTAAGATCCGCGGATCATCTTTTTCAATTTGTGTCATCGAACTAATGATCGCAATTTGGCGGGCCAACTGCCGATCATCCATGCCCATTGCGCCGGCTTGGTTTTTCAGTTTTCCCATACCTGGGATCATGCCCAAAACACCTGCAAAACCGCCCATCCGCGTCATTTGGCGCAATTGCTCGGCAAGATCATCGAGGCCGAACTGACCCTTCTTCATCCGAGCGGCGATTTTTTCCGCTTTCTCAGCGTCCATGGTCTCCGCGGCGCGCTCTACCAAGCCAACCACATCACCCATACCCAAAATGCGCCCTGCTATTCGCTGAGCATCAAATGCTTCAATTTTATCAATGCCTTCACCGACACCGAGCAGCTTAATCGGCACCGCTGTGACATGGCGCATGGCGAGCGCCGCGCCCCCGCGCCCATCGCCATCAATGCGGGTGAGCACAATACCGCTCAGAGGAACACGCTTGTTAAACTGGTCAGCAATATTAACCGCTTCTTGCCCGGTGAGGCTGTCGGCCACCAGCAGCGTCTCATGCGGCTTTGCAAGGGCCGCAATTTCGGCCATTTCCGCCATCAAGCTTTCATCAATATTGGTTCGACCCGCCGTATCCAACATCAGCACGTCATAGCTACCCAAGCGTGCCGCTTCGAGGGCGCGACGGGCAATATCGGTTGCGCGCTGGCCTTCTACAATTGGTAATGTGGCAACGGAGATTTGTTCCCCAAGCACGCGCAATTGTTCCATAGCCGCTGGGCGGCGCGTGTCGAGAGAAGCCATGAGCACTTTTTTCTTTTCTTTGGTGCTCAACAGCCGCGCGATTTTTGCTGTGCTCGTCGTTTTCCCGGAACCTTGCAACCCGACCATCATCATCGCGACAGGCGGGACCGCGTTGAGCGACAGGCCAACGGGCTCGGCACCCAACATCTCGACCAATGTATCGTGAACAATTTTGACAACTTGCTGACCGGGCGTCACCGATTTCAACACATCGGCGCCAATGGCGCGGGGGCGAACAAGATCTAGAAAGTCACGCACAACGGGCAAGGACACATCGGCATCGATTAAGGCGCGCCGGATATCGCTCAGCGCTTGTTCCACGTCTTTTTCGCTCAGCGCACCGCGGCCGCGTAAGCGATCAAAAATCGATCCAAAATTTTCGCTCAAGCTCTCAAACATAGATGCTCTTGCTCCGTACCCTTATTCATTCTCTGGGCCTTCATGCCTTACGGACACGACGCCCTTATTTTTCAAAGCAGAGGATCAACTCTCCGCTCGCCTTAGAACCACGCTCAATTCAAAACCGCGCTCAATTCAAAAAAAGTCCCAACGCAAAAAACACCCGCGGGCAAAGCCTTGCTGGCGGGTGGTGATCGCCTGTGCCAAGCGACCAAATTGTGAGGCACATCTCATGAATTGGCCGCACCCTAGTGTTTCCTTGTAAAACTGTCAAGAATAGCGATCTGCACGTCACAATCCGCGCGAACTGCGAGACCAAGATGACACAGACAAAAACTTCCGCTATGAGGAGAGAGATGACGAGAGAGATGTCAAAAGAGATGACAAGGATTATGACGGGTGCGATGCGGACGCGCCACGCCAAGAGCTGGGATGCACCTTGCCGTAAGCTATGATGATGGTCAGAACAGACGTTCTCTCTTAATGTCTGCGAATGAAATTGAGATTAATCGGATGACGCAAATCGACTTCATAAAAATGAGCGGTCTTGGCAATGATTTTATTGTCATCGATCTTCGTCGAGATCTTCGTCGAGAACTGCGTCAAGATCTACGTCAAGATTTGCGTCAAGATGAGGACATTCGCGTAGCGCTGACGGAAGAAAATGTGCGCCACCTCGCTGCGCGCGACAACCCAACCACCCATGGCTGTGATCAACTGCTCACCATTGAACCTCCAAAGCAGGGCGGTGATGTCTATATGGGCATCTATAATGCCGATGGGTCACAGGCCGAGGCGTGCGGAAATGGCACGCGCGCCGTTGCCACCTATTTGGGTTT
>CBFIIU010000014.1:11963-22729 GCA_965662735.1 Alphaproteobacteria bacterium
TAGCGCATTCCGTGATCGAGACCTGCGCGGGGGAACTCGCCTGTGTGCTGGAACCGAGCGGCACCGTCTCTGTCAATATGGGGCTGCCTCGCTTTGAGCCATCCGCTATTCCCGTTCGGGATACGCTCTCCAATCTCTCGGCCGTGCCGCTACATGCCGATTTGCCAGAGGCCTTTATTGTAGGCATGGGCAATCCGCATGCGGTTCTATTTGTCGATAATCCGCGCGCAATGGCCGAGCGTTATGGCGCCGCGCTCGAGCATCACGACTTCTTTCCGAAACGAGCAAATATTAATTTTGCGCGGGTCGAAGAGACCGCGCATCTGACGCTTATCACATGGGAGCGCGGAGCTGGCTTAACACCCGCATGCGGCAGTGGGGCCTGCGCCACGGCCGTTGCCTATGATCATTTATATGGCGGCACTAAGGGCGCCGCTATTCGCATTGATCCCCCGGGTGGGACGCTCAATATTCGCGTGACGTCGGACGGCGTTTGGATGAATGGGCCCGCTGTCACCGAATTCACAGCAACAGCCCGCCTGTGAGAAATCGGATGATATTCTGATGACATCGAGTCCCCCAAATATCGTCAATTTTGGCTGTCGCCTCAATTTGCTTGAGGCTGACCAAATTCGCGAAGCGGCCGGCCAAGCGGGGGTCACCAACACGACAATTATTAATAGCTGCGCCGTCACCCATGAGGCCGTGCGGCAAGCCCGACAAGCGGCGCGGCGGGCCAAACGAGACAATCCCGATCACCGCGTGATTATGACGGGCTGTGCCGCCCAAATTGATGCTCAGCAGTTTAAAGAAGTGACGGAAATCGATCAGGTTCTCGGCAATGATGAAAAAATGCGCGCCGAGAGCTATCAAAACCAAGCGACCCATTTGGTCGGGGATATCATGGCGCAGCATCGGGCGCGCACCCTGCCCATCGTCCCGCAACGCCGCGCCCGCGCTTTTGTTCAAGTGCAAAATGGGTGTGATCATCGATGCACGTTTTGCATCATTCCTTTTGGTCGTGGGCCCTCGCGATCGGTGCCGGCAGCAGACATTATTCGCCAATGCCAAAGTTTAGTCGATGCCGGTCATCGGGAGATTGTTCTCACGGGCGTCGACATTACGAGCTGGGGACCCGATCTTGGCGAAGACGGGTTAGGCACATTGGTTGGGGCTGTTTTAAATGCTGTGCCCAGCCTCGAGCGGCTTCGGCTCAGCTCGTTAGATGCGGTCGAATTAGATCCAGCATTTTTAGATTTGGTCATTCACGAATCTCGGCTGATGCCGCATTTACACCTCTCGCTGCAAGCCGGCGACGATATGATCTTGAAACGCATGAAACGTCGGCACAGCCGCGCGCAGGCGATCGCGTTTTGCGAGAAGTTAAAAATGGCCCGACCCGAAATTGTTTTCGGCGCCGACTTGATTGCCGGCTTCCCGACAGAAACGGAGGCCATGTTTGAAAATACGCGCCAGTTAATCGCCGAGTGCGGCTTAATATGGCTGCATGTTTTCCCCTATTCCGAGCGCCCCGATACGCCTGCGGCCCGCATGCCGCAAGTTGATAAACCGATCATCACCGAGCGGGCGAATAGGCTTCGCGAAACGGGTGATGCTCTGCGCCAGCACTGGTTGAAAACGCAAATTGGCACTCGCTACGCCGTTTTAATGGAAACAGAAACATCGGGACGGGCTGAAAATTTTGCGCGCGTCCAACTCGATAGCCCCCAAGAAGTGGGCAGCATCTGCACAGCGCAGATTGTTGCCGTCGATGGTGAACAATTAAAGGGCGCTTTGATCCCCGCCGCTGATCCGCCCATGGTACATGAGGTCGGCTATGGCCCTATTTGAACGCTTGCGCGCGGGCCTCAGCCGATCCCGTGACGCTTTTAGCCAATCCATCGGGCGCCTTTTTAGTGGCGGACGCCTCAATATTTCGGATCTGGAGACACTCGAAGAAGTGTTGCTGAGCGCAGATCTCGGTTTATCTGCAACTGAGCTGCTGCTCGAGAAAATGCGCGCCCGCAAATTTGAAACCTTGGATGACCCCACACTGTTTCAACACGCCTTAATCGATGACATCACCGATATTTTACGCCCAGCTGCTCAGCCCTTGGCTCTCCCCCCGCAGGGTCCGGCTGTCATTTTAATGGCGGGCGTCAATGGCGCAGGCAAAACGACAACCATTGGTAAATTAGCGCACCGCTTCAAACAAGAGGGCAAGACAGTGATGCTGGCGGCGGCAGACACATTTCGGGCTGCGGCTGTCGAGCAATTGCAAATTTGGGGCGAACGCGTCGGCTGCCCCGTGATCACCACACGCCCCGGCGGCGACGCCGCTGGATTAGCCTTTTCAGCGCTCGAGCAAGCGCAGCAAAACAATATTGATATTCTCATCATTGACACAGCGGGTCGTCTGCAAACCAATGAAGGCCTGATGGCTGAACTTGAAAAAATTGTGCGCGTCATCCGCAAATTAGATGAAACAGCGCCCCATGCCTCTCTCCTGGTGCTCGATGCAACCACAGGACAAAATGCCATCAGCCAAGCCCGAGCGTTTCAATCGGCCGCCGATGTGACTGGACTGATCATGACCAAGCTCGACGGCACGGCGCGCGGCGGTGTTCTAGTGGCGATAACGCAAAGCCTCGGCCTCCCTGTGCATTTTATTGGCGTTGGTGAGGCGCTTGATGATTTACAAGAATTTGACCCTGCCACGTTTGCGCAAGCGCTCACCGGCGGAAATGCGACAGAGCCTCAATAATGCGAAAACTTTTCCTAGAGCTTGGGCCCCTTTTGGTCTTTTTGATCCTCAATAGCTATGCCGGCCCCTGGTTTGGAACCGCTCCCGAACAGAATTTGCTGATTGCAACGGCTGGCTTTATGGCCGCTTTAGTCGTGGCGATGGGAATATCACTGATGCAAGGCCATCGCCCAACGCCGATGATGATCGTCTCAGCTGCCTTTGTAATGGTGTTTGGTGGCTTGGCCCTGTGGCTGCAAGACGAGACCTTTATTAAAGTGAAGCCCTCTATTGTGTACACGCTGTTCGCGGTCATTTTAATATTTGGTTGGGCCCGAGGGACGTCCTATCTCAAGCTGCTGATGGGCAATGCGCTCCCGCTGACTGACGCCGGATGGATGGCGCTCACCTTGCGCTGGGCGGTGTTTTTTGTGGGGCTCGCTGTGCTCAATGAGCTGGCGTGGCGGCTCCTCACGACCGATCAATGGGTGAAGCTCAAAGTTTTTGGGTTTCTCACCCTCACCTTGCTTTTCGGTGCGTGCCAAATGCCCTTAATTCAGCGCTACACGACAGAGCCGCTCAACGAGGATCGGTAAACGCGAAAGCCTCATTCAGAGGGTGGAACAAGATGCGTGAAACCAGGTGTTTTGCGCCAATCATCGGGCTCCGTAAATGGCGGGAAATGCGTCCGATCTTTGCTTTCCTTAAAATGTTGAAGCGCCCAATAAACCGTTGGGAAAGCAAGCTCATTCCACGGAATATCGTCCCAGTCGAACAGACCGACATCACTGCTTTCTGGGCCACAGGCAAAATCAGGGCTTCGCATCTTTCCCCGATAAAACATTTGAACCTGAGATATCCGCGCCACATTATAAATTGATAGCAGACACTCGATCTCAATATCGGCGCGCGCCTCTTCCCACGCTTCGCGCGCCGCGCCCTCGGCCACTGTTTCATTTTGCTCCATAAAACCGGCGGGGAGTGTCCAAAAACCGCGACGCGGTTCTATTTCACGGCGGCACATCAGAATTTTATTTTCCCATGTTGCCACCACACCCGTGATAATCCGCGGGTTCTCATAATTGATCAGGCCACAATGGTCGCAAATATTCCGCTCTAATGCATCATCATGCGGCTGGCGGCGCGTGAAGGCTGGCGATTTATCATAAACTCTCGAGCGGTCGGTAAAGGTCACACTACATCCTCTTTCACAGGCTTCCACATCATGGTCACGCCCCATGATTAAGCGCGACGTCCCTGGACAGCCCTTGGTGCCCATTGGACGTCATTCTTTTGGTATCACTATTCCGAAACCATCTTAGTCATTTGGCTGGGACGACGCAAAGCCCTCTGGACGGAGATTAAAATAAGTCCCAATTTTTTGATTTATGGCTGCTTCATCCAAGGGGCCCACATGGCGGTCGAGAACCCGCCCTTGCGCATCGAGGATAAAGGTCTCGGGAACCCCATAAACCCCCAAATCAATCGCGACCCGCCCCGATGCATCCACACCTATCTTGCTGTAGGGGTCCCCAAGCCGCTGCAAGAAACGGCGAGCGGCATCGGGCTTATCTTTATAGTTTAGCCCAATAATCTCGACCCCCTGCGCCTGAAGCGCCGCCAAGAATGGATGTTCATCGCGGCATGGCCCACACCAGCTCGCCCAGACATTTAACAAAATAGGAGTGCCCGTCGCCAAGTCGGTCTCGGTCAAGCGCTCAGCGGACTGCAGGCGGGGCACTGAAAATGGCAATACCGCCTTGCCAATGCGCGCCGAGGGTAAGGTTTGGGGGTCGCCTTGAAAAAGGCTTACCGCAAACAGACCCGAAAGTGCACCGACAAGAATGAGGGGGATATACGCTAAAAGGCGCCGGCGGGGTTTGTCTGGGGGCGTGGGCTCAGAGGATGGGCCTGGGGTTGGACCTGAGGATGGACGAGTGTCGATCATGTCTTATCCTTGTGCGCAAACTGATGCCGAAGACGCATGTACCGTATGAGGCTCACGAGGCAAATCCCGCCCACTAAAATGAGCGTCACGCCATAGCTCGCCCATATATACAGATCGTAATGTGGACTATCCATTCGAGCGCCCCTGATGGGCCGGTGCCCCGGTTTCCTCGTCAACGCGACGGGACCGTTGCGCCCATATTTCAGATTGCATGCGGGTAAACACCAAGGCGCAGAAGAGCACCATAAATGCCACGCCCATCACCAAAAGCGGGATCAAAAAATCTGAATGAAGGGCCGGGCGCGCAAAGCGCGAAACACTGGCAGGCTGGTGCAACGTATTCCACCAATCGACCGAAAATTTTACGATGGGCACATTGATGAAGCCGACAATGGCCAGAACCGAAGCGGCCCGCGCGGCGACATCGGGTGCATCAATGGCGCGCCAGATCGCGATATAGCCAAGATAAATCAAAAAAAGAACCAGTACTGAGGTCAGTCGTGCATCCCACACCCACCACGTGCCCCACATGGGTTGCCCCCACAAAGCACCCGTCACTAATGTCGTCAGGGCAAATACGGCCCCCACAGGCGCAGCAGCACGCGCCGCGACATGCCCAAGCGGGTGGCGAAACACTAAGGCGACCACGCTGGCGACAAATATGAAAGTATAAGCAAATAGCGACATCCACGCCGCCGGCACGTGAACGAACATAATGCGCACCGTTTCCCCTTGTTGGTAGTCGGGCGGTGCCGCGAAACCGAGGATCAGCCCCCAAATCATTAAGGCCAATGCAACTCCCCATAGAGGCCATGTCACAATAGCCGCAAGCCGCATAAAGCGATGCGGGTTGGCCAAATAATGGATCCAGTCAGAGCCTGTTGATTGCATAAGCTGTCCTAAAACCTCTCATCTGAGATGTCAAAATCGATCATGACGTACACCGTTCTTAACCCCACGCAGGGCTCTAAACCCCGCGCAGAGCCGTGGCCGACGCAACGGGTGCAAGTATAAGGGTAGCACCACTAAAGAGCAGCATGACGAATAGTCCCAGGTCGAGTGCACTGGTTTGCCCGTTCGTCATATCCACACCCATTGAGAGATTAGCCCCAAAAATCAGAACCGGAACATAAAGCGGCATCACAATCAGCGCCGTCAGCAAGCCTGGGCGCCGCACGCTGACGGAAACCGATGCTGCCACGGCGCCCAAAGCACACAAGGCCGGGCCAGCGGCTAAAATCATGCTCATGAGGCGCGGCATCGCCTGTAAATCAACATTCATCAAAATGCCCGCCAAAGGCAGAACCACAACCATCGGAATGATAACAGCACAATAATGTGCAAGAATTTTCGCCAAAATAACCAATTCGAGCGGCAAGACACTCATCCGCAGCTGATCAAAACTGCCATCATCGACATCGCCTTGAAACAAGCGATCGAGCGAAAGCATAAGGGCCAATACGACAATCACCCAAATCAGCCCCGGCGCCAAACGACGCAGGAGCGCCAACTCGGGACCAATACCGAAAGGCACCAAGGTCAACGCCAAAAAAATAAAAGCGATCACAAGAGAAACGCTTCCCTCGCGCCAAATCTGGCGTATATCGAGCTCCAGCACGGCATAAAATGCTCGGATCACGCCAGACCCTCCCCTGGCTGTTCATGCGTTAGGGTAAGCTGACGCTCGGCAAAGCGAAGCGGCTCGTGACTTGTTGCCACAACGATGCCGCCGCGCCCCAGATGCGCACCCACCATATGATCCAGGAGATCACGCGCCGCCCTATCCAGCGCCGTTAGCGGCTCATCCAGAAGCCAAATGGGGCGCGGGACAATAATTAACCGGGCCAGCGCCGCACGCCGTCTTTGTCCGGCGGATAAATCGCTCACCAGGCGATCTTGATGGGAAACAAGACCCATAATCTGCAAGGCCTGTAAAATCTGTTGCGGTGCATGGGAAGCACCGCCCATGATTTGGCTGACCGCCTTGAGGTTTTCCCAGACCGTGAGACGCGATTTTAGCCCCTCGCGGTGCCCCACTAAATGCATATCCTCGGGCAAAAGCGCGTCGGCGCCAAATTGCATGCGTGAGAAATCAGCCGGCAACAGACCCGCCATAGCCCGTAACAAAGTCGTCTTTCCAGCACCATTTTCACCGGCAATATGCACCGCATGTCCCGCATCAATGGCAAAAGAGAGGTCACGAATAATTAATGCCTGGCCACGTCTGACGTGTAGCTTCTCAACCCTGAGCGCAGCAACACCATAGCTGCTCGGCCAAGCGTCAACCCCAAAGGGCTGATGAGAAGGCTCGCCAGCAATCGTTTTGGAAGCTTGTGAAGGCGATGGCGGCATGCATGTCCTTTTTTCACTGATCCTGAAAGCCCCGATCATGTGCCTCCGGATCTCGGTCGACCAGATAAATTCACCTTGAACGCCATGCCTAGCATAGCCTTTTCAAATTAAAAACAGTATAGTGCGCGCGCTTGGCGACAAGTGATCCGCATGTCACTCCAGTAGAGGAAGGAATTCAGTAATGGCGAAGGCAAAAAAACCGTCCGCAAAACGCTCTGTTGAAAAACACCCCGATAGCTTTAAAGCGCTCACCACGCTCACGGTCGAGGGCAAAAGCTATACTTATTTCAGCCTAAAGCGGGCCGAGAAAAATGGCTTGGCGGGCATCTCCAAACTCCCCTATTCCATGAAAGTTCTCCTTGAAAACCTGTTGCGCCATGAAGACGGCCGCACGGTGACCGCCGATGATATCCTTGCTGTTAAATCATGGATGACCCGCCGCAAATCAACCCGCGAAATTGCGTATCGCCCTGCCCGCGTCTTGATGCAGGATTTCACAGGCGTGCCCGCCGTTGTCGACCTCGCAACCATGCGCAATGCCATGGAAGATATTGGCGGCAAAACAGCCCGCATTAATCCTCTCACGCCTGTTGATTTGGTGATCGACCACTCTGTGATGGTGGATCATTTTGGGAATGGATCGGCGTTGAAAAATAATGTCGGTTTAGAATATGAGCGCAACCGCGAGCGCTATGAATTCCTGCGCTGGGGCTCACAAGCCTTTGAAAATTTCCGTGTCGTGCCCCCCGGGACAGGCATTTGCCATCAGGTTAATCTCGAATATCTGGCGCAAACCGTGTGGACCCGCAAGCAATCACTCAACGGCAAGAAAGTTGAAGTGGCCTATCCGGACACATTGGTGGGCACAGACAGCCACACAACCATGGTTAATGGCATGGCCGTGCTGGGCTGGGGCGTTGGCGGCATTGAAGCTGAAGCGGCGATGCTCGGCCAACCTGTTTCCATGCTCTTGCCGGAAGTCATTGGCTTTAAATTAACGGGCAAGCTGCCGGAAGGATCCTCGGCAACCGATTTGGTGTTGACCATTGTGCAAATGCTTCGTCAAAAAGGTGTGGTTGGTAAATTTGTTGAATTTTATGGTCCGGGTCTCGATCACTTGTCGCTGGAAGATAAGGCAACGATTGCTAATATGGCACCCGAATATGGCGCCACATGCGGCTTCTTCCCTGTCGATAAAGAATGTGTGACCTATCTCACGGCCACCGGTCGCAAGAAAGCGCGTATTCAGCTGGTCGAAAAATATGCAAAAGCCCAGGGGATGTTCCGCACAAAAACCAGCCCTGATCCGGTTTTTACATCGACCCTCTCGCTCAATTTGATGGATGTGCGGCCGAGCCTTGCTGGGCCTAAGCGTCCTCAAGACCGCGTCTTGCTGGAAGATGTGGCCGGAAATTTTGCTGACACGCTGAAAGATCAAAACATCTCGAATGGCGCGAACCGCGTTGCGGTGAAAGGTGCAAAATATGATCTCGGACATGGCGATGTCGTGATTGCTGCGATCACATCGTGCACCAACACCTCCAATCCAAGCGTCATGTTGGGCGCCGGTCTGGTGGCGCGCAATGCCGTTGCAAAAGGACTGAGCGTGAAGCCATGGGTCAAAACATCCTTGGCGCCCGGCTCAAAAGTTGTGACCGATTATCTGAAAAATGCCGACTTACAAAAATCCCTCGATAAGCTGGGCTTTAATCTTGTCGGCTATGGATGCACCACCTGTATCGGTAATTCGGGGCCGCTTCCGGGGCCGATCTCCGAAGCCATTAATGCGAATAATTTGGTGGCCGCCTCGGTTCTTTCGGGTAACCGGAATTTTGAAGGTCGGGTCAGCCCGGATGTGCGGGCCAATTACCTGGCGTCGCCAATGCTGGTCGTGGCTTATGCCTTGGCAGGTACCGTGAATATTAATCTCGCAACCGACCCGCTGGGTCACGACAAAAAAGGTGCGCCTGTTTATCTGAAAGATATTTGGCCAAGCAATCGCGAGATTACCGAGACGGTTCGCAAGAGTGTCAAACCCTCCATGTTCCGCAATCGCTATAAAGATGTGTTTAATGGCGATGCGCATTGGCGGAAAATCAAGCCCGCAAAAGGGCAGACATTTGGCTGGGATAAGAAATCGACTTATGTTCAAAAGCCGACCTTCTTTGATGGCCTATCCGCCAAGCCGGCAGGCATTTCTGGTATTACCGATGCACGCATCCTCGCATTGTTAGGCGATAGCATCACCACCGACCATATTTCTCCCGCGGGTTCGATCAAAAGCGCCAGCCCCGCCGGTGAATATTTGAGAAGAAACAAAGTTAAAGAAACGGACTTCAACTCTTATGGCGCGCGGCGCGGCAATCACGAAGTGATGATGCGGGGTACCTTTGCCAATATTCGGATCCGCAATCAAATGGCGCCTGGCACTGAAGGGGGCGTGACGAAACACCAACCTTCGGGGAAGGTCATGTCGATCTATGACGCGGCCATGCTGTATCAAGAAAGCAATATTCCGCTCGTCGTTTTTGCCGGCAAGGAATATGGCACGGGGTCGAGCCGCGACTGGGCGGCTAAAGGGACCCGTCTTTTGGGTGTCCGGGCTGTGATTGCCGAGAGCTTCGAACGCATTCACCGTTCTAATCTCGTCGGGATGGGCATTCTACCTTTGCAGTTCAAAGCAAATGAGAGCTGGAGTGGTTTAAATCTCAATGGAACCGAAACCATTACCATTGAGGGCGTGAATGATAAAATCAAACCTCGCCAAACCATGACTTTGGTGATCACACGCGCCGATGGCAAAACTGACCGTGTGCAATTGGTTTGCCGCATTGATACGCAAGATGAAGTCGACTACTTCCGCAATGGCGGTATCTTGCAATACGTTCTGCGCCAACTCGCTGCCTAAATACCAAGGCAGAGCATCAACAAAGAAACACCGCCCCTCGGGGCGGTGTTTTTTTATGCCCGCAAGGGCCGCCTCAGTGGAGAAACCCTACGATAGAGATCTCAGTGTAGCGAACTTAGTTGGATACGATCGGATAAAGTGCGGAACGCGCTTCACCGGTCAATTTATAGGCCCAAGCCCCGTCATCGATTTGAATAAAATATTCGGTCTGCATGCTGACTGCATGGATCACGTGATCCTCGCCATTGGCCATGGTCAAAGTGATCTGCTGGGCATTTGAAAAATCAATTTCCGTCGCCGGCGCAACATCCCCTGGACGCAGCCCCATGACACGATCTAGCAGCTCCTGAGCCGGCTTGGGCCAATCGGCCTCTGCTGTTGGACGTTCGAAGCTCAGATTGACGGCGCCGTGATAGCGCAGGCCCACCACATCCTGTGCGGGAGGCAGAGGCAGTTGGGGGTCAATCCATGCACCCATATTTTTGCTGCGCGGCAGGCGGCCGCGGGCCAGCCAGGTTTGGTTTTCCGTCGCACGACGAATGTAAAAATTCTCCTGCGGACGGCCAATGTCTGTGACCTTTTGGACGATCTCGGCCTCACTGCGCTCCGCTTCGCCCAATAACACCTCGGCAATCACCGCGCCTTGTTGATCGAGCAGACGAAAGCGAATGGCTGCGCCGAGATTTTCAGGATCGGTTAACCCCAATTGAGCGTGCCATTCGGGGAGCGCGGTGCGCGGCGCGCGCTTATGAACCTCCGCCAACCCCAAGAGCGTCTCATTCACCAATTCTTGATTGGCGGGAAAATTAGCGCGT
>CBFIIU010000014.1:22828-27205 GCA_965662735.1 Alphaproteobacteria bacterium
ATCGCATAAGCGCATAAGCTCACACTCACAAAAGCCAAGAGCCATAAAAATTTGAGAGATCGTGCATGTATCATTGGCCGTCTCCCACCATGTGAAACCCACCCGATTTTTGAGTGGCCTGACGCCGCTGACGGCGGCGCCACATGACGATCAAACTGATCATCAAAATAACGATTGGAACGAGAGCAATATTCAACCAACGCATGGACGTTCCGAGCCGATCAATATCGCGTCGCAAATTTCCTTGCACCTGACGCAAGGCCTTGCGTGCATCCTGCAATTCCAATCGATACTGTTTGCGAACATCCTCCGCGGCATTACCCACCGCCGAAGACCGCTCCAAACGATCCAGCTCCTGCTGCGCCGCTTCGATCTGCGCATATAAAGCCTGTTCCTCTGCAAGATATTGCGCTTCGGCTTGACGACGGATGGCGTCGACACGGGCGAAGGAGCGCACAGCGCGCTCGCGGCCCCGCAGTGAGATCAACGCATCTGAGCCCATCATATTCTCGACGGCATTCATCAAAAACTTGGCATTATCCGCCATCGGCACAGCAAATCGTTGCCCCAAATAAACTTGCTCCGTGACCCAAAACCGATCGTCAAAGAAATCGCTATCAGCCACCAAAATAATATTGGCATGATCATTGCGATCGATGAATGATGCGCTGGTGTCGACCGCTTCGGGCGGGCCGTCAAAAGCTGAGCGCAAAGCCCCGTGCAAACGTCCCGCAATCACAAAAGGTGACTTGGACGGGACAAAATCTCGAAGCAAATCATCTGGGCGCGGACCGGCGACGACGGTGTCGCGCGGGATGAGCATGCTGTCGGGTGAGGATGACATTAAAGGCGTGAAGCTCAGGCCTTTTTGGTCGGGATCGGGTCGGAACGTAAAATGTCCAACAGAGCCGATATTAATGAGATCAATATTACTGAGCACAACATCATCCTTGTTAAAGGCTGAAGGACCCAGGCCCATCCATAGAACATAGTCGACGAGCTGACGCCGCGCATCGCCGCCTGCGGCGACGCGCTGGGCAAATGTTTTATCGGCGACAATTTCATCGGCACGATACCGAACGCCCCAATGTGCCAAAAGCTGCGGTAAAGAAGATTGCTCCGTATAACCCTGCAAGGGCGCGCCATTAGGACCAGCCGTCAAGCTGACTTCGGAATAGGGATCGATAAAGGCGATCAGACGGCCTCCGCGCATGATAAACTGATCGACAGCATAGACCTGCGGCTCGTTTAAAGGACGTGGATGGGCAAGCAACAAGACATCGATCTTGTTGGGAATTTTCTGAACATCCGGCGGCAAAAACTCGACGGTAAACCGATCGATTAATTCAGAGTAAATCAAAAACGGTTGCGACTGTCCGCGCATGGCGGCTAATAAACCACCTGCACCGGTATCTAACGGCAAATTCGACATAACGCCTAAAACCGGTTTGCGCGGCGTATTCAAATTATCGATCATGCGAATAAGGTCATATTCGAGATATTGCTCACGCTCGCGCGGAAAGGTGGAGATCACCTCCGTGCTATCGACACGGTTGGTGCCGACCAGGCCAAAATAAAATAACTCACCCGATGGCAAAGGCCGCCCCACTAGCCCGCGGCTGATGGCCATGTCTTCCGTGTCGGAAAAGGGTTCCGGGTCGATCACGGTCAGCGAAATTTGACCGCGAGACGCCGTAACAATTTCGTCGAGCAAATCGCGTACGCGTTGTGCGGCCATCCGCAGTGCCGGCGCTTCGCTCGATAGCGCCTGAGAATAATAAAAATCGAGATGAATAGGCTCGGCGATACGGTTTAAAATATCGCGACTGCCCGCGCTCAGCGTGTAGAGTTGGTTTTCGGTCAGGTCAATGCGCGCCTGTCTTAACAAAAAAGAGGCGGCGATATTCACGCTTAAGAAAATCAGAAACAGCAACCCAATGCTGGTGCTGGCGGGCGACGCTCGCCAAGTGATGATCGGGCCAAGGAATGTATAAAAGAAGCGGCTGAACAGATGCATGATCTCACGCCCCTTCGGCTTTTTTAAGGTCAACAATAATAGCTGTGAGCGCCAAGCAAACCGCAATCAGGCTGGTGAAAAACACGAGGTCACGTCCATCAATAACTCCCGCCGTAATGGCTCGGAAATGGACCAAGAAACTGATCGAGGCAATGCCCTCAATCACCATATCCGGCACAATGAGCCGCAACGTATCGAGCACCATCGGCACACCCGAAATGGTGAGGATAAAACTCACAGCGACCGTCAGGATAAAGGCAATAATTTGGTTCCGTGTGAGCGCCGATAAAACAGATCCCAATGCGAGATAGCCACCCGCCATGAGGAAACTTCCTAAATAGCTGGCCAGGATAACCCCATTATCGGGTGCCCCTAGATAATTAACCGACACCCAAATCGGACCGGTGAGCGCGAGGGCAATGCCGGCCATCGCCCACGCTGCTAAAAATTTTCCGACAACGATTGTCGATAGGTGAATGGGCAAAGTCAGCAATAATTCAATCGAGCCATTGCGCCTTTCCTCAGCCCACAGCCGCATCGACAAAGCAGGCAGGAAAAACAAGTAGACCCAAGGATGGAAGGAGAAAAAGACCTCCAAATTGGCTTGTTCCGCCTCAAACCAGCCCCCGATGGTGAAGGTGAGCAAGCCAAGCGCCACAATAAAAACGGTAATGAAAACGACGGCCATTGGCCCAACAAAATAGCTCGCCAGTTCACGCTTTATGATTGCTGTGAGATGGGTCATGACGCCCGCCTTGTTAATCGACGGAACACATCATCGAGGCGGCCCTGTTCCAATGCGATACTGCGCATCTGCCAAGAAGATTGCGCCTTAATGCGCTGCAACAAATCGGCGTCGGCGTCGGCCGGAAAAACCGTGATACTGACTTCGCTATCGCGGTCAACCACATCGACCTGCGCCACATCAGACCAATTCTCGAGTTCCCGGGCCACACTCTCACGCAAGGCTGAAGGAACGGTGATGCTCACGGCACCGGCATAGATCGACTGCCCTGCCAGCTGCGCCGGTGTGCCCGAGCCCACCATTCGGCCATGGTCGATCACGATGGCACGCGAACAAATTGCATCAACTTCTTCCAAAATATGGGTTGAGATAATGATCGCCTTCTCGGCTGCCATCTCAGAGATGGCTTGTCGAACACCGTATTTTTGATTGGGGTCGAGACCGTCCGTCGGCTCATCCATGACCAACACAGGTGGGTCATGCAACACGGCCTGCGCAAGGCCTACCCGACGCCGATAGCCTTTGGACAGCGTCTCAATAGGTTGATCTAAAACGGCATGTAATTCGGTCATCGCCACCGCGCGATCAAATGCGTAGGTTTTTTCTGATCCTTGGAGCTGGCGAATATCGGCAATGAAGTTTAAGAAGCCTCGCGGTGACATTTCGGGCCAAGCGGGAGCCCCCTCGGGCAAATAGCCAATTAATTTTTGTGCGGCGCGTTGATGGGTGATGATATCAAAATCACCAATCCGCACCTGCCCTGCATCCGGTCGCAAAAACCCGGTCAGCATTTTCATCGTGGTCGATTTACCAGCGCCATTGGGCCCCAAAAAGCCAAGCACTTCGCCCCGCTCCACGCGAAACGACAAATCATCAACGGCGATAAAGGCGCCAAATGTTTTCCGCAACTTACTGATTTCGATCATGGAGCAGAGATTAATCTCCCGAGCGGGGGACGCAAGAGAAAAAGGTAATGATAGGCCCGGGACATGATGACGCCGCGCATGAGAGAGATTGGAAATCAGGTCCGACCGCATTTGGGAGAAATCAAGCAGCCCGATGCATGTGTGGGGGGAGGACGTGCAGCACTCATGCACCGGGCTGAAGAGCGCGATCGACGCTCGCGTCTGATTATGGGTAAACACCAAATAAGGCGAAGGCAGGGCATGAATAAGGCAATTTTGCGAAATTTAAGCCCGTCAAGAGATCGCCGGAAATCAAGGATTAGCTCTTGTCATTTGCGGGTAAACCAGAGAGCATAGCGTATGGCCAAGTCACGCGTCATCATCGCCAATGCATATGAAACAGAGCGAGCCGCCCGCGATGCCCGCCAACAGCAGATCATGTGGACGCGCGCCGAGCTCGTCATATTGCATAATCTGTATGGTCGCGCGGTTGCTGCCGGCCAATGGCGCGACTATGGGATCAGCACCACCAAAGATCATGCCGTTTTTGCAATGTTCCGTCGGGCTCAAGAGGCTGCGGATTATCGTGTTGAGAAATATCCGGCGCAGGCCAAGAAGCAAGGCTTATACAGGCTCATTGATGGTCAGGGCCGTGTCATTAAGCGCGGCGACGATCTCACGCGCTTACTGACGCGCATTGACCGGCGGTA
>CBFIIU010000014.1:27299-30726 GCA_965662735.1 Alphaproteobacteria bacterium
TACAGGCTCATTGATGGTCAGGGCCGTGTCATTAAGCGCGGCGACGATCTCACGCGCTTACTGACGCGCATTGACCGGCGTACCTTGAAGCTGATCCAGTCCACAGGCGCCTAGAAGAAAAAATATCGAAAATAGTCGAGGACGAAAAAAGTCAAAAAAAACCCCGAGCTCAGCCCGGGGTTTTAATCGCTTAAACTTCAGAGAAATGGCTACTCACGATTTCCGAGGAATTGTAATAAGAAGACAAACATATTGATGAAGTCCAAATAGAGACGCAGGGCCCCCATAATGGCCTTCTTCTCGGCTACTTCACGCGTATCTCCAGAATAGTAAATCCGCTTAATATCTTGCGTATCATAGGCTGTGAGACCCGCAAAAATCAAAACGCCGATCACCGAAATGGCGAAGTGCATGGCGGGGCTTTGCATGAACAAATTGACCACGGATGCCAAAATAAGGCCAATCAGTCCCATGAACAAAAACGAGCCCATCCCCGACAATTCGCGTTTCGTGGTGTAGCCATACAGGCTCAGCGCGCCAAAAGAGGCGGCGGTGATGAGGAAGGTGCGCACCACACTCACGCCCGTATAGGCCAATAAAACATAGGACAAAGACAAGCCCATCAAACCCGCATACACCCAGAAGGTGGTTTGGGCGCTCGAGGCGCTCATTTTGTGCAACCGTACGCTTAGAAATAACACCATGGCGATGGGGGCAAAAACCAAAACCCAGATCAGCGGTGTCGCTGCGATCGCTGCGTAAACTCCCGAGGACGCCCCAAAATAGGCCGCCAATGCGGTGATCAATAAGCCCGCAGACATGTATCCGTAGACCTTATTCATGTAAATCCGCAATCCCGCATCATAGGTTTGATTGCGGACATCACCGGCAAACTGTTCCCGGGACGTATGTTGAGACCAATTATCTTGCATCAGGCACTCCTTGGGTAAATGATGACACTACTAATATGGGAAATCATGTGGCCAATTTCAAGCAAAACCGGTTCAAAGCGCCTTCAAACGGTTACGTTTCGTGACATTTTTGCGTCGCGGGCTCTAATCGCGCTGTAAAATGCGGCGCCAGGGCACATTGAGTTGCTGGCGCAGGCTCAAAACGCTGAGGCCAAGGGCAAGCACGCAGGCGGCACCAACGCCAAAAACAAAAACATCGGGCAGAAAATACCAATCGCCCTGCAGGCCAAAGCGGATCACAGCCCAACTGGTGACCGTTCCGATGCACGCTCCGATCACGGCAGCCCCAAAACCCATAAACCCATATTCAATCAAAAACATAGCTAAAATTTTGCGTCGGCGCGCGCCCATCGCGCCCAAAACAGCCGCCTCATAAAGGCGCGTTTGTCGGCTGCTCGCCAAGGCGCCCGCGAGCACCAAAATCGAGGTGGCAATCGCTGTCAGGCTTAAGGCCCCAATGGCAACACTGAACTGATTGAGAAGCTGTTGCACCGACTGCACCGCCTCTTTCACGCGCACTAAACTAATATTGCGATAGTGCGTGGTTACAAATTGCGTAAAAGCCGGCTCATTCTCACCACGCAATGTCACCGTCGCGACATAGCTATGGGGAGCGGCCCGCAAGGGGGTCAGCGAAAAAACCAAAGTATAATTAATCCGGCCAGATCCCCAATCGATCCGCCGCAAATTTGCAATCTCACCAACCAATGGCCGCCCAAGAATATTAACCGTTAAGCGATCCCCGATACCCAACCCAAGCCCGCGCGCAATCCGCTCATCTATAGAAAGCAAGGGCGGGCCCGTATAATCTTCAGGCCACCACTGACCTTCGACAATTTGCGTGTTTGGGGGCATGGCATCGGCATAGGTGATGCCACGGTCACCGCGCAGGAACCAGGCAATATCGGTAGGCGGCGTAATCTCTTTAACCGGCGTATCATTGATCGCAAGAACTGAGGCTTGAAGCATGGGAACCGCTTGCATGGCCTCAAAACCGGCAAAGGCCTCAGTTGCCTGACGGAAGTCATCGATCTGGTTGGGCTGGATATCCAGCGCGAAAAAAGAAGGGGCCCGCTCCGGAAAATCCGTCATCAGCTGACGATCGAAATTGCCTTGTACCATGGCGAGGGTGGTGACCAAGATCACCGACAAACCGACCGACAAAGTGACCGACGCCACGGGGGCCGCGGGGGCGATAATGTTGCGCATTGCGAGGCGGCGATGCACACCACCGCGTCGCGCCAATTGCCGTGCGAGGGCTTGAACCAGCCAAGCGCTCAAGCGCAAGATCAAAAAGCTGAGCGCCATACTCACAACAAACCACAGCGCAATATCGCGTCGCTCGCTGATCCAAAAACTCAATGCCACCACACAGCACAGACATAGCACAGCGGCCAGCCGAAACATGAGGGGCGCTTTTGACGACGTGTCGGTGGCCACCGCGCCGCGAAAGAGCACCGAGACCGGCGTTTGAAGCGCGCGCCCTAAAGGCACAAACATAAACCCAAATGCTGTAACCAATCCAAAAAGGGCGGCGACGCTCAGGGCGAATATGGAGGGTGATGCTTCGACGGGCAGGTCGATCACCCCGGCAATCATCTCAGATAACCCCATCGGGACAATGATCCCGAAAGCAAGGGCCGCACCCACGGCAAGTAAGGCGATCGCCCCAATGTGAAATATGAACAACAATGTGATAACGGCGCGCGAAGCACCCAGTGCCTTTAACGTTGCAATGGCCGCGCGACGCTGATCCAAAAACGCAGAGATCGCATTGCCAACACCAACGCCGCCAACCGTGAGCGCTGTGAGACCAACAAGCGTGAGGAATAAGGCGACCCGCTCAATCGAGCGTCGCACGGAGGGAGACGCGTCGCGGCGGTCGCGAATACGCCAGCCTGCAAGCGGAAAATCGGCCTCAAGCACCTGACGCACCGCATCGATGGACGGCGCCGTTGGTGCAAGGCGCAGACGATAGTGATGATAAATCAAGCTTCCCGCTTGCCAAAGGCCAGAGGCCCGCAACGCCGCCTGAGGCACAAGAACACGTGGCCCCAGTGCAAAGCCACCGGCGAGCCGGTCGGGCTCACGATCAATCACATCTGCAATATACAGATTAATGTCGCCGAGCGTCATGACGTCGCCCACAGCAAGACCTAATTGGGTGAGCAGTGTTGCTTCAACAACGGCATTATATTTTACTGTAGGGGCTGATGAGGGGGCTGATGAGGGGGCTGATGCTGGGTCGGCTGTGAGGTCTGCTGTGAGGTCTGAGGTCCCGTCTTGTGATCGTATTTCAGAAGCGAGGGCCCGATCGAGAGACTGGCCCGACCGCAACATGACCGTGCCGATCAATGGATAACGTCCATCGATTGCCTTTGCTTCCACCAATAGCTGCTGGCTGCGATCGGGCGTGCTCACCATCGCGCGCAATGTTGCGATATGGGACAGCTCAC
>CBFIIU010000014.1:30824-34134 GCA_965662735.1 Alphaproteobacteria bacterium
CCCCACTGTCGCAAGGCAGCCGCTTCCTCAGAGGATATTTCGCGATGCATGAGGCGAAGATCGAGATCGCCCCCTAAGATCTCTTGGCCACGTTGGGTGAGGCCGGCCACTAAGGAAGCGGATAGGGCGCCGACACTGGCAATCGTTGCGACACCTAAGAATAAACAGGCGAGGAAAATGTAAAAGCCCCGCAGCCCGCCGCGAAGCTCGCGCAAGGCAAGCCGAAAAGCCAAAGGAAGAGCGAAAGTCAGATCGCGCAAGGCCATTACGCGCCCTCGATGACGCCATCACGCAGACGGATAATGCGGTCGCACCGTTTGGCCAAGGCCACATCATGTGTCACCATAACCACAGTGGTGTTTTGCACGCCGGCCATAGTGAAGAGTAAATCGATGATTTGATTGCCGGTGGTCTGATCAAGATTGCCCGTGGGCTCATCGGCTAGCAGCAAAGGGGGCCGGCCGATCAATGCGCGCGCCACCGCCACGCGTTGTTGCTCGCCACCCGATAGTTGTGCGGGATAGTGATTGCGGCGTTCCGCGAGCCCGATCTGGGACAAGATTTCTTCTACCTCGTCCACGGCAACCTGCCGCCCCGCGAGTTCAAGCGGCAAGGCAATGTTTTCAAAGGCGGTCATGCTGGGCATCAGATGAAAGGATTGGAACACAATTCCGAGATGATCGCGGCGGAAATCGGCAAGGGCATTTTCCGAGAGATCAGTGATATCCTGCCCAGCAATTTCTATTGTACCTGAGGTCACGGGCTCGAGCCCCGCCATGGCCATCATCAATGTCGTTTTGCCCGATCCCGATGGGCCCACAAGGCCGACGCGCGCGCCATCTTCAATCGCGAGCGAGATGCCGCGCAAAATATGAACAGCTCCTGCAGCGGTCATCCGCGAAACGTGAATATCATGGGCGACAATCAGGGACGAAGAGCCGGATGATGGGGCAGAAGCAGCAGACATTTAAACCTCAATGACCTTATAAACCTCAATAAACTTTTAAACCTCAATATCGTTGCGCAGCGATCCAAATTCCGACGCGAAAACGCGGCATCATCTATATCAACCCAGCCATCGCCGATGATGCGGATGCCTTTGCGTGAATTTGCCGATAAGGCTTATCTATGCAAGATGTAGGTGTTAATCGCGATTTGTCATCTTTTCCGTCTAAAATTAATGCTTTAAATTTTGCGGCGTAAAAACAAGAACGCGTTTTGTAACCAAAGTGGAGGGTTGTGTGCGCCACGAACAAGCTCATCGCCGATCTCAAATGAAGATGCAATCGGATCGATATGCATGGTCGCCGATAAGGCCCCTCAGGGCTTGGCTGCTGATGCTTGTGATCATGGTGCTGCCCTTGTCAAGCCAGGCCGTGGACCCGCTAGAGATCGTTATTTTGGGCGACAGTCTCGTGGCCGGCTACGGCCTGCCGGCGGAAGACGGATTTGTGGCTCAAATGCAATCGGCGTTCGATGGTCAACCCAATGGGACGCGCGTTCATTTGGTGAATGCCGGCGTTTCGGGGGATACCACAGCGGGTGGATTAAGTCGGCTGGATTGGTCGGTGCCCGAAACCGCTGACGCGGTGATTGTCTCATTGGGCGCCAATGATGCCCTACGCGCCATCCCGGTTGATGTCAGTTATAAAAATTTGCACGCCATCATCGCCGCTCTACAAGGCCGAGATCTTCCGGTTCTCATCATCGGCATGCGCGCACCCCTTAATTTGGGGGCACGCTATGGCCAAGAGTTTGATGCCATGTATCCAAAGCTCGCTGAGCAATTCGATGTGCCGCTCTATCCATTTTTTCTCGATGGAGTTGCCGCCATGCGTCAGCTTAATCAAGCTGATGGCATACACCCCAATAAAGAAGGGGTCGCACATATTGTTGCTGCCATGTACCCCACAGTTCAGCAATTCGTGGCGTCGGTCGCACGGCAAATTAAGACATCCAAACCCTAGGGAGAATTTTATGATACAGGCACTCACCCCCACAGAACGCAAACAGGCTTTAAGCCCTTTGTCGGGCTGGAGCGTTGAAAAAAACCGAGCGATCTGCAAGACATTTATCTTTGCCGATTTTACGGCGGCTTTCGCCTGGATGACGCGCATAGCTCTGCATGCGGAAAAGGCAGACCACCATCCAGAATGGTTCAATGTCTATAATCGAGTTGAGGTTCGCCTGACCACACATGACGCGGGTGGACTAACGCAGCGGGATATTGCGCTCGCGAAAATCATGGACAAAACAGCAGGCGCTGCGGGCCGACAGAAACCAGGCCGCCCATCATAAGTGCCGAACCGGTCATGGATGCCCAGCCGGTCATGGATGCCGAGCCGGTCATGGGTGCCGAACCGGCGCCGGGCTTGAGACGCGCCCGTGCCCGCTCATCCAGAATCTGAAAACAAAAAAGGGCCCGCTTGGGGCCCTTTTCGATTGAGATGATTTCTCGCTTGGCTTAGCGCGGCGCCATCCGAATGGCTCCATCCAAGCGCACATCTTCGCCATTGAAGTAATTCACTTCGCACATGGTGCAGGCCAAGGCTGCATATTCTTGCGGCAAACCCAAACGGGATGGATAGGGAACCATTGCACCCAGAGCCTGACGAACATTATCAGGCGCACCGGCAAGTAAAGGTGTGTCAAAAATGCCTGGCAAAATTGTATTGACCCGAATGCCTTCTTGCGACAAATCGCGGGCGATCGGCAAGGTCATGCCCACAACACCCGCTTTGGATGCCGAATAAGAAGCCTGACCAATTTGACCGTCTTCAGCGGCAACGGAAGCAGTGTTCACAATGGCGCCACGATCGCCGCAGGGCAATGGATCGAGCGACATCATGCCCGCCGCCGATTTGGCGATACAGCGGAAAGTGCCAACCAGATTGATTTGAATGATGAGATTAAAGGCATCGATTGGGAAATGCTTAATCTCGCCAGTTTTCTTATCCCGAGAAGCGGTTTTCACGGCATTGCCCGTGCCCGCGCAATTGATCAAAATGCGCTCTTGTCCAAGGGCGCCTCGGATTTTTGCAAAGCCCGCATCGACATCTTCATCGGACGTCACATTCACTCTCGCAAATGCGCCGCCGAGTTCTTTGGCAACGGCTTCACCCCGTTCTTCGTTCAAATCAAAAATGCCAACTTTAACACCTTTGCTGGCCATCATCCGGGCGGTCGCTTCGCCAAGGCCCGATGCGCCGCCGGTAATAATGGCGGTAATATTTGAGTCTAACTTCATCACATTCTCCTTCTACACAAGTGGCTGGTGTGGCGGCACGTTAGCATTTTCTAGCGTGAAACC
>CBFIIU010000014.1:34234-55494 GCA_965662735.1 Alphaproteobacteria bacterium
GAGTCTAACTTCATCACATTCTCCTTCTACACAAGTGGCTGGTGTGGCGGCACGTTAGCATTTTCTAGCGTGAAACCTAAAGCGTATTTATCGAGAAAATTGTGCCGCTTTGCCGCATGCGTGGTCCCAACAGGGTCAACGCCTCAGGCTTGCGGCTTCTTTCCCAAACGGGCTTCACGACGCACGATATAGAGCGTGGTCAAGGAAATCACGGCCGCGCCAATAATGCCATATAGATCGGGCAGCGTATCGAAAACAAGATAGCCGGCAATCGCCGCCCAAAATAGGCGCATATAATCAACCGGAGCAATCGCGCTCGCTTCCCCTAATGCATATGCGCGAATAAAACAATTATGCGCCGCCGTCGCAAACATGCCCATCACCAAAAGCCAAACCCACTGCATATCGGTCGGCGTCTGCCAAACATAAAACGTTGGTATGCCGGTCACCACCAAGCCAACAATATTTGTATAAAACATCAAGGTGACGGGTCGGTCATAGCGCGACACCAAGCTCACTAAAATTGTTGCAATAGCGACTAGAAAAGCATGGGCCAAGGCGGCAGCCATTCCGACCGATAAGTCGATCCCCTGCCCCGGGCGCAGCATAATGATCACGCCCATAAACCCAATGAGCACAGCCATCCAGCGCCGCACCCCTACAGTCTCCGACAAAATGAGCGCCGCCAGAGGTACAACGAATAATGTGCGCGAGAAGCTGAGGGCTTGGGCGTCAGCAAGCGGCAAATGAACAATGGCATAGAAACCCGCCAGCATTGCCGTGGAGCCGGCAATGCCGCGGCATAATTGTAGCCAAGGCACTTGAGTGCGGACGCCGCCTGCCGAGCGGCCAGCGCGAATGAGAAAAGGAGTGATCACCAACATGGAGACAACGACCCGAAAAAACGATATCTCAAACGCGTGGAGAGACTGCCCGAGCATTTTCACGGCGACGCCCGTACCCGTGAAGAAAACCCCCGACAGCAAAAGCCAAAACGCCGCGATCAGCGTCTCACGGGGCGCCTGTTCCTCCATACTTCCCGCCCCTCCCGACGCAACCCCAATTTATTGGGAAACTTACTTGCCCGTGGTCAAAATAACTTTTCCCGTCACCTTGCGTTCGGCCATGGCCGTCAACGCATCGGCGGCCTGTTCAAGCGGATAACGACCGGAAATATGCGGGCTGATTTTCCCTGCTTTGTAAAACGACATGATCTCAGCCAGATTTTCTTGGTTACGCTTCGGGTCGCGCGCGGTAAACGCCCCCCAGAACACGCCAACAATCTGACAACTTTTCAGCAAGGTCAGGTTAAGTGGGATGGCGGGAATATATCCTGCGGCAAAGCCGATCACCAAATAACGGCCTTCCCAGGAAATGGCGCGCAAAGCAGGCTCGGCGTAATCGGCGCCGATCGGATCGTAAATGACATCAACCCCTTCCTTGCCCGCCAACGCCTTGATCTGGTCGGTGAAGGCTTTTTGCTGCGCTTTGTCCGCCATATCCGACGGATAGAGCAAGGTTTCATCGGCGCCATGCTGCCGGCATATTTCGAGTTTTTCCTCGGTCGAGGCCGCCGCAATGACACGGGCGCCCATGGCTTTGCCCAGCTCAACTGCCGCCAAACCAACACCGCCCGCGGCCCCCATCACCAGTAATGTTTCACCGGGCTTTAACTGGGCGCGATCTTTCAACGCATAATGGGAGGTGCCATAGGTTAAGACTGTGGCCGAAGCGGTTTCTAAATCCATCTCATCAGGTACGGGGATGCAGCTTTCTTGAGCAAGCACCAATTCTTCAACGAACCCCCCATGACCACATGAACCGATTACACGGTCGCCAATTTTCAGGCGATCAACCCCCGGGCCCAAGGCTTTAACAATTCCGGACACCTCGCCCCCAGGTGAAAAGGGCAAAGGTGGCTTGAACTGATATTTATTTTGAATGATCAGAACATCAGGAAAATTGACAGCCGCGGCGTGCACATCGATTAAAACTTGTCCCTCGCCGGGTTCGGGCGAAGCAATATCCTCAACAACCAATGTCTCGGGGGGACCAAATTCTTTACATAAAACCGCACGCATGATGTTCTCCTTTATTCGTGATCTGTACTGGGCACTACTGTAGCCCAAACTCTCCCTAGTCAAAACGAATTTCACAGTTTATGGAAGAGCCATGAAAGGTTATTTCGGCATTGGTATAGAAGGCGTGAGCAAACCCATGAATATGGGTAATCTCGTGCGCTCGGCGCATGCCTTTGGCGCCAGTTTCATTTTCACGGTCAATGCCCATTATCGGGTGCGCGATGCCCGTTCGGATACCTCAAAAACGCACGAGTCGGTGCCGTGGTATGATTGGGAGGATGTGCCCGCCATGGCCCTGCCTAAACAATGCCAGCTGGTGGGGATCGAGCTAATCGACAGCGCCATCGCGCTTCCGAGCTTCCGTCACCCTCGCCGCGCCGCCTATGTTTTGGGCCCGGAGCGGGGAAACCTCTCCGACGAGATGCTCAGCCAGTGCAATCATGTGATCCAAATTCCGAGCTCTTTTTGCGTGAATGTGCAAATTGCTGGGGCAATCGTGATGTATGACCGCATGATCTCTCTCGGCCAATATGCCGAGCGACCGGTCATGCCGGGTGGCCCGCTTAAGTAGATGGCGTTTTTCAAGCCCCGTTAGAAGGGATTGTTTAATGCGTCGCGTAATCGGGCAAAGGCAAGGCGCAAGCGTGACTTGACGGTCCCTAAAGGCAACCCTGTTTTCTCGGCAATCGCCGCATGCGACCAATCAGAGTAAAAGGCCAAGCGAACCAATTCGCGTTGCTCTTGCGGAAGGGCCTCAATAGCATACCGCACATGTTCCTCTTGTTGATTGGCGCCCAGCGCCTCGTCCGGTTGTTCAGGTTCCTCTTGCTGCAAGATCGGGTCGGTGAGATCAAATTCAGTAAATTGATGCCGCCGCAAAATATCGATGCGTCGATTACGGGCAATGGTAAAGATCCATGTTGACGGGCGTGCCCGAGAGCGATCGAATTGATCGGCTTTGCGCCAGACATTCACTAAGACGTCTTGAGCGATTTCCTCCGCCTCGGCTTCGCTAGCCCCGAGCCGCATCACAAAGGATTTCACCCGCGGCGCGAAATAGGCAAAGAGCTCCGAAAAAGCCTCTCGGCTTTGGTGTGTCGCAATGCGCTCAATTAAATCGGCGAAATGCGCGTTCGGCACAACCGGCGCAACATTTTGCGCAGGCGTGCCTGCTGAACCCAGATGGGACATTTTAAACTTAAACCCCTCACATGCTGCAACCCCTCGCAGCCCCCTCAGTAAACGATAGATTAAGGGTCGTGGCAAGGAAATCATGCCGTCCGCCCCATAACGAGGCGAGCGCGCCAGGCCAAATGAGCCCGTGCCCGCCGATCTCTCGGCCGGCCTGCTCTGGCATTTCTAAAATAAAACGGGTAAGGTGCGCCTATGCTTACTCTGCTCAAATATCATTGGCGGTTTATCAACCAGCTTGTTGTTTTCGTGTCACTTTTTTTAATATTAAGCGGCACGCTGATCAGCGCAGCTGACGCCAAACCCAAACGGATCGGGACCTATCAGCATTGGCGTGTGTTCACCGATGGGAGCGGGGCCGACCAGCAGTGTTTTGCCGTTTCCGAGCCTCGAAAAAAACTTCCCGCTGGCGCCAAACGGGGGGAAATCTTCCTGTCAATTACACATCGGCCCGCGCAAAATGTTCGATATGAACCCAGTATACGAGTGGGCTATCCGATGTCAGACAGTGTCGACCCACTTGCCGAAATCGATGGTCAGCCCTTTCGCTTCTTTTCAGGTGCGCAAGCAAAATTAGAGGCGACGGAATGGGCTTGGCTTGAAGAGCCAACACGAACCGAGGCGCTGATTGCAGAAATGAAAAAGGGCAATCAATTTGAATTCTCAGCGATGTCGGCGCGTGGCACTCAAACCCGCGACAGCTATTCGCTGCTGGGGTTCACCCGAGCGCTAAAGGCGCTCGATGAGGCTTGCGCGCCATGAAACCCTCCCTCTGCGGGATCGACCGCGCCGGCCTACGCGATATTTTGCAAAAATGTGGCGTGGCCGAACATCAGCTGAACATGCGCAGCCAACAAATTTGGTCCTGGATCTACCACCATGGCGCACGATCGTTTGACGCCATGTTGAACGTCAATAAAGACTTACGAAGCGCGCTGGCGGAGCACTGTACCCTCGATCGCCTAGACGTTTCGCTCGATCAGAAATCGGAAGATGGCACCCGCAAATGGCTGTTTCGCCTCAGCGATGGGCATGAAATTGAGACTGTCTATATCCCTGAGGTCGATCGCGGCACATTGTGCATTTCAAGCCAAGTCGGCTGCACTCTGACCTGTCGTTTTTGTCACACGGGAACCCAGCGATTGGTCCGCAATCTCACGCATCACGAAATTGTGGCGCAATTGGTTTCAGCCCGCGACGCGCTTGACGATTGGGCCGATAGTCCGCGCAATCGTCCAACCCGGCGCATTACCAATATTGTGATGATGGGCATGGGGGAACCCCTTTATAATACGGATCACGTGTTTCCCGCGCTGAACATTATGAGCGATGGCGCGGGCCTATCGCTATCGCGGCGACGGATCACGCTATCGACATCCGGCGTGGTGCCTGAAATTCCGAGATGCGGCGATGAAACCGGCGTGATGCTGGCGATTTCCTTGCACGCCGTCACCGATGATATTCGCAATGAATTGGTGCCGCTTAATCGCAAATACCCCATTGATGAATTATTAGAGGCGTGTCGGGCTTATCCGGGACTGTCAAACGCTAAGCGTATTACGTTTGAATATGTGATGCTCGATGGTGTCAATGATAGCGATGCCGATGCGCGCGCATTGGTGCGTTTGCTGGCGGGCATCCCGGCAAAGATTAATTTAATTCCGTTTAATCCTTGGCCAGAAGCGCCTTATCGCTGTGCTTCATGGGATCGCATCGAGGCCTTTGCAGATATTGTGAACCGCGCAGGCTATGCAAGCCCAGTGCGCACCCCGCGCGGACGCGACATTATGGCGGCCTGCGGGCAATTAAAAAGTGCCAGCGTTAAACAAAAGGCGTCGGAGCGATTTGCCGAGCTTCAGGCAAAAAAACTCCAACGGCCGATTGCATAAATTCCAACCGTGCCTATGATGCGCGGCAATTCGAGCAGCAAGTGAGAGAAACCCATGCGTGACGTTAAAAAAGTGGTTCTGGCCTATTCCGGTGGCTTAGATACGTCGATTATTTTGAAATGGCTCCAAACCGAATATGACTGTGAAGTGGTCACCTTTACGGCTGATCTGGGTCAGGGCGAGGAGCTCGAGCCAGCACGGGCGAAAGCCGAAATGCTGGGGATTAAAGAAATCTATATTGAGGATTTGCGCGAGACTTTTGTGAAAGACTATGTGTTTCCCATGTTCCGCGCCAATGCCCTGTATGAAGGGATTTACCTTCTCGGCACATCGATTGCCCGCCCGCTCATCGCCAAACGGCAAATTGAAATAGCGGCGCAGACCGGAGCCGATGCGGTGTGCCACGGTGCTACCGGCAAGGGAAATGACCAGGTTCGGTTTGAACTTGGATATTACGCACTAAACCCAGACATTAAAGTGATCGCGCCGTGGCGCGAATGGGATTTGACGTCGCGCCAAAAACTGATCGAATTTGCAGAAAAAAACCAAATCCCTATCCCGCGCGATAAGCGGGGCGAAGCCCCTTTTTCAGTGGATGCCAATTTGTTGCATACCTCATCAGAGGGCAAGGCGCTCGAAGATCCGGCATCGCCTTGCCCTGAATTTGTTTACCAGCGCACGGTTTCGCCGGAAGACGCTCCCGACACGCCTACCGAAATTGAGATTACGTTCGAGGCCGGTGATGCAGTGGCCATTAATGGTCAAACACTCTCGCCAGCGGCGCTGTTAACCGAGCTTAATCGGTTGGGCGGGGCCAATGGGATTGGTCGTCTGGACTTGGTTGAAAACCGTTTTGTGGGCATGAAGTCGCGTGGCGTATATGAAACACCAGGCGGCACAATTCTCCTCGCGGCCCATCGGGGCATGGAAAGCCTGACGCTCGATCGGGGCGCGGCGCATCTCAAAGATGAACTGATGCCGCGTTACGCTGAGCTCATTTATAATGGATTTTGGTTCTCACCCGAACGCGAAATGTTGCAAG
This sequence comes from Alphaproteobacteria bacterium, assembly GCA_965662735.1. GTDB lineage: Bacteria > Pseudomonadota > Alphaproteobacteria > RS24 > RS24 > JAYODZ01. The sequence goes on from CBFIIU010000014.1 coordinate 40,438, forward strand.
CCATGATCGATAAAAGCCAAGAACATGTGAGCGGAACTGTGACCGTGAAATTATATAAAGGTCAGGCGACCGTTGTCTCGCGCCGATCAGCCCTGTCTTTATACTCGATGGATCATGTGACGTTTGAGGAAGACCAGGTCTATGATCAACGCGATGCTGAGGGGTTCATCAAACTAAACGCACTGCGTTTGCGCTTACTCGGTCGTCGCACTAACGGCGCCTGAACGACGCATTAACCCTCCGCCGAGGAGCGGCGAAACCAGCTCAAAATCTCGACATGAGGCGTGTGCGGGAACATATCTAACGGCTGAATCGTCTCCGGTCTAAAACCGATGGCGTCGAGATCGCGCGTGTCTCGCGAAAAGCTATAGGGATCACACGAAATATATACGATATCTGTGAGGCGGGGGAGCTGGTGGATCAGCGTCGGCAAATCGCGATAGCCGGCGCGTGGAGGATCGAGAACCAATAATTGGCTGCGCCCCCAATACGGGCCGAGGCGCATGCGCATCTGATCCATTTGCGTCAGGTCGCAAATATGCGCGGTCACGCCACGTAAATGGCGCCCCCGCAAGTCGGCAATGGCCGCGCCGCCACTATCCAGCGCAACAATTTCTTTAATTCCGGCACCCGCGATCAAACGGGTGAAATTGCCATCTCCACAAAATAACTCGAGCGCATGACGCCAATGCCCTTGCCCTAATATATTTTTAAGCCACTGACCCATCACCTTATTCTGTTCACTATTGGCTTGGTGAAAAGAACGACGCATATTCACCGAAACGGTATCCACATGCACCTCTTCATCAATATCGAGCGTTGTAAGGCGTTCGCCGCGCCAAGTCGCGACGGGCAATCGCCCCCGTAATTCGCTCAGCGTCCGCCGATTGCGATCGCTGAGCACAGGGCAATCCTCGATCGGAGCAAGTGCGCCGCTATATTGATTAACATAGCCGATTTGATCGCCATCGGTTTTGAGCTGCGCCCGTGTGCGATAGCCCCAAAGGGTTGGCGCCGGAAGAATTGGGGCGATCGACGGTGCAAAATCCGCGAGTAACTTGGTCAAACGTTCCTGCTTCGCGGCGCATTGCACCTCATACTCAAACTCTTGCCAACTACATCCCGTGCAACTTGCGGACCCTGTCCCATGATGCGGACAAGCAGGGGCAATACGGGCGGGATGCGGCTGTTCAATTTCCACAAGGCGGCCTTGCCCATACCGGCTATGCCATTCGAGCAACTCAATTTGCGCGGTCTCGCCAGGCCACAGGCCGGGAACAAAAACAACGCGCCCATCGGGATGGTTGACGAGACCATGGCCTTGGGCCGACCAGTCATGCGCTGTCGCAGAGAAGCGTTCAAGAGGCATTACAAGCGGGGGTCATCGAGACCGTTTTGGCGACAAGCGGCAATCACCGTATTGCGCAAAAGGCAGGCAATGGTCATGGGCCCGACCCCGCCTGGCACCGGCGTGATATATGCGGCCACGTCACGGCATGCTTCGAAATCCAAATCGCCTACCAAGCGTGTTTTACCTGTTTCTGGATCGTCAATGCGGTTAATACCAACATCAATCAGTGTGGCGCCAGGCTTCACCCACTCGGCTTGAACGAGTTTGGGAATGCCGACAGCGGCAATCAAAAGATCGGCCGCTTGACAAACCGCAGGCAGATCGCGGGTGCGCGAATGGGCCACTGTCACCGTCGCGTTTTCAGCCAATAATATTTGAGCGACGGGTTTGCCGACCAGATTAGATCGGCCAATGATCACCGCATTAAGGCCCGTCAGATCCCCGAGTGTCCGTTTGGCCAGGATGACACTGCCTTGAGGTGTACAGGGCACAAGGCCAGGCATGCCACTGGCGAGATATCCTGCATTTATCGGATGCAAACCGTCGACATCCTTGGCCGGATCAATATGCGCGACAATCCGATCTTGCCGAATCTGATCCGGCACCGGAAATTGAACGAGCACACCATTGACGGCAGGATCTTTATTCAGCTGCGTGACCATGTCCAGCACATCGGCTTCCGATGTGTCAGCGGGCAACCGATGCTCGAAGCTGGCCATCCCAACCTCGCGCGTTGCGACGCCTTTATTGCGCACATAGACTTGTGACGCCGCGTCTTCTCCAACCAACACAACTGCCAAGCCCGGCTGAAGCTGATGCGTTTTCTTCAAATCGGCCACACATTCGGCGATTTCCTGCCGAACCAATTCGGCGATTTTCTTTCCATCAATCAGCTGCGCTGTCATGAGCTTACACCAACATTTCCCACATCAAGTTTCTTAAAAAACTGAGGCCTAAAATAATAATAATGGGCGAGAGATCAACGCCGCCAATGGTCGGGATAAATTGCCGAACCAAGGCATAGGCAGGCTCGGTTAATCGATTGGTGATATCAGCAATCATATAAACAAACCGATTGCGCGGATTAATAACATCAAACGCAAAGAGCCAGCTCAAAACGGCACTGATAATAATAATCCAGATATAAATCTCGATCAGTTGGCTGATCATCGTCATTAAAGAAATCATGCGAACCTCCGTGACCGAGTTATAGCGACTTCAACGCCGTCTGCCCAGTCCGCTCGGGCCGAAGGTCGGCCCAGTGGAAAAGTTGTCCGCGCAAGATGCTGGTGGCGACCCTACGGAGCCGGCTCTAAGCTGCGTGAATGAGAGGTTTTGAAAGACTGGCCTTTGAAAGATTGGACCCTTGAAAGACTGGATCTGTGAAACAAATGGACAGAATTTTGAAATATGGCAGTATATGGCTCTTAGTGATAAAGGAGTTCATGTAATGATTGGGTATGTAACGCTCGGTTCAAATGATAAGGATAAGGCAGCCGCATTTTACGATGCATTAATGGGTGTCATCGGCGCGAAGCGCATTTTCAACAATGATCGGCTAATTTTTTGGGGCACTGAAATGGGAGCGCCCATGATCGGCGTCGGAACGCCCCATGATCTCGAACCTGCAACATCAGGTAATGGCACCATGGTCGCCTTAGCCGTGGGTTCGCGCGACAATGTCGATGCTGTCTATGCAAAGGCGATTGCTCTCGGCGGCCAAGATGAGGGCGCTCCTGGAGAGCGTATGCCCGGCTTTTATGGCGGTTATTTCCGCGATCTTGATGGCAATAAATTTGTTGCCTTCCACATGGGATAATGATTGAGGCTCATAATTAGGGCTCACGATGAAGGTTCATTATGAGGGCTGATGAAGTCCTCACTTGAAAAACCAGCGGGTATCAAGACGCATAATTTTCCGGCTTGATACCCGTTTTTGTATCGTAAAAGGCCTTAATTTTTTTCATATCGGCCTCAATATCGCCCGATGGTTGCATCACATGATCAATGCCGGCCGTCTTGGTAACGACATCCACATAAGCAATCACAATCGGCACCTCGGCCTCTTCGGCCATATGATAAAAACCTGTTTTCCATTCCGCCCGTGGACTGCGCGTTCCTTCAGGCGTGATTAACACAATACACTCTTCCGAATTTTTCAATTGCCCGGCAAGCTGTCGAACCAAAGCCGAGGGGGCGCGGCGGTCAACCGGTAAGGCGCCGCAATACCGCAAAAACCAGCCGACCGGTCCAACAAAAAGAGTGTGCTTAATTAAAACACGCAGTTGAAGTTCGAGATCAAACACAATCAATAGGAAGAGAAGAAAATCCCAATAGGATGTGTGCGGTGCAACAATCATCACGGCCCGCGGTACATCCGACGGCACTTTTCCGATGGCGTGCCAACCGGTCAATCGAAGGCATATCCGGCTAAACCATCGTAAGATGAACGACAGGAGGGGGGTATTAAAAATGGTCATGGTCAATCCAAACTGACATGCATCAAGAGTGAGCGTTTTGCACGGGCGGCACCTATTCCGCCCGTCAAATTACATCGCTGAAATGCCGCCATCGACTTTCAGCTCAGAACCTGTAACAAATTTAGACTCATCACTCGCCAAATAAAGCACGGCATAGGCGATATCATTTGGTTCGCCAATCACACCCAACGGAACTTGGCGCGCTAATTTATCAACCAATTCATCACGACCAATACGCTCGGCCATGCCATCTAAAATAGGTGTATCGATAAAAGTTGGGTGCACGGAATTACACCGAATACGATAGCCTCGCTTTGCACAGTGCAAGGCTACAGACTTAGATAACAGCCATACGCCTGCCTTTGCCGCATTATAAGCGGCCATATTATGCCCAGCGATAAGCCCTGCAATGGACGAGATGTTAACGATTGAGCCCGGCGCATGGTCACGCATATAGGGCAAAGCATATTTACATCCGAGAAAAATACTATCGACATCAACCGACTGAACTTTGCGCCAGGTCTCGAAATCCGTATCTTCGACGTTGGTCCCGCCACCAATGCCGGCATTATTCACCAGGATATTGAGGCCGCCCATGGCTGCCACCGAACCGGCCAGCACTTCTTTCCATTGCTCTTCATTGGCAACGTCATGCGTAAAAGCAAAACCACATCCGGGGCGCAGAGCATTTAGCTCTTCGGCAACAGCCTGAGCACTTGCGCCATTGAGGTCGCTCACGGTCACTTTAGCGCCTTCACGGGCCAACATAAGTGCCGTTGCACGCCCGAGGCCCGAACCACCCCCCGTGACCAAAGCCATTTTACCTTCTACTCGCATAATCATCTCCCCGTTTTTATCTTGTGTGCTTTCAGATGGCGTTCAATCGTCGATCTTACTGGGTGTCGGCACATCCGTCTGCTCGGACTTCCGATTAAAAAAAGCGCGCCGCGCCGCCGACAATTCCGGTGTCGTCGCGGCATAAGCGAATTGGTCGCGGTCCATATATGAGGTCGCGTAGCCGAGCGCATTGGCTGTCGCATTAATGGCTTGCTTGCTCATGCGAACGGCAATGGGCGGAAGGGCGGCGACTTGACGCGCGCGGGTGCGGGCCCACCGCATCGTCTCGCCATCTTCAACCACAGCCTCACACAAACCCAATTGATGGGCCGTGTCGGCGCCACATTTTTCGCCGAGAATAACGAGTTCCTTAGCTTTGGCTGGCCCAACAAGAGAGACAAGTCGAGGATTGCTATGCCAGCTTAAATTCATCCCCAATGGCACTTCGGGGAGGCTGAGATATGCTGTGCGCCCCATGACCCTCCAGTCACAGGCAATCGCAAGCGCCAGACCGCCACCAACACAATGACCTTCGATTGCACATAGGGTAATTTGTTCGAGCCGTTCCCAGGCCGCACATAAATCGGGCCCGATCGAGAGGAAGTGGCGGTTTTCGAGCGCCGAGCGATCGGCAGACCAGATTTCTGGATCAGCGAGATCGACGCCGGCGCTGAAATTTTGCTCACCGGTCAGAATAACGGCATGCACGCTCGCATCATCGCGGAGCTGATGTGCAATGGAAATCAGGCCGCGCATCCGCTCGGCGCTTAGGGCGTTACGGCCCTTGCCACACCGCATCATCACTTCTGCAACGCCATCGCCGACGGCGATCGAAAATAGTTCGGGATTATAGCTCAGCGGGCTCATCGAAATCTCGATCAGCTCATGCCGGATTAGTCCAGCTTCTGCCGACGAATGCCTGGGTCGCCCAACAACCAAACCGTTTGCGCATCCGGCCCCGGGGCGACCTGCGCAAAACTATTGCGGTCTTCGCGCACGGTTTCGGTAAATGTTTTACCTCCATCAGAGCTGACCAAAACCAGGCCCGAAAGGCCGGTCAGGACGATTCGGCCATCTTCGAGCTGGATGCCGCCAGAGATCGAGCGATCAGTGTTGGTCACAGCTTTTATCCAGCTTTTGCCGCGATCTTCAGACAAATAGGCATTGCCGCGCATCCCCCAAACGAGGATCGCATCACTAGCCAGCGCCATGCCGCCCCAGAAAGATCCTTCATAGGGCGTTTGCAGCGCTTCAAAGGTTTCACCCTTGTCGGTGGAGCGATAGACATTGCCATATTCAGCCGGAATATAGATCGCGCCAGAAGGCCCTTTGAACAAATCATTTAAATGATAATCGTCCTCAGAGTCGGGCGAAAGCGAGCGCGGTTCCCATGTTTTGCCGCCATCACGACTTTCCAGCATACTGGAGAAGGCCCCAACAACAATTGCATGTTCTGCTGACACATAGATCACACCCAGCAACGGCATTTCCGATTCGGGATCGGAATAGACAAGCTCCCAGCTTGCGCCGCCATCTTCCGTCCGCAAAATCTTCATGTCGTGACCCACGGCTAAGCCATGGTTCTCGTCGAAGAAGCTGATGCTGGTAAGCGTGGCGCGCGACGGCACTTTGGCCTGCGTCCATGTCTCGCCGCGATCCGTGCTGGTCAAGATATGGCCAAATTCTCCGACCGCGATCAATTTGTTGCTTAGCTGAACACTATCGAGGAGCAAGGTTTCTGTGGCCAATGTGCTGGGCACGGAATACTCCAATTGGGCCTCGCTCGTTTCAGCGAGAGACGGGGCAGTCAAAGCGAGTCCAACGACCGACGCAGCGGCCAAAAGCGATAACTTATTCAACATGGTATACTCCCAGAAAAAGGACGCGACGTCCTGATGTGATAACATTAGAGCCGGATGCACAGAGTTTCAAGAGCAGATCATGCGGCAAACAGACCAAGCTGCATTTTTTTGATAGTCAATTCTGATACCCGATTTAGACGCTCGCTTTAAGAGCTGATTTCTGCCCAGCTATTCTTGCGCCTGTTTCTAACGTCAATTTTTAACGTCCAAGACGACGCATATTGGACGGTGTGTAACGGTCGGGGTCGAGATGGTCGGCGTTAAAATTAATCGGCCCTTCTTGGTTGGTGAGGCCGATGGCCAGATAGCGCCCGACCATCAAATCATAAATGGTCTCACCGGAGCCGCCGCAGATTTGGTGGCGATATTCCGACCCGCCGCCAAGCTGTTGAACCCGCCACAGCTCGCCGCGCCCATCATACACTTCGGTGGCCATAATGCCGCCGCTATCCTCATCAATATAAAAAACCCGTTTGGAGTAAACATGTCGAAAGGCGGGGTTCAGCGTCGCCTCGACCTCCCAGACGCGATGTAGTTCATAGCGCATGACATTGGGATTTATATGCTCGGAGCCGATCAGCGTGTCATAATCGACGAGGAGCCTGCGATAATTATTATAGGCGACATATTTCTCGCTGCGCTGGCGGACGGTCCACAAAAACCGGTCGGGCGCCCCATTAAAGCCACCATAGCTGTCCGAGGTGGTGATGCCGTCTGAATTCGTGCCAGGATTGTCATAGGCGATGGTGGGCGCGCGGCGCACACGGCGCATGCCGGGGCTATAGGTCCAGGCATTACGCGCCTCAATCGCCATATTCAGGCTTTCTTGAACCAACACAACATAACCCGCCATACGGGCCGGGGCTTTGGTTTGCAGCAAATATAGAATGGAAACATTGTCCAAATCTTCAGCCGCCTTGTAGCGCGGATCTGACCAGCGCAAAATAGCGTCGTCTTCAACGGTAATATGGTAACTGCCGCCATTTTGGGTCACCGGAATGGCGGTAAATTTGCGCTCGAGCTTAAACCCACGATAGCGCAATGTATGGTTCCAAATCAGCTCCAACGCATTATTGGGGATCGGGAAAGGCCGCGCCATAATGGCCTTGGCGACGCCATTTCCATCCGCCACCAACTCGCCAATAGCGGCATTATTCTTGGCCGCCTGATAGACATGCGGCGGCAATGCACAGCTGCGATGGGAGGGATAGATATCCATAAAATAGGTGGGAAACCGTTCCATCAGCGCCATTTGGCCGGGCGTCAACTGAGCCGCATGCTGCCCCATATTGGTGCGGTCGATGCGCAAAAACGGTTTTTCATTGGGAAAGGGATCGGGCAAATGCTGCCCCTCAACCACGGTCACATTGGCGGGCGGTGCGCTAAAACCCCCTGTCCATGCGGGGATGGTGCCATCGGCATTGCCAGCGCGCTCCGACCCCATGGGGGTGAGGTCGCCATCAAGCCGCTCGATCTGGCTTTGCGGCACGAGTGCCAGCGCCGATGAGACACCAAGCGCCGCGAAGATCCATCCCGACCATGGGATTGACTGGCGAATTAAAGCGGAGAGACGAGACATGGACACACCCTTGATAAAAGATGACAAATACCGAATTGTGCTGAGCCTAGCCTATAGATATCAAGGCTGACAATAAGAGAAATCATGATGCTCAGGCCAGACCACCGCTAAGGAAAAGATCTCCGGCAGAGGAAAAGCCCACCGCTGAGGAAAAGCCCTGTGGCCAAGAAGAAGCATTGTTTTCTGCAGGCGGGAAGCCCCCAATAAAAAAGGGGCGAGCCGAAGCTCGCCCCAAATTTCAGAACCAAGCGGTTCGTTTAGCGTCCGAGACGCCGCACGTTAGCTGGTGTGAAATATTCTTCGGTCAGATAGTCAAGACCTTCGTCCACTTGGTTGATCGGACGATCCGACTTCATCGCGAGGCCCATATAGCGGCCGGCAAGTGTGTCATAGATGAACTCGCCACCCATGGTGAAGCACTGTCCAGCATTGTCACGATAGTCAACACCTTGACCGGCTTCTTGTACGCGCCACAGCTCGCCGCGACCGTCATACATTTCACCGCCGGTGATTTGCCAGCTATCTTCATCCAGGCGCAGAACACGCTTGGCATAGATGTGACGGGCCGTCGACTTCAGATTGCCTTCAACCACCCACTGGCGACGCACTTCATAGCGATGCGCATCGGGGTTCGAGTGGCCTTGCTGCAGCAAACTGTCATAAGGCGTCAAAATCGCGCGGTAGTTATTTTGCTGCGACAGTTTCGCTTGCTTGCCCACAACGCGCCAATCGTAACGGTCTGGTGCACCATTATATCCGTCATACTGATCGGATGTGCCCATGCCGTCGCCATTGGTCATTGGGTTGTCATAGGCAATGTTTGGCGCACGACGAACGCGGCGTGTGCCTGGGCTATAGGTCCAGGCTTTCCGGCCCTCTTTCGCCATGTTCAGTGTTTCATGCACCAACACCACATTGCCCGCAAAACGAGCTGGAGCCGATGTATGCGCCACAAAGTAGATGGAGATATTGTCCAAATCCTCGGCCCGCTTATTTTCGGGGAACGAGTAAGGGAAGGTAATCTCGTCTTTAGTGAAGGTGAGTGTGAAATCACCTGAAGATGTTGGCACTGTCATGTTAAAGTCACGTGCCAAACGGGCCCCACGGAAGCGCAAGGTGTGGTTCCAAACAATTTCCAAACCGCTATTGGGAATGGGGAAGGGAGACACACCAATGGCTTCGGAAATCCCGTTACCACCATCGACAACATCGCCGACCAGAGCATTACGTTTATACTGAGCGTCTTGGCCTGCTTTCGGCACACAAGCACGACGACCTTGATACACATTCAGCTTATAGCTGTCTGGGTAGGTGGCCAGCATTTTCTTCTGACCCTCGGTCAAGATGGCATCATATTGCGCCGCATTGCTGGATGTGATCGTGTATTTAATCGGATCACTCGCATAAGGGTCTGGCAAGCCTTTCCCATCCCAGCTGCCCAGATATTTGGCACCATCAATTTTATTACTGGCTGACCATGCAGGCACTTCTCCCGATCCGGCTTTTTCAGCCCCGACCGGTGTTAGATCAGCGCCCAGACGATTAGCCACTTGCTCCGGCACTTTGGCAAGCACAGTCCCCGTCATCAGGGTCAGGGCTAAGGCCGGAAAGAGCATTTTGGTTTTCATTTCATTTTCCTCCAACAGAATGTTTGGGTTGGTCGGGGGGCGGGCGCCCCCCTTCCATCACTGATTAGAACGCGTAGGACACGCTCAAAGAGACATGGTCGCGGTCGATATTTTTGGTGCGCACGGCATCACCATGATACATGCGGTAGCTAATGCCCGCTTGCCATTTGCTCAGATAGGTGAAGTCGAGGCTGACAGCCGCAGAGCCTGCACCTTGGCGCCATTGACCGATTGGCGATGGCGACATGCCTTGCAAGCCATGCGAAATGACAAGGGTAGGCGCCACAGCAATCGGCGTTCCAAAGATGTTATCATATTGCAGGCGGCCCAAAAGCACCATGCCCGCCGATTCGTCGGTTGGGCGGCAGTAGCCGATGGGCTGAGGTGCGGTTGATGTGTTCTTCCGGCTGTCAATGGACAGAATGCCGTTAAGTGGCAAATCCGAACCAGCTGTACAGGTGTTGACAAGAGGCGCATTCCCCGCATTTCCGAGAACGCCAGTATCCGCACGACGCTCTTCAATATCATCGACAATCAAGCCTTGGAATTCAGTTAGCAGAATACCAATATTCGCCCCCAATGCACTCACCACAGGGTTAGATGCGGTAAAGGTAGCTGTTGTGCCAATATCCCAGGTGATCGCATCATGATCATCCACATAGCCTTTGACATAGCTGCTTTCTTGACAGCCTACGCCACCAAATTCCGCGTCGTAGGTGCTTCCTGTGATGTAGGTGTTTTCGACAATACCCGTTGTCGTAAAAGCACAGTTATTGAACAAAGCTGTAATAGTCAGCACGTCCGTATCAATTTGAAGTGGTACATCCGGACGATAGGTGAAGTCGCCTTGCAAGCCCCAGCCCAACACAGTGGTGTTAAAGCTAAAGCCATAAGTGGTGACCTCAGGGAACTCGGCAAATAATGAATAGTTCCATGTCGGCTTGATTAGAGCCGCACCGGTGGGTAATTGACCAAATGCATCGAAAGATGAGTCTAATGTTTGAGTTGCATCAAGCTGCAGGGCATATGTGAGACACATTGCTTCTTGCAAGGCACCGATTGTGTTATCGGCCGCATCCAGAACAACGGGGGTTCCCGTCAATGCCGCCGTGGTGGCTGCGTCAAGCCCTAACGTTCCGATATAGGCATCTCGATAAGCCTTCAGGGCAGGTGTTCCCGCCGCTGCAAAATTATCTTTAATGGTGCTAATCAGGTCGTAGGTGTCGTCAATCGCAATATTTTCATAGCCAAAGCGATAGGCACGACCACCATATGTTCCTGCCAGCGCTTCAGTGGTCAAATTGGTCACCATACTGGCCGCACATCCAACCATCCCCACGCCGCGAGATACCGTAGATGCAGAATATCCGGTCGCCTCATAGGTTACGTCTTGCTTGTAGGTTTTGTACGACACATAAGGCAAGCGGCTGTCCATGCGCTGGTAATAGAAGCCAAATTCGGTGGAATTCAGATCCTCGGCATACCAGCGGAGCGCCAGACCAATCGAGTCATTGCCTTCAATATCGTCATCATTGCTCAAGCGGTTAGTATCACCGTAATTGTCTCGCGTATACTCCGCGTTGCTGGTGATGTTGTTCAGAACATCCATATCGCTATTGGCATCGCAATCAACCACGCCCGTGGCAGCAATCGCATCACGAACCAAAATGGTTGTGCCCATGCCCGCAGCGGTCAAATCGGCTGCACTACCGCAGTTAAAACGCTGCCCAGAAGTTGGGCCGCCACCAACGTAATAATAGTCGCCATTGCCACCTTTCGTGCCTTGCACAAAGGCGTCGGAGCTGGCAAAAGCCGTTCCGCCGACATCAAGCTTATATTCGTCCCAGCCGCCCACATAGGCCTCGACCGACACAGTGTCAGTGAGCGCGATAGACGCGTAAATGGCTTCAACAGGAAGCAGGGCTTCTTTAATTTCCGCACCAGGGCGACGAATGGCCGCTACGTCAATAGGGCTAAAGGCAGAGTTACCGCCCGGAATGAAGGTTGCTTCACCCCAGTTGATCACTTGCTTACCCACCCGCACCATCATGGGGCGGTCGGCGACATCAAAGTCCCAAGAAACATAGGCATCGAGCAATTGAATGTCGAAGCCCGTATTATCTTCACCACGATCGGTGAGGCCGCCGTCGACGCCATCACGTTTAAACGAGCCATCATCCATCAACACGGCGTCATAATAGGCGTTGACGCGCATAAAAGCGGTGGTCATGCCCATTTTGGCCTCAAAATCAGAGGTAATTTTGAACGGCGCACTGATGAGGTCGCCCGATGAATTAAAGTTCAACCGGCCATCATCTGTGTTAATCGCACCATCGAAATTATAAACCTCGCTGCCAGTGGCTTCTTGACAAAAAGTGCCATAAGCTTGGTTCGCGGCGCTGAGACCACCTGAGCTACAAAGAGCAAAAGGGGCATTGGCATCAGGTCTTATGTAAGTTGAGATATCGGCCGGACCGCCATTATTTGTTGGCAAGAACCGTGTATCCGTGTCTGTCGTCAGCATCGACACACCCACAGATGCGGTAGTGTCGATCTGAATATCCCAGCCCCCCACTTGCATGGTATAGGCGTGCGCTGAGGTCGCGGCAAATAGGCCGAGACCGGCTATTGCCCCTAAGCGCGAAGCGCGTTTTTTATAATTCATCATAGAAGCCCTCCTCATTGCTCCCAACACAGCGTTGCCCCTCCCAAGGCGCAACGAAACAAGATTATGGTGTCGGGGGAAAAGAAGAGCGTCAACATAAAATTGCGCGGAAACAGAAAAAATTAATTAAATCACACCTCTCAAGGGCCGTTTGTTGCAATAATGTCACATGTTTTTGACGCGCGGCACTCCGCCGCATGCAAAAACGCACACTTTGGCGGCGCGCGGCGCAGTTGGGCAGTTGCGCAAAGCGCTTTCCGTGCAGACGCGCGCCCGCGCAACCCATTATTTTTCCTGAGGTCAAACCGTTTTGATTTCCGGTAATAAAATCACCCGATATCTGTGGTAAAACCACTTGATCTCTGTGGTAAAACCACTTGGCGACACACCCTGCTCTATGCTAGTCAGTTTTTGTCCATAAAAGAGAGGGATTGAGGGCAGGGACGGGTGAGATTTCGCCTTAGTTTGCCTCTATGGTGCGCCGCTTTAGCTCAGTTGGTAGAGCACATCATTCGTAATGATGGGGTCGCGTGTTCAAGTCACGCAAGCGGCACCACTTCTGCTTAACAGCGCCTTCAGTGTCATTTCGTCTTCTGTGTAATATTGTCGGTTTTTGAGTGTCTTGCGCGATATCGTAGCAAGGGACGCCCTATTCGAGGCCCTGAATGGTCCCTAACCCAGCTGACACCCCTAATGTCGGGTCAGCTGACACTCTGGTGGGATGACCCCATTGCACCTCGCCGAGCCGGCCCGACGGCGACGCCGCGGCCCAATGCGCAAGCCGCTCGCCATCGCCATGCCAGCTCGCATCTTCGGGGGCGCTCACCGCTCGATCGCGCCAGCTTCGCGCCCCACCTGTATCTTGCTCGCCAGCGCAGATTTCGGCCATCAAGGCGCAGAGGCGGCGCGAGGGCGAGCCGCTCTCAGCATGTCGATCAGCGCGGCTCTCGTCATCGCTCTGCGAATTGACCAGCACCGCCAGCAATTGCCGCGCCTGCGCCCAACGTCGTGCCTTAATGGAAATGCGGGCGCGTAAAATAAGGCTTTCGGGGTGTTCCGCTTGGCCGCGAACAAAAGCAATCGCCAGCCGATTTTGTTGATCGAGCGGCACATCATGGTGAATGTTTAAAAAACCCTCGGCCAAATCGGGATGGGGGGCACGCTTCCACGCCTGCGCCAGTTTCTGCCGCGCTTTTTTCACATGCCCCTGCGCCGCATATAAACGCGCCAATTGCACGATGGCGGGCGGCTCCTCCCAATCGCGCGCCGCGCGCTCGGCAGCCCGGCGGAGGGCAAGATCTGGAACCTCTTGGTCGGCCAAAGCCCCCACCGTTAGCACCGCGCGATAGTGGCGCAATTCCGCCCGCGACCATAAGCCCGCCGCCTGTAATTGCGGCGCCAGGCGCAACGCCTCATCCCATTCGCCGGCTTGCACCGCCCAAGTGAGGCCGGCTTGCAAGGCCCACCGATTTTTGCGATCGCGCCGCAGACTTTCTGTGAGCACGGCGCGGGCCGCCTGCGGGTCATGGGTGGCGCGGGCCAGCTGAAACAAGCCTTGCTCCGCCAGCTGCGGGTGGGAGACATGCAACTGTTCAAGGCGATGGCGGGCCGCCTCATGGGCACCCGTTTCAATGGCCAAATGCACATTCATAATCTGCGGCAGCACTTCATCAAGCAAGCGCTTATCGGCCAATGCCAGCGCTTCGCGCGCGGCGCCCACATCGCCCCGCCCTAAGGCTAAATAGGCATCGGCGAGCTTATCGCGCGCCATGCTTTTTTGTTGGGCAAGCCACCGCGCCCGATACCGACCTGGCCATAGATAAAGGGCGCGGAGCAGCCAAAACGCGCCACCGCCCAGCATAAGGAGAGCCACGAGGGCTAAAATGGCAACCGGCAGGCGCATAGAATATTCGACATCCGCGACCACCACACGCACATCCCCCGACAGGCGGCCAAGCCAAATCACCAAGACGGCGACGCCCAATAAGGTGATCGCATAAAGCGCGCCGCGCCACGGGATCATGGGGCAACCTCATCATCACCAAGAATATAGTGTTGCGCCGCATAACGCGCCAGACGCGCTTGAGCCTGTTCCGCCCAGCCCGCCAGGCCGGCGCGGTGCGCGTCTGAAAGCTGCGGCCACAGGTTCAACGCGCCAGCAAGATCGCCCTCAGCCACCGCCGCGGCGAAAGCTTGATGTGGGCCAGCAAGCGGGCGCACATCCACAAGCGCGCGGAACACCTGCGTGACAATCGACGTGTGGCTGGTTTCCTGAGGTCCCGTTTCAGTGGGCCCGATTTGATCTTGAGATGATCCGCTCGATAATTCGCTCGATAATTCGCTCGATGTTTCTCCGGATGGGTCGAGAGATGGGTCGAGAGACGCGACGGGCGCGGTGTGCGACCAGCGATACACAGCAATCATCAACGCGTCGCGTGTCGGCACAGCCGCATCGCGCTGGCCGACCAGTGGGGTTAACTGGTCGGACGTCAATCGCGCTTGCAACGCCACCCATATCGGCGCTAGGGGCTGACGGCTCTCAAGATAGGCGGCCAAAATAGGATCAGAAAGCCCGCCCGAGAGATCAGCTTGGGAAGCATCCGCGCGCGAGGGGTCCAGCGCCCCACTTTGGCTTTCTGGGCGTGTTGGGGTTTG
>CBFIIU010000015.1:0-5356 GCA_965662735.1 Alphaproteobacteria bacterium
GGCGCCATGATAAAAGGTGCCAGCCACAAATCTTCGTCAGCGATATACTCAGGCTGATCTCCCGCGGGCTGCGCCGGGCCGGTGCCTGGCTCGGTGAGACTAAACGGGTTGGTGAGAATATTAATGAGGTCTGGTCGTGTCGCAATGGCTGCCATGGTGGCCCCCAATGACGCCGCCGTTCCGCCCGAAAACTCACCATTCATGGCCATAACCCGACAGCGAATGCGCGACGCTGCCGCGCCGGAAGCCGCTGTCACGCGTTGCTGTAAACCATAGACGCCCAGATCGAAGGGAATACTATCAAACCCGCAGGAAAATACGATGCGCGCGCCCGATTGAGCGGCCTGCGCGGAATGCGCCTGTATCATATCATGCATCCACCCTGGCTCGCCGCAGAGATCGACATAATGGGTTCCGGCAGCCGCACAGGCGGCCACCAAGCCTGAACCATAAAGCTGATAGGGGCCCACGGTTGTGACGACGCACGATGTGCGCGCCACCATCGCCTCTACACTTGCCTGGTCCGCTGTATCGGCCTCAATCAGTGGCACGCTCTCGGCAATGCCCATTTCCGCGCGAACCTCAGCGAGTTTCGCGAGCGATCGCCCCGCCATCGCCCATTTCAGCTCTCCCGTCGGCTCGCGATGCTGGGCGAGATATTCCGCCACCAGCCGTCCGGTAAAACCGCTGGCACCAAAGATAATAAGATCAAACTCTCGATCACTGCGTGACATAAAAACTCCTTTTCGAAACCGACGGCTTCGGTCGACATTAATTGGGATTGATGTTCTTTGTAGCTCAGCCTGACAGTATCCGATCCATGTCGCTAGTCTATTTTTTTTGTTTTCCTCGACAAAAATCTTGCTAGGCTGGTGATAGAAAATTAGGGGATTTTTAATGGATCAGGTTTCAGCCAAGCCGGCTACATTTGCAGCGCGGCACTATGCACTTTTTGTTTTATTTGTCATTTACACGTTCAATTTTATTGACCGGCAGATTTTGTCGATCCTCATTGAACCTGTCAAAACTGAGTTGGGGCTCAGCGATACGGCAATGGGCATGCTAACCGGCTTCGCCTTTGCCTTATTTTACGCGACTTTAGGGATCCCAATTGCCCGGTTAGCCGATCGATATAGTCGGAGAAATTTGATTTCGGTAGCGGTTGGCCTGTGGAGCTTTATGACCGCATTATGTGGCATTGCCCAAAATTTCTGGCATTTGCTTTTTGCACGTATTGGGGTTGGGGTCGGTGAAGCCGGTTGCAGCCCCCCCGCCCATTCCATGATCGCCGATCTTTATCCTGCCCAACAGCGGGCAACCGCCCTCGGCTTTTATTCCTTGGGCATTCCTGTCGGGCTGATGTTTGGCCTTTTTGTCGGCGGATGGATCAACGAATTATTTGGCTGGCGCGTTGCTTTTTTCATTGTCGGGGTCCCGGGCCTTTTATTAGCCTTTGTCATGCGTTTCACCGTACGTGACCCCATCCGGGGCGAAGCAGAAGGGCGAACAGCATCAGACGAGCAACCAACCATTCAAGAAACCCTAACCTATTTATGGGCCAAGCGGTCTTTCCGGCATATGTCTTTTGCGGCCGCACTCACTGCTTTTGTCGGCTATGGCTTTATCACCTGGGCACCCTCGTTTCTCATCCGCACCTATGGGATGGGTACGGGCGAGGTTGGCACCTGGTTCGGCCTCATTCTCGGCATTCCGGGCGGTATTGGTATTTTTCTAGGTGGCTATTTGGCCGATCGCTTCGGCGCCAAAGATCCCAAATGGTATTTGTGGACGACCGCCATCGCCTTGATTGTTCTCACACCCTTTAATCTTCTCATCTATCTTTCGGAGACGCCGCATATTGCCCTTCTGGGTATGATTATTCCCATACTGCTTGGAAATTTCTACCAAGCGACCAGCTTTTCGCAAACTCAAGGCCTTGTTCAATTGCGGATGCGGGCGGTGGCCTCGGGCATTTTACTCTTCATCATTAATATTATTGGCCTCGGCTTAGGGCCGCAAGTCGTCGGTATTTTATCTGATCTATTGTCCAACAGCTATGGCGAGAGTTCTCTGCGCTATGCCTTGCTGATTTGCTCGCTGATTAATCTTTGGGCGGCTTATCATTATTATGTCGGCGGCAAATATTTGAAGGATGAACTGGTCACATCCGGAAATTAATCGAAACAGAACCTCTCGCTCCCCCGATGCATCGATCGCGTCGGTGCTCGGTTGGGCGAGAGGCAGATATGGGTCACAACAGGGTTTACAGCATGTTTAAAGCAGTCATATGGGATTTTGGGGGCGTCATCACATCAAGCCCCTTTGATGCGTTTAACACTTATGAGCAATCGCAAGGCTTGCCACACAATATTATTCGGCAAATTAACGCGACCAATCCCGATCGGAATGCATGGGCTCAATTTGAGCGCAACGAAATCACTGCCGCCGAGTTTAATGTCTTATTCAGCGCCGAGGCTGATGCGTTGGGCCATGCCATACCCGGTGACGATGTGCTGGCGTGTCTTGCGGGTCATATCCGTCCCCAAATGGTCGCTGTCCTAGAGGGGCTGAAGCGCCGAGATTATCGCATTGGCTGTATTACCAACAATGTGCAGGCGGGCGAAGGCGCTGGCATGGCACGTACGGCTGATAAGGCGCAAGCTGTCGCTGCTGCCATGGCTCTGTTTGATCTCGTTATTGAAAGCTCTAAAGTGGGTGTACGAAAACCCGACCCGGCAATTTATCAGATGGCCTGTGAGGGTTTAGGCATAGCCCCTTCGGAAGCAATTTTCTTAGATGACCTCGGGATCAATTTGAAGCCGGCGCGAGCGATGGGCATGACCACGATTAAGGTGGGAGACCCGGATGTCGCCATTTCACAACTCAGCGAACATCTTGGGCACGCGCTTCCTTAATTGACTTAGCAAGAATAAGGGCGAAGCGCCCAACCCCGCCCATAAAAAAAGGCCCGCCAATTGGCGGGCCTTTCTTAATTCATGCTCTGACCCTAATGGGCGAGCGCTCCTGAAGGCGCCTTTGGCGGCGTCTTACGTGGGAAGATCATTTCCAGCACCACTGCGAGAGCCGGCAATGCCGTCACGGCCATAATCATGTTGATCATGAACATGAAGGTCAGCAACAGGCCCATATCAGCCTGGAACTTGAGGGCGGAGAAGGCCCAAGTCGACACACCCACGGCCAAGGTCAGCGCGGTAAACACCACTGCCATGCCGGTTTCGGTCAGTGTTTCCTTAAAGCTATCCGTCACATTCATGCCGGTCGACAAGTGATATTGGATACGGTTGTAGATATAGAAGGCGTAATCCACCCCAAGACCCACAGCCAACACCATCACCGGCAGAGTGGCCACGGTGAGACCGATCTCCAGAACTTCCATGAACCAATAGCCCATAAAGGTTGCCAGAGTGAGCGGCAAGCAGCACGCCAGCGTGGCGCGCCAGTCGCGATAGGTTAGGATCACCAAGAAAATAATGGTGATGTAGACGTAAATCATCATCGGTAATTCTGAGGTTTCAATTTCCTCATTGACCGCTGCCTGAACACCCATATTCCCCGATGCCAAGCGAATGCTTACGGGGTTCACCTTGTCACTCGTGACATTCACACCCGCCGCCTTAACTTGGGCCACCAGATCTTCTGGCGTATCTTTTTTAGGATCAAAGATAATGGCCAGAGCTGAGTTAAACCCATCATCGATGACATCTGTCCGCTCGCCAAGGTCAAGCCCACCTGGAACCGAGCTCAAAGGCGGATCGGTTTCCATGATTAAGCTCGCAAATGGCGGCGGTGTGTTGTCACGGAAATCTTTAACCGCTTGTGTCACACGCTTGATGGTTGTTGCTTTACTGTCGTCTAAGAAGATCAACTGCGTCAGCAAGGTACAGCTCTCATTCAGCAAGCCTGTTGAGGTGCCGATCGGGCCAACCGATTGAACAAGAGCATATTTATTCCGAGGCAAAGCCTGCCACTTCAAATTACCCTCGTTAAACCCTGAGAAGGATTTCCGGGCCACAGACGGCAAGGACAGCACCAAAGAGACGCCCTCAACATTACGTAAATACCATGAGAATTCATTCAGATATTTCATATAGGGGTAATTGATACAGGCCTCAGCCGGCGTCTCAACAATCACAGTCAGCAAATTCAAGCCCAAGGCAAATTTATCAGCAATGGCCCGGCTGTCCTGATTATAGCGCGCATCTTCGCGCAACTCAGGCGAACCTGCATGCAACGCGCCCACATGGCGATCTTGGCTTTTGATGAACGCCGTAATGAACAAACCAATACTCAAAATGAGCACCACCACAGCCACGCGCGGATTGGCAATATTGCCGAGTTTCTGCATCAAGCGCACACGGCCTTCGCGGGCTTTGGCAATACGATCGACAAAGCCTGTTTCAATCCGGAAGAAGCTGGCCAAAATCGGCAACATCACCAAGTTGGTCAGAATTTTCAGCGCCACACCAATCGATGCGGTGATCGCCAATTCTTTAATCATCACGATTGGAATAAGCACCAATGTGCCGAAACCAACCAGGTCCGTCACCAGCGCCATTGAACCCGGGATCAGCAATCCTCGGAAACTTGCGCGCGCCGCTTCTTCACTTGATTTACCTTCGGATATTTTCGCGGTGATCAAGTTAATCTGCTGCACCCCATGGCTCACCCCAATAGCGAACACAAGGAACGGCACCAGAATGGCCAGAGGGTCAAGACCATAGCCCAAAATATTCAAAATACCGAACTGCCACACCAGAGAGGTGAGTGAACAAAACAGAGGCAAAAAGGTGAGCACTGCTGAGCGGGCATAAACATAAACGGCCAAAACGGTCAGAATGAAGGCGATGATGAAAAACTGAACAACAGTTCGTGCGCCATCGGCGATATCGCCGATCATTTTTGCGAAGCCAATAATTTGAACTTCGTAAGTGTCATTCTCAAATTTTGCGCGAATTTCGTTTTCGAGCTTATCAGCCAGATCAAAATAATCGAGCGGCGCGCCCGTTTGGACGTCCTTATCAAGCAATTCTGCCCGAACCATGGCGGCGCTAAAGTCATTTGCAACTAAACGACCAACGAAACCACCCCGCACCACATTGTTTTCAATGATGTCGAGTGCTGGCTCACAGCTCGTTTGCAAGCTCTTGGTTTTCACACGCGACACACAATCATCATCAATATTATCAAGCGTGATGGTGCCGGGGATCACATCATCCGCCACAAAGCCATCTTCGGTAATCTCAAAATATCGAGAATTCGGAGTCCACAAGGACGTCAATGTATGGCGGGCCACACCGGGCATAAAGAACAAGGCGTCGGTGAGTTCTTTATAACG
>CBFIIU010000015.1:5456-16144 GCA_965662735.1 Alphaproteobacteria bacterium
GGAGTCCACAAGGACGTCAATGTATGGCGGGCCACACCGGGCATAAAGAACAAGGCGTCGGTGAGTTCTTTATAACGGGTGAAGAACTCTTTATTCCAAATTGTTCCTTCACGCTCTTTCAACACCACAATAATGCGGTTTGAGCCGAACAGACGATCGCGATATTCTTGGAATGTTTGAATATATTCGTGGCCGGTCGGCAATTGCTTCTCAAAACCGGCGGTCATCCGCAACTGCGTCGCGTAATACCCACTATACAAAGTGAAAACTGCAAAAATCAGCAAAATCCATACTTTAAAGCGGAATACGAAATTCTCTAACGCTTCAACCATGCTTACTTCCTCCCGAGCGACGCAAATGGATCCAGCACCCGAACCAGTGCTAGTAGAAGCCCCCATATTCGCTGAACGCTTAAAAAATGCAAGGACAAATCGTGACATTGAACTGTCGTCAATGCCGCACTTGCCGCTTTGATGCGGATCATTACACTTCTCTAATTAGGAGGAGTAACCCGCTCATGGTCAAACGTCCGATCACGCCCGCAATTGATGAAAAGATTGGTGAGAACAATCTCCGACGAACGGCGCTCTCTCCGATTGCGCTTGATATTCGTCGAGGCACCATCCGAAGTCTGACACGGGCCGGCTATGCATGTCTCGTCGAGGTGCCGCTGCCCAATCATCGACGTGCGGATATTTTTGCGATTGAGAAAGATGGGCGGTGTTGCATCATTGAAGTGAAAAGTGGTCTGCCTGATTTTAAATCGGACCAAAAATGGCAGAATTACCTCGAATTTTGTGATGAATTCTATTTCGCGGTGGCGCCCGATTTTCCGGTAGAGGAAATCCCCGCGGAAACCGGCCTCATTATTGCGGACGCCTATCGTGCCGAAATCATTCGCCCGAGCCCGATATCCGCAATGGCACCACAACGGCGCCAAGCCTTATTACGCAAAATTGCGCGCCTCGGGGCGTTGCGGCTGACGGAAATCAATGATCCAAGCCTCAAAACAGGGCTCATAAACGGTGAAGACGGCTAATGGATGTCCTTAGCGGGGCGCGCGTTTAGCTAAAATACGCTGCAATGTCCGCCGGTGCATGTTCAACCGGCGTGCAGTTTCCGACACATTGCGATCGCAAAGTTCAAAAACCCGTTGAATATGCTCCCATCGCACACGATCGGCGGACATTGGGTTTTCAGGTGGTTGGGGGCTGGTCCCCTCAGTGACACGCAAAGCCGCCTCAATTTCATCTGCATCGGCGGGTTTAGCCAGATAATCGACCGCACCTTTTTTGACGGCGTCGACTGCGGTTGCGATGTTGCCGTAGCCGGTCAACATGACAATCCGAATGGACGGACTGCGGGCCCGTAAAACAGGAACAATATCAAGACCATTGCCGTCTTCGAGGCGCATATCTAACACCGCATAATTCAAATCTTCCGCAACCGCAAAAGAATGTGCCTCTTTCACTGAGCTGGCGAGAAAAACCTGAAAACCCCGTTGTTCCATTGCCCGACCGATCCGATTGAGCCAAACGGCATCATCATCCAAGATCAATAATTTATCGGCGTTTTCATGTGATTCAGTCATCAAACTTACCCAGCAAAAACATTGTGATACGCGTTATACTGGTAATGTATGACGCGCGAGCGGAAAATCAACTTTCTTGGCCCTTTATTTCGCGTCTCCCTTGAGCTGGCCCTTGCGCGTCTCCCTTGAGCTGGCCCTTGCGCCGGCCATTGCTGCGCTCGCTCCGCCTGGCGCGACAGCTACTCATCAGTGACATCGCGGATCACGGATGCCTCATCGCCCTCAAGGGTTGCTCGGGGCCATATTATGGTCACTTCCGCGCCCAAAAACTTGCGCAAACGATCTTCTGAGCCCGCGAGAATATTGGTCACATGCATGCGCCCCCCGCGGCGCTCGAGCAGTGTTTTAGCGATAAAAAACCCCAGCCCCATGCCCGACTGCGAACGACCCATTCGTTCCGAGGTATAGGGCTCACCTAGCCGAGCCAAAATATCAGGTGAAAAGCCCGGGCCGTCATCGCGAATAGAAATATGGATCTGGTCGGTGCCAATTTCGGCCGTCACCGCAACCTGCGAAGACGCAAACTCGGCCGCGTTTTCGACCAAATTGCCCAATCCAAAAATAATTTCGGCATGACGCGGGATCAAAGGCTCAGGCGCATCCCCCATAATGTCGAGCGAGATAATTTTCCCATGATGATCACTCTCATTCAGGGTTTGTGTCAGCACATCGCGCAAGCTCAAGCGTTCCATCAATTGGTCGTTTTGGCTGGGCTCGCGCGTGAGCGACGTGAGAATATCCCGGCATCGCTGACTTTGTTCATACAGGGTTTCAATATCTTGCCGCGCAATCGGGTCGAGATCGGTTGCGTGACGCAGTTCATTAGCGATCAGAGAAATTGTGCCAAGCGGTGTTCCCAATTGGTGCGCCGCCGCCGCCGCCAAACCATCCAAAGCAGATAAGCGGGTTTCCCGCGCCAGCGCCTGCTCGGCTGCTTCAAGCGCCCGCGACATACGTCGCCGCTCATGCGACACCCGCCAGATAAACCCAGGGATAAAGAACAAACTTAAAATCAGCCCTGCCCAAATCCCATCGAGATAAATT
This sequence comes from Alphaproteobacteria bacterium, assembly GCA_965662735.1. Taxonomy (GTDB): domain Bacteria; phylum Pseudomonadota; class Alphaproteobacteria; order RS24; family RS24; genus JAYODZ01. Next base: position 8,092 of record CBFIIU010000015.1, read on the forward strand.
TCAGGTACAATAAAATCAGACAAGTCGAGCGGACGATAGGTCAGCCGAAGCATTGTTATAATTAAGGTTGCCAGGAGGCCCAGAAGCAAAACCGTTCGGGCCTGCAAAACAGTTGCCGCCAATGCGATCGGGGCCAGCATCAAAAGAGCAAAAGGGTTGCCAAGACCACCCGTGAGATAAAGTAAAAAACCCAATTGCAAACAATCATAGGCGAAGAATAAAAGAGCCTCCTGATCGGTTAGAATATGGCCGCGCGGATATTGAAGACTGAGCCATAAATTGACGCCGATCGAAGCCGCCAGCGCCACGGCCAAAAGACCAATGGGCAAAGGAATTTTCCAGATCAAGCTGATCGCAGAAATAGCAATAAACTGACCAATAATCGCCAACCACCTTTGCGCAATATGCACACGCAGGCGCACGCCATGACGATCTCCCAACAGAGGCGTTGAAAATATTTGTGTCCAACGCATCGTCTTACGGTCGCGCAGCAGACAGCAAATTGACAATCTTTTGGTGACGTGATTGCCGGGCCCAATCCAGCGCCGTGCGGCCCGTCCGGTCGGTCTCCCCCAGATCGGCACCATTGCGAATAAGCATCTCCGCCATAGCATAGTCGCCCAGTCGAGCTGCCGTAATGAGCGGCACTTCATTATCCATCGCTGAACGATTAGGGTCGGCACCCGCACTCAGGAGATAATTAGCGACGTCATTGCGGCTCCATAATACGGCGGCGCCGAGCGCTGTTTGATCTTCTTTATCGCGCAAATCAATCGAGGCCCCCCGACTGACGAGAAACTCGACAGCGTCGACATGGCCCCATTCTGCCGCCACCACAATCGCCGGTCGGCGATCGCGGCCGCGATCATTGACGTTAATGCCGCTATCGAGCGCCTTTAAAATGCCATAGACATCTCCCTTGCGGGCGGCTTCGATTAAGTCATTATCGGGAACGGCTGGTTTCGTCTGCGCCGGCGCTAAGCCCGTCAGCACAAACCCCAAAAACAGGGAAAGGGCAAAGGCTGGAACCCAGGCTGGAGCTAAAGCTGGAGTTAAGACTGAGGGATAGGCGCGGCTATAGGCACGGATATAAGCACGGATATAAGATTGAGCGGATTTAAACGGCGTCAGAGCAGCGGCAAGGCGTCCCATTTTCATTCTTCCCTCCAATCAACTACACTAGCGCGAGCGGATGGCGTCCTGCTGCGCAAAGCGGTCAGCGTCTAGGCCTATGCATAGCATAGACACCCGCGCACACAATAGGAGATAACATGGCCCTTCATCGGCGCATCATATTCATACTGAGCTTTATCGGCATCGCCATTGTTTTAGCGCTTTTAGTCCAGCGCCTATGGCCACAGCCCAGCGCATCGCGCCCCCAGATCACGGCGGCCTTTAATCTCGTCGATCAAACCGGAGCCGCTGTCAGTGAGCGCGATTATCAAGGCAAATATATGTTCATCTATTTTGGCTTTGCTTTTTGCCCCGATGTTTGTCCTTTTACGCTCGATATGATGAGCGCTGCCTTGGCCAAGCTACCACCCTCTGTGGCTGAGAAAATTCAACCCATATTTATCTCTCTCGATCCTGAGCGCGACACGGTCGAAGAACTCGCGCGATATATGCAAAGTTTTGACCCCCGATTTGTTGCGCTGACAGGTTCCAAAGAAGCGGTCGCCGCAGCAGCGCGGCAGTTCAAAGTCTATTTCCAAAAAGTAGAGGATGAAGCATCCGCGGGCGGATATGTGATAGACCACTCATCGATTATCTATCTCATGGATCCTCAAGGCGGGCTTATTCAACATTTCACGCATCACGACACAGAACAAACAATGGCCCAGAAGTTGCGTGAATTAGTCCCCGAAAAACCAGTCAAATAAGCCCCGCGATTTTGGTTTTAACGCGCCGCCGGAGAGCGGGGCCGTCGGCTGAATGACCGAGCTTTCAGTCATGAAATCATGCCAAATGCGCGCCGGCATAAAGCCTCCCGTCACCTTGTTCATCACATGGCCATCATCATTGCCCACCCATACACCGGCAACCAAATCACCGGTCATGCCAATAAACCAGGCATCGCGCCAATTTTGTGTTGTGCCGGTCTTGCCCCCCACGCGCAGACCTGGAATTGCAGCGGCGCGCCCCGTGCCACGCTCTACCGCTGTCACTAACATATCTTGAAGAGCCGCAATATTCTTGGGGTCCGCCACGGGAAGAGCCGCCCCGGCCTGACGCTGATAAAGCTCGGCGCCGCCATAGCTAACAACCTCGTCAATTACATGCGGAAAGGTGCGATAGCCTCCATTCGCTATGGTCGCATAGGCGGTGGTTAATTCGAGCAAGTTGACTTCTTGAGCGCCCAGAGCAATTGACGGCAAGGGTGCAAGTTCTGAAACCACGCCCAAGCGATGGGCAACATCGATCACATTCTGGCGTCCGGCTTTTTCGCTGACTTGCGCAGCGATGGTATTGATCGAATGGGCAAAGGCCTCGGTCAACGTCATATCGCCGCGATAGGTGTCGTCATAATTCGATGGACTCCACCCCTCAATATCGATCGGAGCATCGGCCATGAGGGTTAAGGGGGTGAGGCCCGCTTCGAGCCCCGCTAGAAATACGATGGGCTTGAAGGCCGATCCGGGTTGGCGATATGCCAATACGGCGCGGTTGAACTGACTGTCGGCGTAGGAATAGCCCCCCACCATTGCGCGGATCGCCCCTTGCGGCGTCATCACCACCATGGCCACTTGGCTGACATCGCGCTCAGCACCATATTGATCGATAATGGCGCGCGCCGCACGCTCAGCTGCAAGCTGCAAAGCGGGGTCGATGGTCGTTACGATGTCGAGATCGGCACGCGGGCGCCCGATAAAATCGGGAAGCCGATCCGTCGCCCAATCAATGGCATAATGGGCCGTATCGCTGCTGCGCGTCACCACACGCACCTCAGAGAGCGGGTCAGCGGTGAGACGGTCTTGCGAAATCGTTTTCATATCAGCCATGGCCTGCAACACCAGGGCCGCACGCTCGTGAGCGGCCTGTGGGTTGCGGTTCGGCGCCAGCCGTGAGGGTGCCTTTAAAAGGCCCGCAAGAATGGCGCTTTCGCCAAGTGTCAATTCTTGAACCGGGCGATCAAAATAAATTTGCGCAGCCGCGTGGATTCCATAGGCGCCAGCGCCGAAATAAACCCGATTCATATAAAGCGCAAAAATTTCCTGCTTGCTTAACGTCGCCTCCAGCCAAAAAGCGAGCAATAATTCCTGCACCTTACGCTTGACCGTTCGGTCGGGACTGAGGAAAACATTTTTTGCGAGCTGCTGGGTCAGCGTCGAGCCGCCCGCAACCACCCCGCCGGCTGTCAAATTCGCCAGTGTCGCCCGGCCTAGCCCCCAAAAATCGATCCCAAAATGATCGAAAAACCGACGATCCTCAATGGCCACAACTGCATTAACTAAATGGGGGGGCAAATCTTCAAACAAAATAGGGCGCCCCGCCAATCGACCCCGACGCGCCAGAAGTTTGCCTTCGCGTCCATAAAATTTCAGTTCCGGGCGGCTTTCAACCTGCCACAGCTGATCCGTATCCGGTAAGTCTAGGGCGTAGTAAAAAACCACACCGCCCACACCAATCCCTGCCCACAAAAATAGAACCGTCAGCCAGTAGGCGGTTGATCGGATCCAGCCTCGTTTAGCCGCTATGGGTTTTGCTTTTCTGGGCCCACGCGGTGGAGGGGGTCGTTTGGCAGGCACGTGTTCACACTCCGCTTACGATCAGCGTCTTAAATATCCAAATTCGTGACCGATAGCGCATTATCTTGGATAAATTGTCGGCGCGGCTCCACCACATCACCCATGAGTTGTTCGAATAAATTATTCGAATCCGCAACGTCGCGAATTTTGACTTGCAAGAGTGACCGCGCATCGCGATCAAGCGTCGTTTGCCACAGCTGATCCGGGTTCATTTCACCAAGACCTTTATAGCGCTGCAAACTGACGCCTTGTCGGCCATGGTCAATCACAGCGTTTAATAAATCGCTGGGCGCTTGCACCAGATGAACTTTATCTTTAATTCGCAATTCCGCCGGCAAGGCATAGATGGTTTGCAAATCGGCGGCCATCGCATCGAGGCGGCGGGCATCGGCGGAGGCGATTAAGGGCCCGTCAATTTGCACTGTTTCTAACACGCCACGCAGCTCGCGCTCAAACACCAGACCGCCATCCCCCGAGGGGCGCCCCGACCAACCGCGCTCAACTTCATCTTCCAACGCATCGAGGCGTCGCGCAATATAGGCAGAGGCCTCAGCCGCGTGATCCTGATTTGATAAAATATCGGGCGTCAGCGCGCCAGCAATTGCGGTTTGCTCAATTGCCTGTTTTGGATAACGGGGCGGTAAGGCCGATAACATGTTTTGAACTTGTCGTGCTTGATCGATGATCAGAGTTAAATCGGCACCACTGCGCTGTTCGCCCGAGTTAAGGGTTAAGACGGCATCTTCGAGCCCGGCGGCGATCAAATAATTATCGAGCGCGGCTTGATCCTTCAGATAGGTCTCTGAGCTATTGCGTTTGACTTTATAGAGCGGCGGCTGCGCAATAAACAAATGACCCCGCTCAATGATTTCGCGCATTTGCCGATAGAAGAATGTAAGCAACAGCGTTCGAATATGCGCGCCATCAACATCGGCATCAGTCATGATAATAATTTTGTGATAGCGCAATTTATCAGCATTAAAATCTTCACGACCAATGCCCGTTCCGAGCGCCGTGATCAGGGTTCCAATTTCATTGGATGACAACATTTTATCAAAGCGCGCTCGTTCGACATTCAAGATTTTTCCGCGCAGGGGCAAGACCGCCTGGTTCGATCGATTGCGGGCCTGCTTGGCCGAGCCACCCGCAGAGTCACCCTCGACAATAAAGAGTTCAGACAGGGCCGGGTCGCGCTCTTGGCAATCCGCCAGCTTGCCAGGCAAGCTTGAGACATCGAGCGCCCCTTTGCGGCGGGTTAATTCGCGGGCTTTGCGGGCCGCCTCGCGCGCGGCAGCCGCCTCGACCACTTTCGCAACAATTGCCCGCGCCTCGCTGGGATGTTCTTCAAACCAGGTGCTTAAAACCTCATTCATAATGCCCTCGACCACGGGGCGCACCTCAGAGGAGACGAGCTTATCTTTGGTTTGACTTGAAAATTTGGGATCTGGAACCTTCACCGATAGAACCGCGGTTAGTCCTTCTCGGCAATCATCGCCACTCAGAGCTACTTTTTCTTTTTTCGCAATGCCGCTGGCTTGCGCATAATTATTGACTGCGCGGGTCAAGGCGCCGCGAAAGCCTGCGAGATGGGTGCCGCCATCGCGTTGCGGAATATTATTGGTGAAGCACAGCACCGTCTCGTGATAGCTATCATTCCACCACAGCGCCACCTCAACACCAATGCCTTCATTCTCGGCGCGAATGCTGATCGGGCTCTCCAGCAGCGCGTTTTTATTGCGATCAAGATAGGTGGCGAACGCTTCTAATCCGCCATCATAGCTAAAATCGACGGTCACGGGCTCGGCTTTGCGGGCATCGGTGAGACGAATAGTGACGCCACTATTCAAGAAAGCGAGCTCGCGCAAGCGGTGCTCTAAGGTTTCAAAGCTAAACTCCGTCATCGTGAATGTCTGGTCGGAGGGGTGGAAGGTGACTTGCGTCCCGGTTTCTTCGGTGGCGCCAATCACCTCAAGATCGCCTGCGGCATCGCCATGTTCGAAGCGCAACTGATGAACCTGACCGCCTCGATAGATCACCAATTCGAGCCAATCGGACAGCGCATTGACCACAGAAATCCCGACGCCATGCAAACCGCCCGAGACCTTATAGCTATTTTGGTCAAATTTTCCGCCCGCATGAAGTTGGGTCATAATCACTTTGGCAGCGGACATGTTTTCTTCGACATGCATATCTGTGGGAATGCCGCGACCATTATCGGTCACCGTGACCGATCCATCACCATTCAGCGTTACAGTGACAGTGTCGCAATGGCCGGCCAGAGCTTCATCAATCGCATTATCAACCACCTCATAGACCATATGGTGCAGACCAGTGCCATCATCTGTGTCGCCAATATACATGCCCGGCCGTTTGCGAACGGCCTCAAGGCCTTTCAAAACCTTAATGGAACCAGCATCGTAATCATGTGTATTTTCTGATGGATCACTCATTTTCTACCCCATTATACCTTCTGTGCATCTTATCACGACGCCTCGGCAATAGCCCCATGGGCAACCGAGTAATAATCTGTCGACCGCTCAAAGGCGGTAAAATTACGGCGATCGGTTCCCGTAATCCAAACCTGTCCACCCAAGGCGACCAAAATATCCGCAAGCGCCGCCCGCCGCGTCTCATCAAGATGGGCAGCAACTTCATCGAGGAGCAAAATTGGAATGTCTCCTGTTCGCGCAATCACCGTATCGGCTTGCGCCAATATCAGCCCAACCAAGAGAGCCTTTTGCTCGCCTGTCGAACAATCGGCCGCCGGCATATTTTTGGCCATATGATAGACCAGAAAATCAGAGCGATGCGGTCCATCGAGCGCCCGGCCGGCGCCGGCATCCCGCGCCCGCATATCCGATAGTTGCGATCGATATTGATCTTCTACATCTGAGGCCGCCTGCACGCGCAGCGCAGATTCTAAACTTCCTTCAATCCCAATCCGCGCCCGCGGAAATGTATCGCCGGGTAAGCGCTCTAACCCGGCCGCTAAAGCATCAATCGCCTGCAGGCGTGCGGCCGCAATCATAGCACCATTAAGCGCCATGGTATCCTCGAGCCCATCCAGCCATACACTGTGATGGTGCCACCCTGGTTCCGACAATAGACGATTGCGCTCGCGCATCGCTTTCTCAAAAGCCTGGCCGGCGCGCGAAATGCCCGGGAGTAATGTTGCAGTGAAGCGATCGAGGAAACGGCGTCGCCCCGAGGCCGCATCCACAAAAAGACGATCCATCGCCGGCGTTAGCCAGAGCTGCGGCAACAGATCCGACAAATGATCCATGCCCCGTATCTCCGCGCCATCCAATTGCACCTGCCGACCATCCCCCGCATGATCGATGCGAACCCGCACATCGCCGGCGGCCACCCGCATATCGGCGGCAATCGACCATTGGGTCGCTTCATCGCGGGTCGCGAGATCTGCAAAATTAGCCTGACGCAGCCCCCGCCCCGGACCCAAAAGAGAAATCGCTTCTAAAATATTCGTTTTGCCCGAACCATTATCGCCCACTAAAATATTGAGATGCGGCCCAAAGCGACAATTCAATGAGACGTAATTCCGAAAATGCGCCAAGCCCAAGCGGTTCACGCTCGGCGCGCTTGAAGAGGGCGAAATAGAGCCGCTGGCGGTATCACTGAGCTGAGGCGCCGCCCCTTCATCAGCGCGTGCACCGGCATGCGGCGTCACGGGCATATCCCCCTCATCTGTCCATGTCGTTGCAGAAGACAGGCCCGACCCTCGAACAAAAGGCTGCGTGTTTGCCACCTCACACCCGCATTGGCATTAGCACATACAGGACATCCGGGTCTGACTGATCGCGAACAATGGTTGGCGAGCCCGCATCGGCAAGCTCAAACGCGGCGGTTTCGCCATCAATTTGGCCCATAATATCGAGCAGGTAACGGGCATTAAACCCGATCTCAAGCGGTTGCCCCTCATACGACACAGGCAGCTCATCCGTGGCGCTGCCACTATCTGGATTAGATACGCTGAAGGTGAGGCGGTTGGGCTCCAACATCAGTTTCACAGCGCGTGATTTCTCGCTGGAGATGGCCGAAACACGATCGACACTTTGCGAGAAGGAGCGCACATCCGCACTGAGCATTTTATCGTTATTTTCGGGAATGACGCGGCTGTAATCTGGAAATTTGCCATCAATGAGTTTCGAGGTCAGCACAATGGACTCGAAGGCAAAATTAATGCGGGTCTCTGAAATCTGAACACTGACTTCCGACGAAGCCTCTTCCAATAATTTCTGGGTTTCGTTAACCGTTTTGCGCGGCACGATGATCGCCGGCATGCCCGC
>CBFIIU010000015.1:16243-34874 GCA_965662735.1 Alphaproteobacteria bacterium
TTCCGCGGGCAAAGCAAAGGCAACCGGCATTTCATCTTGCGACATGGCCGGAAAATCTTCTTGCGGCAGGGTTTGCAGCGCAAAATGGGCCGGGCCCGAGGTTAGATTTAAACGACCATGCTCCGCATCGAGCGCCAGCTCAACTTGCGTGCCATCGGGCAGCTTTCTTACAATGTCATAGAGCGTATGGGCGGATGCGGTGACAGCCCCTTCTTGGGCAACTTCAGCTTCAATTTTCTCGCGCATCTCGATCTCAAGATCGGTTGCCGTGAGGGCTAAGGTTCCGCCCTGCGCCTGCAAAAGCACATTTGATAAAATGGGGATCGTATTGCGGCGCTCAACCACGCTTTGAACGTGATTTAAGGCTTTCAACAGCGCATTTTTTTCGATGATTGTTCGCATAATCCATCTCCTCGCCGAGCACGGGCGCTCCCACATGGGCCAACCGCTGAAAGTCGCGGCCTCAACGAATGAGACGACCGCGAATCACAGCCTAAATTCTCGCTAAACTATAGCAGAATCGCTCGGGAGAGGTGAACCATTTTGGCCTTTTTTGCGCAGTTTTTTGCTAGTTTTCCAGCATCCGACGCAACAAATCGACATCTTCATCCAGCGCCGGGTCTTCACCCCGTAATTGCTCGATTTTCTTGACCGCATGGATCACGGTGGTGTGATCCCGCCCGCCAAATTTCCGACCGATTTCTGGCAGGGATCGCGACGTCAACTGCTTGGAGAGATACATGGCAATCTGGCGGGGCCGCGCAACCGTGCGGGCGCGACGCGCTGATAGCATGTCACCAATGCGAACGTTAAAATACTCGGCAACCCGACGTTGAATTTCATCGATAGTAACCCGCCGCTCCGACGCGCGCAGTAGATCGCGCAGCACGTCTTGCGCCACCTCTAATGTGATCGGCTTGCCGACAAAGGACGCATAGGCCACGACCCGATTAAGCGCCCCCTCAAGTTCACGTACATTAGAGACGATGCGCTGGGCCAGAAATTCTAAAACCCCTTGAGGGATATGGATTTGATCGCCGCGCGCCAGCAAAGTGTCAGCCTTGCTTTGCAAAATACCCAGACGCAACTCATAATCCGTTGGATGAATATCGGCGACCAATCCCCAGCCTAAGCGCGAGCGAATACGCTCCTCAATGCCCTCAAGGTCGGAAGGAGAACGATCGGCCGAGATAATCACCTGACGATTATGATCGATCAGGGCATTAAAGGTGTGAAAAAATTCTTCTTGCGTCGAATCCTTGCCGGCGATGAATTGAATATCATCGATCATCAGCACATCTACTTCGCGGAATTGCTGCTTAAAGGCCATTGTATCTTTAAACCGCAACGCGCGAACAAATTGATACATGAATTTTTCTGCTGAGAGATACAAAATGTTGCGCTCGGGATGATGCGTCCGAATATCCCACGCAATGGCGTGCATCAGATGCGTCTTACCTAAACCAACACCCCCATATAGAAACAATGGATTAAAGGTCACCGCACCATCTTCGCTTAACCGCCGCGCGGCGGCATGAGCCAGCTCATTAGATTTCCCGACAATAAAATTATCAAAGGTAAAGCGCGGATCGAGAGGCGCGCCCATTTCCTGCCGGCGCGGGGCGGGCACAGGCGCCGCCGGTTGTACGCGCCGCTCAGGGATGGGGGTTAAGCGGCTCGGAGGCGCTTTTTGCACCCGAGTTTGCGGTGTCGGGGGTGTCCACTCGGCTTGCAGATCGATGTCGATCCGCTTGACCGTGTCATCTTCAACCCGCCAATAATCGAGAATACGGCTTAAATAATGGGCCTCAATCCAACTGCGCACGAAGCGTGTTGGCACTTGCAGGGTGACGCGGCCACGGGTGCGGCCTTGTACGGAAAGCAGTTTAAACCAGCTATTGAAGGTCGCTTCGCCCAATTCTGCGCGCAAACGCGAACGCACACGATGCCATTGCATGTCGAGCTCGCTTTGTCCTTCAGGCGAAGGGCGGGCAGCAGCCATGTCCTCTTCAATGGGTAAATCGTCCTGCTTCATTCCTTCCCCCTCGCAAAAATCATTGTTGGCCCCAAGGCAAGCCGGCTTGTTTCCAGCCATTAACGGTTCCCCGATGGCCATGCACATCGAGATCGCCTTCAAAACCACCAGCAATATTATAAACAGCGCTGTAGCCGGCGGCGGTCATCGCCTGCGCAGCCGCCATTGAGCGCGCACCAGAACGGCACAGCATGAACAAAACGGTTTCTGTCTCGGGATATTGTTGCGAAACAAGATCCACAAAACCTGTATTGGGTTTCATTTCAGGAAACACTAACCACTCGACGCACGCTAATTGATTTTCAGCCACGACAGGCAGCCCAACAAAAGCCCATTCGGGTCGCGTACGGACATCGATGATCTTGGCCGCGTCCACATGCTGAAGCGTTTCATAAGCTGTTTCAGGTGAAACGTGCCCGGCAAATCCGTCATGTGTCACGTCTAGAATGTCGATCTGCGCCACGGCACATGCCCTCTTATTTATCATTTAAAACCATATCGGAATGATATGACGTGCCCTTACGCATTCTCCGCGCCCACCCATGAGACAGACAGGTAACCCTCTGAATAATGTAGATATTATTCAGACAGCACGGCGGCTTTGAACGATCGGCTTATGGCCTGACTATAGGTTCAACGACCAAAAATATGCAACGGGAAAGAAACGAGAACATGGCATTTTTTAATCGTGCCGCCGAAAAAAAATTTAAAATCTATTCGATTCCCGACACTTGTTTCATTGCCGTCCTCAAAAAAAATTTCGAATTTTTATTTCGCTATTTTTATTTTGTGATCTGTTCTCGATTATCGTCTCATCGGGGTTAAGTCTGTCTTCCGACCAGTGTCCGACCAGTATCGCAAAAGTCATCAACACTGACCCAAAAAAAACCCGCATCGGGTGACGCGGGTTCGTTTAATCTACAAATGGATCAAAAAATTATCCGAGGCTGTTCACCCGTTTCGCCAAGCGCGACACTTTACGCGATGCGGTCTTGCGATTAATTGCGCCTTTTTGCGCCGCACGCATTAGCTCAGGTTGAACATTGCGCAGAGCCGTCACGGCCGCATCCTTATCGCCACCCGTTAACGCCTCTTCAACACGCCGCAAGAAGGTGCGGACGCGGCTGATACGGCTGCGATTACGTGCCGTACGACGCTCAATTTTGCGGACCATTTTCTTGGCAGACTTCGTATTTGCCATCAATTTAACCTATCAATTCAACTATCTGTGATGTGCCCGCGCATTCACACACGACCGAGCACCCAATGTTCATTTAATACACAGTCCTCGGGTTGCTGGGTTGGACACCTCATCTTTACCGACCATCTGCGATGCCATAAAGATGAGATTTCCTGAAGAAACCCAAGGAAACTCGGGCGGTTATAGGCGCCACAGCCTAAGGCGTCAACCGATATTTCTACCGATCAGAAAATTTGGGAGCCCGCTTTTCAATGAACGCCGCCATTCCCTCTTTTTGATCCTCAAAGGCGAATAGCGAATGAAAGACGCGTCGCTCGAAGCGCACGCCCTCGGAGAGGGTTGTTTCATAGCTTCGATTAACGCATTCTTTGGCGATCATAACCGAAGGCAATGATTTCTCTGCAATTTTTGTAGCCGTCGCAATCGCCTCATCCAATAATTTATCGGCCTCAATAACCCGACTGACCAAGCCGCAGCGTTCGGCCTCATCGGCCGACATCATGCGCCCCGTCAAGCACATTTCCATGGCTTTCGACTTACCGACAAAGCGCGTCAGGCGTTGAGTGCCACCCGATCCAGGGATGACGCCCAAATTAATTTCGGGCTGACCAAATTTTGCCGTATCAGCCGCCAAAATAAAGTCGCACATCATCGCAAGCTCGCACCCACCCCCAAGCGCATAGCCAGCAACGGCGGCGATTACAGGTTTGCGTGTTCGCGACACGGCTTCCCAATTGGCGGTGATAAAATCCTCGGTCATCACATCAATATAGTTTTTCGACTGCATTTCCTTAATGTCAGCACCCGCCGCGAAGGCTTTGTCTGATCCGGTCAAAACCATACATCCGATCGCCGGGTCTTCCTCAAACCGAGCGACCGCATGGGTCAGCTCATCCATCAGCGCGCCGCATAAAGCATTGAGGGCTTGAGGCCGATGCAAGGTGATCAGGCCAACATGGCCACGCGTTTCGACAAGAATATTTTCGTATTTCATTCAGGGCTCCTTTTGTCACCCGTTAACCGGGCGCCACACTGTGTTACTCGCGTGAAATAGCTAAAGGTGTCAAGGTGAAGATAATGCGATCATCTGCAAAATGAATATCCAATTGCTCGGCGGCACGCTCAAACCGCAAGCCATCCGCGGCGCGGTTCCACCCTAAATTGGGCAAGCTCGTCGTATAGAATTTCTGAATGTCGGCGACATCGAGCGTGGTCGGACGCTGGGCAACCGCGGTAACAATTCGGCCTTCGGTCGTATCAAAAAAAGATCCATCATCGACCAGCTCAACAACGCCCTCAGGCAAAGGAATATCGGGCGCATTTTGCAAGCTGTCGCCCAGCGCGGCCGCACTCACATTTAAGATCGCCACGCAAAAGAGGCATCTGATCAGCTGCGACATAAAATCTAACGATAAGGGCTTAAGCATTTGGTTTATCCTCGGCAACGCCGTTTTAGCCTGCTCCGGGCTGGGCAGCGACGCGTCTAGCGCTGGCAGTGAGGGCAAAAAAATGTGGATCGGCCCGACTGCACTATTCTTTGCACTATACCCGTACAATCCGATTGCAAACAAGGGGCGCCGGCACGGTCGTAAACGGCGAAGCGATGCTGAAAATAGCCGAGCGCGCCATCGCTGTGACGGAAATCTCTCAAGGTCGAGCCCCCGGCCGCGATGGCCTCGGCAATGACATCTTGGATGGCGGGTATCAGCCGCGCGACGCGCACGGGGCCCAACCGATTGGCTTTACGTCGTGGCGAAATGCCAGCTCGAAACAAGGCTTCGCACACGTAAATATTTCCCAATCCGGCAATCACCTCTTGGTTTAAAAGAGCCGATTTAATGGGGAGCCCGCGTTGGCTGAGGCGGGGATAAAAATCTTCAAAAGTAAGATGCGCATCTGGTTCAGGCCCCATGCGCGCAAAAGCCGGATAGGGTGTGTCGGCCGGGAACAGATCCATATACCCAAAGCGGCGCGGATCGGCATAATGAATATATGTGCCGTCATCCAATTGCATCTGAACATGAACATGCTTGGCAACGGCCTCACTTTGGGCTTGAGCATAGAAATGAGCGTCCAAAGCCGGTGCCGGGCCATCACCGCCTGGTCGGATCTCGAACCGGCCGGTCATTCCCAAATGCGACAGCCATATCGCCTCGTCGCCGCCAGCTTCCTCAACATGGATGAGTAAATATTTCGCCCGTCTCGACACCTGCTGAATGCGCGCACCGGAGAGGCGGTCCTTAAAATGCTGAGGAAAGGGAAAGCGTAAATCTGGCCGGTTGAGGGTTAGGTCACGAATAATACGCCCTGTCATATGCGGCGCCAGCCCGCGACGCACGGTCTCAACCTCAGGAAGCTCTGGCATGTTCGCACCGAATGATCATGCGCGCTATTATGCCGTGGGTGCGAGCCGAGGTAAAATCATAACGCTGTGAAGTTCTAGTTTTTATGAATAATTTCGGTTATCGTCGCGCCATGACGCAAGAAGATCCAACAACCTCCTTTGGTTTCAGCCAAATCCCCGCCTCGCAAAAGGCCGCGCGCGTGCGCGATGTTTTTGATCGCGTCGCCTCGCGCTATGACATTATGAATGACGTGATGTCCGGGGGGCTGCATCGTGTGTGGAAGCAACACATGATCCGACGCTTGCCGCTGCATCATATATCGCGCCCATTAACGATGATCGATATGGCGGGGGGTACGGGCGATATCAGTTTTCGCGCCCTGAACACGCGCGCCGGACGGGCGGGCCAATTAAACGTCCAGCTTATGGATATTAATCACGAAATGCTGTGTGTGGGCCAGCAACGCGCGACGGCGCTGGGCCATTCGATCGACGTGGTTGAGGCAAGTGCAGAGCATATTCCCTGTGCCGATCAATCCGTGGATATTTTCACCATTGCCTTTGGTATTCGCAATGTGACCGACCGCGCGCAAGCGCTGCGCGAAGCCTATCGGGTGTTGCGTCCTGGTGGGATTTTTGCGTGTCTCGAATTTTCGCACATCCCAAACGAGATGATAGCGGGGCTGTATGATAAATACTCATTCTCGCTCATCCCGCCGATCGGTCGCATGATCACCGGCAGCGCCGCGCCCTATCAATATTTGGTCGAAAGCATTCGTATGTTCCCCACCGCCGAAGCCTTTACAAGCGAAATTGAGACCGCTGGCTTTGCGCGCGTGCGCGCCGAACGGTTAAGCGCGGGCATTGTCGCCCTGCATCTCGGCTGGCGGATCGCGTCGTGATCTCGAGCTTCAGGGGCACACTGCGCCTGATGCGCATGGCGCGCCTTTTGCTCGCGCAAGACGCGCTGTTACCCGATCAATTTTTACGCAACGGCTCATGGGTTTTGCGGGCCGGTCGGCGCGTCTTTACCTTTGGCGTCAAACGCTTAGAAGGCGATAACCGGTCGCGAATTTTATCTGACCGCATCGCCAAGCTGGGGCCGACCTATATTAAATTAGGCCAGTTTCTCGCCACTCGTCCGGATGTGATTGGCGCAGCGATGGCGCGGGATTTGCGTCATTTGCAAGACAAGATGCCGCCCTTTGAACAAGTCAAAGCCGAGGCGATGTTGGCGCAAGATATTCCGCAGGCCCGCAGCATTATTGCAGAATTAGGCCCGCCCATTGCAGCGGCCTCGATTGCCCAGGTCCATCGGGCGAGGGATGCGCGGCACCCTGAAAATTATTTGGCTGTGAAATTATTGCGTCCTGAGGTCGAACAGGTGATCGCCGGCGAGATCCGCGCGCTGACACAAATGGCCCATTTACTCGAAAAATTTTTTCCAGCGAGCCGGCGTCTGCGTCCGGTAGCCAGCATAGAAACACTGGCGCGCTCAATGGCGCTTGAGACTGACTTGCGACTGGAGGCCGCCGCGCTCGCCCAATTGCATGAGAACACAAAAAATGATCACCACTTTGTAGTGCCTCGGGTCATTTGGGAAGCCACCAGCAAACGTGTGCTGACCATGGAATGGATGGAGGGCATTCCAGCCAGCCAAATTGAGGATTTGCAGAAAGCCGGCCATGACATGGCGCAGCTGGCCACTCACCTCATTCAAAGTTTTTTGCAACAATCGCTGCGGGATGGATTTTTCCATGCCGATCTCCATCAAGGCAATTTACTCGTACGCGAGGACGGGGTTTTAATCGGAATTGATTTGGGGATTAACGGCCGATTGGACGGCGATAGCCGCCGGTTCCTCGCGGAAATTCTGATGGGCTTTATTGAGCGCGACTATGATCGCGTGGCGCAGGTGCATTTTGATGCGGGTTATGTTCCCGCCCATTACAGCCTTGGTGAATTTTCTCAAGCTCTGCGGTCGATCGGCGAACCCATTCGCGATCAGAACGCCGAAAATATTTCGATGGCGCACCTGCTCGCCCAGCTTTTTGACGTAACGGCCCAGTTTTCCATGGAAACCCAACCGCAACTTTTGCTGTTGCAAAAAACAATGGTCACCGTCGAGGGTGTTGCCCGAAGTTTTGACCCACAACTCAATATTTGGGATGCAGCACACCCCATTGTCTCTCACTGGCTGCGCAGCCAAGTGGGGCCACAGGCCCAGTTTCGTCGACTACGCCACGACCTTGAGAGCGCCCATCGCAGCCTTCGACAATTGCCGCAAACGCTTTTGGCTCTCGAAGCGGCCGCGCAACATTGGCAAAAGCCCCCTCAAGCTGACAGACTGGCGCGCATCCTAGCTGTCATCGGCCTGTTCGGCCTTGGCGGGTTGGCGGCGCTTATTTGGTTGGGTGTTTAAGCCGATTATACACTATATTTTTGGTATATATTGGTATTTCCATAAACTATATGATAAACCCATAAGATCACTCGGTGCGTTAGCGCGCGCCGTGAAATAAGGGTCATGGCAGAAATGGAACCAGCACGGATCTTGCTCATTATTGGCGGCGGCATTGCCGCTTTTAAAGCCCCCGAACTCGTGCGCCATTTGCGGCGTCAGAATTTTGCGGTGCGATGCATCCTAACCGCTGGTGGGGCGCAATTTGTGTCGCCCTTAACACTGGCCAGCGTGTCCGGCGATCAGGTGTATGAAAATCTGTTCGACCTCACCGATGAAGCCGATATGGGCCACATTCAATTATCGCGCGATGCGGATATGATTTTAGTGGCGCCCGCCACCGCCGATCTGATCGCCAAAATGGCGCAAGGCATTGCCAATGACTTGGCGAGCACAACACTTCTCGCGACCGATAAACCCGTGGCCATCGCCCCGGCGATGAATGTACGCATGTGGCACCACCCCGCCACCCAACGCAATCTCGCGCAATTACAAAAAGATGGCATTCATATTATTGGCCCCGATGAAGGGGACATGGCGTGCGGGGAATATGGCTTGGGCCGCATGCGCGAACCCGATGACATTGTGCGCGACCTCATGGCGCTTCAGCAGGGGACAGCCTGTGAGCCCGTTACCAGGCCTCTTTTCGGACGCCATGCTTTGGTGACCGCGGGGCCAACCCATGA
This sequence comes from Alphaproteobacteria bacterium, assembly GCA_965662735.1. GTDB lineage: Bacteria > Pseudomonadota > Alphaproteobacteria > RS24 > RS24 > JAYODZ01. Next base: position 24,971 of record CBFIIU010000015.1, read on the forward strand.
ACCGCTTGACCCGGTTCGGTATATCGCCAATCGATCTTCCGGCAAACAAGGCTATGCCATTGCGGCGGCGCTTGCGCAGGCCGGCGCGCGGGTCACCTTGGTCAGCGGCCCCACCCAGCTCGCTGTGCCCAAAAACGTAGAGCGCATATCGGTTGAAACAGCCCGCGACATGCAGGCCGCCGTCCACGCGCATTTACCAGCCGATATTGCAATTATGACCGCCGCGGTGGCCGATTGGCGCCCTGAAAAAATTGCTGATCAAAAGATCAAAAAAAACAAAGAAGGGCAGGCCCCTCACATCGCGCTTATTGTTAATCCTGATATCCTTGCCGAGCTATGCCAGCATGCGAAACGCCCCCAATTGGTGATTGGTTTTGCTGCGGAGACGGAAAATGTGGAAGCGCATGCCGCCGAAAAATTTGCCCGAAAAGGGTGCGATTGGCTGGTGGCCAATAATGTTTCACCTGAAACCGGCGTGATGGGCGGCGACCATAATCAAGTCACTTTATTTACGCAAACGAGCCGAGATACTTGGCCGCCCCAGACAAAAGCTGACGTCGCGTCGGTCTTAGTCGAACGTATTTGCGATGTGTTCGGAACAAAATCGAGGAGCTGAGCCATGACACCTGTAAATGTTCCCATTCAGCGACTGCCCCATGCCCACGATATCGAGCTGCCTTTTTATGCGACGACGGGGGCGGCTGGTATGGATCTGCGCGCCGCGACGAGCGATCCCATCGCACTGACGCCGCTTGAACGTGCATTAATTCCGACCGGATTTGCCATCGCGCTTCCTGATCATTTTGAAGCTCAAATTCGCCCGCGCTCCGGCTTGGCCGCCAAGCAAGGCCTGACCGTACTCAATTCACCGGGCACAATTGATGCCGATTATCGTGGCGAACTGAAAGTTATTTTGGTGAACCTCTCCAATGAAACAGTCACAATTGAACGCGGCGATCGGATTGCGCAAATGGTCATCGCGCCTGTCACCCAAGCCCATTTGACAGAGGTCGAGAGCCTGTCGACCACTGACCGCGGCGCAGATGGCTTCGGATCAACAGGGGTGAGCTGATGCATATTCTCTCACGCAAAGCTCTTTTGGCGCTCGAAGCGGTGATCGATGTAGCGCTGTATGCGCGCCCTGAACCCGTGCAAGCGCGCGATATTACCAAACGGCAAAATGTGCCGCAGCGCTATCTTGAGCAAATTATGCAAACGCTTGTGCGCGCCGATATTTTGCGCGGTGTTCGCGGCCCGCGCGGAGGCTATCGTCTGGCGCGCGAGAGGCGCCGGATTACGGTCGGTGAAATTTTATCGGTCATTATTGAACTTGAAAATAGCGACCAAGATCTTCCTGTCTCGTCCGAGATCGGGCAATCTGTGGTCGCGCCCTTTTGCCATCAACTGACCTCTCATATGGCGCAATTCCTAAATGAGGTCACCATTGAAGATTTGTGTCAGCGCGCACCGACAGAGCACATACAAGCGCTCAATGACCGCAAAGAAGATTTTACCATTTAACCACGGAGACACCGACCCATGAGCGAAACAGCACGCACGACCGGACGCGGAAAAATTTATGAATCCATCATTGATACGATCGGCAATACGCCCCTCGTCCGTTTAAACCGGCTAATGGAAAGTGAAAAAACTGGCGCCACCCTTCTCGCCAAGTTGGAGTTTTTCAATCCGATTGCCAGCGTTAAAGATCGCATTGGTGTTGCGATGATCGAGGCCTTGGAAGAAGCAGGGGCCCTGAAAGCCGATACGGTGATCGTCGAGCCGACCTCCGGTAATACGGGTATTGCGCTGGCTTTTGCCTGTGCGGCGAAAGGCTATCCGTTGGTTTTATGTATGCCGGAGAGCATGTCCATCGAACGTCGCAAGATGCTGGCGCTCTTGGGGGCCAGGTTAGAGCTGACCCCGGCCGAAAAAGGCATGAAGGGCGCCATTGCGCGTGCCGAAGAATTGCTCGCCGCGAACCCCCATTGGGTCATGCCGCAACAATTTGATAACCCAGCCAATCCCCGCATTCACCGGGTGACCACGGCAGAAGAAATTTGGAATGATACCGCCGGCGCCGTCGATGTGGTGGTCTCGGGCGTTGGCACTGGGGGCACCTTTAGTGGCGTGGGCCGTGTCCTGAAAGACCGCAAGCCCGAGGTGAAAATGGTGGCGGTCGAGCCCGAGGATAGCCCCGTTCTATCCGGGGGCGATGCGGGGCCGCATAAAATTCAAGGCATTGGCGCGGGCTTTGTGCCCGGCAATATGGATGCTTCTTTGATTGATGATGTGGTGACAATTTCCAATGAAACGGCATTTGAAACGGCACGGAAATTAGCTCGGATAGAGGGCATACCGGGGGGCATCAGCTCCGGCGCCGCGGTCGCCGCTGCTTTAGAATTGGGCCAGCGGCCTGAGTTTAAGGGCAAGAATATTGTGATCATTTTGCCAAGCTTCGCCGAACGCTATTTATCAACCGCTTTGTTTGAAGGGCTGTGAGCGCGAAATCTGTGAGACGCTAATGTCGTTTGAAAAAACTGAGCCGCCCGAGCTGCCCTGGCCGCCCGAGCCAACACATAGCGCGCTTCCGCGAGAGCAGGTCTATGCGCGCCAATTGGTCTTACGCGAGATCGGCGGCGCAGGACAACATAAGCTATCTGCGGCACGCGTTTTGATTGTGGGCGCTGGGGGGCTCGGCTGTCCTGCCGCCTTATATCTCGCAGCGGCAGGGGTTGGAACCATTGGCCTCGTCGATCCGGATCGGGTCGAACCCAGTAATTTGCCGCGGCAGATTTTGTACGACCCGCAGAGTATTGGGCAGCTTAAGGTTGAAGCCGCGGCCGCTTATCTCAATCGGGCCTATCCTCAAACACAGATCGTCCCGCAGGCCTTGGCCTGTCATGCGGAAAACGTTGACGCGCTGATCGCCTCTTACGATATCATTGCCGATTGTTTGGATCATTTCGAAGCCCGCCTCTCATTAAGCGACGCCTGCGCCCGCGCATGCAAGCCGCTCGTGTCGGCGGCAGCGATCGGCTTTGCAGGACATTTGTCGACCTTTAAGCCCTATGCCCAAAATGCAGATGGCGAGAATTTACCGTCCTATCGTTGCTGGGTGGGTCACACCCCCCGCGTCGAAGAGGATTGCCGCAATTTCGGCGTTCTAGGAGCCATCACAGGGGTGATGGGAAGCTTGGTCGCCGTTGAAGTGGTGAAAGAAGTGCTCGGAGCCGGGGAAAGCTTGGCCGGCCGGGTTTTAATTTATGATGGATTATCGGGCACCAGCCGAACAGTGCGTCTGCCGCGCGATCCTGCAAATTTTCCACCTCGGTCAGCAGATGATATCCCTCAGCCAGCAATGGGCCGCGATCGAAGCGCGACTTAAATTTCAGCCGTGCTCGGCAAAACCCGGTCCGGGGGTCGGTGGCCATCGGCGAAGGTTCGAATATTAATCAATACTTTTTCACCCATAGCTTGGCGCCCTTCTCTGGTCGCCGAGCTCATATGCGGAATGAGGGTGACATTGGGTAAATCGAGCAGCCGTGGATTAACCGCCGGCTCTCTTTCAAACACATCGAGACCCGCCCCCCCAAGCGCGCCTTGAGCAAGTGCATTGGCGAGAGCTTCCTCGTCGACCACTTCACCGCGGCTGGTATTGATGACCAAGGCATGCGGGGCAAGCAAAGCCAGTCGGCGGGCGGATAAGAGGTGATAGGTCGCTGGCGTGTGGGGGCAGTGAATGCTCAAAATATCAATATGCCGCAACATACGATCGAGATTATCCCAATAATGGGCCTCCAGTTTTTCCTCAATATCGGGGTGAACGCGATTACGATTAAAATAGTGAATCTCTAGGCCAAAGGCGCGTGCTCGGTGAGCGACCGCTTGGCCGATCCGACCCATCCCAATAATGCCCAGCTTTTTGCCCCCAATGCGTTGGCCCAGCATCCAATTGGGCGACCAGCCCGTGAATTGTCCAGGTATATGGACGATTTGATGCCCCTCAACCAAGCGTCGCGAGACCGCCAGAATAAGGGCTAAGGTCATATCCGCTGTATCCTGTGTGAGGACGCTCGGCGTATTGGTGACCAAAATGCCCCGCGCATAAGCCGCATCGACATCAATATTATCGACACCATTTCCAAAATTTGCGATGAGCCTCAAACGGTCACCCGCGGCGCGGATCATGTCGCCCGTGATCCGATCCGTGACCGTCGGCACCAAAACATCGTGATCGGCCATGCGGGCCAGCAAGGCGTTTTGGTCGAGCGCGATATCATCTTGATTAGCGGTCACGGAAAACAGCTCTTGCATGCGATCTTCGATCGACTGCGGCAGGCGACGGGTGAGCGCAACTTTCAGATTTTGACTGGGCACGTGATCTCCGTTGGAACTCATCTATGCGGGTAATCTAGCAAATGTGACGCTCCTCGGCAGATTTTTTTTCGTGCTGGAATTATTCTTCGAAGATGCAGGGGGTTGTGGCTGCTACCGGCGCCCGATAAGTTAGCCCAATGTCTTCAACCCCATTTCCCTTGTCCTTATTTTTTAAACCGCGGGTAACCCTCGGGCGGCCATTGCAAATGGTTGTGATGGTTTTAGTTGTCTTGGGTGCAACCGTGAATGGGGGCCGTGGCGAGCCCAATGAGCCCGACCTGCCGCGCTTTGCAAGCCTTGCCTATGATCAAGTCAATATGCGCGTTGGTCCGATGCGCATCTTTCCCGTTAAATGGCAATATCGGCGACAAGGCCTACCTGTTGAAGTGGTCAATGAACGGGAAGATTGGCGCGAGATCCGCGATCATCAAGGTGTGCATGGCTGGGTCCACAGATCGCAATTATCGTCACGTCGATCGGTCATCATCGTCGGAAAACAACCGACGCCCTTGCGCACAGTCGCAGCAGAAGATGGCTACATCGTGGCTTTTTTAGCCCCCAATGTGGTCGCACAGTTCCGGCAATGCGATGGGTTATATTGCGAGGTGGCTTTGACCAGCACCGCCAAAGATAGCTATGAAGGCTGGGTGAAACGCGATCAGATTTGGGGGGTTAAGGAGGGCGATTAATCGCCCCCCTCCCGCGATCAATTCCTAGCGATCAAAGTCGGCGCCCAAAGAAGCGCGCGTCGCGTCTGACAAGATCGTCATATGCGCATAGTTTTCATGACCAATACCGAGAATGGCTTGGCCCTCGCCTGTGCAAAAAGCGTTGATCAAATGATCTGGAAATGGGAAATGCAAGAAATGCACAGACGACGTCTTACCATCGGGGGCCGTGCGCTCGACTTCTTGTTCAGGTTTGGCGAAAACTTTTTCGCCATTAACCTCAACATAAGCGGTCAGCTCGACATCCGTAAGGCGACGCAAAATTGTGCCGCGGCGTGCCGGGTCGTCAATTTCGAACATCAAAGTTGCCGTTAATTCTTTCCCTTGAGGGATCATCGGATTATAGGCGTTCAACTCGTCTTCGATTTGTTCATCGCCACCACGTTCGATGTGCAACATCTCCTGGATTTGCTGAAGCATGGTGTCATAGTTTTCGAAATAGAATGTCGCATAGGGGCCGACATCAATCCGACGTGGCTTTTTCAGGTCGACAATGCGTTTGCGTAACTGTGCCCGCTGTTCGGCATACGCCTCGGGCGACAGGAGGTCTGCAGGTGTAATGGACTTTGGGGAGGTCATGGTCCTGTCCTTTCAGGTTAGATGAGTTGATAGGCACGCGCGAAAACTTCAATAGGGTGCGCTGCTTCTTTGAGAGGGGCGTCGGGAGCAAGTGAACCGCTGACCTGCACAAGATGTTTTGCCGCGAGCGGACAATCAGAGCAGACGGTTTCGGCTTCACTTTTGTTAACCTGCCGTGCGGTGGGTGTGCCAACCTTAACGGCGAGATGATGGGTTTCTTTGAGCACGCCAAAGGTGCCGCCATGGCCCGAGCAACGTTCAATGACGGTAACCGCCGCATCGGGGATCAAGCGCAATAATTCCGCTGATTTAGGGCCCACATTTTGAGCGCGCGCGTGACAGGCAAGGTGCATTGCAATGCCACCCGGTACAGGTGTCAGCCCTTCTGTTAACCCATATTCGGTTGCCAGATCGACGACATATTCTGATATGTCTTTGGTGGCGGCGCTCAGGGCTTTGACGTCATCATTGTCCGGCAAGATGAGAGGCCACTCAAATTTGAACATGAGGCCACAGCTTGCGGTGAGCGTGATGATGTCTTTTCCAGCGTCGACCAATGGGCGCAACATTTTCGCGACTTTCTCGGCATTTTCAGCTACTTTGGCGATATTGCCCTGTTCGAGAAATGGCATGCCGCAACAGCCCGGATAGTCGGTTTGGACATCGACGCCAAGATGCGCCAGGACTTTGGCCGCAGCTTCGCCGACGGTTGGATTATTGTAATTCACGGCGCAGGTCGCATACAGCACAGCTTGGCGCCCCTTTGCCGGCCCGTTTGGATTCGCCTGATATTCGCCGCGCGCCATGGCTTCTTGAGCGCGTTTCATAAATGTCTTGCCGGCGAATTTAGGCAGCTCCGCATCGGAATCAATGCCAATAACACCATCCATAATCGGGCGAGTGAGCGCATTGCCTTTTTTGCTGGCCCAGTTGACGATCGGTGCGACCGGAGCAGCCATTGAGCCATTGCGGTCCATTTGAGCCAACTGATTTTGGACGAAAGGCGGGCTGCCTTTCTCTTTCAACTCAACAGCGCGGGCGCGCAACATGAGATGCGGAAAATCGAGATTAAATTCATGGGGCGGCACATATGGGCATTTGGTCATGAAGCACAGGTCGCACAAGGTACATGCATCGACCACGGGCTTGAAATCGGCACTATCAACCGTATCCAATTCGCCACTTTCGCTCTCGTCGATCAGGTCGAAAAGACGGGGAAAGCTGTCGCATAAATTAAAACACCGACGACAGCCATGACAAATATCTGCCTGGCGACGAAACTCCTCGTCGAGCGCTTTGGCATCGTAAAAGGCGTCGGTTTGCCACTCCAATGGATGGCGGATAGGAGCTTCAGTGCTGCCTTCTTTCATGGAATTCTCCGGTGTAAATGTTCTAGAAATTGTAATCAGCAGCCCCGGCGAGGGGGGAAGAGGCCGAGGCTGCTGAAGGGGGTATTAGTCCATCGAGTCCAAAGCTTTTTGGAAACGTCCGGCGTGGGACTTTTCAGCTTTGGCAAGTGTTTCGAACCAATCTGCGATTTCGTCGAAACCTTCCTCGCGGGCCGTGCGGGCCATGCCAGGATACATATCGGTATATTCATGGGTTTCACCGGCAATCGCTGAGCGCAGATTGTCAGCTGTGGCACCAATTTTTTCGCCCGTTGCTGGGTCGCCGACTTCTTCCATGAACTCTAAGTGTCCATGTGCGTGACCGGTTTCGCCTTCCGCAGTTGAACGGAATACGGTTGCGACATCATTGTAACCCTCAACATCCGCTTTTTGCGCGAAGTAGAGATAGCGACGGTTTGCTTGGCTTTCGCCGGAAAACGCGTCTTTCAAGTTTTGCAAGGTTTTGGATTCTGCAAGAGACATGCTTCACTCCTCTTTTTGGTTAAGCTCGGGTTTCCGAGGCCAGTTCCAGACTGTTCTGGAACCTGACACCTATATAGGGTGAAGAGAGAGGGTCGTCAAGTATTTTAGAATTATTCTAAATAAAATTTTTAAAATTATTTAGCAACGGCCAATCGCAAAACAACATCCACACCAGCCACATCAAAACCCGAGGGAGCAGAAGGAATTTGAGCTAATTGGATCGCATCATGGGGCACATCAATGAGCTGACCGGTTTCTTCAACATAAAAATGGTGATGGTCACCCAGATTTGTATCAAAATAACTCCGATGGCTATCCACAATCACCTCACGCAACAAGCCCGCTTCGAGGAATTGGTTGAGTGTATTGTAAATTGTAGCCTGCGAGATCGACAAACCGACCATGCGCGCTTCTTCATAGAGGCCATCTGCGGTGACGTGGCGGTTACCATCGCGAAATAAAAGATAGGCCAAAAGCACACGCTGGCGGGTCAACCGCAATTGAGCCGACCGCAAACGCTGCGAAAGCCGCTCTTCTTGCTCGGCTGATAACACGATCTTTTTGCTATGCGACTGCTGTGCCGCCATGATGACCACCTTTTCTGGGCTCATTAGTTGCGAGCCGTTCTTAAAACAATTCCAATATATGAAGCTGATTAAATTTGGTCAAGTTTTTCTTTAAGCCCCAGCCCCCGCATTCCGATTTATCTGCGCAGGGATATCGGCAATATTTCTTCTCACTTGCTTTGACCTCAGGCGACCGCATGATAAGCTGACGCACATATGCACACCGTGCCAGCACAGAATTGAGGGGTTTCAACGTGACCAATCGCGCGTCTTCTTACAATTATGACGAACTCATCGCGTGTGGAAATGGCGACCTATTTGGTGAGGGAAATGCGCGCCTGCCGCTTCCTCCCATGCTGATGTTCGACCGGATCACACATGTTTCCAGCGATGGGGGCGCCAATAATAAGGGCCAAATTATTGCGGAGCTCGATGTAAAACCGGATCTGTGGTTTTTCGACTGCCATTTTAAAACCGACCCCGTAATGCCTGGCTGTCTGGGGCTAGACGCGATGTGGCAGTTAATCGGCTTTTTTCTGGGGTGGTTAGGACAACCTGGGCGTGGACGCGCCTTAGGGTCCGGCGAGGTCAAATTCACGGGGCAAGTTCTGCCTACCGCGAAACTCGTCCGCTATGAAATTGATATGCGTCGGGTTTTGACTGGAAAATTAGTGATGGGTATCGGAAATGCTCAGCTCTTCGCTGATGACAAATTAATTTACACAGCCAAGGATTTACGTGTTGGACTGTTCCAAACAGAGCAATTTTAGCGATAACCATCTGCAAAATGCGGTGATCATTCCACCCATTTAAGCAGTTAAGGAGAAACCTATGCGGCGCGTCGTTGTAACCGGTATTGGTATTGTATCTTGTCTTGGCAATAGTGCCGAAGCTGTTTCCAAAAGCCTCTATGAAGGCGTGTCAGGCATCACGGCCTGTCCTGAATTTGCTGAAATGGGCTTCCGGTCACAGATCGCAGGGCGACCCGATATTGATCTCGACGCGGCGATCGACAAACGCATTAAGCGCTTCATGGGCGATGGGGCGGCCTTTAATTACATTGCCATGGAACAAGCCATTGCCGATAGCGGCCTCACTCCAGACGATGTGATCAATCCGCGAACAGGTTTGATTATGGGATCGGGTGGCCCGTCGACGAAAGCCCTTATCAGCGCCGCGGACACCGCGCGCAATGCTAGCCCGAAACGCGTTGGCCCCTTCGCCGTTCCTAAATGTATGAGCTCGACCAATTCAGCAACCCTGGCGACCCCGTTCGAAATTAAAGGTGTGAATTATTCAATTAGTAGCGCCTGCGCCACCTCCACCCATTGCATCGGTAACGCGGCAGAACTCATCCAGTGGGGCAAGCAAGATGTTATGTTTGCGGGCGGTGGCGAAGAACTTGACTGGGCCTTGTCGGTTTTATTCGATGCCATGGGGGCAATGTCGAGCGCCTATAATGAGACACCCGCCAGCGCCTCCCGCGCCTTTGACGCACAGCGCGACGGCTTTGTGATTTCGGGGGGCGGCGGCGTTTTGGTTCTTGAGGAATATGAACGCGCCAAAGCCCGTGGGGCTCAAATTTATGCCGAGATCGTTGGCTATGGTGCAACCTCGGATGGATATGACATGGTCCAGCCCTCAGGCGAAGGCGCGCAAAGATGTATGCGGATGGCGTTGGAAACCGCTGGCGCCCCCATCGACTATATTAATCCGCACGCCACCTCAACACCGGTCGGCGATGCGCGTGAAATGGAAGCCCTCTATGCTTTGTTTGGTG
>CBFIIU010000015.1:35203-40352 GCA_965662735.1 Alphaproteobacteria bacterium
TTCGAAGCGGCTTGGTTTTAGGCTTCTTCAGCCATTTCCTCGCCGGTTTCTTGATTGATCATTTTCATCGACAAGCGAACTTTGCCGCGATCATCAAAGCCCAGCAATTTCACTTTGACCACATCGCCCTCGTTGACAATGTCACTGACCTTATCAACCCGCTCGGATGAGAGTTGTGAAATGTGAACCAGGCCATCACGTTTGCCGAAGAAATTCACAAAGGCCCCAAAGTCCATCACTTTCACGACCTTGCCTTCGTAGATCTCACCCACTTCAGGTTCGGCGGCGATGGATTTAATCCAATCAATGGCGGCTTTGATTTTCTCACCATCGCTCGAGGCGACCTTAATCAAACCATCATCATTAATGTCGACTTTAGCACCTGTCGTTTCGACGATTTCACGGATGACCTTACCGCCCGATCCGATCACTTCGCGAATTTTGTCGACAGGAATAGTCAGCGTCTCGATCTTCGGCGCGTAAGCACCAGTTTCATCGCGAGCCACATCAAGCGCTTTCGCCATCTCACCCAAAATATGGACCCGACCGCCACGCGCTTGGTCGAGCGCCACACGCATGATTTCTTCGGTAATACCGGTGATCTTAATATCCATTTGCAGCGAGGTGACCCCATCGGCGGTTCCTGCGACTTTAAAGTCCATATCACCCAGATGGTCCTCATCGCCGAGGATATCCGACAATACCGCAAACGCATCGCCTTCTTTAATCAAACCCATGGCAATGCCAGCGACCGCTTTTTTAAGCGGCACACCCGCATCCATCATCGCCAAAGAAGAGCCACACACAGTGGCCATTGAGGATGATCCATTGGACTCGGTTATTTCAGATACCAAGCGTAGCGTGTACGGAAATTCTTCCTTGCTCGGAAGCATGGCGTGCAGGGCCCGCCAGGCGAGTTTACCATGTCCGATTTCCCGGCGCCCGGTAAAGCCAACCCGCCCTGTTTCCCCAACAGAGAAAGGCGGGAAGTTGTAATGCAGCATGAAGTTGCTTTTATAGGTCCCTTCCAGCGCATCGATCATTTGTTCGTCGTCACCCGTGCCGAGTGTCGCAACCACAAGGGCTTGCGTCTCACCGCGGGTGAACAGGGCCGAGCCATGTGCGCGCGGTAAAATGCCCACTTCAGACACAATCGGGCGAACATCTTCAAGACCACGACCGTCGATCCGTTTTTTAGTGGTCAAGATCGAGCCCCGAACAATGTCGCTCTCCAAGCCTTTAAAGGCGCCCGAAACGCGAATGGCTTCATCGGGTGAGCTGGTGTCGCTCAGCAGGGCTTCTGTAACGGCTTTCTTGGCTTCTGCAATTTTGCTCTGGCGCTCTTGCTTGTCGGCAATTTGATAGGCCGCTTCGAGATCTTTGCGAGCGATTTTTTCGACCTGCGCCTCAATCGCTGAATTATCTACGGCTGGAACATCGCGCGGATCCTTCGCGCATTTTTCGGCCATCCGGATAATCGCTTCGATCACAGGCTGGAAGTGCGTATGACCAAACATCACAGCACCGAGCATCACATCTTCTGAGAGCTCGGCCGCTTCCGACTCGACCATCAAAACCGCATCGCCAGTTCCGGCAACGACTAACTCCAGCGCGCTATCTTGATAGCGATCCATCTCTGGGTTCAAAACATACTCGCCATCAATATAGCCAACACGGGCCGCGCCAATGGGCCCCATGAACGGCACGCCCGAAATGGTGAGCGCCGCAGAGACCGCAACCATGGCGACAATGTCGGGATCATTCTCTAAGTCATGCGACAGAACGGTCGCGATCACTTGGGTTTCATTTTTAAAATCTTTTACAAAAAGCGGCCGGATCGGGCGATCGATCAAGCGAGAAACGAGTGTTTCGCGTTCGCTAGGGCGCCCTTCGCGCTTAAAATATCCGCCGGGAATTTTCCCTGCGGCATATGTTTTTTCTTGGTAATTCACAGTCAGCGGGAAGAAATCAATCCCTGCTTTTGGTTGACGGTCCGCAACCACTGTTGCCATAACCGTGGTGTCACCGTAGGTAGCAATAACGGCCCCATCGGCTTGACGGGCAATTTTTCCAGTCTCCAGCACGAGCGTGCGCCCGCCCCATTCAATTTCTTCTCGGGTAATATCAAACATTCGTTCCATTCTTTCCTATAGGACCACACTGCCGGGCAGGGTGATCTGGGTCGCCCATGCGACCCCATGATATGACCACATAATGTGGCCATGGTTCGAGACCATACGAGCCGATCTCACAATTTTTCGCAAAAATGGGGGGCGAGCTTACACTGCCCCCCTGTATCGGGCTCATCGATACCAGCGGCTGGAGGATCGGAATAGCGAACCTCCGTCCACAAGACTAACGACGCAATCCAAGGCGCTCAATCAAAGACTTGTAACGGTCTTCGTTCCGCGCCTTTACATAATCGAGCAAGCGGCGGCGTTGGCTGACCATTTTCAGCAAACCGCGGCGCGAATGATTATCTTTTTTATGCGTCTTAAAATGTTCGGTGAGGTTAAGGATGCGTTCGGTCAATATGGCCACCTGAACTTCCGGTGAGCCTGTATCGCTATTATTGGTCGCATACTCTTTTATTAGCGCGTCTTTGCGCTCTGCAGTAATCGACATCGTCACTCCATATCGTTTGCCCCTGGGGGCGGGTGAATAATACGCTGGGGCTCGAAAACCCCTTCGCGGGTGATGCCAAGCGCAACCGCTTGGCCTTGATATGCCGCCCAAATCGGAAACTCCCCCTTGGGCGCTGGAATAGCCTGGCCATGCCGCAATTTGCGGGCCATCTCTTCGGTTAGCGGCAAGGCCGGGATGTCGTCCAGCAATGTCTCTAAAGGAAGTAGGTGGCGGTCAAGCTCTACCAAATCGGGCGCACTATGGCTTATCTCTTCGAGTTTTTCCAGCTTAATTGCATGCGATTGCGAAAAAAGTCCTACCGCTTCGCGGCGCAAATAGGAAATATGCCCCACCGTCCCGCATTCAAGTGCTAAGTCGCGCGCCAGCGATCGGATATAGGTGCCTTTGCCGCAAAAAACCCGCAATGACACGGAATCTAGGCAGAAATCTAGCAGCTCTATGTGGTGGATGGTGACAGGCCGCGCCGCCAAATCGGGCGCCTGACCGGCCCGCGCCAAATCATAGGCCCGCTTCCCCTCTTTCTTGATCGCTGAGTAGGCGGGCGGCCTTTGCAAAATATCTCCGGTAAACCGCGTGAGCGCAGCCTCAACGGCCTCGCGCGCTGGGCGATGCGCATGCTCGGCAATCACCGTCCCGTCTGCGTCATCTGTATCCGTGGCCTGACCAAACTGGACGCGACAGGCATAGGTTTTCGGCGCATCCATCATTAAATGGATCAACTTTGTGGCTTCTCCAAAAGCGATCGGCAAAATACCGCTGGCTAACGGGTCTAGCGTCCCCGCATGCCCCAATTTTTGAACGTTAAACAGGCGCCTGACGCGGGTTAGCGCAGGCGTTGACCCGATCCCTGAGGGTTTATCCAACACCAACCAACCCGATAAGGGGCGCCCCTTCCGTCCCCGTCGGCTCATTCAGGGTCAGTCTCCAAGTCGCGCCGCACAGCCGGATCGCGCAAGGCCCGATCAATGGTCGCGGCCGCGTCGAAGCTATGATCGGCGATGAAATCAACATGCGGCGTGTGCTTCAAATCCAGATCACGCGCCAGGATATGCCGAAAGGCCTTGGCGTTTTGATTGAGCAACGTAACGATTTTATCCATATCGTGCCCGCCCAAAGGCATCACAAAGGCGGTCGCGCGTTTCATGTCAGGGCTGACGCGGACCTCTGTCACCGAAATCAATCCACGCGAGAGAAGGGGTTCATCAAAATCACCGCGCAATAGGCTGGCGCTCAGACAATGCCGGATGGCTTCCCCCACGCGCAATTGGCGTTGAGACGGGCCTGCCCCCGAAGCATTATGAGATGAACGTCGTTTGGCCATTCTTCAACCTCTCGCCTCAACCCCTCGTCTCAACCCGTCACCGTTTCTCGGCCCCAAGCAAGGACAACACCTACGAGACAGAAGACACCGCTTGGGCGATGCGCCTGCACTTATGCATCCAGCGTGCGGGCCACGCGCTCAACCTCATAGCACTCAATCACATCCCCAGCCTTAAGGTCCGAATATTTCTCGAAGGCCATGCCACATTCTTGACCGGCAGGCACTTCCTTCACTTCGTCTTTAAAGCGTCGTAGTGACGATAGCTCGCCTTCATGAATGACGACATTGTCTCGGATCAAACGCACTTGGGCACCGCGACGCACCAAGCCATCGGTGATCCGGCAACCCGCCGCCTTGCCGGTTTTGCCAACACTAAACACTTCCAACACTTCAGCATTGCCCAACATATTCTCGCGCAAATCGGGCGAGAGCATGCCGGCCATGGCGTCGCGTAAGTCGTCGACCAAATCGTAAATAATATTGTAATAGCGGATCTCAATGCCGTCCGTCTCCGCCGCCCGTCGAGCTTGCGCATTGGCACGGACGTTGAAGCCGATCACAATCGAATTGGCTGTGGTGGCTAATGTGACATCGCTCTCGGTGATGCCACCCACCCCCGCATGCACGACGCGGGCGCGAATTTCATCATTCCCCAATTTTTCGGCTGCCTGCGCAATCGCTTCAACCGATCCTTGGACATCGCCCTTCACAATCAGTGAAATTTCTTTCACTTCCGAGTCCTTCAGTTGGCTCATCATTTGATCAAGCGACGTTTTCACGCCGCGGGCATTGGCTTCCTCGCGGGCTTTACGCGTCCGATAGGCCGCCACTTCGCGCGCTTGCGCTTCGCTTTCGACCACATTGAACACATCGCCAGCATGCGGAACACCACTGGCCCCCAAAATCTCAACCGGCATTGATGGCCCGGCCGCACTGACTTGCTCGCCACGATCATTGATCAAAGCCCGGACGCGGCCGGATTCTTGCCCGACAACAAATATATCGCCCACTTTAACCGTACCGCGCTGCACCAAAACAGTCGCCACGGGACCGCGGCCCGTATCAAGTTGCGCTTCAATCACAATGCCCGATCCTTCGCGATCGGCATTGGCTTTGAGATCCATAATTTCGGCTTGCAGCAAAACGGCTTCGAGCAAAGAGTCGAGACCCTCGCGCGAATGA
>CBFIIU010000015.1:40434-40821 GCA_965662735.1 Alphaproteobacteria bacterium
TAGGATCGGCTTCGGGCTTATCCATTTTGTTAATCGCAACAATGATAGGGGCCTGAGCCGCTTTAGCGTGATTGATCGCTTCAACGGTTTGCGGCATCACGCCATCGTCAGCCGCCACCACCAAAATCACAATATCGGTAACCCGTGCACCGCGCGCCCGCATTGCGGTGAAGGCCGCGTGGCCCGGCGTGTCGATAAAACTAATCACGCCGCCATCGAGCGCCACTTGATACGCACCAATATGTTGCGTAATGCCCCCGGCCTCACCGCGGGCAACCCCAGCTTCTCGAATGGCATCGAGCAAGGATGTTTTACCATGGTCGACGTGGCCCATGACAGTGACCACGGGTGGGCGATGCGATTTTTCGATATCATCATCTTCAATAC
>CBFIIU010000015.1:41264-43207 GCA_965662735.1 Alphaproteobacteria bacterium
GGCTCAGCAACAACCGCATCGCTCTTTTTCGCCTCGCGCTCTTTTTCGCGGGCGCGGGCCTCTTGGCGTTTTTTGCGCTCGGCTTCTTCACGCGCTTTTTCTTCGGCGAGCAACGCCTCTTCTTCAGCGCGGCGCTGTGCCTCGATCTCAGCTTGTTTTCTCTCCTCAACCGCCCGCACTTTGGCGCCAGCGACCGCAGCGATCCGTGCCTCTTGTTGAGAGCGGCTCAAACGTTGATCGACCGTTGCCTCAGCTTGCGGCTCCTCGACAGGAATGGGAGCGGGCTTCTCGGGCGCCACAGTTTCTTCGGCGCGGCCCGGAATAATGGTGCGTTTGCGTTTTTTCTCGACGACCACTGATTTGCTGCGGCCATGCGAGAAGCTTTGGCGCACTTGGCCAGATTCCACGGTTCGTTTGAGGCTCAGCGTTTTGGCCTGTCTTGGCTCACCAGTATTCGATGTCTCTTTATCGTCGCTCATATCCGCCTTACCTCCAACGGGAAACCATATCCCAAAATGCGGTCAGCCATCTGAGCTAACCGATCCGCCCATTGACGATCTGTGATCGCCATATGAACGATATTATCTTGCCCCAGCGCCGCGCTTTGCTGGTCAATCGTTAAAACGCGCCGCATCTCAATCGCTAAATGCTGTGCCAAACGGTCCAGCTTGGCACATTCATCGGCAGAGCCATCGATCGCATGCATCAGCAAATAGGCATTCTGCCGCTCCAAAGCGGCATGCACTTTGGCATATCCTAGCACAATTTTGCCGGCCTTGCGCACAAGACCTAGTCCATTTGACACTTGTTTGATGAATAAATCATGCACCCGATCCGCAAGATCGGTTGGCACCGATACATTTTGCCGAGCGGCGCGCGCAAATAGTTTTCCACCGGCCGCTTGGGTGATCGCTGAATGGGTGGCGCGCACCCATAAGCCACGACCCGGCAGAGACATTTTTAGATCGGGCGTCAGCTGATCGTCCGGCGCCACCACAAAGCGCACCAGCTGATCACAGTCATAGCTTTCCCCGGTGACCAAACAACGACGCTGGGGGCGGGCAGTTACATTTGTCGCAAGGTCCGGCGACTGCGGGGGAGGGGCATGCTCACGCGTGGTCATCTGTTGCCAGATCTCCCTCTTGAGCTTGCCCAGCATCTTCTGCGGCGGACCCATCTTGTGGCTGAAGAGCTGCAAACGGATCATCTTCTGCCGCATCTTCTTCCAGGTCAGGCGCCCCGTTTAACAGTGCATCTAATTCGCTTTGCTCGACCCAGCCCATGGCCACGCGAGCACTCATGATCAAATATTGTGCCTCTTCGGAGGTGAGGTCGAAGCTCTCCAACATGCCCGCTTCACGCACACGTTTGCGATCGACGGTCTCATACCATCCGGTCAGATCATCCGGCACGCACCCTGCAAAATCTTCCAGAGTTTTCACATCGTGCTGGCCCAGCGCCACCAACATGGCCGGGCTCAGGCCCTGTAATTCCGCAAGATCATCAGCGACGCCCAGTGTCTTACGCTCTTCGTCCAAAAGAGCCGCCTGCTTATCAAGATACTCAAGCGCCCGATTTTGAATTTCCTCAGCCGTTTCCTCATCAAAGCCTTCAATCACGGTAATTTCTGATAAGGGCACATAGGCAATTTCATCAACCGTCGAGAAGCCTTCTGATGACAGCAGTTGCGCGATCATCTCATCGACATCGAGCGCCCCCATAAAGATTTGAGTGCGTTCGGCAAATTCTGCTTGCCGGCGCTCGCTCTCCTCGGCCTCGGTGACAATATCAATATCCCAGCCCGTGAGTTGCGACGCCAGGCGGACATTTTGACCGCGCCGACCAATCGCCAAGCTCAACTGCTCATCGGGCACGACAACTTCAATACGTTGCGCATCTTCATCGAGAACAACTTTGGTCACTTCGGCAGGGGCCAAAGCATT
>CBFIIU010000015.1:43240-47985 GCA_965662735.1 Alphaproteobacteria bacterium
GATAATATCCACTTTTTCGCCCTGCAATTCGCCAACGACGGCCTGAACACGGCTCCCGCGCATCCCCACACAGGCGCCGACGGGATCTATGCTGGGGTCGTTTGAGATGACACCAATTTTTGCACGGCTTCCAGGATCGCGCGCCACAGCCCGCACCTCAATCACGCCGTCATAAATTTCTGGCACTTCTTGCATGAACAGCTTGGCCATAAAGGCGGGGTCGGTCCGCGACAGAATAACCTGCGGTCCACGTTGTTCGCTGCGCACATCTTGAATATAGGCGCGAATGCGATCGCCAGGACGGAACACCTCGCGGGGGATCAGATTATCGCGCCGGATCACCGCTTCACCGCGGCCCAAATCCATAACGACATTGCCATATTCAACCCGCTTCACAACACCACTGACAATTTCGCCGACACGGTCTTTAAATTCTTCATATTGGCGCTCGCGCTCGGCTTCACGAACACGCTGAACGATCACTTGTTTGGCGGCCTGAGTGGCAATCCGCCCGAATTCAACGGGGGGCAATTCATCGATAATCTCGTCGCCAATTTGGGCGTCGGGCTTGATGCGTTGGGCCAGGGGCAGGGAGATTTCCGTATTGTCATTCTCGACGACATCGACCACCTGAACAACCCGCAATAATTTAGTGTCACCGGTCTTAGGATCGATTTCGGCGCGAATATCGTTCTCGGCGCCGTAGCGGGCTTTGGCCGCTTTTTGAATGGCATCGGCCATCGCTGCCAACACCAAAGGCACTTCAATGCCTTTCTCGCGGGCAACTGCATCCGCAATCTGTAAGAGCTCAAGTTTATTTGCGCTAATTCCAGTGGCCATTGTTCACTCCTTGCTCACAGCCCAAAAATTTACTTTCGGGCTCGCCCTGCGGGCTTAACCCCTTTGAGGGAAGATTTCAACATCTCTTCCGTTACAACCAAATGAGCCTCGCCAATTGACGACAACTCAAAACCCAATATTTGCGGCTCATCAAAGCCCGCGAGAACCGTTTCCAACAGCACTTCGCCCTCTTCAAAGCCAACCAATAGGCCGCGAAACCGGCGCTGGCCATCGACCATGGCTTGCAATTCAATTTTAACGTCATAGCCTGCATAGCGGCTAAAATCTGCGGCCCGCGTGAGAGGGCGTGCAAGACCCGGCGACGAGACCTCTAACGAATAGGCCCCAGAAATTGGGTCTTCGACATCGAGCAATGCCGATAAGCCGTGGGAAATGACCTCACAATCATCAACGCTCAATGTGCCATCATCGCGCTCGGCCATCACCTGCAAGATGGACTGACCATCTTCTCCGGTAATTTTAATGCGCACTAACCCATATCCTAGGTCAACAATCACCGGCATCAGCAAATCGAGCAGGCGCGCCGCCGGGCCGGGCGCCATTAAATGGGGCGCCATTATGTCGGGTGCCGCCGGTGCGGTTTCAGAAATGGGGGAGAGAGCCATGGGCGCTGATCCAGATCCTATTTTGCTTGAGCCTCAAATTGTGGTCGGCTCATTATCCTGTGCAACGGGGCGTTACCCCCTATTATTCTGTCATGTCACGTTTCGGTCTCGCTCGTGCCCGCATCTATTTGGAAAGCCATCAATTGAACCAATGATTGAGCCAATGATTGAGGCAATGATTTCCCAATAAAATTTGGCAATAAAAAAAGCGGGGCCTCGAGAGGCAACCCACTTCCAACGAAGCCGAATTGTACGTGCTTTATAGCATAGGCAAGACCAAATGCAAGCCTCCATTCTCCGTTAAGAGGCTGGCAAGGGGCCGTTAAGCGTCCAACACGGGGGATGGTCACACCCGCGCGACGGCAAGGTCGGTTACGACCGTGCCGGATTATGTTTAAATGTCAGATAGGCGGGAACGCGACCAGCCGCAATGGCCTTGGCTTCATAACGTGTGCCCGGCCAGCCAGTAAACGGATTGCGCCAATCAGCGGCACTGGTCGCCTCAAAGAGGAGGCCGTCATGGCAGCGAATATGCGCTAATGTCCAGCTCACATAATCGGCAATATCCGACGCAAAATAGAAACGACCATCGGAAGTGAGGAGGCGACAAATCTGATCGAGATGCTCAGGCGAAATAAAGCGGCGTTTATGATGACGAAGCTTTGGCCACGGATCTGGATACAATAAATAAATGGCCTCAAAGGTCTGGTCGGGGAAGACGGTTAGAAGATCACGAATGTCTTCTGGGTAGATGCGAATATTTTGGATATTGTGATCATCAATGCCGCGCAGCAGTTTGGCGACGCCGTTTTTGAAGACTTCACATCCCACATAGCCAATGTCCGGATTTTGCTGGGCGCGCGCGAGCAAATGCTCGCCGCCGCCAAAACCGATTTCCAGTGCAAAGCGGCGCGGTGGCGGCGATGCCGTTTGGAAATAGCGATCAGGTTGGGGACGCTCCGGATCGATGGCGAGCGCCGGCAAGAGACGGTCGATTAAATTTTGTTGGTGCAGGTTGAGCTTGTGCCCCTGCTTGCGACCATAAAATTTTCGAGGATAGGGCTGTGACACCTATGCCCCGTCTAAAAGGCGGCCTTTAAGGCATCCACAAGATCGGTTTTTTCCCAAGAAAATCCGCCATCTGCATCGGGTTCCCGTCCGAAATGACCATAGGCTGCCGTGCGGGCATAAATGGGCTTATTCAGACCGAGATGCTCGCGAATACCGCGTGGGCTTAAATCCATTACATCTTTAAGAACCTGCTCCAGACGGTGCGGGTCGACATTTCCCGTATCGAATAAATCAACCAAAATCGACAAAGGTTGCGAGACACCGATCGCATAGGACAGCTGCAAGCAGCATTTGTCGGCCAAGCCAGCCGCAACCACATTCTTCGCCAAATATCGTGCCGCGTACGCCGCTGACCGGTCGACCTTGGTTGGGTCTTTTCCGGAGAAGGCCCCCCCGCCATGCGGCGCGGCTCCACCATAGGTGTCGACAATAATTTTTCGGCCTGTCAGTCCTGCATCCCCGTCCGGGCCGCCAATGACAAAAGTTCCTGTTGGATTAACGTAGAATTTTTCTTCGGGGCACATCCAACCATTTGGCAAAACTGCCGTCACAAAGGGACGAACAATTTCACGCACATCAGCTTGCGTGAGGCTTTCCCCATGCTGGGTCGACACAACAACGGAGTCGACCCCAACAGGTTGGCCATTCTCATAGCGCATGGAAATCTGGCTCTTGGCATCTGGTCCGAGGCCCGCCACCCGGCCCGAATGACGGGCCTCCGCCATATCTTTTAAAATGCGGTGCGCATAGGCGATGGGCGCAGGCATCAGCTCTGAGGTTTCGCGGCACGCATATCCAAACATAATGCCTTGGTCGCCAGCCCCTTCGTCCTTATTGCCCCCATCGGCGTCAACGCCTTGGGCAATATGCGCCGACTGCGCATGAACATGCACCTGAACTTCCGCTTTTTCCCAATGAAAACCCTCTTGTTCATATCCAATATCGCGCACGGCAGCGCGGGCAATCGCTTCCATCTCGTCCCGCGACACCAATTGGTCGGGACGAACCTCACCCGCTAAGACAATCAGATTTGTGGTTGTGAGCGTTTCCACGGCCACACGTGCTTGAGGGTCACGCGCAATAAAGGCGTCAAGAACGCTGTCGGAAATCCGATCGCACACCTTATCGGGGTGACCCTCAGATACAGACTCGCTGGTGAAAATATAGCTCCGTTGGGACATCACAACCTCCGACACGCTGGACCAAATAACGATATAAAGATTTCGTTATATGACAGGTTGATTGGCACAGGTCAAGCGCTGGTTGACATCTTGTCTGTCCCTGGCGGGGCTTTTACGCCGCTAAATTCACAACCTCATTGACCAGCGAGATGATGCTCCGGCGCATAGAAGAAGAGCGGATCCGAACAAAGGCTTGGTTCAGTTCAAGCCCCTCAGCGCTACTCACAAAGCTGAGATAGGGCGTCACACTTGGCGTCGTTTCTTCCATCATTCCGGGACCATAGGCGTTTTCGAGTATCGGCAAACCCTCGTAGAGATAATCCACCGGCACATCGAGAATGCGGGCAATATAGTAGAGTGTACTCGCGGATATGCGATTATTGCCCTTTTCATATTTTTGCACCTGCTGGAAGGTGATGGATAGATATTCTCCGAGAACTTCTTGACTCATTCCAAGCATCAAACGCCTTAGTCGGAGGCGAGACCCGATATGGGCATCAATATTCTTTTTCATCAGTTTTGGCACGCGCACCCTCTATTTTTTTATTTTTAATGAGCGTTTTAGGCATTGGGCGAACTCAGACTAAGCCCGAAGGCCAAGATGGAGTGTCCTTGATCAGCGCTTAGGGGTCAAGTTCGTAAAAAACAGTAAAAAACCAATAGTTAAAAAGATACTAAAAATAAGCCCCGATCGACCAAATTGCGGCGGCGGCGTGAGGCGGGCGGGAAGGTGCGCGTTCAAAACACCTTTTTCTCCCAATCCTTTGCGGGCAATAATTTGCCCAGCGCCATCAATCACCGCGGATATCCCGGTATTTGCCGCACGAATGAGCGGCAAGCCGCTCTCGAGGCTCCGCAAACGAGCCAAAGCTAAATGCTGATATGGGCCTGTGCTCACACCAAACCACGCATCATTTGTTACATTGACCAAAAACTGTGCTTGGGCGCGATGCGCTGTGGTCAGCGGAAAAATGGCCTCATAGCACACCAACGGAATAAAAGCGGCCCCTGAAACAAGCTGTAAAAC
>CBFIIU010000015.1:48039-51910 GCA_965662735.1 Alphaproteobacteria bacterium
GCCGATCTGCTCGAGCACCGACTGAAAGGGCAAATACTCGCCAAAAGGCACGAGATGCACTTTATCACTTTGAGCCTGCAAGATGCCCGCCGCCGTCCAAATCTGAACCGAGTTAAAGTATTGCATCTGCTCACCCACGGCTTCGCGACGCAAAGCACCTGTGATCACGGTCTGGCCAGGTGCCAGCGCCTGACGCAACGCTTCTGGAAAAGCGGGCTCTTCATCGAGATAAAAAGGCAAAGCGGTTTCTGGCCAAATTATGATGGATGCTGATTTAGCTGTCGCTGTTGCCGCCAAAACCTCGCGGGCTATCTGTTGACGGGTTGTGTTAAGCCATTTCTGTTCTTGCGCGACGTTGGGTTGAACAATGGCGATCGGGGTTGCGCCGCTCATTCGATCTTGCGCAATTAGGCCCTGTGCGAACGGGTCAACGGAGCCCTGGCGCAGATCGAGATAGAAGCCGCCCGCCACCACCATGACAAGCAGCATGCCCGCGCTCACGACGCAGGCCAAACGCCGATGCGCCGCAGCCCACAAGGCCGCGGGGACACAGAGCCAGAGCAAGACTATTAAATTCGCTGCGGCCACGCCGACCCAAGCCACAATTTGTGACAAAGGGGCCCACTCAACCCAAATCATGACGGGGCTATTCCAGGGAAAGCCCGTCAACAGGGTGGCCCGCATATATTCAACCAAAGACAGTAGCAGCGCCAATAGCGTTCCCATTAGGACAGACCGCATCGCATTTGACCGCATCGCGAAGCTAGCCGGAGGCGGCGGGTATTTTTGCCGAACCAGATGAAAAACGGCGCTCGCCGCTGCCGGAAAAAGGCCAAGAAATGCCGGAAACGCCAGAACAGCAAAAGGCAAAACCCACCAAAACCGATCCGCTTCAACCAAAATGGCCGAGCCGGTCCAATACAGACCGGTCACGAATTGGCCGAAACCAAACAACCAACCTCGCCAGGCCGCCTGGGTCCATGACGGCGCGCCATCGAGCGCCAGGTAAAACAGAAGATAAGCGAGCATGGCCACAGGCAATAGGCCAAAGGGCGCAAAAGCGAGGGGCAAAACCGCCCCCGCGCAGAGGCACTGCCCCATAGGGCTGCGCCAAAGCATCGATGCCCCTGAGAGGCGGCTCATGAGAGGCGGCTCAAACGAAAGGCCCCTTATGCTTGAACACCCGCATTATTGGGCGGGCTGCGCATGCGGCAATAATTTAACTTCCAAGGTCTTGATCCGCCGCGGATCAGCATCGCGAATTAATAATTCGAGCACCCGCCCATCGCGGCTGGGGCAATGCAAAATCTCGCCGCGCTGCGGGATGCGACCCGCAATCGTGTAGGCCAGCCCGCCCAATGTATCAATTTCGTCGAGGTCGGCCACATCCAATTCAATACCTAAATCAGAGAGCAGATCAGAGAGGTCCAATCGTGCGGGCGCTTCCCAATGGCCATCGCCCAGTGGTTTCAGCTCTGGATCATCGAGGTCGTCATCGTGCTCATCTTCAATTTCGCCAACAATCACCTCAACCAAATCTTCAATGGTGACCAAACCATCGGTTCCGCCATATTCATCAATCACCAAAGCCATATGCGTTCGCGAGGCTTGCATGCGTAATAATAAATCGAGAGCCGGCATGGAGGGCGGAGCGAAGAGCACCTCGCGCAATAATGTTGAAATTTGAAAATCGGGTTGATCGATCCGTGCCAAGACATCTTTGATATGGATCATGCCGACAGGATGATCGAGTGTCTCGCGATAGACCGGCAAACGCGAATGCGCGCATTGGGTAAATTGTGCCCGCAAATCGCCGAGGCTCATGGTTTCATCGACAGCAGTGACCTCAGCCCGCGGCACCATCAGATCGGCAATCCGGACATCGCGAAAACCCAACAGATTGCGCAGCATGTGATGCTCTTCGCGCGAGAGGTCAGAACTGCCTTCCGAGGCCTCGGCCAACACATCTGTAATGCTGGCGCGCCAATCCTGCTCATCAATGCCAAATGCCGCGCGTATCCATGTTGAAAAGCGCGCCCAAAGGTTTTGCGATTTTCTTTCCATTAATTCTGTCATAACTCTCTTTCGTGACTTCTCGTGCGTGTTATGCGTGTTCCTCATCAAGACGATAGGGGTTGGCAAAGCCTAGTTGCGCAAGGGTGGTGATTTCATGGCTTTCCATGATTGCAGCCTCGGCATCATTTTCATGATCGAACCCCTGCAAATGCAGTAATCCGTGCACCAAAAGATGCACAAGATGCGCTTCAAACTCTTTACCTTGCTCGACAGCTTCCCGCGTGATCGTCTCATAAGATAATAAAATATCGCCCCACAGGCGCGGCCCATGAAATGCATCGCCATCCGGCCGCGGCACAGGAAAGCTCAATACATTTGTTGGTCCCGCGCGTCCGCGAAACCGCTCATTATAAACCGCACAATCTGCGTCATCTGTCAGATACAGGCTGATCTCGCCCGGCGGCATGTGCAATGCCTGCATGCTGGCATGCACCCAAGCCTCCAGGGGCGGCGCCCATTTTTGCCATGCGGGGACATTGCAGTTGATATCGACGATATAGTCCGCCGGACTGTCTTCCTCGTCAGAAGCAGACGGACCGGATGGGCTCGACAGATTATCCGACCGGATCGGCTCAGGCATAGCGCTTATAACTCCCCGTCATGCGCATCTGGCGCCGCGTCGTCCTCGCGCGCTTTGTCATCCCCGCGCGCTTTGTTATTCGCTTGCTGGCCGAGCCGTAATTGCTGGCTATCGCGATGATTATAGGCGCGGACAATGCGCGTCACCAAATCGTGGCGAACCACATCTTCTTCGCCGAAGTGAACAATACCAACACCGCGCACTTTCGGCAAAATATCCAGCGCATCGCGCAAGCCCGACTTTGCCCCAAAGGGAAGATCGATCTGACTGGGGTCCCCGGTAATCGCCATGCGACTATTTTCACCGATCCGCGTCAGAAACATTTTCATTTGCACAGCCGTCGCGTTTTGAGCTTCATCCAGAATGACAAATGCATTGCGCAAGGTGCGTCCGCGCATAAATGCAAGGGGCGCAATCTCAATCTCACCGGACTCTAAACTACGGGCCACTTGCGGGCCGGGTAGCATGTCATACAAGGCATCATATAAGGGCCGCAAATAAGGATCGACTTTCTCGCGCATATCACCCGGCAGAAAGCCGAGGCGCTCACCCGCCTCGACCGCGGGGCGCGACAGAATAATCCGCTCAACACTGCCCGCACTCATTGCCGCTGCTGCTGCCGCCACAGCAAGGTAGGTTTTGCCGGTTCCCGCGGGTCCGGTGGCGACGGTTAATTCATGATTAAGCAGCGCCTCCATATACAGCGCCTGATTGGGCGACCGGGGCAAAATTTCGCGCTTATTGGTGCGCAGGCTCGGGCCTTGCATGCGCGCAGTACGGGCTTTGGGCTTATTACCGGTGGCGCCACTCATGCGCACGGCACCATCCACATCGCCGCGCGCTAGGCTTGCGCCAGAGCGCAGACGCTCATACAGGCCCAGCAACACTTCACCGGCCCGCGAACAGTCACTCGGCGTGCCCTCGACCACCACGCGATTGCCGCGATTGGCGATCGAGACACCCAAGAGCTCCTCAATCCGCAAAAGGTTCTCGCCTTGCGCGCCGTATAATTCGACGAGCAGCCGATTATCTTCAAAATCTAGGGTGAGAGGGGAAGCCGATTGCGGCGAAATTGATGGGGCGACCTCGAGGTCGCTGGCAAAAGATCTATTGGATCCCACGCATATCCTCGCTGATAAAGTCAGACTTATGATCGATCAAAATTCTCATGTTTAATTACTATGTTGGGTTTTGCCGGGAATGGCAAGGGGCTTA
>CBFIIU010000016.1:0-31511 GCA_965662735.1 Alphaproteobacteria bacterium
TGGTGGAGCTCGACATTGTCGACCGCGTTGAGATGCGGGCGCTCGAATTGCACGAATTACCAAGTATCATTCGCCTATTGCGCGAGACGAAAGCCACAGAGGTCTATAATCTCGGTGGCCAGAGCAGTGTTCAAGTGAGCTTTGAACAACCCATCTATACGGGCGAGACGGTGGGGCTTGGCACGTTGCGCTTGCTCGAGGCTATTCGCTTGGCGGGGGGGCAGGCGCGTCTGTTTCAGGCCTCATCGTCGGAAATTTTCGGACAAATGGGGGCGGGCATGGTCAATGAGGCCAGCCCCATGCATCCGCGTTCGCCTTATGGCGTGGCCAAGCTCTATGCGCATTGGTCGCTGGTGAATTATCGTGAGGCGCATGATCTTTATGCGGTCTCGGGCTTAATGTTTAATCATGAAAGCCCCTTGCGCGGAATGGATTTTGTGACCCGAAAAATCACTGCCACTTTGGCGCAACTCGCCTGCGGCTCGCAAACGGTTCTGCGTCTCGGCAATGTCGACGCACAGCGCGATTGGGGTTTTGCGGGGGATTTTGTCGAGGCCATGTGGCGCATGATGCAGGGCGAAAAGCCGCAAGATTATGTGGTGGCCTCAGGGCAGTTGCACAGTGTGCGCGATTGGGTGAACCGCGCCGCCCAAGCGGTGGGGTTTGATCTTGTATGGGAAGGCGAGGGTGTCTCTGAAAAGGCCTATGAGCGGCAATCAGGGCGCGAGCTGGTGATTATTGACCGGCAATTTTACCGACCCAGTGAACCGCACGCCCTGATCGGAGATGCCAGCCAAGCTCGCCATAAACTCGATTGGCAGCCCAAAGTGGATTTTGATGGTTTGGTTGAGATGATGGTGCAACGCGATTACGACCGTGCCAAAGCCGGAGGCGACTGGTTCTAGCGCACCTTGTTCTTTTGTACCTGGTTCTAGCGCACCTTGTGCTTCCGCACCTTGTTGGCTTGCTAAGGGTTCTAGCGTAATGCGCGCAAATCGTGATACATCTTTGTCACGGTGAAATAATAAAAAGTGAAATGCCATGACACAGTCATTGGGAGCCAATCAGTTAGAGCCGGAAGGGGATGAGCACGAGGACGCATCGCCCGTTCAAACGACGCCGGAAGAACGGCGGCGCAGTCTTATTTTGCTATCGGTCAGCTTGCTGACCATCGGCATGGGCCAATCGCTTTTTTTCGCTATTTTCCCGCCCGCCGCGCGCGATCTCGGTATGTCGGAAGTTCAAGTCAGCGCTATTTTCACGCTCTCCGCTATTTTGTGGGTTATTATGAGCCCGATTTGGGGAAGCATTAGCGACCGGGTAGGACGCAAGCCGGTTATTCTGGGTGGCATTATCGGCTTTGGCGTGTCGACTTTCGGCATGGGTCTCTTATTGATGTTTGGACAAAAGGGATGGCTCCCTTTTCTCTCGCTCTATGTTTTGATGATTTTAACCCGAGCGATATTTGGATTTTTTGGTGCAGGGGCGCCGACGGCTGCACAGGCCTATGTTGCAGATCGGACCACCCGTCGCGAACGGACCAGCGGCGTCGCCGCCATTGGCGCTGCTTTTGGGATGGGCACGGTGATCGGGCCGGGATTTGCTGCCGCCTTAGCGGCGATTGATATTCTTGTGCCCTTTTTTGCGTTGGGCATTGCGGCGCTCATTGGGGCTTTAATTGTTGCCTTTTATCTGACCGAGCGGCGACCGCCTAAATCGCGCCGGAAAAAGAAGGAGCAACAAGTTAATATGTTTGATGTGCGCCTGCGTCCGTTCCTGTTTATGGGTGTTGTGCTGTCGTTAACCCAAGCGGCGGTGATGCAGGTCTCGGCATTTTTCATAATGGATACACTGCATGTCAGCTCCGAAGAAACAGCGCAAATTGTGGGGGTTGCGATGATGGCCATGGCGATGGCCACGATGTTTGCGCAATTAGTGGTCATCCCGCGTTTCGACCTTTCAGTGAGAAGCCTGCTGTCGAGTGGGATCTGGATCTCCTTGGTCGGAAATGGCTTGTTGCTGGTTCCTCTGACCACAGCCAGCTTTGTGCTGGCCATGACGATTATTGGCTTTGGTATGGGCCTGTTACGCCCCGGTGTGGCGGCAGGGGCCTCGCTTGCTGTTGATACCAATGAGCAAGGGGCGGCGGCGGGTTATATTAGTTCGACGGCGGCTGTTGGGATTATTTTTGTGCCGCTGATTGCCATGCCGCTCTATCTCATCGAGCCAACCGCGCCGTTTTGGCTGGCCTTTATTTTATCGATTGCCATGGTGGTGATGTTGCGCTCGAACCAGATGGACGCCCTATCTGAAACTGTGGATAGCCGCGACGTGGAAGAAAAATCCCTGTCCGATCCCTCCAACCACTCGCGCTATTAGACGCTATCCAACGAGCCCTTGGCTCCGCCATTGCTCCATTTGATTGGCCACACTGGCGGCAAAAGCATGGGGACGATCGAGCATAATGTGATGGCGGGCGCCAGGCACCTCGTAAAACGGCACATCAGGGCGATGCTGGCGCACAAATTGGGCAATGGCGGGCTGCTGGAAACTGCGGAAATCTTCATTATGGCTGAGCCCGCCAAACATATAGGCGAAGGGCACGCGCGTATTCATCCAAACATCCACAAGGTCAGTTCCAATCACGAAGCCATCGTAAATCGTATTGTCGAATTTCCAGGTAAATCCACTCTCATGGCGTTGGTCGCGCTGGATTGTGGGAGAGCCGTCTAGCGACCGGATTGAATGACGGGCAATATAATCAACGATAAACTCATTTTCGCATGGCTGTTCAGGCAAGAGACGGAACCGGCTTAAAGCTTCTTCCTCGGTCGCATAGACCCGGGTAGGCGGCGATGGGATGGTGCGATCCTCATACCATTCCGTGTGATATTCCGCAGGCGGAGAGATATAATCGCAAATAAGGGCGGCGGCCATTTCATTGGGAAAGAGCTGCATCGCATTCACCGTCACCATGCCGCCAAAACTATGGGCAATAATGGCTGGCTTCGTGGCGAAACCGCTTTGACGAATGGTTTCGATCACCGCTTCGGACATGATATCGCGAGAATATTCGTCGAGCCAATCACTATCCCCCATGCCCGGGAGATCGAGGGCCACCATGTGATAATGGGGCATCAACAAAGGCGCGATGAAATCAAACCAGCGTGCATGTGCGCCATTACCATGAACAAAAACAATGCCCGGCGCGGGGTGGTCGGGCCGCCAATTTAAAGTGTTCAGCGTCCGCCCCCGAAAAGCGATGCGGTTGACCGTGCCTGCGCAGGCCAAAGCGTCGGAAAACCAGCGTGGCTGAAATCGAATTCTCTCATTATCGGGTAATAGGGCTTGCTGGCCACCATTGTGAATATTCATGCTTAATTCCCTACGATTTGCCGGGATCGTCTTGAAGGGAGTTGAAAAAGCCGATCGCGCAACGTGAAAAACTTTGCCCAACCTAAGCAAATTTCGGCACCTGCCAAGGGGGCGCGGCAAATTATCGTTGCTTGACAAAATAGCCCTGCCTCGGTAGTTTCGCGCCAAATTCACACCTTCCCTTGGCGCATTCCAAGGTCGTTAGTATGGAGCCGACGATGAAAGTCCGGAACTCATTGAAATCTTTGCGTGATCGTCACCAAAAAAATCAGATCGTGCGTCGTCGTGGCCGTTTGTTTGTGATTAATAAAGTCAACAAACGGTTTAAAGCCCGCCAAGGCTAATCGGCGCGGTCTGCGCGCGTCCCATTGCTCGTTTTTCTCATCCTGTGCGTTTTATTGGGTCTCGCTACGGCGTGGGCCCATGATGCGTGGTTGCGACGGAAGATTTGCACGCAATTTCCAGCGATCGGTAGCTTTTTCGACCACGAGCGTGGAAAACTCCATGTGATTGAGGCCGGCAAACGCCATCTGCCCCCTGTTGTTCTCATCCACGGCGCCAGCGGCTCGGCACGCGACATGCTGGCCGCTTTTTCACCCCTTTTGAGCCATTCTACTTGGTTGCACGCCATTGATCGGCCCGGCATGGGCTATAGCGTAAATAGCTGTTCCGATTTGTCGGTGTCGGGGCCCGATATTCAGGCCGACATTATCAATGCCTATGTCGTCGGGCGCGGCTTAGACCGGCCCATTATTATCGGGCATAGCTGGGGGGGCAGTGTGGCCCAATGCTATGCGCAGAAATATGGAAGCGAAACCGCGGGCGTGATCAGCCTATGCCCACCGCTTTTCCCTTGGGATGGCGCCGGCAGTTGGTATGAACATGTTGTGACAACCCCGGTCATTGGGCCTTTAGTGGCGCATGCTTTGCTCACGAAATATGGGCTAACCCAAATTACCCCCGGAATTGAAAGAAATTTTAAGCCAGAGGGCGCCCCTCCCCATTTTGCGCAGGCGATTGGGGCGGCACTGATCTTGCGCCCTCAACCCTTTCAGACCAATTCGGTCTATGGCCTGCATTTGAGTGCGCATCTCGCGCGCTTAAGTGCGCATTACCAGCCGCTCTCCTGTCCTTTTATTCTGGCGTCAGGCGATAAAGACCATACGGTTAATTTTAAGCGCAATAGTTTGCGCTATCATCAGGCCTTTCCAAACACCGAGCTGATGGTGTTTGAGGGTGCGGGTCACATGATCCACCATACGCAATCTGCGGCGATCGCGCGGCGGGTCACTGCGCTGATTGAGCAGCGCCGCCCATGAGCCCAGACGTCTTCGACATTCATAATCCGCATAGTCAACGCGCGATCTTGATCTTGTGTGACCATGCGCGCAACCATATTCCCGAGCATTATCAGGGGTTAGGTCTCGGTGACGCCGATTTGAAAAGCCATATCGCCTATGATTTGGGGGCGGCCGATTTGGCCGTGGAGTTGGCAGACCGATTGAGCTGTTCGGCCATTTTATCATCTTTTTCCCGGCTTTTGATTGACCCCAATAGAGGGCTCGATGACCCAACCTTGGTCATGAAACTCTCCGATGGTCACATTATCCCTGGAAATCGCACGGTCGATCGGCATTCGGATGTGGCCGAGTTTCATAATCGAATCGAGACATTTTATCGACCTTATCATCAGGCCATTGCGCAGGCTGTTGACGCCTTTTTATCGCGCGGCATCGTGCCTCTTTTGGTGTCGATGCATAGTTTCACGCCGATTTGGAAGGGTGAGCCACGCCCCTGGCAGGCCGCCATTTTGTGGGATAGTGACACGCGTTTGCGCGATCATTTGATGTCGCATTTTATGAACACGCCAGAAATTTGTTTTGGCGACAATGAGCCCTATTCGGGCCGCTTGAAGAATGACACCATGTACCGCCAAGCGACGGCGAAAGGACTACCGCACGGCCTCATTGAGGTTCGCCAAGACATCACGACGGATCCTGTGCAACGCGCACAATGGGCCGATCGATTGGCAAATATCCTCGAGCGTGCGGCCGCCGACCCTCTTCTGCAACGTCAAATTTTCACCCCCTCTTCGGTCGATTGATCGGCGGGTTGGCGCGTGTTTAAAACCTGCAAAAAGCCGCGCAATCCTCTTGTCGTGGGGCGGACATCTGATATATTTGCACCAGTTTTGAGAGGAGAGCGGAGAATGGCCCATCACGAAGAAGGCAACACGTGGAGCAAGGAAATGGATCGCCCAGAGCATGAGGCGACCTATGAAGCCTTTTTGAACTACACGAAATACGGCGTCGTTGTCTGTACGCTCATTTTGCTAGGCCTTTTGGTTTTTGTTTATAACTAAGTTTTGCTCGGCGATAATTAAAGAGCGCCTAATTGGGTCATGAGATGAGAAAGTCTGGTCTCATGGAACTATTGTTCTCCGGCTACATTCCGGGTCGCGTACGCCGCGTCGAGACGTCAACCGTGATTATTTTAGTCATCGTATAAAGGAGTGCCCATGAAACTCATTGTCCTGAAAGAGGCCGATGCAGCCGAAACGCGGGTGGCGGCGAGTCCTGAAACCGTCAAAAAACTGGTCGGTTTAGGGCTGTCTGTGGTGGTTGAGGCTGCCGCGGGTGCAAAATCCAATATGTCCGATAAGGCCTATGCCGATGCAGGCGCTACCATTGCGCGCAATCGGGCGGTCGCAATTAAAGGGGCGGATATTATTTTGGGCGTTAAGGCGCCGACAGCAGCGCAGCTGAAGGGCGCGGCGCGGGGTGCTGTTGTTATTGGCACCCTTAACCCTTACGCCAATGCGTCTTTGATGAAAAGCTATGCGTCAGCGGGGCTGACCAGCTTGGCCATGGAGTTGATGCCGCGGATCACCCGCGCCCAGTCGATGGACATATTATCCTCTCAATCCAACTTGGCAGGATATAAGGCTGTGCTCGATGCGGCTAACGAATATTCTTGCGCGTTACCGATGATGATGACCGCGGCTGGAACGGTTCCGGCGGCGCGCGTGTTTATTATGGGGGCTGGTGTTGCCGGCCTGCAAGCCATCGCCACCGCAAAACGCTTGGGTGCGATTGTCAGTGCGACAGATGTCCGTGCTGCGGCTAAGGAACAGGTCGAGAGTTTAGGCGGAAGCTTTGTTATGGTCGACGCCGATGAGGGCGACAGTGGCGAAACCGCTGGGGGCTATGCCAAAGAAATGAGCGCCGACTATAAAAAGCGCCAAGCCGCATTAGTCGCCGAACATATTGCCAAGCAAGATATTGTCATTACGACGGCCTTGATCCCCGGGCGCCCAGCACCCGAGCTGGTGAGCACGAAAATGGTCGAATCGATGAAAGCTGGCTCGGTGATTGTTGATTTGGCCGCCGAGCAAGGCGGTAATTGCAGTCTCACCAAGCCAGGAAAAGTCATCCAACATAAAGGGGTGACCATTATGGGTCATTTGAACAATGCAGGCCGTCTCGCCGGCAATGCAAGCGCGCTCTATGCTCGCAATTTGTTCAATCTGATTGATGCTTTCTGGGATAAAGAAAATAAAACGCTCGCTTTAAACTGGGAAGATGAAATCATCAAAGGCATTGCCCTCACCCATGAAGGCGCCGTCATCCACCCGATTCTCAACGATAAAAAGCCGGCGGCGCGCAAAGCCGCCAGCTCAAAACCAGCGAGCGCAAAAACAGCCAGCGTAAAACCTGCCGCTCGTCAGGCCCCGACAAAAAAGGCCGCACCGGCCGCGAAAGCAGCTCCTAAGGTCGCCGCTAAAAAACCATCGGCAAGTCGTGGGGCGACGCGTCAGACGAAAGGAACGAAATAATGGATATTTCTCCGATTATATATTTGGTGAGCATTCTCGTTCTCGCCGTCTTTGTGGGCTATTATGTGGTTTGGTCGGTGACCCCCGCGCTGCACACACCGCTTATGTCTGTTACCAACGCCATTTCATCGGTGATTATTGTCGGGGCCTTAGTGGCTCTCGGCAAAGGCGGCTTGCCTGAAACCCCTGAGGGTTTGATGTCACGCTATCTCGGCTTTGCAGCGGTGGTTATGGCCTCGGTCAATATTTTTGGCGGCTTTTTGGTCACACAACGCATGTTGGCCATGTATCGAAAAAAAGAGAAGTAGGAGTATTTCATGTCGGCAGATCTCACAGCACTTCTCTATCTTGTTTCGGGCGTCCTCTTTATCATGTCCTTGCGGGGGTTAAGCTCGCCGGAAACGTCACGTCAGGGTAATTATCTGGGCATGGCGGGCATGGTGTTAGCCATTGGCACGACCTTGGCCCAATTATCCCAACCGAATGTGAATGTTTGGATGACGATCATCGCGGGCATTGCCATTGGGGGGATTATCGGGGCCATCATCGCACGCACCATTGCGATGACAGCCATGCCCCAATTGGTTGCGGCTTTCCACTCCTTAGTGGGTTTGGCGGCGGTTCTCGTGGCTTGGGCGGCCTTTTTGGCGCCTACAGGCTTTGACATTGACAATGGTATGGGCGGCATCAAAACCGCCAGCTTGATCGAAATGTCCTTGGGGCTCGCCATCGGCGCGATTACATTTTCGGGCTCGATCATTGCCTTTGCTAAATTGCAGGGGATCATGTCGGGGGCGCCGATCCTTCTGCCGATGCGTCATCCCATCAATATCGGGCTGGCGCTGGCCATTGTCGGATCGATTATCGGCCTTTGCGTCGCCGATGTGCCGTCGCAAGATGTGTTTTTAGCGGTCACGATCTTATCCTTCATTATCGGCTTTTTGTTGATCATTCCGATCGGTGGGGCGGACATGCCGGTTGTGGTGTCGATGCTGAATTCCTATTCGGGATGGGCGGCCGCTGGCATTGGTTTCACGCTCGGCAATATGGCGCTCATCATTACGGGCGCTTTGGTGGGGTCCTCGGGCGCTATTTTGTCCTACATCATGTGCCGTGGCATGAACCGGTCATTCTTCTCCGTCATTTTGGGCGGCTTTGGCGGCGATAGCGCGGTGGTGAGCGGCGCAGTCGAAACCCGCCCCGTGAAACAAGGCAGCGCTGAAGATGCCGCCTTTATTATGAAGAATGCGAATTCCGTGATTATTGTTCCTGGCTATGGCATGGCCGTCGCTCAGGCCCAGCATGCTTTGCGTGAAATGGCCGATGAGTTGAAAAAGGCGGGGGTCAAGGTCTCTTATGCGATCCACCCTGTTGCTGGGCGTATGCCGGGGCATATGAATGTGCTGCTGGCGGAGGCTAATGTGCCCTATGACGAGGTGTTTGAGCTTGAAGATATTAATAGTTCATTCCCACAAGCCGATGTCGCCTTTGTGATCGGTGCCAATGATGTGACCAATCCGGCCGCGAAAACCGACACAGCTTCGCCGATTTACGGCATGCCCATTTTGGATGTTGAACGCGCCGGAACCGTTTTGTTTGTGAAGCGGGGAATGGGATCGGGATATGCAGGTGTTGAAAACGAGCTGTTCTTCCGTGATAACACCATGATGCTGTTTGCCGACGCCAAGAAAATGGTCGAGAACATCATTAAAGCGTTTTAGAAACGCCAACCCACTAAAACAAAAAGCGCCTCATCGGGCGCTTTTTTTTCACCTTATTATAGGTGCTAATCTGGATCACGCCCTTACGCGGGCGAGACGTGTGATTAATATTTCCGCTTGCCGATCACGACGCCTTCACGCTGAGCGGCTTTACGGGCCAGCTTGCGCACCCGACGGATCGATTCCGCTTTTTCGCGCGCCCGCTTCTCAGAGGGCTTCTCATAATGATCACGCAGTTTCATTTCACGGAAAACGCCTTCGCGCTGAAGTTTTTTCTTCAACACTTTATAGGCTTGATCAACATTATTATCGCGTACTGAAACCTGCACGTTCATCGTCTCCGTTTTAAATCAGAATATGCCCTGAGGCGCACAACTATTGGTGTTGGACATAGCAAATGCCGATCTTCCTGTCTAGCCCTCTCAGGCCATCTCCTATCAGTATTCCGGCCACTATTAAGGTCAGCATTCGGGCGCTGATCGGGGCCTCTATCTGAAACGATTTGATGACCTTTCCGATGACCTTTCCGGTGGGCTTGTTTTTGAGGGGGTTCCGACACATATTACAGTCATGACCGACGATCTTATCGCCTCTTTGCGTGAGCGCTTGCTCGACGCGGCCCTTCCTGACATTGCATTTGACGGGTGGTCGTCCATCAGTTTGGAAAAAGCCCGTGCGCAAGCCGGTATTTCTGAGGATGAGCAAATTATTGCTCTGCCAAAAGGCCCGATTGACCTTTTGAGCCATTTTTCTAAACGCGGCGACCAAAGAATGCTCGATCAGCTTGCGTCGCTGGAGCGACCCTCCAAAATACGAGAATTGGTTGCCTTGGCCGTAAAGACACGTTTATTGGTCGATGCGCCCCACCGCGAAGCGGTTCGCCGTGGCGCTGCAATGTTGACGGCACATCCTGGTGTCGCGTTACGCCTAGGTTATGCCACCACAGACGCAGTGTGGCGATGGGTGGGCGACACCTCCACAGATTATAATTTTTATACCAAACGAGCCATTTTGAGCGGCGTAATCTCGGCGACGCGGCTCTATTGGTTTACCGATGAGAGCGCGGATTTTGAGGAGAGTTGGGCCTTTCTCAGCCGACGCATCGATAATGTTATGCAGTTTGAAAAGATGAAGGCGGCGACGCAGTCGCGTTGGGAAGGCAACACGGATCGGGTGCATGGCGCCATTCAGCGCATGGCGCGGTGGCGCTTTGGGCAATCGAGCTGATTGAGGGGTTTCTTAACCGATCGTTCCAAGGGGCATGATATGGGTCACATGACCCATTTTTCGACCGGCTTTGACCTCAGATTTTCCATAGAGATGAAGGCAATGATCGGGCTCGCGGATGAGGGTTGGCCACTTATCGACATCGCTTCCAATTAAATTTGTCATGCGCGCATCACTATGGCGGGT
The DNA here is from genome assembly GCA_965662735.1 of Alphaproteobacteria bacterium. Taxonomy (GTDB): domain Bacteria; phylum Pseudomonadota; class Alphaproteobacteria; order RS24; family RS24; genus JAYODZ01. The sequence continues at coordinate 10,345 of CBFIIU010000016.1, forward strand.
CGGTGAGGCGAGGGGCCATCCGCTGATCGCCCGAATATGTTGGGCAAACTGACTGGTGCCACAGGCATCCAACGTCCAATGGCCGGAATTATGCACGCGCGGCGCAATTTCATTCACCATAAAGCCATCCGATGTCATAAACAGCTCTACGGCGAGCACGCCAACATACTCCAGAGCAGAACTGATTTTTGTGCCGATATCTCGAATATCAGCAGCATCCTCAGCCGAAACCGGTGCCGGTACGGTGCTCGTATGCAAAATATGGTTTCGGTGGACATTCAGCACAGGATCGTAACACGCAATTTGCCCGTCAATGCCGCGCCCGATAATCACGGATAATTCGCGTTCAAACGCGATCAAACCCTCGAGAATAAGCGCTTGGCCTTGCGTGTCGTCGAAGATTTGATCGAGGTCGGATTGGGCATCGAGCCGCCATTGGCCTTTCCCGTCATAGCCGAGGCGCCGGGTCTTTAGAATTCCCGTGCCTCCCATTTCGGCTAAGGCTGAGGCGAGCGCCTCGCGCGTGTCGATCGCCACAAAGGGAGCGACCGGAATGCCGAGCCCTTGAATAAATTGTTTTTCGGTGAGCCGGTCTTGCGCCACATTCAGGGCGCGCGCATCGGGCCAAACCGGTTTGTGCTGCGCCAAGAGTGCGACCGTTTCAACCGGAATATTCTCAAATTCATAAGTGATACAATCGCAACGCTGTGCAAAGGCCAATAAGGCGTCAGGGTCATGATAGGCCGCACATATATGCTGGTCGGCCACTTCTGCCGCAGGCGGCTGTTCGTCGGGACAATAGATAATGACATGAAACCCAAATTGGGCCGCCGCTTGCGCCAGCATCCGCCCCAATTGACCGCCACCCAAAATGCCGATGATCTGCCCAGGCTCGAGCATGCTAGTCATCATGCGGTTGTTCTGCGACGGCCTCTGTTTGCGCTTTGCGCCAGTCCGCGAGACGAAGGGCCAGTGCTGTATCTGATGTGGCCAATATTGCCGCGGCCAAGAGAGCCGCATTCACAGCTCCTGCGCGGCCAATTGCCAATGTGCCTACGGGAATGCCGGCGGGCATTTGGACAATCGATAAAAGCGAGTCTTGGCCCGACAAGGCCTGACTTTCGACAGGCACGCCGAGCACAGGAAGGGGGGTCATTGCGGCGGCCATTCCGGGTAAATGCGCCGCGCCTCCGGCGCCCGCAATAATGACCTTGAGCCCTCGATCAGCCGCCTTGTCAGCATAGTCATACAGACGTTTAGGAGTGCGGTGAGCCGAAACGATGCGCGCCTCATACGGAATATTTAACGCATCGAGCGTGTCGGCAGCATGTTTCATGGTTTTCCAGTCAGACTGACTACCCATAATAATGCCAACCAGAGCAATGTCGGACACAGTTTTCTCCTTGTGTCTGGGCCGCGCCAAGCGCGGAAAGACGGGAGTTAATCGCAATTTTACCGCAAGATCAAGGGCGCTTTTTGGCTTGCCGGGAATGTTTATTTTTGTCACGCTGGAGGATAGGCAACAAGGAGGGGTTGTATGCGCTTAGAACGATTAGAAAGTCTTGCTCGTCAACATCAAGACATTGAACAAAAACTTCATGAAATGCAAAAAAGGCCCGCGCCGGATATGGAAGCGGTGAGGGCCTTAAAGCTTAAAAAGCTGGAAATTAAAGAAAAAATGGCCGAGGCGGATAAGTCGGGACGATAAAACCTAGTGGAGGAGGCCTGCGCCTCCCACCCAGATCAACCGCAACCCAATCACGAACATGGTGGCGTAAGAAATTCGGTAGAAGAGGTCTACTGGAATACGGTGCAGCAGCCATGCGCCGGCAATCACGCCGAGCGGGGCGAGAGGGAGAAGGAGCAGGGCAATCGTCAGGTTTTCGACTGAAAATTGTCCCAAGAACAGGTAAGGCGGTATTTTCAGCACATTGACGGCGGCAAAGATAATTGCGCCTGTGCCGACAATAAGCTCCTTGGGTAGTTTTTGGGGCAAAATGAAGATTTGGAAGGGCGGCCCGCCAGCATGAGCGACAAAACTCGTAAAGCCGCACAAAGCCCCGCTGATGCGCGTTAATAATCGAGGGGGCTGCCACGCCTCCGCATTGGCGCGTTTAAACAGCCAATAATCGAGCGAAAACCCAACGCTGACGCACCCAATAATCAGTCGGATAGCGTTGTCGCTGGTGTAATCCGCGAGGATCCAGCCAATGCCAATGCCGACCGCGCAGGATGGGATAAACTGCCAGAACAGACGAAAATCCATATTCTTGCGATGAATATAAACATTCACCACATCCATCACCACCAGCACGGGCAGCAAGATCGCCGCTGCCATGAGCGGTGGCATGACCAGCGCCATAATGGGCGTTCCAAGGGCGCCAAGGCCAGTGCCAAGCCCGCCCTTTGAAACCCCAATAATGAGAACGGCGAGAGCCGCTGCCCCCCAAAAAAGGGGATCCATTACTCTGATTTTGAGAAGTTGCTAAACACGTCGTCGGCGTTCAGTTTTCCTAAAGCGCGTTCGTCTTGCTCGGCCGAATAATCCTCAGCCATGGAGGCTGTTTGCTCCGTTACAACATCCGGTATCGCATATTTATCGGTGTTGGTTGTTTCTTCCGCGCTTTGCAATGTGGCGCCTGCCTTACGCGCGGCGCGTTCGGCGGCCTTGCGTTGGCGCTCGAGGCGCCGCGCTGCTTGCGCTACGGTTTCGTCCAGCTCGATTTGCGAACACAGGCCCAAAGATACCGGATCAACGGGCTTAATATTGGTCATATTCCAATGGGTGCGTTCGCGCACACTGACGATCGTCGCTTTCGTGGTGCCAACCAAGCGGCCCACCTGCGCGTCGGTTAATTCCGGGTGGTTGCGCACCAGCCATGCAATTGCATCAGGACGCTCTTGGCGCTTGGAGAGCGGCGTATATTTGGCGCCTTTGCGCGGCTTTGGCCCTGGAATATCTGATTTTTTCTCGGTCAGCTTCAGCACAGCTGTAGGGTCTTTTTGACACCGCTCGATTTCCTCGCGTGACACTTGGCCGGTGCTAATGGGATCGAGACCTTTAATGCCGCTGGCGACATCGCCATCCGCGATCCCCCGCACTTCGAGAGGGTGCAAGCCGCAAAAAAGGGCAATTTGATCAAAGGTGAGGGCTGTATTATCGATCAGCCAAACTGCCGTGGCTTTGGGCATCAAAGGCGCAGTCATGATATCTCCTTAACTGAAAACGAAGACCTAATCCTCGCTTTCCACTCATCTAATGATTTCGGGAATAAGCCCTTATAGGCTGTTCAGCGCTCTGAGAAAAGCCTAAAGCGTCGTCATATCGAGAATAATTTTACCGGTATGGCCACTGGCTTCCATTTCAGCATGGGCGTCTCCTGCCGCGCTTAACGGGTAAATGGCATGGATGACGGGTTTAATCTGATCCCCCAGATGCGGCCATATTTCTGTCTCAACGCATTTTCGCAGACGGGTTTTTTCCTCAATGGCGCGGGCGCGCAGGGTCGAGCCTGTTAAGGTGAGGTTTTTCAGCATCACCGACATGAGATCGAGCTCGACTTTAGAGCCTTTTAGAAACGCGATATTGACAATCCGGCCCCCTCGGGCGGCGCAGGCAATATTCCGTGCGACATAGTCCCCTCCAACCATATCGAGAATGACATCGGCCCCATTTTGGTTGGTTAATTCTTTCACGCGCGCGACAAAATCTTCAGAGCTGTAGTTAATGGCGTTATCCGCCCCTAAGGCGCAACAGGCTGCCGCTTTATCGTCAGATCCTGCGGTGACAATTATATTTGCCCCGCGCAATTTGGCCATCTGAATGCCCATGGTTCCAATGCCACTGGCGCCCCCATGGATTAACAGAGTTTCGCCCGGTTGCAGACGCCCACCCTCCATAACATTCGCCCAAACAGTAAAAATAACCTCGGGCAGGCTGGCGGCTTGCGCAAAACTCATCGCGTCTGGAATGGGCAGGGCGTGATCTTCATGCACACAGCCATATTGGGCGTAGCCTCCCCCCGCAACCAAGGCGGCGATCCGGTCACCGACCTGCCAGCGCGTCACATTCGCGCCACAGGCGATCACGGTGCCAGCAAATTCGAGCCCCATGATGTCGGAAGCCCCGGGAGGAGGGGGATAAAAACCCATACGCTGATAGCAATCCCCCCGATTGACGCCGGCAGCTGCGATTTCGACCAAAACCTCGTGGGGCGCGGGCAAAGGACGCGCTACCTCGGCGAGATAGAGGCTCTTGGGTGTTTTGGCATCGCCAATTTGAATGGCGTGCATTGTGTGTTCTGACATGTACTTTTCTCCCTGGCATGGCAATCTCAGCCATATATGGATGAGCGGCCAATCGCGACATTCAATCCCGACATTCAATAAATCACGCTTGCCACATTTGTCACGCGCTTTACACTCGTGCCCGTAAGATAGTTCTAAAACAGAGATCGAAAAATAGGCCCTAAGAGGTGCGACATGGACGATATGGAACCACGTCAGGCGAATGACAGTCTCGCCGTTCTCACCCGCGAAGATTTATCGCTGCTCAGCATCGAGGCCCTTACTGCCCGCCTTGACAGTCTTTACGCCGAGATCGCGCGGTGTCAGGCCATGATTGAAAGCAAAAAAGGCTCCCGCGCTGAGGCGGAAGCCTTTTTTAAAAGCTAGAGAGGCAGAAGCCTCGTTCAGAAATAAGAGAGGCGGAGCCCTTCAATGAGGTCGCCCGATCGGGATTAGCCGATAAAGCTATCAAATTTCTGATTGAAACGGCTCACGCGACCGCCACGGTCAACCAATGTTTGCTGGCCTTTGGTCCAAGCCGGATGGGTCGTTGGATCGATATCCAATGTCAGTGTGGCCCCTTCCTCACCATAGGTCGAGCGCGTTTGATAGCTTGAGCCATCATTCATCACTACTGTGATCATGTGGTAGTCGGGATGAATATCTTTTTTCATCGTTTTAAACCCTATTCGAAACTCGTCTGAAACACGAATGCCCGCTCCCAAAATGCGCTAGACACGTGAGAACAGCTCTCTCTGGCCGTTTCTATAGCGAAGCTCTAACGGTTTTGCAAGTGCGTGGGCTGTCCTTTACGCAGCGCGCTGGTGATATAGGGCGATTTGCCGGTAGCAATGCAGCAGGGGGATTGTTATAAGAGCGCAAATCGAGGTGATCCATGAGCGCAAATGCCCCCGAAGGCGCATTATCCACAGAAGAGCAGGCGGTGAGGCGGCCTAAAGCGCGCAGTTTGAGGCCTTTACGCGCCTTATTGCCCTTTATTATGCAATATCCGCTGATGTTGTTGGGTGCATTTGTGGCCCTTGTAACGGCCACTTTAGCGACCCTAGCCCTGCCGATTGCTGTTCGGTTTATGATCGATAATGGCTTTTCGGCGACAGATGCATCGCTGGTCAATCAATATTTTATCGCCATGCTCGGTGTTGCTGTGGTTTTAGGCATCGCTAGCGCCGTGCGGTTTTTCTTCGTCACATGGATTGGCGAGCGGGTTACCGCGGATTTGCGTCGCGCGGTCTATGATCACATCACGATCTTAAGTCCGGCTTTTTTCGAAACCGTTCGTACGGGTGAGGTTTTATCGCGACTGACAGCGGATACGGTTCTCATCAAAACAGTTGTCGGCTCGTCAGCCTCGATCGCATTACGCAATTTTTTCATGTTCATTGGCTCGGCTTTAATGCTCGCCATTACCAGTGCCAAGCTCAGTGCGATGGCGGCCTTGGCTTTACCTTTAATCATTATACCTGTGATTGCGTTTGGGCGCTGGGTGCGGCGCCTATCACGGGCCAGCCAAGACCGGATTGCGGACACGAGTGCGCATGCGGCCGAAACACTCTCGGCCATGCAAATTGTCCAAGCCTTTACGCATGAAGCTGAAGATCGAAAAAGATTTGCGCAAGGGGTCGAGCGGTCGTTTGCGACCGCGCGCATGCGGATTATGGCGCGGTCTTTGTTAACGGCCTTGGCGATTGTTTTGGTTTTTTCCGGCGTTGTTGGGCTTTTGTGGGTGGGCGCGCATGACGTCTTGTCGGGCACGATGTCGGGCGGGGTGTTAGGCCAATTTGTGCTTTACGCCGTTTTATGTGCAACCGCGATTGGCGCTTTGTCAGAGGTTTGGGGGGATGTTCAATTAGCGGCAGGCGCAACCGAGCGGCTGGTTGAATTACTGGCCGTCACCCCCGATATTGCCGCCCCCGCTCATCCGAAACAGTTTTCTCAACCGGTGCGCGGTCAGGTGACGCTCGATAGCGTTGGGTTCAAATATCCCTCGCGCCCCTTGCACGCCGCGTTGGATAATTTCTCCCTGACCATTGAGGCCGGAGAGACGGTGGCCCTGGTGGGCCCGTCGGGTGCGGGTAAATCCACGGTATTTCAGCTCTTGCCACGGTTTTACGATTGCCAAGAGGGAATGATCTCGGTTGACGGGTTGAATGTGCGCGATGTCGACCCTCGCGACCTGCGACGGACAATGTCCATCGTCCCACAAGAAACCGTTGTTTTCGGAACCAGCATTGCGGAAAACATTGCCTTCGGAAAACCTGAGGCGAGCGAAGACGATATTCGCCGTGCCGCGCAAGCGGCCCATGCCGCCGAATTTATTGAGGCTCTGCCGGATGGCTATGCAACTTTGCTCGGCGAGCGCGGGGTTAATCTTTCAGGCGGGCAACGCCAGCGTCTCGCCATTGCCCGGGCGATCTTGCGCGATGCCCCCATTTTGCTTTTGGACGAAGCCACCAGCGCCTTGGATGCTGAAAGCGAGCGCCTGGTGCAAGATGCGCTGTCTGGTTTGATGGCAGGGCGGACCACTTTGGTGATTGCGCATCGGCTGGCGACAATATTGAAAGCTGATCGGATTATTGTGATGGATCAGGGGCGGGTTGTTGAAACCGGCCGGCACGCCGATCTGATCGGCCAAAAAGGCTTATATGCGCGCTTGGCCAAATTGCAATTCGGACAGGCGGCGGCTGAATAGAAAAGTTAATCGCGTGTTAGATGCTCGCTGATGGCGTTATGAAGCGCTTCATTGCCGGCCAAAATATTGCCGCTCTCTAGAAATGTTTCTCGACCATTAATGTCGGTGACGATACCACCTGCCTCGCGCACGATGACCGTGCCGGCAGCAATATCCCAAGCTTTCAGACCACGTTCCCAATAGCCATCCACCCGCCCAGCAGCCACATAAGCCAAATCGAGCGCGGCGCTGCCAAAGCGGCGAATGCCGGCCACACGCGGCATCACATGCCCCATATCTTTAATAAATTTGTCCGGCGCGGCGCGGCCCTGATGCGGGATGCCTGTGGTGAAAATAGCTTGATCGAGACGCGTGCGTGCGGCCACGCGAATGCGCCGATCATTCAAATAGGCGCCTGTCCCGCGTTCTGCGTGAAACAATTCATTGGTGACGGGGTTATAGATCACCCCAGCCACCAAAACGCCCTCGCGCTCGAGACCGAGCGAGATGGCAAAATGCGGAATGCCATGTAAGAAATTGGTGGTGCCATCGAGTGGATCGATGATCCAGCGATGGGTTTTATCTTGGCCCTCCACCGTGCCGCCTTCTTCCATCAAAAAACCATAGCCAGGACGCGCTCGGCTCAGTTCTTCGAAAAGCGTTTTTTCGGCGCGTAAATCCGCATTGGTCACAAAGTCGCCAGGCCCTTTTTGTGAGACTTGGAGATTTTCAATCTCGCCATGGTCGCGACGCAGGGCGCGCCCCGCCTTATTGGCGGCGGCCATCATCACATTTATCACCGGCGAGTAATTCATGATTAATCCGCCCGCCGGAGATAAATAAGCTCTTCTGTGTCGACGACGATGCTCTCACCTTCTTCGATGAAGGGCGGCACCATAACCCGCACGCCATTTTCCAGAATTGCGGGTTTATAGGAAGAGGCAGCGGTTTGCCCTTTTACAACAGGCTCTGTCGTAGCAACGTTCAGCGTCACATGCGCCGGCAATTGAACGCCAATGGGCATGCCTTCATGACTGTCGACCACCACCATCATGCCGTCTTGAAGAAAGTCAGCGCGTTCACCCACGAAATCGCGCGACAGTTCAATTTGCTCATAGCTCTGCGTGTCCATAAAGGTCAGCATGCCATCTGCTTCATAGAGAAACTGGTAATCATTTTGCTCGAGGCGCACCCGCTCAACCGTCTCGGAGGAGCGAAACCGTTCGTTTAATTTGCTGCCGGTTAAAAGATTTTTCAGCTCAACCTGCGCAAAGGCGCCGCCTTTACCGGGTTTCACATGTTGAATTTTGACAGCGGCCCACAGGCTATCATTATGTTTGATCACATTGCCGGGGCGGATTTCATTACCGTTAATTTTCATGCGATTTCCTATCTCATCGTGCGATGCGCTCTGATAGCACCCGCAGATGAGAAATCAAAGCCCCATAATCGAGGCGCGAGCAAATCGCCTCCTATCGACAGGCATCGATCGGGCACGCTTTAGGCAGCCCTTAAAATAGGGTCGCTAATCTTTAACGGGCGCCAACCCAATCGCTTGGGCAAGTTGGCGGGTGGCCTGGGCGACATCGGGGGCGCTCCAAATGGCATTACTCACGGCGATGAAATCGGCCCCAGCTTGAGCAATCGGCGCCGCGTTTTCTGCTGTGATCCCACCAATGGCCACACAGGGTAATTCGGCGATCTCCTGCCACCAGCTCAACAAATCAGCTGTGGCAACATACTGGGTTTGTTTGGTGGGGGTTGGGTGAAAGGCGCCAAAGGCCACATAGTCGGCGCCCGCCTCACCGGCTTCAAATGCTAAATGGCGCGAATTGTGACAGGTCACCCCAATAATCACATCTTCGCCCAGCAAGCGTCGGGCATCGGCGCAAGCCATATCGGACTGGCCGAGATGTACACCGTCGGCGCCCGTTGCTTTGACAAGATCTGCATGGTCATTAATCAAAAAAGCCACCTGATGATTTTGCGCCATCGGAATGAGGGCATCACTGGCGCGCTTGATCACATCGGGGTGAACGGGGTCGCCATTTTCGGCTTTCAGACGCAATTGAAAACTGGCGACCAGGCCCGTTTCAAGGACACGTTCATAAAGCGGAATAAAATGCTCAAGCTCGACTGCGGCAGGGCTGATCACATACAGGCGACACGGTTCCATTGGTGTCCTACAGGCCCGTTTGTCCGCGATGGCGTAATTTGTGGTCGGCTAAAATGCAGGCCATCATCGCTTCCCCCACGGGCACGGCGCGAATACCCACACAGGGGTCGTGACGACCTTTTGTCATAATTTCTGTTTCTTCGCCATCGCGCGTAATGGTCGAGCGGGGCGTTAAAATCGACGAGGTCGGTTTCACGGCAAAGCGCACGACAATCTCTTGCCCTGTTGATATGCCGCCTAAAATACCACCTGCATGATTGGAAGAAAATTCAGGGCCTGTTGATCCAGACCGCATCTCATCAGCATTGGTTTCGCCGGACAGCGCGGCAGCCGCAAAACCCTCGCCAATTTCCACGCCCTTGACGGCATTAATGCTCATCATGGCCTGGGCGAGATCAGCGTCGAGCTTGCCGTAAATGGGAGCGCCCCAGCCCGCTGGCACGCCGCGTGCCCGAATCTCGATAACCGCGCCGCAGGATGACCCGCTTTTGCGCACCCCATCGAGATAGTCCGCCCAGTGGGCGGCGGCCTGTGCATCGGGACACCAAAATGGATTATTTTCAATCTCAGCATCGTCCCATCGCGAGGGGTCTATCTTGTGTGGGCCCATTTGGATTAGGGCGCCTGTGATGTGAACTCCGTCGAGGATTTTGCGCGCAACCGCACCAGCAGCAACCCGGGCTGCTGTTTCCCGCGCGGAACTTCTGCCGCCGCCACGATAATCGCGAATGCCATATTTGGCCTCATAACTATAATCGGCATGGCCCGGTCGGTATTGGTTTTGAATATCGCCATAATCCTTGGAACGCTGATCCGTATTTTCGATCAGAAGTTGAATGGGCGTGCCGGTTGTCAGGGGGGTGCCGGTCTGAGGATCGGCAAAAACACCCGATAAAATTTGCACGGCATCGGGCTCTTGGCGTTGCGTGGTGAAGCGATTTTGTCCAGGGCGCCGGCGGTCGAGCCAGTGCTGGATATCGGGCGCTTCAAGCGCGATCCGAGGGGGGCAACCATCGATGACACAGCCGAGCGCTGGCCCATGCGACTCGCCCCAAGTGGTTACGCGAAAAAGATGTCCGAAACTATTATGCGACATAACTGACCTTTTCTCGATCGTGCAAACCTAAATGCCCCAAGATCAGCTTTCTCACTCATCCACGACCGACATGCCAATGGCGTTATAGCCCGCATCGACATGATGGTTCTCGCCGGTCACACCCCGCCCGAGGTCGGAAAGAAGATAGAGCGCAGAATCGCCGACTTCCTCAATCGTGACCGTCCGGCGTAAGGGTGCGTTTTCCTCATTCCATTTCAGCATCATGCGTAATCCGGCAATGCCCGCCGCGGCTAAGGTTTTAATCGGGCCGGCAGAAATCGAATTGACCCGGATATTTTTGGGGCCCAAATCCGCCGCCAAATAGCGCACGCTGGCCTCGAGTGCGGCTTTTGCAACACCCATGACATTGTAATGCGGGATCACTTTTTCGGCGCCGAAATAGGACAGGGTCAGCATCGAGCCCCCATTGGTCATTAATTTTTCGGCGCGCTGGGCAACCGCCGTAAAGGAATAGCACGAAATATTCATGCTCATTTGGAAGTTCTGAGGAGACGTATCGACATAGCGACCCGTCAATTCATCTTTATCGGCAAAGGCGATGGCGTGAACCACAAAGTCGAGCTGTCCCCATTGGCGCGAGATTTCGGCGAAGACGGCATCCATGCTGGCGGTGTCGGTCACATCGCACGGCAGAACGATATTGCTGTTAACGCTCTGTGCAAGGGGTTTCACACGGCGCTCCAGCGCCTCCCCTTGAAAAGTAAAGGCCAGTTCCGCTCCGGCATTGGCACAGGCCTGTGCAATGCCCCACGCAATTGAACGATTATTAGCGACGCCCATAATGAGCCCGCGTTTACCCTGCATCAGCTGATTAGTCATAGTCTGTCCTCATGAAAGCATATGCTTCACATATAAACCGCCTCGTGGTTTATGCCCACCCCTGTTTTGCGCGTGAGATTGGGCTTGAGATAGTGCTTGGAATTATGCGCGGGAATAACGCATGTCGCGGGCGGACAAACCAATGGTATGTGGTCCGGAGTGTGGTACATTGCCGGATCAATTCAGTGAGGATGAAAGCCCATGCCCGACCTGCCAAGTGACCTTCTGGCAAAGCTCCCCGTACAGCAATCGGATGCCGATATTGATTTCGACTATCCGCCAGAAGATCCGTTTCAGTGGTTTGCAATTTGGTTTGTTCAGGCGCAACACTCTGAGGTGAATGATCCCAACGCCATGTCATTGGCGACGGTCGATGCCGATGGATGCCCGAATGTGCGCACGGTTTTGTTAAAGGGTGTCGATCAGGGGGGCTTCGTGTTCTACACCAACCTCACCAGTGCGAAAGGCCAAGAATTACAGTCGGCCCGCTATGCGGCGTTGAATTTCCATTGGAAGTCGGTGCGCCGCCAAGTGCGCATCCGCGGCGCTGTGGCGCAAGTGACGGATGCCGAAGCCGATGACTATTTTGCAACCCGTCCGCGGCAAAGCCAGCTCGGCGCCTGGGCTTCGCAGCAATCTCAACCCATTTCGGGACGCGTTGCCTTGGAAGCGGCCTTGGCGGATACGACAGCGCAATATGATGCAGGGCCGGTTCCACGCCCGCCCCATTGGTCGGGATTTCGCGTCGTGCCAACGCAAATCGAGTTTTGGCAAGACGGTGCCTATCGCCTGCATGATCGGATCCAATTCCAGCGCGTCGAACAGGGGTGGACGCGAACACGACTCTTTCCGTAAAAAGAGCCATGGCCTTAAAAGAAACAATGGCGCACTCGCACACGCATGTCGATCCTCAGCAAAGCGGACGTTACATGCGGTGGTCGAGCCTGCTTGCAGTCACCGTGGCCTTGGTTTTGATTGGGCTGAAGGGCTTTGCGTGGCTGTCCAGTGGATCTGTGGCGCTATTGGGCTCTTTGCTCGATTCCGTCCTAGATTTTTCGATTTCATTCATTAATTTTTTTGCGATCCGCCACGCATTAGAACCCGCTGATGAAGAGCATCGGTTTGGTCATGGCAAGGCTGAGGCGCTGGCGGCGCTTGGGCAAGGATTGATCATTGGCGGCTCGGCTCTGTTTTTGGCTTGGCAGTCCGTTGAGAGTTTTCGGGTCCCAAGTCCGATTGCGCATAGTAACCTTGCAATCTTGATCGTCGTTATCTCAATCATTCTCACTTTGGGTCTGGTTGCAGTGCAACGTTGGGTGGCACGCAAAACCGGCTCATTGGCGGTGGCGGCTGATTCTGCCCATTATGAGGGCGACTTATATATGAATGTCGCTGTCATTGGGGCCTTGGTGCTGTCGAGTTATACGACCTTCACCTATGCCGATCCCATTTTGGGGTTGGTTGTCACCTTTATTTTGCTGAACAGTGCTCTGGCCATTATCCGCAAAGCGGGGCATCAGCTGATGGATCACGAGGCCAGCGATAAAACGCGCGAAGAACTGACCGAGATTATCATGAGCCACCCTGAAGTGCAGTCAGTGCATGATTTGCGGACACGCCGGGCGGGAACCCAGCTTTTTGTGCAATGTCATATCGAGCTCGACGGCAAGATGAGCCTGACGCACGCGCATGACATCTCCGATCGGGTGGAAATGATGGTGATGGAACGCTTTCCGAATGCCGAGATTATCATTCACCAAGACCCAGCCGGGCTTGAAAACGTCAGCGAACTTGAAAAAGTGTAACCTCGAGGTGGCCCCTCACTGGGCAAAATCGGGCGGCGCAACAAAGCCAAACCCCAGCTCTTCGAGCATCTGAGCGACTTTAATGGCCGTCCAATCTTCATAAGCGGGCGCAATGATTTGCATTCCGAATGGGAGGCCATCACTGGCGCGGCCGAGGGGAACAGCCGTTGCGGGAAGGCCGCAAAGGGTGGGGACCCCCGCCCAAATGAGTTGATCTGAATAAGCGCGCTCTTGCCCATCGACCACCATCTTCCGCCCTTGAAAATCAGGGTCTTGAGTATGCGGGATCGCTGTGCGCGGTGTGATGGGGCAAAATACGACATCAACCTCTTCAAACAAGCGCGCCCAATCTTCTGCGTATCCCGCGCGACGTTCGGCCATTTTGAGCCAATCAATATAGCTGGGCCCACCTCGAGCGGTGCTTTTGGCGAAGGCTGCCATGCCGGCATTGAGCATAAAGGAATACACCTCGTGATGATCCGCCATTGCGAAAGGTGGCTTGATGTCAATAATGCGCGCGCCTTGAGCCGCTAATTGCTTAGCCGCCTTTTCAATGCCGGCCACAATTTCGGACGAGACACGGCAAAAAGGATCATTTTGCCATAGACCAATGCGGAGGTCAGAGGGGGTCTGCGCGCGGGGCCCTTGAAGGGCCAGCTGATAGGCCGACGTCATGGGCGCGGTGGGCCCCATCGTAACCTGCAGAAGAAGCGAGAGATCTGTCGTGTTCCGCGCCAGGGGGCCAACGACACTCATTTCGGGCGGGCTGAGCGCCCCATGCGGTGGGGGCACGTGCCCACGATAGGGCACCAAACCAAAGCTCGGCTTATGGCCAAACAGCCCACAAAAATGTGCAGGCGTGCGAATGGAGCCGCCAATATCGCTGCCAAACTCCAGCGGCGTCATGCCGGTTGCGAGGGCAGCGGCGCTGCCGCCCGATGAACCACCAGGCGTATGGGCAAGGTTCCATGGATTATTGGTTGTGCCATGCAGGCGGTTAAAACTTTGAATGTCGGCGCATAAATAGGGCGTGTTGGTTTTGCCCATGATAATGGCCCCCGCGGCTTGCAAGCGCTGCACCACAACCGCGTCACGCGTTGCGCGGTGGCCTGCATAGTCGGGCACACCGGATTCGCAGGTCAGGCCCTCAACTTCAAAGGCATCTTTAATGGTCATGGGCACGCCGGCCAAAGGGCCCAGCGTATCGGGTCCATCGCGGGCAATCATCGCGTCGATTTGGGCCGCTTTTTTCTGCGCGCGCTCGACATCAAGGTCAATCACGGCATTGATTTGGGGGTTCACCGCGGCGATCCGAGCGCTGAAAAGATCGACGAGTTCGCCTGCGCTGAGCTCTTTGTTCCGAATGGATTGGGCGAGGTCGTGGCCAGCTGTGAAAAATGATGTCATTTTAGCTCCAAAATTTCATTCTTTGCGTCGAAAAGTCTAGCCATACGCCTCGTAACTTGGCACACTTTATTCCAATACATATTTTTAAGAGCGGCCTTCTGGTGTCAGGAGAGCCGCGCTGACTTAACTGTTAGTCTTGGGAGGACAAAATGCAAGGATCAATGCAGGACATTCCACTTTTGGTGAACGGAATTCTCGACCATGCGCGCATCTATCACGGCGAACGTGAAATTGTGTCGCGGCTCGTCGAAGGGCCGATTCATCGTGAGACCTATGCCGATGCGCATTTGCGGGCCCGCAAATTGGCGCAAGCCCTGATGCGCTTAGGCTGCTCTCGCGGCGATGTATTGGCAACCTTGGCGTGGAACACGCATCGTCATTTGGAAGCCTGGTATGGCATCACCGGTTTGGGCGCGATTTATCATACGCTGAACCCGCGCCTTTTCCCTGAGCAATTGGTTTACATTATCAATCACGCCAATGACCGTGTGATCATGACAGATTTGACCTTCGTCCCGATTTTGGAAGGCATTGCCGATCAGATCCCCAATGTGAAGCACATTATTATTCTTACGGATCGGGCGCATATGCCTGAAACCAGTTTGAAAAATGCGGTCTGTTACGAGGAATTGCTGGACGCGGAAAATGGCGACATGAACTGGGTGAGCGTCGGTGAAAACGACCCCTGCGGCTTATGCTACACATCGGGAACCACGGGCAATCCGAAAGGGGTTCTGTATTCGCATCGTTCAAATGTCTTGCACACATTGGTGAGCAATTCGGCGGATGTGATGGGGCTGCGGAGCACCGATGCTGTGTTGCCGGTCGTGCCAATGTTCCATGCGAATGCTTGGGGCATTGCTTTTTCTGCACCCGCTGTCGGCGCCAAGATTGTTAATCCGGGGCCGAATATGGATGGCGCCAGCATTTATGAACTCTTGGAGGACGAGAAAGTCAGCTTTACCGCGGCTGTGCCAACTGTTTGGTTGATGCTGTTGCAGCATATGGAAGAGCATAATTTGA
The DNA here is from genome assembly GCA_965662735.1 of Alphaproteobacteria bacterium. Classification (GTDB taxonomy): domain Bacteria; phylum Pseudomonadota; class Alphaproteobacteria; order RS24; family RS24; genus JAYODZ01. The sequence goes on from CBFIIU010000016.1 coordinate 25,668, forward strand.
AACTTCCCTATTTGAATACAGTGACCATTGGCGGCTCTGCCGTACCGCGCGTCATGCTCGAGAAATTTGAGCGTGATTATGAAGTCGAAGTGAAGCATGCCTGGGGCATGACCGAGCTTTCGCCCCTTGGTTCCATTGCCTCGTTTAAATCGGGCATGGAAGATATGAGCTTCGATGAGAAAATGGATATTAAGGTGAAGCAAGGGCGTCCTCCGTATTTGATGGAAATGAAAATTACCGATGATGACGGGAATGAGTTGCCACGCGATGGCAAAGCCTTTGGGCACCTTATGGTGCGCGGCCCCTTTGTGGTTGGCGAATATATGAAGGGCGAGGGCGGCCAAATTCTCGACAAAGATGGCTTTTTCGATACAGGCGATGTCGCCACCTTAGATCCGCTTGGGTTTATGCAAATCACCGATCGCTCGAAAGATGTGATCAAGTCGGGCGGTGAATGGATTTCATCCATCGAAATCGAAAACATTGCGGTCGGGCACACCGATGTGGCTGAAGCCGCTGTGATCGGCATTTTCCATCCGAAATGGGATGAGCGGCCCTTGTTGATTGTCGTGAAGAAAGAAGGCTCAGACCCCTCTAAAGAGGATGTGTTGGCCTATCTGGAGGGCAAGATTGCTAAATGGTGGATGCCAGATGACGTCGTATTCGTTGATGAAATCCCGCATACAGCAACCGGCAAAATCCAAAAATTGACCTTACGCGAGCAGTTTAAAGAATATGTACTGCCGACCGGAGCAGCAGCGGAGTAAGAAATGATGTCAATTTGGGGCGTCCGCCTGGCCTTTTGTGCGGTTATTATCGCGGCAATCGCGATCGGTTTGTTTCGCGTCGATATGATCGGATTTCGGGTGCCTCTGCTCGCCGTCGCCGCCTCGGTATTGATCGCGGTGATTGCCTTGCTGTTTTCGGGTATCGGGATTTTTAATGATGTTGTGTCGAAGACGGCATCTGTTCCGCCTGTGCTGCGCGGGTTAGCCATTATTAGCGCGCTTCTATTGGCGGTGCCCGGTATCTCGGCCTTGCGCAGTGGTATGTCGAGCCCGCCCATTCATGACGTCTCGACCGATCCGGATGATCCGCCCCTTTTTGAATTTGTGATGGCGGATCGTCGGGCATCGGATAATTCATTGGAGTTAGATGCGGCTGTGATTGCGCAGCAGCGTGAGGCCTATCCAGAATTATCATCTGTCCGTCTGCCATTGCCGATTGATCAAGCAGCAGAAAAAATTCGCGTGGGCATTGCGGCGCAAGGATGGAAAATCTTGGGGGATCGCAAGTTAGGCGCCGATGCCCCAGGCGAGGTGCAAATTGAGGCCGTGGCGCGCACCCGAATTTTTGGGTTTCGCGACGATCTTGCTTTCCGCTTAAGAAGTTTAGGAGAGGCTGAAACGCTGCTGGATATTCGCTCAGCCTCACGGGTTGGCATTTCAGATTTGGGCGCAAATGCCCGCCGTATAACAGGCTTTATCGATACGCTCACTCTTCCGTAAGCAGATAATGTCCGTCAAGGCCACGTCCGGATTGGCAAACAACCCGCTTGCGGGTCATTAAATCTTCCATATGGGCAAAGACGGACAAGGCCGCGGCCGGAAACAGGCGCGGGTCGATCTCCGTATAGAGGCGGGGAACCATATCGCCAATGCGGTGAACGCCTTGCGCTAATTGATCGATAATTTGGGCTTCGCGCGCCCGCCGATGGGCGATATAGGCGCGCACAAATTCTTGCGGATTATCGATGGCGGGGCCGTGGGTCGGTAAATAACGCTGATCATCGCGCGCCAAAAGCCGATCCAGGGAGTGCATATAGGCAAACATATTGCCCTCTGGCGGCGCCACAATACTGGTCGACCAGCCCATGACATGATCACCCGTGAATAAAGTTTTTTCATTGATCAGAGCAAAACACAGATGGTTCGCCATGTGTCCGGGCGTATGAATAACCTCAATTTCCCATTGGTCGGTGGCAATCCTGTCGCCATCCTTGAGAATAATATCCGGCGCATAATCGGCATCATGTTCTTCATCCAGCTGGATCGGATCGCCCACCGCAGGTGCCGCCATTTGTTCCGTATGGGCCTCAACCGCATAACCGTAAATCGGCGCATTGCATCGCTGTTGCAAAGGCCGCGCCGCTGGCGAGTGATCGGCGTGCGTGTGCGTGATCAAAATGTGACTAATGCGCTCGTCGGGGCCTAGGGCGTTGCAAATGGCGTCGATATGCGCCTCATTGAGCGGACCAGGGTCAATGACGGCAACATCGCCTGTCCCCACCAAATAGGTTCCGGTGCCAGTGAAGGTAAAGGCGCTCGGATTATTACAGATCACACGGCGGATCAGCGGCGACATGACCGTCACCTCACCATAGGTAAAGGACATTTCCTTTTTAAAAGGGATAGACGCCATTTTGATACTCCCACAGCTGATGTTCCTGTCACCTTACGAAAGTCAGCGTAAATAGCAATCATTGCGACCCGACAGGATGATTTTAAACGCGCGTGTTCCTCGACTTTATCATTTGACAGCTGTGAATGACATGGTCGGAGTGAGAGGATTTGAACCTCCGACCCCCTCGTCCCGAACGAGGTGCGCTACCAGGCTGCGCCACACTCCGATTTTGCGTGTATCCCTCATATATACCGATATGCTTTTTTATTGCCAAGAGCGTTGCGTCGACCGCTTGCATGAAATTTTTCATTGGCTAAACTGCCCGCATCGTCGGCGGCTCAGAGAAATGATGATCTGAGACGCTCCACTCCCTTTCGCTGGAAATTTGAGAGAAACAAAAATGGGAAGAACCTTAAAAATTATACTCGGCGCTGCCGTTATTTTAGCGCTTGCATGGCTTACCTTATCGCCTGTGCCTTTTGAGCCAGAGCCCACGCCAATGGCTCCGAGCCGCGCCGGCACGGAACCGTTTATCAATAATAATATCCTGAGCACGGCTCAAAGTCTCGACACCGGCCATGGCCCAGAAGGCGTCGCCTTTGATGCGCAAGGGCGTTTGGTGACCGGTCTCGAAGATGGCCGGATCGTTCGTCGCTATGCTGATGGCACCCTTGAAACGCTCGGCAATACGGAAGGGCGCCCGCTGGGCCTCGAATATGACCGTCAGGGTCGGTTGATTATTGCTGATGCCTTTAAGGGGCTTTTGGCTCTGAATGCGGATGGCGAGATCAGCGTTCTCGTCAATAGTTTTGAGGGCAAGCCGATGCTCTTTGTCGACGATCTCGCTATTGGCCCCGATGGCCGTATTTGGTTCTCGGATGCCTCACAGCTTTACCCCATGGGCACAGAGATGGATGAGATTTTCGACTCGCGTCATACAGGTCGCCTCTTTGTTTATAATCCGGCAAATCAAGAGACATCGCTCGTGGCCGACAACCTCTCCTTCGCCAATGGTGTGGCGCTTGATCAGGCGGGTCAGTTCGTTTTGGTCAATGAAACGATGATGGCGCGAATTACGCGTGTCTGGATTGATGGGCCCAAAGCGGGTCAGCGGGACATCTTTATTGATGGCCTGCCAGGCTTTCCCGATAATATCACCGAGGCCCCCAATGGCGATTTCTGGTTGTCCATCGTCGCGCCTCGCTCGGCCATGCTGGACGCCATTGTGAGCAGCGCATTCTTGCGGAAACTGGGCTGGCGCCTGTCGCAAGTCATTAACCCGCCTTTGTCAAAACATGTGTGGGCCGTGCGCTTGGGGCCTGATGGTGAGGTGAAGCAAGTTCTCGACGATAATACCGGCTTCATGATGATGATGACCAGTGTTCTCGAGCATGAAAACACCCTCTATCTGGGCTCGCTGGCTCATAATTCGGTTCGGTACATCCCCTTGGCTGAATAAGCCAAGATCTGATCTACCGATCATTGGAGGTGAGGCAGGCTGTTGGTTAAACGGCTTGCCTCCCGCTTTGGGGCGCGATTTTTTCGGATTGGCTGGCGATGTCTCAGAAGTTAAATATTATTTGCGTCAGGGGCTAGACCCGTGCGGCAAAGTTAAGTAATTTCGCCTTCGATTGGGGTGTGGCCAAGTGGTAAGGCAGCGGTTTTTGGTATCGCCATGCGTAGGTTCGAATCCTACCACCCCAGCCACCTTTCTCGGCATTTTATACAGCACTTTTAACGGCACACTTTGCATCACTTTTTGCGCCGCTTTTCGCGGTACTTTTGCGCCAAATGTAGAGAGAGCCAGGCCTTACTGGTTACGCCTTGGTGCGATTGGGCGGCGTGTCTTTGGCAAACTCGGCCATTAATTCCTCTGGATTTAGTCGATAAATACCAGCTTGGTAATTTTTGGCGTTTTGCGCATAAAACAAGGCGTTAAACCGATTAGCCTCGCCACAATCGCGTTCGGCAATCACTTTGGCCGGAGCGCCTGCAATGACAACATTATCCGGAAAAACAGTATTTTCGGTCACGATCGCGTGGCCGGCAACGATTGAATTCTGGCCGATGACACTACCATCCATCAAAGTTGCGTTAATGCCGATCAGGCATTGATTGCCTACTGTGCAGCCGTGTAGCGTGACATGATGGGTGATCGAGCAATCGTCGCCAATGATTGTGGGCGTGTGCGCACCAACATGAACCATCACAAAATCTTGGATATTGGTGCGAGCGCCGATTTTGATCTCATACATTTCAGCGCGCATCACAACTTGAGGCCAGACCGAACTATTGGCCCCGATTGTGACCTTGCCATAAATCTGCGCGGTTTCATGAATGTAAGCGCTAGCGTCAACGGAGATATCGGGACCATGGAGCGGCATTGGGGTTTCCTTTCACTCAGAGGACGTATCAGACAAGATTTGCCAGCTGGTGACAAGACGCCCCAGCACCGATAAGAACACCAGCCCGGAAAAAAGAAGAGCGAGGGTCGCAAATTGCGCGGGCCAAATGAGGCAGGCGGAAAAAAATAAGATGGTCTCCGTGCCCTCGGCTAAACCGCTCAGATAGAAGAAGCTTTTTTTGCCTTGCGCCTCGGTCGTGAGTTGGCGCTTTTCAGCCATGGTTGCAAAAGCGAGGAAGACGGTCATCGACATGGCAAAGCTCGATAGAAGCACAGCGCCGCTCCACGCGGTTTCCGGCATGCACCAAATGAAAGCGAGGGGCAGGGCGGCCCATAGAATGAAATCGCTTGAGATATCCAGAAACGCCCCCAAATCAGAGCTTTCGTTGCGCGCCCGGGCGACGGCCCCATCGAGGCCATCGCAGATCCGATTGAGCCATAGAAAAAGGAGCGCGAGGGTAAATTCTTGCACCGCCACAAGCGCGATACACACCACTCCGAGGGCAAACCCGATCAAGGTGACCTGAAGGGCAGAGCAGGGGACCTGCGGTGCTATATAATTGAGGGGCGGGTCAATCACACGCCGCGCCATCGCATCTAGCATATTATCCCCTGCGCTTGATTAAGACTGCTCATGGCCCCTCATGAAGACGGGATTAAGGCGGTCTGCCTTAACCTGCGCGCTGATTGAGGCTTGCCACGGCGTCGTCAAATTCCGTGGAGAGCTGTTCGACAATATCGGCGATGGGGACAACCGAACCGATGCCGCCAATGCCTTGCCCGCATCCCCAAATATCTTTCCACGCTTTGCTGTCGGTATTGCCGCCGGATCCAAAATCCATGGTCGATTTGTCGGCTTCGGGCAAATTATCAGGATCGAGGCCAGCCGCTTTAACGGATGGTTTGAGGTAATTGCCATGAACGCCTGTGAACAAAGACGAATAGACAATGTCATCGGCCGCAGAGTCGACAAGCATTTGCTTGTAACCCGGGTCGGCATTGGCCTCAGCCGAGGCGATAAAGCGCGAGCCCATATA
>CBFIIU010000016.1:31611-49695 GCA_965662735.1 Alphaproteobacteria bacterium
GACAGCAAAATTGTGCCATCAAACCATTGTTTCACTTCGCGTACCAAAGCAAAGGGGCTGAGCGTTCCGGCATGGCCACCAGCGCCTGTGCAGACCAATATGAGGCCGTCGACCCCTTGTTCAGCGGCTTTCTGCGCATGTTTAACATTAATGACATCGTGGTAGACAACGCCCCCATAGCTGTGGGCGGCTTTCACAATATCTGCAGGGGGGCGCAAACTGGTGATGATAATGGGCACCTCATTTTCCACGCAGGTTTCCATATCTTCGAATAAGCGCCCATTGGAGCTGTGACAGATTTGGTTGACGGCGAAGGGAGCAACCGGCTTATCCGGGTTTTCTTCTTTATAGGCGCCCAGCTCGTCTTTAATGCGCTTGATCCACTCATCCAAAACAGGTTGGGGACGGGCGTTTAAGGCGGGGAAAGACCCAACAATCCCGGCCTTGCATTGGGCAATGACGAGCTCTGGCCCCGAAACAATGAAAAGTGGCGATCCGACAACCGGAATGCGCGTATTATTTTTGATAAAATCGGGGATGGCCATGTCCTTACTCCTCAGTCAAATTATGATGGTCACGCAAAGGTGACTTGCTTTAAAGATAAGTCGATTATCAATTTGTCCAGTGTGACGCTTATCCGAAAAGCCCAGAAGTCGTCAACTTGTCGCATCCACAGCCCCTTTCACAGACCCTAGCCAGTGATCGGGCCAGAAGGCTCGACCAACGCCGCATAAACCAATTGTTGAAGTTGTGGGCGTATTGGATAGGTGCCCGATGGCATCATTTGGGTGAAGAAGACAACCGAAATGCCATTGATCGGGTCATTCCAAAAAAATGTGCTGGCAAGCCCACCCCATGAATAATTGCCATGATAGGACACGGTGGGGGTCATGGCGGCATCTGCCACCACCGAGAAGCCGAGGCCAAAGCCAATGCCCTGATAGCTGACCTCGGAAAAACTTCCCGAAGCCCGCGTGGCGAGCGTCTCATTATCGGGTAAATGGTTTGATGTCATAAAAGCGATGGTTGATGGGCTTAACAGTCTTACGCCATCGAGCATGCCGCCTTGGTGCAAGAATTGGCAGAAGCGCAAATAATCATGCATGGTCGACACCAAACCGCCGCCGCCCGACATAAAGCGACGCCCCTGCCGATAAACGGTTTTCTCGGGACTGTCGGCGAGCGTGATTTTTCCTGATAAGGGATCGCGACTATAATTATTCACCAGACGATCCATCTGGTCTTCCGCCAGCGTGAAAAAGGTGTCGTTCATGCCGAGTGGTAAGAGAATATCATCATAGAAATATTGATCGAGGGATTTGCCCGAAATCAATTCAATTAATCGCCCACACACATCTGTCGAGATCGAATAGTTCCAGCGTGTGCCGGGCGAGAACAGCAAGGGTAATTCGCACACCTGATCGCAAAATTCCTCCAAATTATATTTTTCAGAGCGTGCGCCATTTATTTTGGCGTTTCGGTATAGCGCGTCCACCGGCGTTTCCATCATGAAATCATAGGTCAGGCCAGATTGATGCGTCAGGAGGTCGTGGATGGTCACCTCGCGCTCGGCGTCGCGTGTGGTGTATTCACGTGCCGTGCCGGTGTCGAAGACTTTGAGTCCTTTAAAGGCTGGAATAAATTTGGACACAGGATCGTAAAGTTGAAATTTCCCTTTTTCATAGAGCATCATGAGGCCGACACTGGTGATCGGCTTGGTCATGGAATAAATCCGAAAGAGCGAGTGGGCATCCGGTGTAAAGCCGCCGTCAAACGCGCTGTGTCCGGCCCAATGATCATATACAATATGTCCATGCCGCATGACTGTAATGCCGATATTCGGCAACCGACCTTTGTCCAAATAGCTGTGAAAATAGGAGCCAATATGCGCCATGCGCTCGGGATCAAACCCCATATTTTGCGCTGTTTCGCTCGGAAATGCAGACATAGAGAACCTCTTCTTGATGGCAACGAAAATCTAAACTGACGATGGCTCAATAGTATGACAGTTGAGAAGAAAACTATAGATCAGGGCTGTTTCACGCAATTGAACATAGCGACCTGCGGGCCCGCCATGGCCGGCAAACATCTCCGTCTTGAGCAAGGTCAGCCGATCATCGGTGCGTGTCGCGCGCAATCGCGCGACCCATTTCGCCGGCTCCCAATAGGTGACGCGCGGGTCTGTGAGGCCCGCGGTCGCTAGGATATGCGGGTAGCTGGTTGCGCGAATATTTTCATAGGGTGCATAGGCCGCAATCGTCTCATAGTCGTCTTTATTGAGGATGGGGTTGCCCCATTCCGGCCATTCGGGTGGGGTCAACGGTAAGTCGGCGTCGAGCATGGTTGTTAGATTATCCACGAAAGGCACTTCGGCAATCGCCGCACAGAATAATTCGGGCGCCATATTGACGACTGCACCGACAAGAAGCCCCCCCGCGCTGCCGCCATGAATGGAGATGTTTCCGGCGCGACTGTAATTTTGCGCGATCAGCGCGCGCGCGGCCGCAATGAAATCGAGAAAACTATTTTTCTTCTGCGCGCGCCGACCTTGCGCATACCAGTGATACCCGCAATCTTTTCCACCCCGAATATGCGCAATGGCATAAATGAACCCGCGATCCACCAGGCTCAAACGCGATGCGGCAAAGCCCGCGGGAATCGATAGCCCATAGGCCCCATATCCATAAAGCAAGGTGGGGGCAGAGCCGTCGAGCGGCGTATCCTTATGATAGAGGACGGAGATCGGAATGCGGGCGCCATCATCTGCATCGGCCCAAAGCCGGGCTGTGATATAATCTCGGGGCGCGTGACCGCTGGGCACGGTCTGCTGGATCATAAGCTGCGCCTGATGCGTGTTCAGGTCATAGGCATAGCTCGCGCGCGGCGTGGTCATCGAGGCGTAACTATAATGTAAGATCGGCTGCGCATAATCCGTATTTGGCAGCATGGTGAGATCATAAGCGGGCTCGGCGAGACTGATTTCGTGCGTCTCTCCCGTTTCAAAATGTTGAATATTTAAGTGACACAGAGCATCGACCCGCGCCAGCCAACACATATGATCCTTAAAAACATTGAAAGACAAAATCAGGCATGACGGTTTGGCGGGCACCAGGGTTTGCCAGTTTTCTTGGGACCCCGTGAGCTCTGGGCCTGAGGCGACGACAAGTTGAAAATCTTCGGCGAGCCCGAGTTTTTGCCAGTCTTTTTGCCAATTCGTTAAAATGATAAAGCGGTCGCGCTGTGGATCATGCTCGGGATAATACTCAATGCCGGTTTGACGTGGGGCAACACAAACTGCCTCGCTCAACGGATCATCACTGGGGATCACCCAGCTTTCAGACGTTTCATGATCATAAGCGGATATGACGATATAGGCACCGCTGGCTGTTTGGTCGAGACCCAGAAAAAACCCACGATCGGCTTCTTCGTAAACGCAGCTATCGTCGCTGGGGTCGGTGCCACGTTGATGACGCATGACCCGATGGGGGCGGTGATGTTCGTCAATGACGATATAAAAGAGGTAATTCCCGCATTGTGACCAAACGAGGTCGGCGCTGGCGCGTTCAATGCGATCGGGCAGCTCGGTTTGGGTGTGTGTGTCGCGAATATGAATGATCAGATATTCGCTGCCATTATGGTCGGCGGCCCAAGCCAGAAAGCGCCCATCATCTGTGGGCTGATAATTAGCGAGCTTGAAATAATCTTGTCCTTGGGCAGCGATATTGCCGTCGAGCACGACATCTGTTTCGGTCGGCCCACAATTTGGGTGTCCCCGACAAATCATGGGGTGCTCATCGCCTTCACGATATCGCGTATTCCAGGCAAACGCGCCATGGGTTTGGGGAATGGTTGTTTCATTGGGTTCAATCCGCCCCCGCATTTCAGCAAAAAGGCGGTCGCGCATGTCAGACAGCGGCTCAAGATTATACTCGGTATAGGCGTTCTCGGCTTCGAGATAGGCGCGAATGTCGCCATCGAGGCAGTCAGGTTCATGCATCACTTGCTGCCAATTATCATCGCGCAGCCATGCATAGGGATCGTCTTTAACAATACCGTGATGGGTCTCCCGATGGAGGCGTTGTTCTGCGATCGGTGGTTTCATTGCTCAGCGTGTCTCGCCGGAAGGCGTGAAGGTCAGCGCATGTCCATTAATACAATAGCGCAAGCCCGTTGGTGGCGGGCCGTCGGGAAAAACATGACCGAGATGCCCATCGCATTGGGCGCAAACACTCTCGACCCGGCGCATGCCATGGGAGAGGTCTTCGCGATCCGCCACGGCTGTTTCGGAGACAGCTTGGTAAAAACTCGGCCAACCGGTTCCGCTGTCATATTTCGTGGCCGCATCAAACAAAGGGGCGCCACAGCCGGCGCATGAATAGAGCCCAGGGGCTTTATTGTCCCAAAAAGGTCCTGAAAATGGCGGCTCGGTCCCCCCGCATCGCATGACCGTATACTGGGCATCAGACAGCTCGGCTTGCCATTCCGCATCGGTTTTTTGAATAGGGGGGCGATGTTCGCTCATTCGTCAGGACCTCTTAAAAGATGCTCGCTCGTCTATTCGAAGAGGAGGGTGAGTGTTTCAGCGATGAGGGCGGGGCGATCATTGCCCTCGATTTCGATCGAGACTTCAGAGGTGAACAACATGCCCCCCGCTTTCTCTTCGGCCGATAGTAATTTCACGCGGGCACGCACACGAGAATTCACGGGCACCATATTCGTGAAGCGGAGTTTATTGGCGCCATAATTAATGCCGCGCGAGACCGATTTGACCCCCGAGATGCCGCTCGTCAGCATCGGTAAAAGCGATAAGGTCAAAAAGCCGTGGGCAATGGTTGGCATGCCCAGTTCTTTTTGAGCGCGTTCAGCATCAAGGTGAATCCATTGATGGTCGCCTGTCGCGTCCGCAAATAAATTGATCCGTTCTTGGTCAATTTGCAGCCAATCGCTGACCCCCATCTCCTCGCCGGCCGCTGCCGCATACTCTTTTAAGTTTTCAAAAATACGCATGATGTTTCTCCTTCATTTCTAAATAGACACGTTCACATATATAGCGTGGGTCAAACGATTTTGCTGTTTTTATTGCCCCAATAGCGATCACGGACCAGGCGTTTATATAATTTTCCAGTTGGGTGTCGGGGAAGCTCGGGGTCGAAATCGACCGAGCGTGGGCATTTGATTGCCGACAGGTTCGCCGTGCAAAAAGCAATGAGTTCTGCTTCGAGATCGGGTCCGGCCTCATCCCAATTCATGGGTTGTACGACGGCCTTCACTTCTTCCCCAAAATCTTCATTGGGAACCCCGATCACCGCAACATCTGCGACTTTCGGGTGGGTGATTAAGAGGTTTTCCGTTTCTTGCGGGTAAATATTTACGCCACCCGAAATGATCATAAACGCTTTTCGATCGGTCAGGTACAGATAGCCCTCTTCATCGACACGCCCCACATCACCGAGCGTCGTCCATTGCGGGTTGGTCGGGTGGCGACTATCCGCGGTTTTTTGAGGGTCATTATAATATTCAAATTGTGGCCCCTCTAACTCGAAGTAAATGGTGCCTTCATCGCCAATGGGAACCTCCGCATTGTCCTCGCCGCAAATATGAATGATCCCCAACAAGGCGCGCCCAACGGATCCTTCATGCCCCAGCCATTCTTCCGAGTTGATCGCACAAAAGCCGTTTCCTTCGCTGCCCGCATAATATTCATAGATGACCGGGCCCCACCATTCGATCATTTGCCGCTTCACCTCTATGGGGCAAGGGGCGGCGGCGTGAATGGCATATTGTAATGAGGACACGTCATATTTTTTCCGCACATCCTCGGGAAGTTTTAGCATCCGAACAAACATGGTGGGCACCCACTGACTATGCGTCACCTGATGCTTTTCAATCAGAGCTAGGGCTTCTTCAGGGTCGAAATGCTCCATGATAATGCAGGTCGATCCCGCCGCCATAAACGCCATATTATAGCGCAAAGGAGCCGCGTGATAGAGCGGCGCTGGCGAGAGATAGACGGCCTCTCCCGAGAGACCATAGAGAAACGAAATCATTTGAATGAGCGCATCAGGCTCATCGATGGGGCCCGAAGGTAATTGACGGCGAATACCCTTTGGTCGTCCGGTGGTGCCGGAGGAATAGAGCATATCAAGACCGCGACATTCATCGGCAATCGGTGTCGCGGGCTGGGCATCGCGCGCAGCAAAATAATCGACATATCCCGTGATCGCCCCGCCTATGACATATTTTTTAATATCGGCGGATAAAACATCATGCAATTGGGTGGCGACATCTTTGACATAGGTTGAAACGAACAGCATCTTTGCATTGCAGTCGCCGAGAATATACTCAACCTCAGAAACCGTGAGGCGTGACGAAATGGCGGTGTAATAGATGCCCGCGCGTTGGGCGGCCCAGCAGATCTCAAAAAACTGCGGATTATTATCCATAAAAATGGCAATTCCGTCGCCGGCATTAACACCATTTGCGCGAAATAATTGGGCAATTTGATTGGATCGGTCATTCAGTTGACGATAGGTAACCTGTTCGCCCGATTGCGCCATTTGATAGGCAATTTTGTCCGGATTATTCTGCGCGTGCACAAAAGGATGCATGATTTACTCCCACATGAAATTCTTGCCTAACGCACTATAGCTGACCTATGGTTCTCGGCAAGTCGGCGATGACGGATCTTTCAGATAGCCCACAGGACGCAAAGTCGCATGGGATGGGGCTGGCATTTGTGATCGGATCGACGCAGAATTTTGAATAAATGCCTAACCGCACGATGAGGAGTAGCCATGTCATATGAGCAAATCAAAACGGAAATCGACGATCACGGTATCATGACCATGACCCTTTATCGGCCGGATTCAATGAATGCCTTCACAGCTAAAATGATGTTCGAAATGATCGACGCCATGGATAAGGCGGATGCGGATGATGCGGTGAAAGCAATTATTGTGACCGGGCATGGCGAGCGCGCTTTTTGTGCAGGCGCGGATTTGTCCTCCGGCGGTGACACATTTGACTATGATAATCGTGCCGATGCACCGCGGAGTGGGTCGCCTCTGCAAGCCGATGGATCCATTGACTGGTCGCATGATGCGGTGCGCGATGGCGGGGGACGGGTCACCTTGCGGTTCTACCAATCAATTAAGCCGATTATCGGCGCCATTAATGGTGCATCCGTGGGCATTGGTGCGACCATGCAATTGCCGATGGATGTCAGGATCGCCAGCGATAAGGCACGCTTCGGCTTTGTCTTCGCGCGTCGCGGCATTGTTCCGGAAGCCTGTTCGAGTTGGTTCTTGCCGCGCATTGTTGGCATCTCCAAAGCCTTGGATTGGTGCTATTCAGGCCGGATTTTCGATGCGCAAGAAGCATTGGCCGCGGGGCTGGTGAGCGAAGTGGTTCCCGGTGCGAGCTTGCTCGATCGGGCGCGCGAAGTTGCCATGTCTTATATCGAACAATCGGCCCCCGTTTCCGTGGCGCTGACCCGTCAAATGATGTGGCGGATGCTCGGTGCGGACCATCCTATGGAAGCGCATAAAATCGACAGCCGCGCGATTTACGCGCGGGGTCGGCAAGCCGATGCCAAGGAAGGGGTGATGTCATTCCTTGAAAAACGAGCTGCGCAATTTGAGAACAGCCCGAGTGCCGATATGCCCGATTTTTATCCGTGGTGGGAAGAGCGCAACTATTCGTAAGGCCGCCAATTTAATCGGCTGATTTATGGGGTGAGTGGTTCGGGGTTTTTTGAACCCCCAACCTCTAACTGTCAGTTTGGGGGCGACGGATGGTGAGGATCGGCGTTGCGATGGCAATGCCAATGCTGGCTATAATCATTAAAAGTGCTGCCAAGGCCGGGGTCTCGCGCAGGCCAATAAGGGGGGACAACATGCCCACCACAAACGCGCCAAAGGGCGCGAGGCCGATAAAGCACATATTATAAAGGGCAAGAATTTGCGCGCGCATGCGCGGTGGCGAGGCCACCTGCACAACGGTTCGGCTCAGCGTCATGTTGAACCCTCCGCACATGCCCCAGATAAAAGCAAATAGGCACGTCAAATTAAAATCGGTGGATTGGGTCATCACAAAAAGCGACGCGGCGCCGGCCGATGTGCCCGCCACCATCCAACGTCCCCATGCTTCAAGGGGGCGTCGAAACATTAATGTGACCGTCGTGAGAATGGTGCCGCCCCAAAAACACAGATTGATCAGGCTGATTTCAAATTGGCCTCCGCCAAACAAGTCGCGAACAATCAAGGGAATGCTGACCATAAAGGGCCCGAAGAAAAATATACCGACGGCCAGATTGATCAAAAGCGCTGGAAATAAGAGCGGCGATCGATAGGCGGTGATCAGGCCATCAATCCATCGTTTCCCGGGCTCGGGCCCATGCTCTTCTGAAAGGGGAGGGTAGCTCGGCAAACGCAGCGCCGCGATGAGGCCAACCGCCAGAATGAAGGCGTGCATGGCGGGCAGGGTCCAAGGCCCAGCCAAAGGGGCGGCCATGGCGGCAAGGGTGAAGCCAAAAAGTTGTGCCGCAAATTGCGTCAGCATCGCGGCGGTCACCGCATGTTGGATGTCTTTTGAGGAAACCCTTGGTAAAAGCGCATCGCGTGTGGGTGCCGAAAAAGCTGAGATTGCCCCCATCGAAAACGCGAAGACGAGTATATTCCAGTAACTCAGATGATCCGACCAGACCAGCCAGAAAATCATGATCGGCGGCAAGACGGCAAAGGCATGAACCGCGACCAGCATTTTGCGCGCGTCGACCCGGTCGGCCATCCGACCTGTGAACAGTAGGAGAAGAAGCTGGGGAACGAAGATAGCGACTTGCGCGAGGGCGAGCTCTTGGGGGCTTGCGCGTAAATACACAGCAACCAAGGTAGGGATCATTACAAATTGTAATCCCATTCCACAAAACCAGCTCGCGACCCCTGTCAGATAAGCGGTAAAAGCGGATCTGGAAGATGACTGGTCTTGATCACGCATATACTACCCTTTTACGCACTCATCTGGTCTGGTACCAGCTCTGGTACCTAGTCTGGCATCCACGCTAATCTATAACGACCGTGTCTCGGCCTTTACACAGATGAGCGTGGCTTCATCTATAGCCGGCTCGAGCCATATTAATTTGGCTAAATTAATTCAGCTAAGAGCTTATATCGCGTTCTCGGTCGAGCCCAAAGGGTTAAAACTCTCGCGATTTTTGCGATCTCCATAGGGCCTCGATTGAATAGAGGCAGCGCTGACCCCGTTTGGCCTTAACTGTCTCGCCTCAATGAGGGTCAGATGGTTCCCCATCAACGTCAAATATTGAGAAGTCAAAGCTTGCCGCTGTTTGGTTGATGAGGTTCTTAAACTCAGCCGTGGGCGTGTAAAGCTCAGAACGTCCAATGCGCTGTTGAACTTCGATGAAGCCAAATTGCTCAAACCGAACCAGAGCCGCACGGATGGTGCCATAAGCTCGCCCGGTAATCTCGACAACGTTCTTGGTGACGGTCGCGCGGCCTTTCGCGTCATTGGCGATAACGGTGAGCAAAATCGCCCAATCTTCGGATGACGGAGAGGAGGTTCGGAATAATTGCTGCCCGCACCGAAATGCATTGAGCAAAATATTGATAAATAAGAGGCCGGACCCATCAAGACCCTCGATGGGCGTGATAATGCGTTCTGGTAATGCCCCTTGGCATGCGCTTGTTTTAAAATCCGACAGCTCGGATAGTGCGGGTAATTTATGAATCACTGATACGCCCCATTTTTATTTTTGTTGTGAGCGGCAAAATTCAAGCGGTATTTCTTAATAAGTGAGCATAGTGGCCAATCTCATTGATATGTCAATGCTTCGGAGATGAGTTTGCCCGACGATACTTAAGGAATTGTAAACGCGACTTAATTTTTTGATGAGGGGCAAGGCAAAATGGCGTCAGGCCATTGATGATTCTCTCAAATTTTGAATATTCACACCGTCGAACGCCGATTTGCTAGGCTGATCAGACCGCTCATAACAAATATTGGGAGGGTCGCATGGGCTATCTGCGCCGAACAACACGACACGCGACGTCATTGAACGTGTCTCATATCTGTGCTGTTGGGAGACAGCGCGATATGCAAAAATTTTATTTGGCCATTGGGTTGGTCGCGAGTGTCGGGCAGATCAATGCAGGATATTTGATCAATCGTGCGCGCGGATCTCGCCGAATTGTTGAGTATCGACGCATCGCGCATTATTTGTCCCATGTTGTAATGGGCTTGTCGATGATGACGGTTGCTCGTTTGTCGCAGCGACATCACACCTCAATTATCGACACCTGCCACGTGATCGAAGAGCGCCGAGACGATCCGCAATTCGATAAAATGCTGAGCTATGCCGAGCTGGCGCTCATTCAAATTGATCAAAGTCTCGTCGATGATGCCGCAATTCTGCAACAGTCTTCTGCCATTACCTGCGACCTACATCAGGTGCAACATTGACCCCACATGCTCTGCAGGTTTGGAAAATGCACGCAAAATATCTGGTGAAGACCCAGACGCAAATTGCGATGGCTGGAAAAATGCCTTTCAAAGCCGGAAAACGCAAAGTGCAGGGACAATCCCTTTTATGCGTTGACGGCGGTATCATTGAAGAGTGGATGACCCACGAGCTGATCGAATGTCTTGATCCTGTAACAAGCCCGTCAATAGGCTCGTCAACAGGCTCGTCAATAGGCACTGCAACATGGCGCGTGTCGGAGCTGGGGCGGGCCAATCTACGACGCTATTTGGGGAAGTCCACAGCGGCGCAACACCAATTGCTTGTTGTTGGCGAGGGGCCGGATCACGAACCCGTCACCATGAATTATGCGTATTCAGCGCTGGATTGGCTGCGGCGACATCGAAACGGAACTTATGTCATTAATGATCTCGACTATCGGGCGGCGCGGCGTTTGCAAAAAGACTTTGACGCCTTAGGGCGAGGGGCACATTTAACGATGTCATGGCAAGCCCGATCCGACGGTGGGAGCAAGGCGCCATCGGATCATGATCGAGGGCATGTTGCCGCAATGGCAGCGCAACGGCGTATTCATGATGCCTTAACTTTTGTGGGCCCAGGGCTCGGAGATGTGTTGGTGGCGGTCTGTCAGCAAAATATGAGCCTGCAAACCATTGAGCGCGATTTGTCTTTTCCGGCGCGCTCGGGAAAGGTGATCGTCAAATTGGCCTTGGCGCGCCTGACAGTATTTTATGGATTTCAGACAGAGGCCGCCGCCGCCGCCTCATTGCGAATGCGTTGAAGCATTGAGGCGAAGCCATTTGAGCGTTGCGGGGTGAGATGATCATTGAGATCGAGCTGGGTGAAAATATCGGTCGGGTCGAGCGCTAAAATGTCAGAGGGTGTTTTGTCATTAAAGATCCGCAGCAGAATCGCAATCAGCCCGCGGACGATGTGCGCGTCGCTGTCGCCCCGAAAATGAAGGATCCCATTGTGCAATTCGCTCACCAACCAAACTTGGCTGACACAACCTGGTACGCGTGTGGCGTCGCAATGCTCGTCCTCGGTGAGCGGTTCGAGGCTTTGCCCTAATTCAATGATGAAACGGTAGCGATCTTCCCAATCATCAAACAGGGCAAAATCGTCGAGGAGAGAGGTCACAGACATAAGCATTCCTTTTGCGGCACACCCTAACGGCTTCCGCGTGCGGGCTCAAGATGACTTTGCGGCACGGCCGTTGCGTGCTAACCAAAATTATGGGCGACCGTATCAAAAGTGATTTTTGGATTTCAGCATATCGCCGTCGGCTGGAGAGTATGGGCAGTCTGGCGACCATCATCCGTCGGGGGGATGCGGATGCAGGTCAGATCTACGTCATTTTACGATGTCGCTCGGGCTTGGTTGCGTTACTATCGGCGATCACGGAACATGATGGTGGTCGTGGTTGGCGCGTTGTGCATGCCTTTGGGACGTCTGAGGAGCAAATTTCCGAGGGTCTATCGCGAGAAATGGCGCGCGATCCGGATTGTTGGATTATTGAGGCCGAGACAAGCGATCATCACTATGGCATCGAAGAGCCGATTCATGGCATTTTGAGGGAAGATAAAAAAGAGAGCTAAAGATATGGATGTTTGGCAACAATTGCGCGGCCTGTTTGAACAATTATGGACATCACAGCCGGATATGCTGGGCCTTCGTGACCTCTTATTGGCCTTTGTCATTTTTATCATATTTGCGATTTTCCGAGGGCTTCTGTCGCGCTTTGTGTTGTCGCGCCTTGAACGACTAACGAAACGATCCAAGACCGAAATTGATGACTGGTTAGTGAAGGCGCTGGAGCGTCCCTTCGAATTTATTGTTCTGTCCTTAGGCGTGTTTTTTGCTGTGCAGGTTTTGCCTTTTTCGGGATTGGTGAAAGTTATTTCAGATAATGCCGTGCAGTCTCTGTTTGTTTTTGGCGTGTTCTGGATTTTACATGCGCTCACAGATCCGTTGAGCCATATGCTGCGCCGACTGGAAGAAATTCTCACATCAGAAATTATCAATTGGCTGGGCTCTGTCGTGCGCTGGAGCATCATCGCTCTAGGGGCGGCGACCATTTTGCAAATTTGGGGCATTCAAGTGGCACCGATTATTGCCGGCTTTGGCCTATTCGGGGTTGCTGTTGCCTTGGGCGCACAAGATTTGTTCAAAAATCTACTCGCAGGCTTGTCGATTTTACTCGAGCAGCGATTTCGGGTGGGAGATTGGGTTGAGGTGACCGGTGTTGTGGAGGGGGTTGTCGAGCAGATCGGCTTTCGTTCAACGCGGATCCGGCGGTTCGACCGCGCGCCTGTCACCGTGCCGAATAATGTGTTTGCCGACCATGCTGTGATCAATTATGCGGGCATGACGCATCGGCGTATCTTTTGGCGGATTGGACTGGTGTACCACACAAGCTCGGAGCAATTGGTCACGATACAAAAAAATATCATGGACTGGTTGGCGCAGAACCCGGCTTTTGTCGACCCGCCCGAATTGCCCTGTCATGTCTATATTGAAGGCTTTAGCGATTGTTCGATCGATATTCTGATTTATGTCTTCACCTATTCATCTGAATGGCAAGACTGGCTCGCCCATCGTCAGGATTTGGCGTTGGCGGTGAAGAAAATCGTCCAAGAGGCCGGGAGCGATTTTGCCTTTCCTAGTCGCACTGTTTATGTTGAAAATTCAGGCAGCAATGGCCTCGCCAATGCCGGCGATGCCGAGAATATTATTCTGGACTGAGGTGTTTGGGGTGTCTGAGGTATGTGAGGCGTCTCGTGTGCCAGGCGTCTGGGGTGTGTGAGGCGTTTAAGGCGACCTGAGTAACGAGCCATTATTCTTATGAGGAGAGATGGCGGCGCCACAAAATGCCAGCATTATGGGTGCCGGAAGGTTGGTAGGCGTCGGGCAACGTGTTCAGCGCCTTTGCGAATTGAGCCGGGTCAATCGTATCGTCGACGCAATAGCTATCAAAGCCACAACGGCTCAAGAACAAGAGTTGGTCGTAAAGAACCTCTCCCTCAGCACGCAATTCACCTTGATACCCAAGTTCCTCCCGCAGAATACGCGCGCTTGAATATCCGCGCCCATTGCGAAACACCGGAAACTCGATCGCGATCATCGTCAGGCGGTCAAGATAGGGCGCCAACGCATAGACGTCTTCGCCGGTCTTGGTCCCCGCCCGCAAAATAACGGCCAAGGGCGCATTGCGCTCGGCCAGCGCGTCATCGTGAAGTAACCGGTTCACACTCACAATGCTGGGTGCTTCGGTGAGCGGCGCATCATCCTCGACCAATGTCCATTCATCGGATACGAGTGCGCCATTTTTGATCAGCTGTTTAGCCATAGAGACGCTCCTTAAATGGGGCCATGCCCACACGGCGGTAAGTGTCGATAAAATTCTCTTGATCAATTTTGAGGTCGAGATAGGTATCGACAATGGTTTCAATGGCATCGACCACCGTATCTTCGGTGAAGGCGGGGCCGGTAATTTCACCAATCGCGGCTTGTTCATCGGGCCGTCCGCCGAGGGTCAGCTGATAATTCTCAGTGCCTTTTTTGTCGACGCCCAGAATGCCGATATTGCCAATATGGTGATGGCCACAGGCATTGATACATCCCGAAATTTTGATGCTGAGTTTGCCGATCGCGTCTTGGCGTTCGCGACTGGCGAAGCGCTCCGACACTTGCTGGGCAATCGGAATGGAGCGCGCATTAGCCAAATTGCAATAGTCTAGTCCAGGACAGGCGATTTGATCCGTAATTAACCCTAAATTGGATGTGGCTAGATCGAGATCGCGGAGTTTTTGATAAACTGTGGAGAGGTCTTGTTTGCGCACATGCGGCAAAACAATGTTTTGCTCATGGGTTACTCGAATTTCATCCAAAGCATAGGCTTCGGCGATATCGGCCAGTCCGTCCATCTGC
Organism: Alphaproteobacteria bacterium; assembly: GCA_965662735.1. GTDB lineage: Bacteria > Pseudomonadota > Alphaproteobacteria > RS24 > RS24 > JAYODZ01. The sequence continues at coordinate 46,037 of CBFIIU010000016.1, forward strand.
ACATCGGTGGCGTCGCCTGGAACGCCGCCAATCGGTTTCAAGGAGACATTGACAATCACATATCCCGATTGTTTGTGGGGCACCGTATTTTGACGAACCCAATGGTCAAAATCGGCATTGTCGCGGCGCGCATCATCGAAGCTCGCGCAGTCCTCGGCGAGATCTTCAAACTCCGGATCTGCGAAATAGGCTGTAATGCGGGCCTGTTCTGCTTCCGGTAAAGCCAGGTGACCGCGCGATTTATTTTTTGCAAATTCGGCTTCAACCTCTTGGCGCATGGCCTCTTCACCAATTTCATGGACGAGGATTTTGATGCGGGCCTTGTAGGAATTATCCCGCCGGCCGAACCGGTTGTAAACGCGCATAACGGCTTCGAGATAAGCCAAAATATCGCGTGGCGCGATATGGGTGCCAATGCATTTTCCAATGAAGGGCGTCCGGCCGAGACCACCGCCCACATAGACCGTATAGCCGATCGCCCCTGCCGGATCGCGCTCGATACTGATGCCAATATCATGAAACCGAATGGCCGCGCGATCTTGTTCATGGGCGGAAACGGCAATTTTAAATTTGCGCGGCAAAAACGAAAACTCGGGATGGAAGGTCGACCATTGTCGAATAATTTCCGACAAAATGCGCGGGTCTTCAATTTCATCGATGATGGCGCCCGCATATTGATCGGCGGTCACATTGCGAATGCAATTGCCGGAGGTTTGAATGGCGTGCATTTCGACATCGGCGAGCTCTTGTAAAATATCTGGAATGCGGACCAATTCGGGCCAGTTAAATTGGATATTCTGCCGCGTCGTGAAGTGACCATAGCCCCGATCATATTCGCGCGCGATATGCGCGAGCTTACGCATCTGGCGCGATGATAATGTGCCATAGGGAATGGCGATGCGCAGCATATAGGCGTGAAGCTGCAAATAAACGCCATTCATCAAGCGCAAGGGCTTGAAGGCGTCCTCGGTCAAAGCACCTGAGAGGCGTCGTTCGACCTGTTCCCGAAATTGATCGACACGGGCTTGCACCATTTGGTGGTCGAACTCATCATAGCGATACATTCAAACGATCCTTAAAGTGGGTTTCGATGGCGTGTTGCTCTCGGCGTGTTGCCGTTATGCTCTGGGAGCATCGGCCTGCTTGCCGAGGTCCAGGCGGATAGTCGGTCCAGCGGCTCGGATAATCTCGCGAACACTGAGCGGGTGGACGGGGGTGTTGGCATCTTGATTGGCCGGATCATCGACGGCAAACGCGTACACATCCACCACGGTCTGGCTAAAACGGCTCGACAATGCCTCGATCATCAGCGCATCGAGGGCGTCCGCCCCATCAAGCACAGCGGCACATGCGATATCGCTCTGCCAGTTTTTCTGGGCGTCAAAATACACAACCTCGCCATTATCGAGACGATTTGCCGTAATGGCGTGAAAGCGTGCGCCTTTGGTTGCGTGCTGGGCCATAACCCTTCCTTCTGATAACCAATTAACCACAGCCAATAAGCACAGAATCTTTATTCACGTCAATATTATGGATAATAAATAAAATAACAAAATATTTATGTAAATTATCGATAGCTGGGGTGCCACCGGCGCAAAAGCAGCCATTCCAGCAAGGTCAGCGTGTAGAATAAGCCAATGCCGATCACCGATAATAAGACGAGGCTTGCAAACATCGCCGCAATATCTAGCCGATTGCCGCTCTCGATAATCCGCCAGGCAAGACCTGTACTATTCCCAGAGCCGGCAACAAATTCGGCGACCACAGCCCCAATGAGGGCCAGACTGGCGGAAATTTTGGCACCCGTTAAAATTTGCGGCAGCGCCGCCGGGAGTTCGAGATAGACGAGCCTTTGCCAAGAGCGGGCCCGATAAAGCGTGAAGAGATCGTGGAGATCGGGGTCCACGGCGCGAAGCCCAGCGACGCTATTGGTGAGCACAGGAAAAAACGCCACAATCCAGGCAATGATGACGAGCGCGCGTTGAACCTGGTCAAAGCCCACCCAGATGATGATTAAGGGGGCGATGGCGATCACAGGGGTGACTTGCAGCGTGACCACATAAGGGTAGAGCGCGCGCTCAATAAAGCGAGCCCGTGTGAACACAATGGCGAAGCCGATGCCGGTCAGGAGTGCCCATATAAAGGCCCAAAAGGTAATGGTCAGTGTGACCACAGACGCCGCCAAGAGCTCAGTCCGATGAAGCCAAAATGCCTCAGCAATAAGGTGAGGCGCGGGTAACACATAAGGCGGAATGTTGTAGACGAGGATCGCCGCTTCCCAAAGGCCGAGGAGTATTAAGCCCATCACAAGCGGTGGCAGATAGGAGCCGATGACGCGCATTAGCCGGCCTCTCTCAAAATCGACGAAATGGCTTGTGTTTGCTCAAGAAATAACGGATCGGCGCGCCATTCATCATTGCGCTGGGCGGGGCCGGATATGGACAGGTCGGCGATTATCGGCCCGGCATGTTTGGGCAAAATGAGCACCCGATCCGCCAGGAACACGCTCTCTTGAACGCTATGGGTGACAAATAAGGCGGTCAGATTTTCTTGCCGCACCACTGAACGCACCATGCGGTTGAGATCAAATCGCGTCAATTCATCGAGGGCTGCAAATGGTTCGTCGAATAAAAGGCAATCGGGCTGTGCGGCCATGGCGCGGGCGATCGACACCCGCATTTGCATTCCGCCGGATAAGGCGCGGGGGTGTTGGTCGGCACTGTCGCGCAAGCCCATGCGATCGAGCCACGCATTGGCAATTTGATCCGCATTCGGCGCGGCGGCAGACACGCCTTGGCCTGTCTCCTTTTCAGCCGATGGATTATTTTTCCGCCGATTGAGGAGCAGGGGCAGAGCGACATTGTCGCGGGCGGAGCGCCAATCCAGCAAGGTGGGGTGTTGAAACACAAAGCCAAATTGCACGGGCTGTTCATAGCGGATCGTCCCGCCCGACGGTGGACGCAAGGCAGCGATCAGGCGCAGTAAGGTGCTTTTACCACACCCTGATGGACCCAGCACCGCCGTGATGTCGCCTTGCTTGATCTGAATCGATAGGGGTCCAATGACGGGCCGATCAGGCGTGTAGCTGTATCGGACTTCCTCTAGGCCAATGAGGGTGCTCATGCGGTCTGGTCCACTCTGTTCGTCAATATGCTCGTTAATGTGTTCGTTAATGCGTTAGTGACTGGGTAGGCCAAGAGAGGGGTCAAGAGTGGGATCAAGAGTGGGGTCAAGAATAGGGTCATGGGCGTGATGGCAGGCGCGGCGCTGGCGTTCCCGCAATAAAGTCGAGCGAGAATGCGGCCCGCCAATCCAGGGCTGGATCATACACGCCATTATCAGCCATGAGGGTGAAAAATTGGCGCCAGCGTTCAGTGGTCATTGCGCCAATGCCGAGGGTCTTGGCATCGCCCGAGAGTACCAAGCCACGTTGCCGCATCTCCACCCGGGCTTGCTCTAAAATATCCGGCGTGATGTCGGGATTGTCGGCGCGAATGAGTGCGTCTCCATAGCTCGGATCTCCGTAAAGATAATCGAACCAGCCTTCAATGCTGGCGGCCACAAATGCTTTCACCACATCCGGTTCATTTTCGATCAATTCGTTTCGAGCCAGCACCATGGCGGCATAGCCAGGATATCCATAATCGGCGAGCAAGTAG
>CBFIIU010000017.1:0-2590 GCA_965662735.1 Alphaproteobacteria bacterium
GCGGCCTATGCCGAGTTTTATTTTTGCGATGTGCTCTGGCCCGATTTTAATGAGCATCATCTGAGCGCGGCGCTTGCGAGTTTCGAGGCCCGCGAACGTCGGTTCGGAGATGTTCAAGCAAGCGAGCACCAATTGTGATGACGGCGGAGACAAATAGGTTTCAAGGGCTGGGTCTGCGCGTGATTTCGGCGCTGGTATTGATCGGGCCCGTTTTAATCGCTTTATGGTATGGGTCTGTGGCCTTTTTGCTTTTGGTTTGTGTGGCGGGGGCGTTAATGGCGCTTGAATGGGCGCCCTTGGTTCAGGCCAGCCGCATACACGGTATTGTTTTGGCCATCATGGTGGTCGGAACGTTAACCGTGCAATTTATGTATGGATTGCCAATTGCTTTGGTTGTCTTTGCGATCTTGCTTGTCACCAGCTTGAACCAAAGCCTCAGTCGCAGTGAACCCTATTTACCCTGGGTAGGGGGGCTCCTTTACGTGCTGCCCCCTCTCATGTCGGCCCAATGGATGCGCGAGGATCCGCATGGCGGCCTCATTATTTTCTATCTCTGTGCCCTGGTGTGGGGAACAGATATCTTTGCCATGTTTGCGGGTAAGACCATGGGTGGCCCGAAGTTGGCGCCCACAATTTCGCCGAACAAAACATGGTCGGGCTTAATCGGGGGTATGGTCGGGGCTGTGCTTCTGGGCTTTCTTGCCATTGCTCTTTTTGTTTTTTTGGAGGCAGGCACATATATGATCGCCCATGTGATTGCAGTGGGAGTGGCAGGGGCCATCATTGCTCAGCTTGGCGATTTATTTGAGTCGGGTTTAAAGCGGCATTTTGGGGTTAAGGATTCGGGGGCTTTAATTCCGGGCCATGGCGGTCTGCTTGATCGCGTGGATGGCCTGGTCAGCGTCTTCACTGCCGCCGCCATCGCCATTGCTGTGGGGCAGGTGCTTGCGGGGCTCAGCCCACTTTCCGTTCTGTGGGGGAGCGGCTGATGGCTCCTTGTTTTGCGGTCAGGTGAGTTCAGTATGCAAACGGTTACAATTTTAGGGGCGACGGGATCGATTGGCCTGAACACAGTCGATGTGATTTTGCGTCATCCCGATCAATTTCGTGTCAAAGTATTAACGGCGCATCGCGATGTTGCGGGATTGGCCGAGCTCACGCGCACATTACGACCCGAGGTGATTGTATTGGCGGACGTGACACAGATCGATGATCTGCGCGACCGACTGCGCGATGTGTCCGTCGACATCTGGGCTGGCGAAGATGCGCTGATCGAGGCGGCTCAGCTTGAAACAGACTTTGTGATGGCGGCGATTGTTGGCTTTGCGGGGTTGCGGCCCACTTTGGCTGCGGTTCGGCGTGGCGCCCGCATTGGTCTGGCGAATAAGGAATGTTTGGTTGCGGCGGGTGAGTTATTTATGGCAGAAGCGCATCAATATGGCGCTACGATTTTGCCAGTGGACTCCGAACATAATGCGGCATTCCAACTATTGGATGGGTGTGATCGCTCCAGTTTAGATCAACTGATCTTAACCGCCTCGGGCGGCCCCTTTCGCGGGAAAACAGCCCAGCAAATGGCCGCGGTAACCCCCGAGCAAGCGCTGGCTCACCCGATTTGGTCAATGGGGGATAAAATTTCAATTGATAGCGCAACGCTGATGAATAAGGGGCTCGAGCTTATTGAGGCGCATTATTTGTTCGACTTGCCGGCCCATCAATTGGGGGTGCTCGTGCATCCGCAGTCGATTGTTCATGCGATGACACGAATGTCTGATGGCGCGATTTATAGTCATAAAGGGCCCGCCGACATGCGCGGCCCGATTGCTTTTTGCATGGGGTGGCCGAACCGCATTGCATCGGGCGTACCGATGATGGATTTGGCGGCAGAACCGGCGTTGACCTTTGAAGAGGCCGATCGTACCAATTTTCCGTGTCTGGCCCACGCAGAAGCCGCGATGCGGAGCGGGGGAGCCATGCCGACGATCTTAAATGCCGCTAATGAGCAGGCGGTTTACGCATTTTTAAAATCGGAAATAGGATTTTGCGATATTGCCTCCGTCGTTGCTGAAACACTCGATCATGCCCAGAAGCTGGGTCGTTTGCCGTCGGTTACAGATATCACCACGATCTCGCAGATTGATGCGCAAGCGAGGCGGCTTGCGGACGCTGCTATTGCGCATTGTCGACTGGCCTAGGCCTGGCCAAATTAAAATTCCTCTGAGATGGATAAAAATCCAAAAAAATATCGGATTTCTAAGGGTTTCCCTTCCCAAATCAGCATAATTGGTGATAATGGCGAGAGATTCACGCCGCCTGGGGCTGAGGGAGAATAAATGGAAATTTGGGAACCATTACAAGGGCTTGGTTTGGGCTATATTCTGCCGTTCGTCTTTGTGCTGTCAATTGTGGTTTTTTTCCATGAATTGGGTCATTTCTGGGTGGCGCGCCGCTGTGGCGTGGCTGTGGAAACCTTTTCAATTGGATTTGGCCGGCCGTTTTTCAAACGCCAAGATCGTCTTGGAACAACATGGCAAGTGGGCTGGTTGCCGCTTGGCGGCTATGTCAAATTCCTCGGCGATGAAAATGCGGC
>CBFIIU010000017.1:2690-10495 GCA_965662735.1 Alphaproteobacteria bacterium
CGTCTTGGAACAACATGGCAAGTGGGCTGGTTGCCGCTTGGCGGCTATGTCAAATTCCTCGGCGATGAAAATGCGGCCAGCGCTCCTGACCATGACTCGCTTTCTCATTTTGATGAGGAAGCGCGGCAGAAAACACTGTTCTACAAGCCCTTATGGCAGCGCGCGGCTGTCGTGGCGGCAGGGCCAGTGGCTAATTTTATTCTCGCGATTATCATTTTCACAGGCTTGTTTTTCACCTATGGCCAGCAGGTCGTGCGTCCGCTGGTTGCAGATGTTATGGAAAACAGTGCTGCGGCTCGGGCCGGCCTTGAAAAAGGCGATTTAATTGTCGAGATGAACGGGGTTGCGGTCGAGAGCTTCTCGGACGTGCAACGCATTGTTTCGGTGAGCGCGGACACGCCCATTCAATTTGGTATTGAGCGAAATGGGGCGTTCGTCTCCGTGACGGCCACGCCAGACCGAGTGGAGCGGACCGACCGTTTTGGGAATGTTTTTGCCATTGGTCAATTGGGTGTTCAGGCCTCTTCGGATATTGATTATATCGGCCATCGCTCCTTTGGTTTGGGTGAATCGATGGTGCGCGCTGTCGGCGAGACGTATTTCATTGTCGAGCAAAGTTTCGTCATGCTGGGACGTATCATTTCGGGGCGTGAGGGAACCGAGGCCCTGGGAGGGCCCATCCGCATCGCGCAGATCTCAGGTCAAACCGCAACGCTCGGTTTAATCGCCTTGATTAATCTGACAGCGGTTCTCTCGGTGAGCATCGGATTGGTAAATTTATTCCCTATTCCGATGTTGGATGGTGGGCATTTAATGTTTTACGCCTATGAGGCCTTGTTTGGTCGCCCGATGTCTGAGCGAGTTCAAGATATTGGAATGCGACTTGGCTTGGGCATTGTCTTAACGCTTTTTGTTTTTGTGACATGGAATGATTTATCGCATCTGGGCGTTTTCGATAGTATAGCAAATTTTTTCGGATCTTAAGATAATCCGGAAACCACAAACGAGCACCGCTTCATATGATTTTTGGCAATTAATTTTGAGCAAATGATTTAAGGCAAATGGTTGAGGGCATAATGCAAAATAAAAGAATAATCACGCTGTTGGGGATGTTGGCCTTTTCTGTCTCTGGCTGGTCGGGCGTGGGAAATGTGTTGGCTCAAGAGTCTGAGATGGGCGCTCCGTCCTCGGATGTCTCAGATGTCCAAGACGAGGCCGCCTCACAGGCCCAAGCAGAACCGCAAATGAACGCGCCTCAAGGTGATGCGCCAAAAGCGGCTAGTGCTCCCTCGGCCGCGGCCAATATTGCTTTTATTCGCGTTGAGGGTACGCAACGTGTCGAAGAGGAGACTGTGCGGGCTTATATGGTTGTGCGAGAGGGTATGGCTGCCGATCCACGATTAATCGACCAATCGGTGAAAACTCTTTTTGCTTCTGGCCTGTTTGCCGACGTTAATATTCGGCGCGAAGATGATGGTTTGATTGTGACCGTGGTCGAGAACCCGATCATCAATCGGATTTCCTTCGAAGGAAATAAAAAAATTGCAGATGATAAATTGTCTGGTGAGAGTTCATTACGCCCTCGTCTCGTTTTTACGCGCGCGAAAGTGCAAGATGATGTTGAGCGTTTTCTAGAGCTCTACCGTCGGGCGGGTCGGTTTTCAGCTCGGATCGAGCCTAAAGTTATTCAACTTCCACAAAACCGCGTCGATCTTATTTTTGAAATTACCGAAGGTCCAACCACGGGCATTAAATCGATTAACTTCATCGGCAATGAAGCCTTTGACGATGGTCGGTTAATGGAAGAAATAATGACTTCCGAGACCCGTTGGTGGAAGTTTTTGTCCTCGAACGACAATTATGACCCCGATCGGATCGCCTATGATCGCGAATTACTGCGCCAGTTCTATCTCGGTCGGGGGTATGCCGATTTTAGTGTCATTAGTTCCACAGCGGAATTAACCCGTGACGGGGATGCCTTTTTTGTGACCTTCAATTTGTCTGAGGGCGAGATATATGATTTTGAGGAGTCCTCTATTCAGACGTCCTTGCCGAAAATTCAAGCGTTAAATCTCGATGCCGCGGTCAAGCACGCTCCAGGGGATCGTTACGATGCCCGCAAAATTGACGCGACTGTTGATGCGCTCACGAAAATTGTGGGGGAGCAGGGCTTCGCATTTGCCGAAGTTCGGCCACGCGTTCGGCGCGATCCTGAGGCACGAATTGTGACTGTCTCTTACGTGATCGAAGAGGGGCCTCGGGTCTATGTTGAACGGATTAACATTAACGGAAATACCCGTACGCATGACGAGGTTATTCGTCGGGAAATGGACTTGAGCGAAGGGGATGGCTTTAACCGCGTTTTATTATCGCGATCGGAGCGTTCGATTAAGGGGCTAAATTATTTCTCGAGCGTCGACATCGTCGAAGAGCCTGGAACCGAGCCGGATCAAACCATTATCGAAGTGGATGTCAAAGAGCAATCGACGGGTGAGTTGACCCTTGGCGTTGGCTTTTCGTCTTCCGATAGTTTCTCCACCCAATTCTCGGTTGCCGAGCGCAATCTTTTGGGCCGAGGCCAGAAATTGGCTTTTTCTGTGAATGTGAGTTCTGAGGTTCAGCGCTTCAATTTGGGGCTCACCGAACCCTATTTTCTCGACCGCGATCTAACCGCGGGCTTTAACATCTTCAACCAAGGTGTTGAATATGACGACGAAGACATCGATTACAATTCATCCGGAGCGTCTTTTAATGTTGGCTTCCCAACTTCGGATGACGCGCGTTTGGGCGTAAGTTTGAGCGTGCAACAGGTTGAAGAGAACTATGGTATCAACAGCTATTATTACAACTTTTATAATAGGTCCGTCTCATTTGACCTCCTGAAAGTTATTGCCGGCTATTACTACTATATCGATAAACGAGATGACTATATCGACACGACCGAGGGCTGGAGTTTCAGCGCCGGTCAAGAGATTGCAGGTTTGGGTGGCGATGTTAACTTCCTACGCACCAGCTTGAGCGGTGATTATTATTACCCCTTGGCTGAGGGATATGTTTTCCATACAGGCCTTGAATATGGCCATATTCATGACTTCGAAGATCACTATGTGCGCCGAAGCGACCGGTTTTTCAAAGGGGGCACCAGCTTCCGTGGTTTCGATCGCTCTGGCGTCGGACCCCGCGCCATCCCTAAGCCCGGCCGAAGTGGTGAAGAAGATGCTATTGGGGCTAAAATGTTCCTCATCGGGACAACGGAAGTGACCTTACCATTAGGCATTCCGAAAGAGATCGGGATGAAAACAAAATTATTCACGGATTATGGCTTTGTTGGAAAGTCCGACGAGAATCCCAACATTTATCCCAATTATATCATTGAAGATGACTTCGCGTTTAGGATGACGGCTGGCCTAAGTGTTTCTTGGAAATCGCCTATCGGCCCTATTCAGTTTGACTTCGCGCGCGTGATTCAAAAAGAAGATTATGACGATGATCGCTTCTTCCGTTTCTCGGCAGGCACGCGGTTCTAATCATCAAGGCTTTAAACAGGAGGAATAAAGAATATGTTTAACGTGAAAAAATTGGCTTTTGTAGGTGCCACCCTGTTGGGATTAAGTGTGGTTGGGGCGATGGCCCAGCCCATCATTGTGTCTGCAGATATTGAGCGGGCCATTGCCTTGTCAAAGGCTGGAAAAAATATGAATGATCAGGTCGAGAAAATGACCAAGGGCGTTCAGGGTACTGTCGACAAGGTTCAAAAAGACTTGCAAAAAGAAGCCGAAAAGCTCGAAGAACAAAAGAACTTAATGGCCGCCGATGCGCTGCAGGTGAAGCGCGAGGAATTACGCCTCAAGCAAATTACCAAGCAGCAGGAAATCTCGAAGGACGCTCGGGCTATTCAAGCCGGTGCGCAAAATGCCCTGAAGGAAATCGCAGAGGTCGCCGTGGCTGAGTTGAAGACTTTGGCCAAGGAAAAAAACGCAGATATCGTTCTGCGTCGCGAAGCGACTTATATCGTCGAGCCAAAATCTGATCTAACCGATGAGTTGGTTGAGCGGATTAACAAGAAAATCACAAGCGTTAAAGTAACGCCGGTTGAGCCTAAAAATAACTAAGGCCAATGGCTGATCCTCGCTTTTATCCGGCTCAGCAAGGGCTCCGATTATCTCAACTGCTCGACGGGGTGGCTGAGAAATTGAGCGCTCCCGCTGATCCGGTTATCAGCGGAGCGGCAGCTTTAGAGGCTGCGCAACTGGGTGAGGTTAGCTTTTTAACGGCTAATAAGCGGTATCGTGCCGTCGGCGAGAAGACGCAGGCTGAAGTGGTTTTTGTGCAGCCTGGGGCTGAAGCCTGGCTGCCCAAAGACTGCATTCAAGTCGTTTGTCAGGAGCCAGCGCGGGTGATGAACCATGTCGTGGCTCGGTTATATCCCCAATTGGTCACCCATCCAGCCGGCTTGGCTCCAACAGCGATAGCGCCAGATGCTGATGTGCATCCGACAACGGAAATTGGCTCCGGTGTCGTGATCGGTGCAGGCGCGTCAATTGGCGCCCGAACTGTGATCGGCGCTAATTCGGTGATCGGGCCAGGTGTTCAGATCGGCGCCGATTGCCAAATTTTTCCGTCTGCCACCATTCAGTATGCGCTTCTTGGCGATCGCGTTTATATCGCACCGGGCGCCCGAATTGGCGCCGATGGTTTTGGATTGCTGATTGGGAAAACGCATCTTAAGGTTTACCACATTGGCCGTGTGATTCTGCAAAGTGATGTGGAAATAGGGGCCAATACATGTGTGGATCGCGGCACCTATGGGGATACAGTGATCGGCGAGGGCAGCAAGATCGATAATTTGGTGCAAATTGCGCATAATTGCCAAATTGGCCGTCACGTTCGTATTTCAGGCGGCAGCGGCCTGGCGGGGAGTGTGGTCATCAAAGATTATGTTGTCTTAGGCGGCGCGGCTGGTGTTGGCGATGGTGTTACTATTGGTGAGGGCGCGATGATTGCAGCTAAATCGGCTGTTTTGGGTATTGTCCCAGATGGGGCGTTTTACGGCGGCCATCCGGCGCGGCCCCTAAAGGAATGGCAACGCGAGCGCGCCTTTGTGCGTCGACTAGTTAAAAAGGCTGATGCTGTGCGGGTGGGGAGCTCGGATGACTAAAATTCACGATCTCGCAATCATTGACCCCAAAGCGGAAATTGATGACGACGTGACCATTGGGCCGTTTTGTGTCGTCGGTGCGGGGGTTAAAATCGCTCGGGGCGTGCATCTCCACAGCCACGTTTGTGTGCAAGGTGATACCAAAATTGGCGCACACACCGAAATTTTTCCCTTCGCCTCGATCGGAGGGAAAACCCAGGTTCTCAGCCAAGAGCGCCCCTTGGGTACTTTAGAAATTGGGGCGCATAATATTATTCGCGAATATGTGACCATGCAGCCGGGTCAGATTGATGATCCAGCGGTGACGATTATCGGTGATCATAATTTATTTATGGCCAGTGTTCATGTGGCGCATGATTGCGTGGTCGGAAACCATAATGTGATGGCAAATAGTGTGGCTCTGGCAGGCCATGTGACGGTTGGAAATTTTGTCACAATTGGCGGGTTGACCGGGGTTCATCAGTTCTGCCATCTCGGTGATTATTGCTTCGTTGGCGCCAATGGCTTTGTCACGGGTAATATTATCCCCTTTGGTATGGTCAATGGGCCTCAGTCGATTTTGCGGGGGCTGAATATTATTGGCATGAAGCGCCGAGGTTTTTCTCGCGAGGATATTCACACCACGCGTGCGCTCTATGCAGATTTATTTGGTCGTGAGGCCGAAGGCGCCTTTGGAGATCGGTTGGCCCGCGCCCAAGAAGCATTTTCCGGTCAACCCACGGCTCAGATTATGTTTGATTTTATTCTCAACGCCAATGATCGGGGTTTTTGCCAAGGTGACTGAACCACTTGGTATTATTGCGGGCGGTGGCCCTTTGCCAAGCCGCGTCGCCGAGGCACTTGATCGCAGCGGACAAAACTATGTCATGATCGCTCTGACCGGAGTGTCCTCTCCTGAAACAATTTCGAAAACCGATCATTGCTACGGAATGGGTGCCTTAGGGCGCGTCATTGACACGTTTCAGGACCATCATATCGCGCAGTACATCATGATCGGACCTGTCACACGTCCAGGCTTTGACCAGCTTGAGTTGGATGCGATTGGCAATGAGGTTATTGAGCGGTTTCTGATGCAAGGTGGCGGCGGCGATGATGCCTTATTAAGGCTCATTACCGAGCGCTTCGCTGAGGCGGGTCTGGTCGCCCTTCCGGCTGAGAGTGTTTTGGTCGATGTCGCGGCGCCGAGCGGTTTGTTGAGCGCAGCGGAGGCGACCAAATACGCTGCTGATATTGCCCTAGGACGAGCGCTTTTAGAGCAATTGTCGCCATTTGATGTTGGTCAGGCCTGCGTGGTTGAGAGCGGTCAAGTACTGGCCATTGAAGGCCCCGAAGGAACCGACAATATGCTGCGCCGTGTGCAAGATATTTTAAGTGCGCGGGGCGAACGGGCCCCCAATGGGGTTTTGGTTAAATTGCCGAAAGCCGGTCAAGAGCGTCGTGTCGATTTGCCCACATTGGGCCCCCAAACGGTTGAAGGGGTTCGGGATGCGGGATTGGCGGGTCTTGTTTATCAAGGGGGCGGAACGCTGTTGATCGACAGAGAGGCCTGCGTCGCCCTCGCAAATCGGCATCACTTATTTTTACTGGGTCTATGAGGATCATGCGCGATAGGCCCCACATTGTGGTCATTGCAGGGGAGGCCTCGGGAGATGTGCTCGGCGGCGGGCTGGTTCGGGCGCTGTTGCAAAAACGGCCTGATCTTGAATTCTCCGGCGTTTGTGGCCCCCAAATGGACGCGGCGGGGGTCCACTCTATTTTTCCAATGTCAGATATTGCCGTTATGGGGCTGGTCGATGTGCTGCGCCAACTGCCTTATTTGTTTGGAAAACGGGATGACGTCGTTGAGCATATTGTGGAGCGTCAACCCAATTTGGTCATATGCATTGATGCGCCGGACTTTAACCATCGTGTTGCCCAGAAGCTGCGTTCGCGCGGGTCGCGTATTCCCATCATCGATTACGTAACACCATCTGTATGGTTTTGGCGTCCTGGGCGGGCAGCAAAAATGGCACATTATTTTGATTACGGATTATGCTTGCTTCCGTTTGAACCGGAGGTCATGGCCAAGCTGGGTGGTCCGCCATGCGCCTATGTAGGACATCGCGCGACACAGATGGTCGCGTCAGATGACGATGTGGCCGCTTTTGCACAACGCTATGAGGTGACACCGGACAAAAAGGTGGTCGCGCTCATTCCTGGTAGTCGGCGCAGTGAAATTCGCGATATGTTACCCATGTTTTTAGAGACAGCGCGTCGTCTCCAGCAATCGGGTGAGAAGCTCGATCTGTTTATCCCGACCGTTCCGCATGTGCGTGATCACCTTATCCATCAATTGGGGACGAATGAGGTGACACTGGTTGATCATGAGGATGAGAAGGCGGCACTGTTTCGACGGGCGGATTTGGCGTTGGCCACATCTGGAACCGTGGCCCTTGAGTTGGGCTTAGCTCAAACACCGATGATTATTGGGTATTCTTCTAACGGGGTATTTTACGAAATTATTGGAAAATATTTGAGCCGAACACCCTCGGTGAATTTGGTTAATCTCGTTTTGGACGAACCCATCATCCCCGAATTGCTGTATGACCGACTGACGGTCGATAACTTAACCCATTTGGCGAGCCAATATCTTTCAGACGAGCACCTC
>CBFIIU010000017.1:10595-31342 GCA_965662735.1 Alphaproteobacteria bacterium
TGAACCTTGGCCTATTGCCGTAAAACAAAAACGGCGCCTCGAAGAGGCGCCGTTTAAATAAGAGCATAGATCTTTTAGCGTTTGTTCACTGGAACATAGTCACGTTCGGTGGCGCCGACATAAAGCTGGCGCGGACGACCAATCCGTTGGCTTGGATCTTCGATCATCTCATTCCATTGCGACACCCAGCCCACGGTGCGGGCCAGCGCAAATAGAACCGTAAACATAGTAGTAGGGAAGCCCATCGCTTTCAGGGTGATCCCTGAGTAGAAATCGATATTTGGGTAAAGTTTCTTCTCTACAAAATAAGGATCATTCAGCGCAATTTTTTCTAGCTCCATCGCGACATCGAGAAGCGGGTCATCGGAAATGCCAAGCTCGTTCAGCACTTCGTGACAGGTTTTTTGCATCACGCGTGCGCGCGGATCATAATTTTTATATACACGGTGACCAAAGCCCATGAGCCTGAAAGGATCGTTCTTGTCTTTGGCGCGAGCGATAAACTCGGGAATACGGTCCACTGAGCCAATTTCATTTAACATATCGAGTGCGGCCTCGTTGGCTCCACCATGCGATGGACCCCACAAGCAGGCAATGCCCGCAGCAATACACGCAAACGGGTTGGCCCCAGATGATCCGGCCAAACGAACGGTTGACGTCGAGGCGTTTTGTTCGTGGTCAGCATGCAAAATGAAAATGCGGTCCATGGCGCGCGCCAATGTGGGGCTCACATGATATTCCTCACACGGAACAGCAAAGCACATGTGCAAGAAGTTGGATGCATAATCCAAGTCGTTGCGCGGATAGATAAAGGGTTGTCCGACTGAATATTTATAGGCCATCGCAGCAATGGTTGGGATTTTTGCAATTAACCGTCGGCTCGCAATTTTCCTTTGCTCAGGATCATTAATATCAGTGCTGTCATGATAAAAAGCTGACAACGCTCCCACAACACCGACCATTATCGCCATGGGGTGGGCATCGCGCCGGAAGCCTGAAGAAAACTTGTATAGTTGCTCATGGAGCATGGTATGGCGCGTGATCGCTGTTTCAAATTCGGTCAATTGATCTTTTGTTGGAAGCTCACCATTCATCAACAAATAGCAGGTCTCAACAAAATTTCCTTTTTCGGCCAGCTGTTCGATCGGGTAACCGCGATGCAGCAAAATACCCTTCTC
Source organism: Alphaproteobacteria bacterium (assembly GCA_965662735.1). GTDB lineage: Bacteria > Pseudomonadota > Alphaproteobacteria > RS24 > RS24 > JAYODZ01. Next base: position 11,774 of record CBFIIU010000017.1, read on the forward strand.
TCCATCGATATAGGTGATGCTCGATTTGCAACTCGCGGTCGAGGTGAAGCCGGGGTCATAGGTAAAGCAGCCTGTTTCGCCATAGAGCTTGGACACATCGATGACGTCTGGACCGATCGATCCCGCTTCGACCGCAAGGCTATAGTCCTTGCCATGTGTATTGAGCGTGGCGCTCGAAACATCCGCGTTTTTTGTCATTACCTATCTCCAACGAAAAATAAAACTTAAGAGAGAAGCGCGCTGAACGCGGCCTCTGAAACTTGGCGACTTATAGCATGTACGCCGTAAAATCGCCAGATCTTGAACGATTAATTCACATATACGCGAATTCGCGCCAAGGTCTCTTTTTGCCCTAAAATGAGCAATATATCATATAAACCGGGCGAATTTGGGGTTCCGGTCAGGACAGCCCTCAAAGCGGGACCAATTTGCCCCAACTTAATCGAGCGCCTCTCCATAAACTGCTGCAAGCAGGCCTCACACGATGAGTGTGTCCAATCGGTCAGGGCTTCCAAATCGGGTAAAAGCTCGGCGAGATAGCCCATCCGCTCCTCTGTCATCAACTTTTTCGCTTTGTCGTCGATGGCAATGGGTGTGGGGGAGATGATAAAGTCGATCCCATCGACCAGTTCATTCAGGGTTTGAGCGCGCTCCTTCAGGCTGTCCATGCCCCGAAGGAGGGCTTGCGCGTGCGGTTCTGCGTCGGGGCAGCGATCGATGATATACGATAATACGGTCTGGTTGTCACATTGGCGCAGGTGCTGGGCATTTGTGTGCATCAACTTATCGAGATCAAGGCGCGCCGGGGACCGGCCAATCGCCTCCAATGAAAACCAATCGACGAGCTGCTCTGTTGAGAAAATTTCGTCATCTCCGTGGCTCCAGCCGAGACGTGCTAGATAATTTCGCATGGCTTCGGGCAAAATACCCATATCCCGATAAGCATCCGCTCCGAGTGCGCCATGACGTTTGGAGAGCTTGGCGCCATCGCTTCCATGAATGAGCGGGATATGTGCAAAAACGGGCAGGGCCCAATCCATGGCCTGATAAAGTTGGGTTTGACGGAATGCATTGGTCAGATGGTCGTCACCCCGAATAACATGGGTAATCCCCATATCGTGATCGTCGACAACAACCGACAACATATAAGTGGGTGTCCCATCGGAACGAACAAGGATCAAATCATCCAACTGTTCATGGTCAACAGAGACATCTCCCTGAACAATATCGTGAATGACGGTGGATCCTGTTTGAGGAGATTTAAAACGAATGACGCTTTGGCCAGGGAGATCCTCGTGGCCCGCCTCGCGGCATCGCCCGTCATAGCGCGGTGGACGACCCTCAGCGCGCGCCTTTTCGCGCATGGCCTCAATATCTTCACTTGAGCAGGTACACACATAAGCGTGCCCATTCGCCCTTAATTCATGGGCGACTGCCAAATGGCGGTCTAAATGCTCGTGTTGAAAGAGTGCAGGGGCATCGCTTGTGAGGCCGAGCCAGTTTAATCCATCAAAAATTGCGTCAACAGCAGCTTGGGTGGAGCGTGCTCGATCAGTATCTTCTATTCGAATTAAAAATTGACCCCCATGATGGCGGGCAAAGGCCCAATTAAATAAGGCGGTTCGCGCCCCACCAATATGGAGATACCCCGTCGGAGACGGTGCGAAACGTGTGACAATGTCCGAGTGGGGTGCGTGTCCCATAGGCTCCTCTTAAACGAAAACTTTGGCGATATCTGTCTTGATCGCAAGGATGGTTGAGACCATCTTAACACAGGCTCGGCGATGAAACATAGGACGATCAGGCGCATGAGTCGAATTTACGTATAAATGGATTTGAAGCGGCTTATTTTGCCGTTTAGCGCCCTCGGGTTCACGGCGGGGGCGGCGGTGTTTTATGCACTTCCGTCCACGCCAAGCCTCGCTCTAGTGTTGGCTGTGATCCTCGGGGCGGGGCTTGCTGTGATCTGGGTTCAAAGAATAACCCAAAATTTTGCGATTATGTTTATCGCTATCGGTGTTCTGTGCGGCTTCGCTTGGGCGGATTTTCGTCTACCCACTTTGCCGAAAAAGATAGACGGACCATTGGCTTCTATATCGAAAGCAGACGCGGCACTTCCGTCTGTTATCTCGGGGCGCTTGGTGCAACTTCAGTTTTCCAAACGTGGCTATCGGGCCCAAATCGATATGGAACCAGGAAACAGGCTTCACCTTGTCGACCGCGCGGGAAAACTTTCAGGAAAGCTATTGGGGTGCACTCTGTCGGTGACTGCGCGCATTCTTGAACCATCATCGCCGGCCTATCCCGATGCTTACGATCCGCGTGCGCAGAGCTTTTTTGAGCAAGAGTGGCAGCAGGCCGTTATTATTCGGAGCCAGCCAATCTCTGTCCAATCGTGTTCCGATGGGTGGCCGTGGCGACTAATGCGCTGGCGCTTTAAAGCGATCGCACAGGTGGCGCAGGCTTTGCCTCCCCAGTCGAAGGGCGTCATGATGGCCCTAATTTTTGGCACCCGTCACCTCGTGCCGGTCAATCGCATCGAGAACTACCGTGCGAGTGGGCTTGCCCATTTGTTGGCCATATCGGGATTGCACATGGTGTTGTTTGCCGGAAGCGTGTATTTTTTGTGTCGGCTGTTATGCGTAATGCTGTTCACTGAGGCGCGCTTGCGCGATGCACGCTTGCCCGCTTTGATGATTGCCATCCTCGCTGGGGCCGCTTACCTGTTTATATCAGGGGCCGGATTTGCAACCCAAAGGGCTTTTGTCATGTTATGCGCGGCCTTATGCGCGGCAGCGTTTCACAGACCCGTGCTCTCTTTGCATAATGTTGGCAGTGCCGCTTTAGTGGTGATGGTCAGTAATCCGGCTGCCATTCGATCGCCTGGGTTTTTAATGTCCTTCTCGGCAGTGATTTGCCTGATATCATTGGCCGCAGCTTTGGGGCGGGCCCCGCTTGATCGACACAAAATTCGCCGCTTTTTTGTGTTATTGTTTCTCACCAGTTTGGTGGCCGGAGCAGTTACCGGTCTCATCGGTCTATATTATTTTCATCAAGCCGCCCGATATGGTTTGCTCGCGAACCTCTTGGCTGTCCCGATATTCTCCTTCGTGGTGATGCCGAGTTTGGCAATAGGGACGGTGACAATCGGCACCCCAATCAGTGGGCCGATGTTGTCGCTTGCGAATATTGGGCTTCAGCTGATCGACCATATTGCCGCCACGATCAGCGGATTACCCGGCGCGGTTTTTCACCTGCCTCGCCAGAGCCCGATTTTCTTGGTTCTCATCTGCCTGGGTGTGATCGCAAGCCCGCTGGGGCGGGTCGGGCTGAAACTTAATGCTGTCCTCATCGCATTGCTGGTCCTTGTGGTGATTTATGCGCCTCAACGGGGCGATATTTATATTTTTGGACGCGGTCGTCATATGGCCGTGCGCGATCCTCAGGGGCAGCTATGGCTGATGGAAAAAGCGTCGTCGTCCTATATTGTCGACCAATGGCGGCGCGCTGAAGGTCAAGAAAAACTTCCGGTTTGGGCGTGTCCAAAAGGCTATTGTGCGATGACTTCGGCTTCGGGTTTGCGCGTGCAAATTGCTTTTACTGACACCAGCTTGCGGATCGCGTGCCGACAAGCGGATCTTGTGCTAACCCCCTTAAAGCAAGGGGATTGGCCCGCCAAAGGATGTCGTGCCCGTCTGATTTCGATGGCTGATTTCAAGCGCAATGATGTTCACATCGTCACGCTGACGCCTTTGGTTTCCTGTCAATCGATGATGCAATGGGGCAGGAGACCGTGGCATAGATGGGTGTATGCCTGAGGTAAACGCAAGCAATCTCAAAGATACGGGCGCCGTCCTGCCGCGCCAAAATGCTAATATTTGCGAATGAGACCAACGAGGCGGCCCTGAACACGAATTTGTTCGCCTCTAAAGATACGCGTTTCATATGCAGGGTTTGCCGCTTCAAGCGCAATCATATCGCCCTTGCGACGTAACCGTTTCAATGTTGCCTCATGTCCTTCGACCAGAGCAACAATGATTTCGCCATTGTCGGCCGTGTCGCAGCGCTGAATGATGGCCGTGTCTCCATCAAATATGCCCGCATCAATCATCGAGTCGCCAACAACTTCGAGCGCATAATGCTCACCCGACCGCATCAGCTCGATGGGGATGGCGATTTGATGTGATTCCGATTGCAATGCTTCAATCGGCGTGCCAGCTGCAATTCGTCCCATGACCGCAATGCTTGTGCTCAATTCATCATTAGAGGGACGGGGCAGAGGCGGGGCCGAACGGCGCGACGATTTTTTAAGACCTCCGGCTAGGCTGTCTGGCAATTTCAGAATATCCAAGGCCCGCGCCCGATGCGGCATGCGGCGGATAAACCCTCTTTCCTCTAAGGCGGTAATGAGACGATGAATGCCGGACTTTGATTTGAGGTTCAATGCTTCCTTCATCTCGTCAAAGCTAGGGGGAACCCCGGCCTCTTTAACGCGCTCGTTGATAAACATCAAAAGTTCATATTGTTTTTTTGTGAGCACGCGCAACCCCCCAATGAGAACGAATCAGTAACTTTTACGTTCTACTTTCATTCGCCTGGAGCGACAAGTGGGAGATTGAAAAAAATTAAGTTTTCAAAAGCGCTCGGGTTGCGGCGGCAACGTCCGTGTGGCGCATCAGGCTCTCGCCAACCAAGAAAGCATCCGCACCATGGCCACGCAGTTCTGCAATGTCGGCGGCTGTTGAGATACCACTCTCGCTCACTGAGATCACATCTGATGCGAAATGAGGAAGAAGGTCGGCACTGACCCGCAAATTCGTCTCAAAAGTTTTGAGATTGCGATTATTAATGCCAATTAAATCCATGTGTAAGTCGTGCGCGCGATCGAGCTCGGCTCGATCATGAACCTCGCAGAGAACGTCCATGCCATAATTTTTTGCGGCCGCCAATAATTCGCCTGCGCACACATCATCCACCGCACTCATAATAATCAAGATGGCATCGGCGCCCCATGCGCGGGCTTCGGCGCATTGATAGGGGTCGAACAAGAAATCTTTTCGAATAACAGGCAGCGCGCAAGCCGTGCGGGCATCGCACAAATACTGTGCATCCCCTTGGAAAGAGGGGCGGTCGGTTAACACAGACAAGCAAGTGGCCCCGCCCGCTTCATAGGCGCGGGCCAAGGCAGGGGGGTCAAAGTCGGCACGAATAACCCCCTTGGAGGGGCTCGCCTTTTTAATCTCGGCAATCAGTCCCGCACGCTTATCTGTTTTTGCCTGTACGAGCGCGGCGCGAAACCCGCGGGGTGCTGCTTGTTGAGACGCTTGATCTTCAAGGGTCGACAAGGCGACGGATTGCTTGGCCGCCGCAATTTCTTCGCGTTTATAGGTTTCGATTTGTTTTAAAATATCTGTCATATCTACTTTTCATCAGCGTCTCGCGCTTTGATTGTTATCTCGGATTATTTTCGCGCCAAACTTTGCGTGAGCGCTGCCAGCTGGTCGAGCACCTTGGCCGCCGCCCCAGATGACAAAGCCTGATCCGCCTGGTGAAGTCCTTCAGCTATATCTTGCGCATGATCAGCAACAACAAGGGCCGCGGCGCTGTTGAGCACCACAATATCGCGGTACGCCCCGTGCGCCCCCGCAAAGAGTTGACGCATGGCCTCAGCATTTTCCTCAGGGGTTCCGCCGGCCAGCTCGTCGGCGCGGGCGCGTGTCAGGCCATAGTCCTGAGCGTCAAGTGTGAAGGTTTGAATGTGACCGTCTTTGAGCTCAGCGATCTGACTTTGACCGGTCGTCGTTAACTCGTCCATGCCATCACTGCCATGGACAACCCAAGCTCGAATGCTGCCTAAATTTCTCAAGGTCTCGGCCAGCGGCACCACCCATTTTTCGTCAAACACACCCAAAAGCTGGCGCTTTGCGCGCGCTGGATTGGCGAGCGGGCCGAGCAAATTGAAAATCGTGCGCATTCCCATCTCTTGACGAACCGCGCCGACATGGCGCATGGCGGCGTGATGGTGCGGGGCAAACATAAATCCCATGCGGGTTGTGTCGAGACACTGACCAATTTGCTCGGGCGTGAGGTCAAGGGAAACCCCGAGCGCTTCCAGCACTTGGGATGATCCTGACTTTGAACTGAGGGCGCGATTGCCATGTTTGGCAACGGGCACGCCACACGCGGCCACAACAAACGCGACGGCGGTTGAGATGTTATAACTTCCCGAGCCATCTCCGCCTGTGCCGCATGTGTCAATCACGTCGGCCGCTGTCGGAACAGCAACCAATTGATCGCGTAATACGCGTGCGCCTGCCGTGATGTCTGAAATCGTTTCTCCGCGCTGGCGTAGCCCCATTAAAAAAGCGCCGATCTGTCCTTGGCTTGCTTCGCCTGCCAAAATACAGCGGAAGGCCGCCTCGGCTTGCTCCTCACTTAAGGCTCCTCCTTCAGCAAGTTGAGCAAGAAGCGGTTTCATAATGTTGTTTGGATCATTACTCATATAAAACTTCTTTAAGGCCGTAAGGGTTAAGCGCGACTTTGATGATTGACGCCCTCAGTATAGCGTCGCGGGGGGATTATTCAATTTTACCATCAAAAGGAAGGCCCAAGCCTAGAGGAGGGGATTTGAAGGGCAGCCCCGCCATTTTTAAAAAATTCATAAGAACATAATGCCCTGCTTGCGAGGCAATGCTCTCAGGATGAAATTGAACGCCCATAATAGGTCGATCGCGATGTGCGACCGCCATGATGACGCCCTCATCTGTTTGCGCGGTGACTTCGAGCGTGTCTGGCAAAGAACTCGGCTCGATAACTAGAGAATGATAGCGGGTAACGGTTAGCGGTTGCGGCAGGCCTTCAAATAATCCCGTTTGCGTGTGCGTGATAGCGCTGCGTTTGCCATGCATAATTTCTTTGGCACGAATGATCGTTGCGCCGAAGGCTTGGCCGATTGTTTGATGTCCCAAGCACACGCCCAATATTGGCAGATCCTTCGGAGCAGCCTGAACGAGATCCAGGCAAATACCCGCTTCGTTTGGGGTGCACGGCCCCGGGGAGAGGATGATGGCGTCATGGCGTTGAGCGAGCACGGCGTCGACCGCCATCGCGTCATTGCGGATCACTTGGCAGCTTTGACCGAGGTCGCCTAAAAACTGAACCAGGTTAAAGGTGAAGCTGTCATAATTATCGATGACCGTAATCATGATACTTCCATGTCTGAGGTGCGCCCATCGCGGTTATGGCGAACACGTTCATAGGAAACGCGTAAGGCATCTTCGGCGGCGCGAACAACGGCCAAACATTTATTCACGCTCTCGGTGAATTCATATTCAGGTGTCGAGTCGTAGACAATGCCACCACCGGCTTGCACATAAAGCTGTCCGTCTTTCACGACGCCCGTGCGCAGGGCAATGCAGGTGTCCATATCGCCATTCGCCGAGAAATATCCGATGCAACCCGAGTAGATTTCGCGCTTATGGGGCTCTAATTCGTCGATGATTTCCATGGCTCGAATTTTCGGGGCCCCGGAAACAGTTCCGGCTGGAAAGCCAGCTTGCAAGGCATCAATGGTATCGCAATCTTCGCGCAGCCGCCCCGTTATGTTTGAGACGATATGGATCAGATGAGAGGTTTTTTGAATGGCAAAAGCCGTGTCGACCGCCACACTACCAATCTCGCTCACCCGTCCAACATCGTTGCGCCCCAAGTCGAGCAGCATCAAATGTTCAGCAATTTCTTTTGCGTCCGATAGCAGGTCAGCGGCGATGACCGCATCCTCGTCCACTGACGAGCCGCGCCGTCTTGTGCCAGCGATCGGGCGAATATTGACCGTCCGATGTTTGACGCCAACCAATATTTCGGGACTGGAGCCAACCACGCTAAAGCCGTCAAAATTCAAGAAGAAGAGATAGGGCGATGGGTTAATCCGGCGCAAGGATCGATAGAGGTCAAAGGCTGGAATTGGAAAATCAATGCTGAAGCGTTGGCTGACGACAACTTGAAAAATATCGCCGGCTTCAATGTAGTCGCGCGCCCGCTTCACCATGTTGTGAAACGCCTCCTCCGGCATATTTGATCGGGGCTCAACGGGATGCAAGGTGTCGACACTCGACATCGTTGGAATGGCGCCAAACAAAGAGGTTTCAGCTTCACGGAGGCGCTGCTCGGCCCGCGCATAGGCCTCTTGCGCATCGACGCCCGCTTTGGGTCGAACGGCTGTCACCAGCTTCAGCGTGTCGGTAATCGTATCAAAAACAGCGACCATTGTGGGGCGCATGAAAATACTATCGGGAACATTAATGGTGCGCGGGTTTTCATCCGGCAGCTTTTCCATGGCGCGCACCATGTCATAGGAAAGATAACCAAAAATTCCCGCAGACATGCTGGCCAGTGCTTCCGGCATATCGATCGCGGATTCTTCAAGCAAAGACCGCAAAGCATCTAAGGGAGTATCGTCAACCGCCTCAAACTTATCGGAGTGAGCGGGGTCTTGATTAATTTCTGCAACGAGGTCGCGCACCCGAAAAAGAAGATCCGGGGCCCATCCAATGATCGAATATCGGCCCTTAATGTCACCATCTGCAACCGACTCGAGCAGAAAACTATGGGGCGCCGTATCGGTGAGCTTTAGATAGGCGGCAACCGGCGTTTCCAGATCGGATATGGTGTCGAGCCAAACTAATTGCGCCTCGCCACGATTGTAGCGTCCCACGAATTCATCAGCGGCGGGAGAGGGGCTGGCCATATTAATTTGCCTGCAGGGCCCGTCGCAATGCCGCATTGTCGACTGAGGTGCCCATCGAGTCGCGCAAGGCCCCCACAAATTGATTGGTCATTTCCATGCGATAACGTTCGGTCTCGGTCGTGTAGATTTTAGACATCGCGGCATTATTCTTGGGGTCTGGCGAAATAATCTGCGTGACCTGCATCACAATGAGGCTTGGGCCAAAACCAACTGGCGCCCAGATGAACTGGCCTTGCTCCGCATTAAACAGCGCTTCGACGCCTTCCGCAGAGAAGGTCTCACTGCGAAGCTGGCGCGAAATGGGTTCGGAGGTGAACGATTTCTGGTCGAGGCTTTCCTCGATCGATTGGAAGCTGTTTGACGTATTACCTTCGTCTACCAGATGCTGAGCCATCGACTCGAGGAGCGTCTTGCGCTCATTTTTTTGCCATTGCTCGATTGCTTGCTCACGTACATCGGCGAGGGGACGGCTTTGGCTCTCGGTTATGGTGTCGACACGGAGCCAATAAACCCCGCCCATTGCTGTTTCATGCATGGGGGGCTCGTCACCTGGCTGGGCTTCGAAAATCTGTCCGACCAAACCATCAATATCTTTCAGCAATGCGGGCGTCGAGCCATCAGGCAGTGTTCCATTGCGGTCGATATCATTGAGGCTCAACAGCTCAAGGTCATATTTCTGAGCGATATCTTCAAGCATTTCGCCAGCGGCGATTTCGTCAATAATGCGTTCCGAGAAGACGATAATCTCGTCCGCCGCACGACGATTGCGAACATCATTGGAAAGTTGGTCGCGCACATCGGCCAGCGGCGTTGTGGTGCCTGGTTCAATTTTCCGAACACGCATAATCACCGATCCCAATGGACCCTCGATAACCTCGCTCATTCCTCCCTTATCAAGGGCGAAGGCAGCATCGGCGAGGTCTGCCGAGATCATTTCATCACGGGTAACTAGTCCAAGATCCGTATTGTCGAGGCTTTGATCGACCGCCGCCACAATCTCCGCGAAGGGCGTGCTCTCGGCGCGCAGGCGAAGGGCAATCTCGATGCTTCCATCATCTGTCAGCACGAGCTGATCGATTTCGCGCTTCTCGGGGGCCGTAAACTCGGCTTCCCGATAGGCGTATTCTTCTGCAATATCCTCATCCGTCACAATAATGGTTTCAGCGAAACGCTCCGCAGAAATCATCAGGAGGGTCGACGAACGGCGCTCAGGGTCGGCAAAGCGAAGTTTCGCGCCATTATAAAAGTCGACTAATTCTTCCTCAGACGGCTCACCCACCTCATCAATTGAAGCCGGCGAAATGATTGTGTATCGAACGATCCGCTGTTCGAGAATGTAATTATACATGCGCGACAGCAGGGCTGCCGGCACATGTGACTTTTCGCTGGTCGCTTGTAGCAATTGTCCGCGCAAGGCAAAATTGCGCTGGTCCGAGGTAAAGAGCTTTTCCGTCAACCCATTCTGCCGCAGGACAAAACGGAACATAGCTTCATCAAATTGACCATTCGCTCCGCGAAAGGCTGGGTCGGCAATAATGGCTTGAGCAATTCGATCATCGCTCATGGCCAGCCCCATATCTTGCGTTGCATTGTTTAAGGCGGCCATTCCGATCATGGTGCCCAGCACCTGCTGATCAAGGCCGAGTGCACGGGCCTGCTCACGAGTGACTGGCTGCTCCAATTCGCGGGACAAAGCTTGAATTTGTTGCGCATAGCGGAGGCTGAATTCCTGCGCTTCGATATTCACATTCCCCACACGCGCAATCACATTGTTGGACAAGGTGGTAAAACTGTCGGCAATGCCCCAGACGGCAAAGGCGACAACCAGGAGAAGAATAAGACCGATACCGAAAATACCGCTGACCGATGAGCGCAGTTTTTGAAGCATGAAACGTTGAACCTTAATCGTGGAGTGAAATCCTTAGGAGGCGAGGGGGCATCATAGAGCGGGCGGCTTCTTTCGGCAAGCGGCTGAGGGGTGTTGCGGGCGGTCAGGCACAAGTTTTTTGGCGGTGGGCTGACGATTGATCCGTTCTCCAAAACGTCTTAAACAGAAGGCTCAGGAGAGCAATATGGCCAAAGCGACACAAAAATCTGTTTTGACAAAAAAACCTCAAAAAATCGCGGCTCAACCCGCTGCGATCCGCCCTTTAATTGCCGGCAATTGGAAAATGAATGGTGTGAAGCGCGATCTGTCGCAAATCGCGCAAGTTGAACGACAGGTCAGCCGAATGCGGCTTGCCCCCGATGTTGCGATCTGCCCGCCCGCCACGTTAATTATGACTGCGGCCGGGGCGGCATTGAAAAGCGTGAAACTTGGGGGGCAGGACTGTCATCCAAAGGGATCGGGGGCGCATACAGGCGACATCAGCGCCGCTATGTTAAAAAATGCAGGCGCGCGTTATGTGATCGTCGGTCATTCTGAGCGCCGGCAAGATCATGGGGAGAGTAATTCTCAAATTGCGGCCAAGGCTGCCATCGCAGTTGACACCGGTCTGACACCCATTATTTGCCTCGGAGAAACGCTGGCCGAACGCACTAAAAAGCAGACTCTGCGGGTGATTGGTCACCAATTGAAAAATTCGATGCCCTCTGCGGCTCGGGCATCGCAAATTGTGATTGCCTATGAGCCGATTTGGGCCATTGGGTCGGGCTTAACCCCAACCCATGCCGAAATTGAGCAAGCGCACGGTCATTTGCGTAAAGGGCTGATCGAAATTTTAGGGAATTCAGGAAATGCCGTCCGCATCTTATATGGCGGTTCCGTTAAGCCTGATAATGCCCGCGAAATTTTGGCGCTAGCCAATGTCAATGGCGCTTTGGTGGGAGGCGCCAGCCTTAAAGCCGTGGATTTTATGAAGATCATCAAATCAGCGGTCTAGGTCTGGTGTTTGTCGAGGGAATGCGCTAAAACCGCGTCAAATTCAATGTAGGGAAAAGGCTGGTTTAGGCTATGACAACGGTTCTGCTGGTAGTGCATATGATCATCGCGGTGGCTATGATCGTTATGGTTCTCCTTCAACGCTCGGAAGGTGGAGCGCTCGGTATTGGCGGAAGTGGAGGCATGATGAGCGGGCGTTCGCTTGGAAATGCCTTAACGCGGACCACGGCCATCCTTGCGGCTATCTTTTTCGCAACCAGTATTGGCTTAACAGTGATCGGGACAGTTGATCGAAACGAATCGATTCTCGATGGTGTGATTGAAACCGAGGGATCCGATGTGCCCCTCGCTCCAGCGCCTCTGCTGCCTGAACCTGATTTACCCATACCTCCAACCCAATAATTTTATTAGAGTTTTGGGTGTTTCGTTGCACCGGATGAAAAATCTGGTGAAATGTCGCTTGAGCGTGATTTAACTATCGCGCGAATCAGTAAGAGGAACTATCCTGCACCCCCATGGCGCGTTTTATTTTTATCACTGGCGGCGTGGTTTCCTCCCTCGGAAAAGGACTTTCCTCAGCTGCACTTGGCTCTTTGTTGCAGGCGCGCGGTTATTCCGTTCGTTTACGTAAGCTTGACCCCTATCTCAACGTCGATCCTGGGACGATGAGCCCCTATCAACATGGCGAAGTGTATGTCACGGATGACGGGGCTGAGACTGACCTGGATTTAGGCCACTATGAGCGATTTACCGGGGTGCCCGCCTGTCGAGGCGACAACATCACGACGGGCCAAATTTACCAGAGCATTATCATGCGTGAACGGCGCGGCGATTTTCTAGGCGGAACCGTGCAGGTTATTCCTCACGTAACCGACGCCATTAAAGCCTTCGTTTTGGCGAATACGGATGATGTCGATTTTGTGCTATGCGAGATTGGTGGCACTGTGGGCGACATCGAAGCCTTGCCGTTTTTTGAAGCCATTCGCCAGCTTGGCAATGAGCTGCCGCGCAATCGATCGATTTATATCCATCTCACTTTGTTGCCTTATATCAGCACGGCAGGAGAGATGAAGACCAAACCGACGCAGCATTCTGTGAAAGAACTCCGATCGATCGGCGTTCAACCTGATATTTTGATATGTCGCTGTGATCGGCCCATTCCGGATGGGGAGAAGCGTAAGATTGCTCTTTTCTGTAACGTCAGGGACTCGGCTGTGATCGAGGCTCAAGATGTCGATACGATTTACGCCGTCCCTCAAACCTACCATGAAAATGGTTTAGATGATGAGGTGCTCGCCGCCTTTGGAATGCATGATGCGCCCGAGCCCGATTTGTCGATGTGGGACGAGGTGGTGGAGAGCGTGCGCGAGCCTGAAGGTGCTGTGACCATTGCTGTCGTCGGTAAATATACCGAGTTGAAAGACGCTTATAAGTCCCTCATCGAGTCGCTGAATCATGGCGGGATCGCCAATCGCGTGCGGGTGAACGTAGAGTGGATGGATGCAGAAATATTCGAGCGCGAGGATGCAGCCATTTATCTTGAAAACGTGAATGGGATTTTGGTTCCAGGTGGTTTTGGCGAGAGAGGGGCGGAGGGCAAAATTGCTGCTGCACGCTTTGCACGCACCCGTAACGTTCCATATTTCGGTATTTGTTTTGGCATGCAAATGGCGGTCGTTGAGGCGGCGCGTCATCTCGCGCAGATCAAAGATGCGAGCTCAACCGAGTTTGGTATGCATGGCACACCGGTTGTCGGCATGATGAAAGAGTGGATGCAAGGCGATCAGCTTGAAAAGCGTAAACTTGGCGGCGATTTAGGCGGCACCATGCGGTTGGGAGCCTTTGAAGCTATTGTAGACAAAGGAAGTCGTGCCGAAGAAATTTATGGCACGCAAATCATTTCAGAACGGCATCGCCATCGTTATGAAGTGAACATGAATTATCGCGATGTTCTGGAGAATGTTGGCTTGCGTTTTTCGGGTGTCTCGCCGGACGGATTACTTCCTGAAATTGTCGAGATTACCGATCATCCTTGGTATATTGGTGTTCAGTTTCACCCGGAATTAAAGTCGCGCCCATTTGCGCCACATCCATTATTTTCATCCTTTATCGGAGCGGCCGTCACGCAAAGCCGTCTTGTTTGAGGATTTTGGTCGGGAGGGGCCTATGAGCACTGTAAATTTGCCTAAATGGAATATCGCCGTCGGCAAGGGGTCACCGCTACTGTGTATTATGGGGCTCAATGTCTTAGAGAGCCAAGAACTCGCGATTGACGTGGGAACGCATCTTCAGGCCGTTTGCAACCGATTGGGTTTAGGCTTCGTCTTCAAGGCTAGTTTCGATAAAGCTAATCGTTCATCCATTAAGAGCTATCGAGGTCCTGGCTTAGAAAAAGGCCTCGCCATGCTGTCTGAGGTCAAACAGACCCTCAATGTGCCCATTGCAACAGATCTTCACGAACCGCATCAAGCGGAGGCCGTTGCGGCCGTCGCCGATTTTGTTCAAATACCGGCCTTTTTGGTTCGTCAGACCGATTTGATTGTCGCCGCGGCAAAGGCCACCGAAGCCGCAGGTGGGGTGTTGCACATTAAAAAAGCTCAGTTTCTAGCGCCTTGGGACTGCCGGAATATTATTGATAAAATTCGGGAAGTTGCGCCCCATTGCCCGATTATTTTATGCGATCGCGGTACCAGCTTTGGTTATAATAATCTGATCGTTGATATGCTGGGCATTCATGAAATGCAAAAACTGGGTGTGCCCGTGACCATGGATGCCACTCATGCCGTTCAATTGCCCGGGGCCGACCCCCGCACCCAAGGGGCGTCCACCGGCGGTCGTCGGGAAGGGGTTCCGATCTTGGCGCGTGCGGCCATTGCTTCGGGAGCTGATGGTGTGTTTTTAGAATTTCATCCGCGTCCAGATGAGGCGCTGTGCGATGCGCCAAGTTGTCTGCCGCTTGATCAAGCCGAGCCTTTATTAGCCCAACTGGCCGCCATCCGCGCCAGCCTGTAAAGGCCATTTAAGCGAATGAGCGTTTGCGAGGTGTTGATTTTCTATCGACCGCGATAGGGGGGCACGCCCTGATCGGGGATGAACACGCCCTCGGGAAGGGGGCCCGACTGCCAGAAAATGTCAATTGGAATGCCGCCGCGCGGATACCAATAGCCGCCAATGCGTAACCAACGTGGCGATAGCGTGTCCACCAAGCGCTTGGCAATCATAATTGTGCAGTCTTCATGAAAAGCGCCATGATTGCGAAAGCTGGCCATAAATAATTTCAGACTTTTGCTTTCCACCAAATAGCGATCAGGAACATAGTCGATGACCAAATGGCCAAAATCGGGTTGTCCCGTAACGGGACACAGGGACGTAAATTCCGGAATGGCAAAGCGGGCCACGTAATTTGTGTCGGGATGAGGGTTGGCCACGCGATCAAGTTGTGCGTCATCGGGTGATGCTGGAAGGGCCGACATTTTGCCCAGTTGGTTCGCGCCCTCAACCATGCTCGGCACCTTGATAGCTGCAGGATTGGCCGAGACTATCTCTAAAAATCTCTACTTCATCCAGCTGCGCTAAATCCTCGGAGAGCTGATCCCAAATCCATTTGGCTAAGCCTTCAAGGGTAGGCTTCTCCAGCCCCTCAATGTCATTCAAAAGATGATGGTCAAGCTTGGAGCGCACGCGCCCAATGGCGACATTAAAGGTCTCAAAATCGAGAATTTGACCGGTGGCGGTGGCTGGATTTCCACGCAAGGTCACCCGCACCCGAAACGAGTGCCCATGGATGCGCCGGTTTTGATGATCGGCGTCGTAATTGTCGAGCCGATGCGCCGCGTCAAAATGGAAGTCTTGCCGTAATTTCATGCGCCGCTTATGCCCGATTACGGTATTCCGGTCAATTTATGAGTTTGTAAACTGAGCGACCATTGCGGGTGATCGAGGCAGTAGCTCACGCATGCGCTAACATTCTCTGCATTTCGCTGCGCTGGGTTATTCGTGTCACCTGTGAAATTCATATCCATCGGCTGCAGGTAAAAATGGTCGAACTGAAGCTTGGCAAAGTCTTCGGGTGCGAGGGTTTCTTGCGGATAGACAAATTTCAGCTCATTTCCAGTTTTTTGCTGTAACGGCGTCTGCGGCTTAGGGCTGACACAAATCCAATCAACACCTTGTGGAACCGGAAGCGACCCATTGGTCTCCACAGCGATTTCAAAGCCCTTGCGCTTGAGCGCCTCAATTAAGGGAGGGTCGAGCTGTAAGCAGGGCTCTCCCCCCGTGAACACAACATAAGGAGCCCCCGCGCCGGGCCAATGCGAAGCAATATGCTCTGCAAGGGCATCGGCAGATCGAAATTTGCCGCCACCCTCGCCATCGGTTCCGACAAAATCCGTATCGCAAAATTGGCAGGCCGCTATGGCCCGATCCTCAGCCCGACCCGACCACAAATTACAGCCGCTAAAGCGACAAAAAACCGAAGGGCGCCCAGCGCGTGCGCCTTCGCCTTGTAAGGTGTAAAAACACTCCTTGACGGAATAGGTCGTCATAAGGACACCCATTTATGGTAGCCATTTGCTCTAAGGTCGCATGCTGGGCAGTCGTCACAACCATATCCCCACACATGTCGATGCGTGCGCTCACCTCGGTAGCATGAATGGGTCTTTTCAATAATCAGGTCAATAAAGTCACGCCCGCCCAAACGATCGGCAAAAGCCCAGCTTTCGGCTTTGTCGAGATACATAAGGGGGGTTTCAATTTCGAAGGCCGTCTCCATACCCAAATTTAATGCTGAGGTGACGGCATCCAGCGTTGCGCGCCGACAGTCGGGATATCCCGAATAATCGGTTTCGCACATCCCTCCCATTAAAACCCGAATATCACGACGATAGGCTAAAGCCGCGGCATAGGTGAAAAAAACGATATT
This sequence comes from Alphaproteobacteria bacterium, assembly GCA_965662735.1. Taxonomy (GTDB): domain Bacteria; phylum Pseudomonadota; class Alphaproteobacteria; order RS24; family RS24; genus JAYODZ01. The sequence continues at coordinate 28,322 of CBFIIU010000017.1, forward strand.
TCGTCCCGGTACAAAAGTGGTGGGGAGGCCATCATCCGCCATTTGGATGGCACGGGTTTCGGTGAGCGCACTGCCACCAATTTGCGCCAGAGCGGGAATGTCCAAAACATGATCTGCCGTCAATTGTCCTGGCCATCCACGGATCGTGATGAGCTCTTTCATGCTGGACAAGACATTTTCTCGGCAGGTCATTTCGATGCTGTGTCGCTGACCATAATTAAACCCAATGGTTTCCACATGCGCATAGCGCGATAGAGCATCCGCCAAGCATATGGTTGAATCTTGGCCGCCCGAAAACAGAACGAGTGCTGAGTGATGTGTCATAGCGTCTTGTAACACAAGGGCAATTGATCCAAAAGCGCGTCTTCCGTAAAGAAATCTAGGCGCTCAGGCATGATGGGGCCGCGAAAGAACTGGTGACAGCTCGGCAAGGCACTGCTTCCGCGATTGCCTCAATGCGTCAGTTGTTTTATGTAATCGCTAGAGGTCTGAAACGAGACTTTTGAACCAAGAAAGTGGGAAAAAATATGACGGGCATTTTGGAGATCATTGGTCGCGAAATTTTGGACAGTCGCGGCAATCCGACGGTTGAGGTCGATGTGGTTTTAGAAGATGGAAGCTTTGGCCGCGCCGCTGTTCCGTCGGGTGCGTCCACAGGCGCCTATGAGGCTGTCGAGAAGCGCGATGGTGATCCCAAGCGTTATTTGGGCAAGGGTGTCCAGCAAGCCGTCGATGCTGTGAATGGCGAGATATTTGATGCCCTGAGCGGGCTCGATGCCAGTGAACAAAACCATATTGATCAAACTCTAATAGCGCTCGATGGAACCGCCAATAAAGAGCGATTGGGCGCCAATGCCATTTTGGGTGTTTCGCTAGCGGTGGCGAAAGCGGCGGCTGACAGCCATATGATCCCGCTTTGGCGTTATATTGGCGGCGCGCATGCCCGCACCTTGCCGGTGCCCATGATGAATATTTTAAATGGCGGGGCGCACGCAGATAATCCTGTCGATGTCCAAGAATTCATGATTATGCCGATCTCGGCCGATAATATCGCCCATGCCGTGCGAATGGGGGCGGAGATTTTTCACACGCTGAAGGGGCTTCTTTCTGCCGACGGATTGGCGACAGGTGTGGGCGATGAAGGGGGTTTTGCACCCGCCGTCAAGTCGACCGATGACGCTTTATCTTATGTCAGTCGCGCCATTGAAAAAGCCGGCTATGTGCTCGGAGACGATATTGTGCTGGCGTTGGATGCGGCCTCGACCGAGTTTTACTCAGATGGCGCCTATCATTTGAAGGGTGAGGGCAAAGTTTTATCCGCCGGCGAGATGGTCGACTATTGGGTCGATCTATGTGGTCGCTATCCCATCGTCTCGATTGAGGATGGAATGGATGAGAATGATTGGGACGGGTGGAAAGCGCTCACCCAAGCCCTTGGAGATCGGGTGCAATTAGTTGGCGACGACCTTTTTGTCACCAATCCGGTGCGCTTGGCCGACGGAATTGCGCGCGGTGTCGCCAATTCGATTTTGGTGAAGGTTAATCAAATTGGGTCATTATCGGAGACCTTAACCGCGGTTGAGATGGCGCAACGCGCGCGTTATACGGCCGTGATGTCGCATCGTTCGGGCGAAACAGAAGACGCAACAATTGCTGATTTGGCGGTGGCCACCAATTGTGGTCAGATCAAGACCGGTTCATTGGCGCGCTCAGATCGCTTGGCAAAATATAACCAGCTTATCCGCATCGAAGAGGCGCTGGGAGATCAAGCAATCTACCCTGGCCGATCGATCTTGAGATAAGTTGAACATAGTTTGAGCATAGTTTGAGTATAGGAGTGTTCTTTTCGCTTGACGGAGCGAATCAGTTTGTGATTCGCTGACGTATGATTCGCGATCTTGCCCATACTGATTTCACTCTCGCTCACACGAAGCGCCGCACGCCTTTGCGCCTCTTTATCTTTCCAGGCGTTATGGTGATTCTGTTTTGCGTTTTACTGGTGCAGGCGTGGACGGGCGATCGGGGCCTTAAAAATTGGCTGCAGTCGAAGGAAATCTATGCGCAGCGCGTAGCTGATCTCGAGCGCCTCAAAAATAATAATCAAGATCTTCGCGGGCGCATTCAACGTTTGCAGTTGTCGACACTGGATTTGGATTATCTTGAGGAGCGAGCCCGTGCCGATTTGGGTATGGTGGCGCCCGATGAGAATGTCATTTTTGTTGATCCGACCGCCAAGCCTGCAGACTAGTATTTTTCGTAAAGCTCGAACTATTCTTGTTTGGTGGGCTCAGGCTCGCTATAAAAGCGCATGACCACAATTATTGATACGGTTTCAGGAAAACGCCCGCGCCATCCGGAAAAGGAAAAGCGTGCCGAGACACCTGTCTTGCGAAAACCCGATTGGTTGCGCACACGCGCGCCCGGATCCAAGGCCTATCAAGAAACGCGCGCTATTGTAAAAGAGCACAATCTCGTCACGGTGTGCGAGGAAGCAGCCTGTCCCAATATAGGTGAATGTTGGACCGAGCGTCATGCCACTTTTATGATTATGGGCGAAGTGTGCACGCGTGCCTGCGCATTTTGCAATGTCGCGACGGGCCAGCCGGCGCCGCTTGATGCCGATGAACCAACGCGTACCGGGCATGCCGTGGCGCAGCTTGGGCTTCGACATGTGGTGATTACCTCGGTGGATCGTGACGATTTAGCAGATGGTGGTGCGGACCATTTCGCGCAGACCATTCGCGCTATTCGCCAAGTTTCTCCCGCAACAACGGTCGAGATTTTGACCCCTGATTTTTTGCGAAAAGAGGGTGCGTGGGAAGTTGTGATTGAGGCCGCGCCCGATGTGTTTAATCATAATTTAGAGACGGTGCCGCGGCTTTACTTGCCGATCCGTCCGGGCGCACGTTATTTCCATTCCTTGAGGCTTTTGCAACGGGTTAAAGAGGTCAATCCGACGATTTTCACGAAATCCGGCATTATGGTTGGTCTTGGTGAAACACGTGAAGAGATCATGCAAAT
>CBFIIU010000017.1:31360-43524 GCA_965662735.1 Alphaproteobacteria bacterium
AGCCGATGTCGACTTTATCACCATCGGACAATATCTGCAGCCGACACGCAAGCATGCGCCGATTGATCGGTTTTGGACACCAGACGAATTTGAGCAATTGGCAACCATTGCACGCGCCAAGGGCTTTTTAATGGTATCGGCTTCGCCACTTACGCGCTCATCGCATCATGCGGATGCGGATTTTGAACAGCTGAAAGCCGCGCGGCTTGATCGTCATGCGGCTTCCGCTCGCCAATGAAAACCGTCACTCTGGAACGGTTAAGCCCCTACCAGGCTGATCAAATGTTTGATTTGATTGGCGATGTGGGGCGCTATCACGAGTTTCTGCCCTATTGTGTTGGGTCGCGTGTGCGCAGCCGCAAGCCTGAGGCGGGCGGCGAGGTGATGACCGCCGATCTGATGATCCGGTATAAGCTGATCCACGAGACCTATACCAGCGACGTTGTTCTCAATCGCGCGTGCGGCACCATATCGGTTCGCCAAGCCAAGGGGCCTTTTCGGTCGCTCAAAAACGAGTGGCGTTTTGTTCCCGCTGAAGAGGGCTGCCAGGTCATGTTTCGCCTCGACTTCGAATTCCAGTTCTCTTTATTGGCGCGCATACTCTCGCCGATCATGGATCACGCGGTGGAGCGAATGGTGGAGGCATTTGAAACCCGTGCCCACGCCCTGTATGGGCACAAAAAATAACACAATGAGCGCTGTTGCGCTGAAGACCGCTTCATTCGGATAAGCGGGCCAGCAGCATATCGGCGGCGGCATCGACCGTTGCCATCCGAACAGCGCTTCGGCCTATATCGCCAAACTGGCAATGTTGATGGATGACGCCGGCCTCGGTCGCTGTTGCCATATGAACCGTGCCAACCGGCTTGTCGGGCGAGCCACCCCCTGGGCCCGCTACACCAGATATAGCTAGCGTGAGATGGGCAGTTGTTTGATTAAATAGGTTTTGCGCCATCGCCTTCACCGTTTCGGCGCTAACGGCGCCATGGGTTTTCAAAAGGTCTGCGGGCACATTGAGAATTTCGCGTTTGGCTCGATTGGAATAGGTGACAAAGCACCGGCCGACAACAATAGAGGATCCCGGTATTTCCGTGAGCAAAGCAGCCACCAATCCGCCGGTGCAGGACTCGCCCGTTGAAATGCGCCAATGGCGCTCGCTTCCAAGTTTAATAATTTGTTCGGATTTGCTTATTAAAGTGTTGTTAAACATCATAAATCTCTATTAGTTAAAGTATTGAATAAGTATCAAAATGGCCATGGCATAAAGTCCGGCAATCACATCATCCGCCATAATGCCATGCGGGCCATCGATATTTTGATCGATCCAATTGGCGGGCCAGAGTTTCACAATATCGAAAAACCGGAATAAGACAAAGGCGCCGAGATAGCCCCAAATGTGAGGCGGGGCAACCGCAAGGGCCATCCACATGCCGACAAGCTCGTCAATCACGATGGCTTGCGGGTCTTCTGTGGCATCATGTTTGAGCCAGTGTGTGCACGCCCAAACCCCGACCGCATAAGCCAAGACGGCGCCCATTAAAAGGCTGCTCGCGGGCGCGACAGAAATCCACAGAAGCCCTATGGCAAGGGCGGCAAGGGAACCCCAAGTGCCCGAGGCGGGTTGAAGGCGCCCAGCCCCGCCCACCGTTGCAATGAGGACGCTCGGCGAAAAGGCGTGGAGGCCGGATGGAAAGGGACGAAGTGCCATTTTTTCCTCTATTTCATCTGATCCATGCGCTGGCAAGCGCCTGCGCGGCAATTCCCTCACCACGACCTGTGAAACCCAACCCCTCTGTGGTTGTTGCTTTGATGCTCACACAAGATTCCGGCAAGCCAACCAGTTCGGCGACACGGGCTCTCATTTGCGGCCGAAAAGGAGAAATTTTTGGCTTTTCGCAAATTAAGGTGATGTCAATATGGGTTAATTGGGCTTGATGCGCCGCTAATTGCTGCATCGCAAAGGCAACAAAATCGGCGGAATTTTGGTTTCGATGCGTCTCGTCGCTGGGGGGGAAATGCGCGCCAATATCATCGAGGGCGATCAAGCCGAGCAGCGCATCGGTGAGTGCATGTAATCCGACATCGGCATCCGAATGACCGACCAATTCGAGCGCCCCTGGAATATGAACACCGCACAAGGTCAGGCCATTTGTGCCTGGGGCGAGCCTGTGGACATCAAAGCCGGATCCTGTTCTGGGGCTTGGTTGGTTAAGAGGATGCGTCATAAAATCTGCTTCATAGGTTAGTTTTATGTTTTCTGTGGGGCCGGTAATGGTTGCGATGCGGGCGCCTATTGCCTCCAGCAGGGCCGCATCATCTGTCGCTTGATATGATGTTGTCTCGGCGTGCTGATGGGCTGCAAGCAACTCGGAAAACCGGAAAATTTGGGGTGTTTGAGCGCATGCCAGCGTCTCGCGGGGGATCGTGCCAGTAATCAACTGACCCTCAATTTGCTTAACCGTGTCGGTCATCGGCCGCGTCGGGACGACACCGGACACTTCACCTGTGGCCAATGTTTGGCACAGCTCTTGGATCAGCGCATCGCTGACAAATGGGCGGGCGGCGTCGTGAATGAGGATGTGGTCAATCTGCGGGGCGTCCGCGGATAAGGCGGTGAGGCCCGCTAAAACAGACGCCTGCCGCGTCGCGCCGCCGATGACCGGTGGGCGTAGTTTAGAGGTCAGCTCCGGAGCCAGTTCAGACAGGCTGGCATCATATAAATCGCGGTCATCGGCGTGAATGACCACTTGAACCCGATCAATCGTCGCCTGGCTCAAAAAGCGATGAACGGTCTCGCTGAGCACGGTATGAGTAGGCGAGCCGCCGCCTGACAACGGTCGATATTGCTTCGGCAGGCCGGCGCCGGCTCTTTCGCCACGGCCAGCGGCAACAATAATGGCGGCGGTAAAGGGGTGAGGGGTCTCAGCATTCATTGCGCGACTTTACAAAACCATGGTTGGAAATGCGATGAAAATAAGTTAGGTCAAGTGATATGTTTTTAGGCACAGTCATTATCGATGTGCAGAAATGGTAAAAAAATGGGCATTCAAATCGGTCCCATCACATTGTCAGGCAAAGCCATTTTGGCGCCTATGTCGGGCGTAACCGATCTTGCATTTCGGCGTGCCGCGGCCTCGCTTGGGGCGAGCATGGTGGTGTCGGAAATGGTTGCAAGTGCTGAATTGGTGCGGCAAAGGCCTGATGTGGTTCGACGGGCTGAGGGCGCAGGCTTAAGCCCTTTTGTGATGCAGCTTGCGGGTCGCGATGCCTATTGGATGGGTGAAGGCGCGCGCATGGCTGAGGATGCGGGCGCAGACATGATCGACATAAATATGGGATGTCCGGCGCGGCAGGTGACGGGCGGTTATGCGGGGTCTGCGCTGATGCGCGATCTCGATCACGCGGCGCGGTTAATTGAGGCGACAATGGCCTCAACGTCGCGGCCTGTCAGTGTCAAAATGCGTTTGGGGTGGGATCATAATAGTCTTAACGCCGCCGAATTGGCTCGTCGCGCACAAGCATTGGGCGTCAAATTATTAACCGTTCATGGCCGAACCCGGTGCCAATTTTACAAGGGGCAGGCGGATTGGGCGGCTGTTCGTCCTGTGGTCGAGGCGGTGTCCGTGCCGGTGATTGTGAATGGAGATATTGCAAACGCCGAAGATGCTCGATCGGCCCTCAAGGCCTCTGGAGCATCCGCTGTGATGATCGGTCGCGCCGCATTGGGGCGGCCCTGGTTGCTGGGCGAGGTGAGGGCGCAGCTGGCGGGTGAGACGTGGCAAGAACCCAGCCTTCAAAAAATTTCCGAGATCATAGCGGCATGGTATGACGACACGATGCGGCTTTACGGTGTGCCCCTAGGGGTGAAAGTTGCGCGCAAACATCTTGCGGCGCTGATTGATCATCTCGCGGTCAACGAAGACGAAGCGCGCATGTGGCGTGGGCGCATTTGTCGGCTGGACGATCCGCGCGGCGTTTTGGCCGAGTTAAATCAGTTTTATGATCAGATCCCGGAAGCCGCTGATCATAGGGTTGCCGAGGTGGCCGCATGAACACCGCCGCGCAAATTTTATCGGCGATGCCGAATGCACTGATTGTAATCAATCAAAGTCGCCAAATCGCTTTCGCAAATGTGGCTGCAGAAGAGTTTTTCGGAACCAGCCTGGAGGTCATGCGTCGCCGTCCTTTGAACATGATCATTCCGCCCAGCAGTCCGGTGATTGGTTTGATTGATCGGTGTTTGACGGAGGCGATCGGGTTTCATGAATATGACATTGATTTATCCGTGCGATCGGGCGGCGGCAATCGGATTGTCGATCTTCAGGTGGCCCCCATGGCGACGGCTGATACGCATCATGTGGTGCTGGTGATCCAGCCCCGCGCGATTGCTAATACCATTGACCGTCAACTCGTGCATCGGGATGCGGCGCGCTCTGTACGTGCGATGTCGGCCATGTTGGCGCATGAGATTAAGAATCCGCTCTCAGGGATCCGTGGCGCCGCGCAATTGCTTGAGCAGGATCTGCCGGCAGAATCGATCGAATTAACGCAGTTAATTTGTTCAGAGACCGCACGGATTGCGGCTCTCGTCGATCGGTTTGAGATTTTTTCAGATGCTCCCCCAGCCTTCACCAAGCCCGTCAATGTGCACTCGGTTCTTGACCATGTTCGGCGGCTGGCACAGTCGGGATTTGCACACTCTATTCGTATTATCGAGGACTACGATCCCTCCTTGCCAGATGTGATTGGCGATCAAGATATGTTGACGCAGGTTTTTCTTAACTTGGTGAAAAATGCTGCGGAAGCCTTGGAAGATATTCCCAATCCAGAAATTCGTCTGGCGTCAGCCTTTCGTCCCGGCGTCCGCCTGTCCTTGCCCGGTCGCACACGTCGGGTGAGCCTGCCTCTCGAATTTAGCATCACGGATAATGGTGCTGGCGTTCCAGAGCATTTGCAAAATCATCTCTTCGATCCCTTTGTCACCACTAAAAGCTCGGGCTCGGGCCTCGGCTTGGCTCTGGTCGCAAAAATTATTGGAGATCACGGCGGGGTTGTCGAGTTCACGAGTCAGCCGGGGCGGACAAGTTTTCGTGTCTTATTGCCAATGGCTCCCGAGGAGAAAATCCTCTCGCAAGAGGATGGCGCTTCCACCCGTTCGACGTCCACCGATTGGGAACGGCATAATCAAGAGGAAATGTTATGAAAGAGGATGCCCCAAAAGGTCGTGTGTTGATTGCCGATGATGACCGAGCTATTCGGACTGTTTTATCTCAAGCCCTCGGGCGTGTTGGATATGATGTACGAAGCACCGGATTGGCGGGCACCTTATGGGAGTGGGCGAGCTCAGGCGATGGCGATGTGGTGATCACCGATGTCATGATGCCCGATCAAAATACGTTTGACTTGATCCCGCGCATTCAACGCATTCGCCCTGATCTGCCGATCATTGTCATCAGTGCCCAAAATACGCTCACCACGGCCATTACGGCGGCGGAACGTGGTGCCTTTGAATATCTCCCCAAGCCGTTCGACCTCAATGAAGTGGTGGGGGTGGTCAATCGCGCCATGGCAATGCCAAAGGGCAGCCATTCGGGCGAGGATAAACGCGCGGTTGATGATACCTTGCCGCTGATCGGTCGATCACCTGCGATGCAGGAAATTTATCGATCGGTGGCGCGGCTGACGCAAAATGATCTATCGGTTCTCATTTCCGGCGAAAGTGGTACGGGCAAGGAATTAGTGGCTCGGGCCCTTCACGATTATGGGCTGCGGAAAAATGGTCAGTTTATCGCCATTAATATGGCGGCTATTCCCCGCGAGCTGGTGGAGAGCGAGTTATTTGGTCATGAAAAAGGTGCTTTTACGGGGGCGGTGCAGCGGCAAATGGGGCGCTTTGCCCAAGCCGAGGGGGGCACCTTATTTCTCGATGAAATAGGCGATATGCCCATGGAGGCGCAGACGCGCTTATTGCGGGTTCTCCAAGAGGGCGAGTTCACCCCGGTGGGCGGTCGATTGTCGATTAAAACCAATGTTCGCATCATTGCCGCGACCCACCAAGATTTGCGTCGATTAATTGAGATGGGGCAGTTCCGTGAGGATTTGTTTTTCCGTTTAAATGTGGTTCCGATGCGGCTCCCTCCCTTACGAGAGCGCCGGGAAGATATTCCAGATTTGGTCCGCCATTTCACCGCCAATGGGCGTGAACAAGGCTTGGGGGATAAGTCATACACCACAGAGGCGTTGGATCTATTAAAGACCCATAATTGGCCTGGTAATGTGCGTGAGCTTGAAAATCTTGTTCGACGGATTGCCGCTTTACACACTGAGGAATTAATCGGTGTCGATGTTATTCGGCAAGAACTCATCGACCTCAAACAGGCCGATCCTATCGAGAATTTCTCAGAGCAAACGATGGCCGAGAGTGTTGCGCGCCATCTCAAACGTTATTTTGATCGGCATGAAAATGAGTTGCCCCCCAATGGTCTGTATCATCGGGTGTTGCCGCAGCTTGAAATTCCTCTGATTGAGCTGGTTCTCGAGGCCACACGGGGAAATCAGATCCGCGCCGCAGAGCTTTTGGGGTTGAACCGAAACACCTTGCGCAAGAAGATCAAGGAGCATGGCATTTTGGTTCAGCGGAATGTCGCGCGAGACAAAAACAATTATTAGTTCTAGGATTACGTCACGCGATTTCTTTTCTTGATATCGCAGCATCTGATTAACTTGGGAGGACGAGATGGGAAAAGGGCCATTACACGGTGTAAAAATTGTTGAATTTGCGGGCATTGGACCGGGGCCCTTTTGTGCCATGCTGTTGTCGGATATGGGAGCCGACGTCATTCGCATTGATCGAAAAGGGGCAGGGCCTGGCGCCGGCGCCAATGATGTGACCTCTCGGGGCCGGCGCTCGGTTGCGGTAGATCTTAAAAACCCCGATGCCGTTGAGGCCGTTTTAAAGCTGATTGATACCGCCGATATTGTTCAAGAGGGGTTTCGCCCGGGCGTGATGGAACGCTTGGGCCTGGGCCCTGATGTCTGCCTCGCGCGCAATCCAAAATTGGTTTATGGCCGCATGACCGGCTGGGGGCAAACCGGCCCCTATGCGCAAGCCGCGGGTCATGACATTAACTATATCGCGCTTACCGGCGCGCTGGCGGCCATTGGGGGTGCAGATAAACCTGTTCCCCCTCTAAATCTTGTTGGCGATTTTGGCGGCGGAGCCCTGTATTTGGCGATGGGCATTTGTGCGGCTTTGTTCGAAGCCCAGCGGAGCGGCAAGGGGCAAGTCATCGACTGTGCGATGACCGATGGGGCGACCTCGCTCATGTCCATGTTTTTTGGGATGCACAGCTCAGGCATTTGGACCCTCGACCGAAACAATAATATGCTCGATGGCGGCGCACATTTTTACGATGTGTATGAAACGAGCGACGGAAAATTTGTGTCGATTGGATCTATCGAGCCACAATTTTATGCCTTGCTGCGCCAGAAAACCGGCCTTGATGCTGATCCCGAATTTGACAAGCAGCATGACCGCAAACAATGGCCAGTTTTAAAAGAGAAGTTGGCTGCGGTAATCAAAACGAAAACACGCGACGAATGGGATACGCTAATGGCGGAAACGGATGTGTGCTATGCACCCGTTCTGGATATGGTTGAAGCGGCGACGCATCCGCATAATGCCGCACGCCAGACCATCACCACCGCCTTTGGGATAACACAGCCGAATGTTGCGCCACGGTTCAGCGGCACTCCGAGCGAAATTCAGGGGCCGCCACCAGAAGTGGGCGCGCATACCGAGACGGCGATGGCCGATTGGGGCATCAGCGCGTCCGACATTGCGGCGTTGCGGGCATCTGGAGCGATCTAGTTAGACCCGAATAGATACGTCGTCAGCGCCGACGGCAGCTCTCTTAGTTAAGGGGGCTGGCCCACCAGCTATCAAGTTGTGGCCCATAAAGGGGGGTTGTTCTGGGGCGCTCGAGGGTGTGCCAATAGGCAACCCAAGCAGTGTCTGCATGGAACAAGGGGATCACATAGTGGCCGGCCATTAAATGGCGATCGAGCGTTTGCGCCGCCTCGATGAAACTTTGCGATGTGGTCGCGTTGGTGAGCGCGCTTATGGCGGCATCAATATCAGGCGATCGAATGCCCGCATAATTGCGACTACCCGGCGTGTTTGCGGCCTGCGACGACCAATAGTAATTTTGCTCATTACCAGGTGATAAGGACGCGTAATAATCATAGACGATCATGTCAAAATCATAATTTTGGATGCGCCGTTGATATTGAGCGGCATCCACAAGGCGCACGGAACACTCAATGCCCAATTGCGCCAACATATGCTGATAGGCCAGGGCGAGGCGTTCGTGATCGCGTCGCTGAACGAGAATTTCGAATGTCAAAGCGGCGCCGGTTTTCGTGTTGACCATCTTGCTATCTTGCAGCCGATAGCCAGCCGCCTTCATCAAATCGAGGGCGATCCGCCGCTGGGCGCGATCGCGACCCGAGCCATCGCTTTCGGGCGCGGTGTACACATCTTGTGCGGTGCTGGCCTGGCCACTTAATTGAGTTCCGCCAAAATAACTCTGGGTTCTGCGATAGACCCCGCCGAATAGTTTTTCATTGATCCAATTGAAATCGAACAAATGATCCAGCGCGGCGCGCACCCGAATGTCGGAAAACTGCTCTTGGCGGGTATTAAAAACAAAGGCGTTAAGACCGGTTGGGGTTCCTATTGGCAGGGCCTCTTTAATGACCCGACCATCCATCAGGGCTGGGAAATCATATCCTGTTAGCCAACGGGTTGGATTGGTCTCTCTCCAAAAATCGATCTCGCCGGCCTTGAAGGCCTCAAAAGCACTATTTTCGTCGCGAAAATAATCATGTTGAATGATATCGAAATTATAGCGATTGCGGTTCAAGGGGTTAGACCACCCCCAATAGCTGGGATTGCGCTTGAACACAATTTGCCGTCCGGCATCAACGTGATCAACGAGATAGGGGCCAGAGCCCAATGGCACATCAAGCGACGAACTTTGAATATCAAATTGTTCGTAATGATGTTTCGGTAAAATCGGCATCAGGCCGACAATCAACGGTAGCTCGCGATCATAAGGAGGACCCTTGAAATGAAAGGTGAGATCGCGCGGGCCGGAAATATCAATGCGGTCAACTTGGCTATAAAAAGCGCGATGATTGGGGCGCCCGCGGTCGCGCAACACCTGCCAGCTGAATTTCACATCATCGGCTGTAATTTGTGTCCCGTCTGAAAACTGGGCATTTGCGCGCAGTCGGATTTGCATTCGGTCGCGTTGTTCCGAGACAGCCACTTGTTCGGCGAGCAAGCCATAAAGAGAGAAGGGCTCGTCCATCGACCGTCCCAACAGGCTCTCGAACACGAGTTCGCGTATATCATAGGCTGGTGTGCCTCGAATGGTGAACGGATTTAAATTATCAAAGCTTCCAATTTTCGCATCGCGCAATCGCCCGCCCGGTTGAGCCGTGCGATCGCTATAGGGCAAACGCTCAAAGTTTTCAGATAAGGCGGGTGCGCCCAGCATGCTGATGCCATGCGTGACACGCCGAGCTGGATCGGCCCATGCCGCCGAAACAAAAGCGGTAAGGAAAAATAAGCCCAAACTATAAAGAAGTGGTTTTAAACCGTATGACACGGAGCCAAGATGCCCAAGGGGTGCGCGGCGTGTTCGAGGTGGTAATCGACTAGACATGCCGCATTATAACGAGTTATCCGGCCACAGCATACTGCGGATCCACCGTGAAAAACTATTCTCTTTGTGCTGTAAATACTTAATATATTTCATTGTTTTCTTATATTTTACGGGGTCGGCGAACATCGATGCGCGGGTGCGTCGCGGCTTTTTGGGATCTAATTTGCTGATCAGTTTGGCAGGGTTTCCGCCAATAATTGAATTGGCAGGAAATGACTTTGTGACGACGGCGCCAGCGGCAACAATGGTATTTTTTCCAAGTCGAACACCTTTGAGCACCTTAGCGCCTTGCCCCAGCCAGACATTATCTTCAAGAATAATCGGCGCCGTTTTCCCCGGTGACGCCACTCGATCATAGAGATCATGCCAGTCGGCATCACTGACATAACAATGGCTCGCCATCATTACATTATCCCCAATATGAATATTTTCTGCACTGGTGATGTGAACACCGGGCGAGAGCAAAACATGATTGCCGATCTTCAAGTGGCCGTGCTCGCCCGTTTGGTTCGGCCATGTGCATAAGCGGGTCATGGTGCCGCGCGCGGTTGAGATATGAACATAATCCCCGATCGAAATATTTGGCCCAAATAATTCGAGATTGCGCGGGCCGATAATCTCTATCCCGTCGCCAAATTCCTCGCATTGGGGGCGGATGAAATGATGACCATACCACTGTGCCCAGAATTCATGCCACCGACGGACGAGCAAAGGCCGGTGATCACGTCGCATGGTTTGATTGTCGCGATGCCGGTTTAGACGTGTGTTTCGATTTGGGTAAAGATTTTGCGTTAGGCCGTTCGCTATCATGGCGCGGTTTGCTCTCGCTCTGAGCAGGTTTTGCGTCTTCCTCATCGGTCGACCATGTAAAACTTTTATAGTCGGGACGTCGCTCGATGGTGGGTTTTACAACACTAAAATAGGGCGACAAATCGAAGTCGCGCGGTGTGTATAATGAATGATGTCGAATATGCATCACCTCAAGCCGGTTCTCGCGCGTGATGTGAGGTAAAATCGGATACTGGACCGATTGAAATGCCCGCGCGATCAGCGTCGAGCAAATTGCCCGCGAGGGCTCGCCCGAGCCCAGCGCAATCATTTTGCGGCGCCAGCTCACCGGGACGGGAGGTTGCGGAAGGAGATAGCGGGCCAAATCAATGACATTGCGCAGGTCATAAGATGTTCCCAATGCGCCGATCATATATTGGATAACGGTATCCCGATCTTCGGGGGTAATGAGGGCGGGTCGGCAAATGCGTGTGTTGAAGCCGATATATTTTGTTAAAGAGACCGCGATCGTTCCATCCTCGACATCGGCCTCAATGAGCGCGGCCTCATGACCAAACGCATCTTTTAAACCAGCCTCGCGCCCGACATAAAAAGCAGCATGCGACCATGTCGATTGAGTCAGATATTTAATCGCGGTCGAGATGCGCTGATTTCCCTCGACCAGCAAAACATCCCCCGGCTGTAAACAATTCTCGAGTTCGTGAAGGGGTAAAAACTGATAGGGACGATAATTGAGAATGGGTTTCTCAATATACCGAATGATCATTTGGCTGAAAAACCGCTTAATTGATGACATAACCATAAACTGTACGAACCGGTCTGGGGAAGAAAACCCCGCTTTAATGGGCGTGCCTGGGGCGGATTTCGTAGCGCGCCCCATTAAACTCGCTGAAAATTTCTGCAACCTTGGGATGTTTTACAGGCTCCTGACAGGTGTCGTGAAGCAAGTTTTGTTCTGATACGTAAGCGATATAGCTTCCTTCATCATTTTCGGCGAGCAAATGATAAAAGGGTTGATCTTTGCGCGGCCGGACTTCTGGAGGAATTGACTGCCACCACTCCTCAGTATTCGCGAATTCGGGGTCAACATCGAAAATGACGCCCCGAAACGGAAAAATCCGATGTTTGACGACGTCACCAATTTGAAAGCGCGCTACCTGCATAGAAACCTCTCATCTACTTTGTTAGGTTCTCCGTCCCTCATCATAATCTAAGAACCAAACTTTGTCTGTTGATTTTACGTGCAATCTGATGAAGTTTTGCATCTTTGAGGCTTGTCGGAAGTTTGTGACTGCCTCACAATCCCAGTCAGAGGAGTGACCTGATGAAGTTATATGTTGCAGAGCGGGCGCCAGGCCCAAACATCGCTCGGCGCTTGGTGGCTGCCAAACAGGCGCATATTGAGGAAATCATTATCGATATTCAAAGCGCCGAGAATCGTAAGCCGGAATTTTTGAAAACCAATCCCGCCGGCCAAGTTCCCTGTCTTGTTCTTGAGGATGGTCGGGTTATTTGCGAAGTGACCGCTATTGCCGAGTATCTTGAGGAAATAATCCCTGACCCGGTTTTGGTCGGGTCCACATCAGCTGAACGTGCCGAGACCCGCATGTGGATGCGCCGGGCCGATATTATGGTCATCACCCC
>CBFIIU010000018.1:0-2636 GCA_965662735.1 Alphaproteobacteria bacterium
GTGAATTTGGGTTGCAGCTGATCATAACGATTACTCCGATCGGCAATCTCATCAGTAATGGCTGTCCGCCCGGGGTTGATGGGCGAATTTGTGTCTGCCACACCATTAGCGTCGGTATCCATATAGGACTTGCCGGCTTTGGGCACGCGGTTAGACACAGAACGTTCCTCGCGGTCATAGCGCCCCTCAAAGGCAATTTCTGTGGCGTCGGTGACATCGTGGTTCAGCTGCCAGAATACCGAGTAAACATCGGTATCGAACTCATCCCAGAATAACAGATCTGTGACATTTTCCACATAAGGCTGGCGTTGGATTGAGGTGCCGAGATCGGCACCGTAAGACACCACAACTTCGCGCTCAATTTGGGCCGCATAGGCGCCAATAATCCAGTCGAAGCTACCCGATGTGCCTTGTAAGCGCAGCTCAAGGCTTGTGTCTTTTTGGTTCCGCTCTTGATATTGATACCCATCGCAGGTTGTTGGCGTGTATGGGCCAAGCAAAGAGAGTGCTTTCGTTGGCGCAAAGGTAAATGTTGGTTTATACCCATTAATTAAAGCTGCGTTGGTCGCATCGCCTAATGTCGTCAGGCAGGACTGATTGGCATTGTTTGTATAGACACCAAAAGATCCCGCTGTCCCATCTGAGAGCAACCACTCATCCAGCTCATTATACGCTACCGTCGCGGTGAACGTGTTCCCGCTCGCCAGCTCCCGCTCAAACTTCACCGAAATATCAAATGTTTCTTGTTCGTTTTCAGGTTTGATGTTCGGGAAATACTGAAACTCATGCTCATTTACATCTGCATGAAATAGTGGTGTACCGATGCCGTCAAAATTAACAAATGCTGGCAAGGCGAAAGTCGCATTAAAGTTAATGGCTCCGCCTGAGGTTTCGGCATATCCGGCGCGCAGGTCCCATGATCCATAATCAGTGTCCGAGACCAAACGACCGCGGACGGTGGTGTCTTCGAAATAATCGATGGCATCATCCTCGCCGGTCAGCTTGTTGGTTTCAAAGCCATCCGTCGAGCTATCGCTGATGGATAGGCGCATAGCGGATGTTTCGCTGAGTGCGAGATTGGTCACAGCCTGGACCTTATAGCTGTTATTGCTGCCATATCCCACAGTGACTTTGGTTCCGCCATCGCCATCCGGGCGTTTGGTCGAAATCAAAATCGCGCCCGAAGAAGCGTTCCGTCCATAAAGTGCGCCTTGCGGGCCTTTCAGAACCTCGATTTGTTCAATGTCGAGAAGTTCGCGGTTAAAAGCGTTTGGGTTCGTCAATAAAACCCCATCCACCACCAGCGCAAAGTTAGACTCGGCGTCGCGGGTCGACGTAATCCCGCGAATGGTAACCTGTGTGTCGCCCGCATTTGCCGTGTTGACCATCGACACGTTGGGTGTCAATCCGATGAAATCCTCAGGGCGTTGAATGCCTGCATCCTCAATGTCCGTCGCCGAAAAGGCCGTGACGGCAATCGGAACATCTTGTAAATTTTCTGCAACTTTACGTGACACCACCACAATCTCATCAATGCCACCTTGCGCCGCCGCAACGGTAGGCACGCCCGTGAGGGCGATGAGAGATGCCGTCATCCCAAGACCAATTTTTGATAGTTTTCGATTCATAACGCTTTTCCTCCTATTATGAATTGTGTACAATGGTAAAGTAATTGCCAAGGCTTTCAAGCGCTTCCAAACGAAATTTATGGAGTGATGCAAAAATGTCACAGGCCAGTGATCATGCCTATTCTGCCATTCGCAACGCGATTATTGCGGGGATCTACCTGCCCGACCAACATTTGACGGAAGAGGAGTTGGTCGATGATTGTGCCGTCAGTCGGACACCCGTGCGCGATGCGCTCCGACGTCTGGCTTTTGAAGGCTATGTGGTGGCCAAGAAAAATGCCGGCGTCCGCGTGGCGGTCTGGCGGCCAAGCGATGTTGCGGAAGTGTTTGAGGCGCGGGCGCAAATGGAGGCCTATGTCGTACGCCTGGCCGCCCAAAAAATAAATAGTGAACAAATACAATTACTTGAAAATCTAGTACTCCAATTAGATGAGCAGCTTAGCAGCTCGTCCGAGGCGGAGGATGAATTGGGCCGGCGATTTATGGAGAATAATAGCGCTTTCCACAGCATCATCCATCAAGCGGCTCGTAATCACCGCTTGCTCGAACTGATGCGCGGCCTTACCCCACCCCCGATTGTGCAACAGACGGCGCATGGTTTTGATCGTCGGCGCATTGGCGTGTCGAATTCCCATCATCGTCAATTGGTGGACGCGTTGCGCGCGGGCGATCCCGCTTGGGCTGAAGCGATCATGCGAACACATATTCTTGCAGCGGCGCAACACTATCGAAAAACCACAAATGACCGCGATTAAGGCGCGGCCGATCCCATTGTTTGAAATTTTGTCCCCTCTAAATTAGGGTTCAGCTCTTGATATTGTATACAATAATGCTAATTGTTCGAGCATAATGAGATAATGTAACGGCTCATCTCATTCCTGCAGGCGTTTGGAGCGTCTGTTTGCGAATGGAGAGGCCTTTAGAGGAAATAGCGACCGGAAAGGGATATGGGACGATCATGATTAAAATGGACAAGGCCCTGCGCGGCATTCGCATGATAGACCTTAC
>CBFIIU010000018.1:2889-5245 GCA_965662735.1 Alphaproteobacteria bacterium
AATAATTTTTCAGCCGGCGTCACCAAAAAGCTCAAAATTGATTATGAGACCCTGAGCCGCATCAACCCGCGCATTATCACCTGCACCGTAACGGGCTTTGGCGAGAGCGGCCCCGCCTTTAACCGCCCAGCCTTTGACCAAATCGCACAGGCCCTCGGCGGCGGCATGTCGATTACGGGACAAAACGAAAATGAAGTCATGCGGGCCGGCATTCCCATTGGCGATTTGGGCGGCGGCATGTTCTCGGTTATGGGCATTTTGGCCGCCATTGTTGCCCGCCAAACAACGGGGCGCGGGCAACATGTCGATATTTCTATGCTCGACTGCCAAATTTCCATGCTGAACTATATGGCGACAATGTATTCCATGTCCGGCGACATTCCTAAACCGCTTGGGAATTCTCATTTCGTCCATGTGCCCTACAATACCTTTACCACAGCCACAGGCCCCGTGGTGATTGCGGTCATTGGCGATACATTTTGGCCTCCCCTGAAATCACTGCTCAATATTGCGGCCTTTGATGATCCGCGCCTTGACCATGCCCCAGGACGCCTCGCGGAAAAGGAATTTATTGAAGCAGAGATCAATAAAGTGCTCATCCATCAGCCTGCGGAATACTGGATTGAGAAACTTGAGGAAATGCGTATCCCCTGTGCACGGGTGAATAATATTCCCCAAGCCCTCAACGATCCTCAAGTGCGCGATCGCAACATGGTTGTGCGTGTCGACCATCCTGAAGGGGGCTCCGCAGAAGTGCCGGGCAACCCGATCAAGCTCTCTGAAACGCATACCGATAGTTTTTCCCCTCCTCCCTTATTGGGCGCCCACACGGAGGAAGTGTTCAAAGACTGGCTGGGCTGGTCTTCTGAAGATTTGGAGCAATTTTTACAGTCAGGACGCGAAAAAACAGTAGCGTAGTTTGGGTTCATCTGGCTCAATCACGGGCCAGAAACTGCGCTAAAAGGCGCGCATGAGGTCGGGATTAGATATACGAATGATGGAAAAACCATGAGCAAGATAGATGTGTTTGTAAATGATGTCGGCCCACGCGATGGCTTGCAAAATCAAGCTGTGCACGTGTCCCCGCAGGATCGGGTGACGCTTATTAACGCCTTATTCGAGGCTGGACTGCCGGGCGTTGAGGTTGCGAGTTTTGTGAGCCCTAAAGCAGTGCCGCAAATGGCGGGCGCGGATGTCATATTATCTGAATTGGCGGCGCAGGATCGGCAGATCTCTGTTCTGGTGCCGAATTTAAAAGGCTATGAACTTGCCCGCGCAGCTGGCGCGCGCATCATTTCCGTGGTGCCCGCATCGAGCGACACCATGAACCGCAAAAATATTAATATGGGCCTCGAGGAGACCATGGCTGTGTCGTGCGAGATATTGCGGCACGCCAAGCAAGATGGCATCACCGCGCAAGCCTATATCGCAACCGCGGTCGCCTGCCCCTATGAAGGCTATATCGCCCCTGATGTTATTGTTCCTCTCGCCGAAACTTTAGCGGATGCCGGTGCCGAGTTACTGATTATGGCAGATACAATTGGTGCTGCGAACCCCGCTCAAATCCGCGATCTCTTCGTGGCGCTGTCGGGTTCTTTCCGGCCTGACCAGATGGCGGCCCATTTGCACGATACGCGGGCACTGGCCCTTGCAAATGTCTATGCCGCTCTTGAGGTCGGCATTCGCCGCTTCGACTCGAGTATTGGTGGATTGGGTGGTTGCCCCTTCGCCCCTGGGGCTGCGGGCAATTTGGCGACCGAAGATTTGGTCGCTATGCTCCATCAAATGGGCCTCAAAACCGGGATTGACCTCGAAAAATTACTAGCAACGTCAGAGCTTGCCGGACGCTTGGTCGAACGCGCCATTGGTGGCCGCATGAAGGCCTGGCTCGATACAAATTTAGACAAAATTCAAGCCGCCCAATAAAGGGCGTATCTAAGGGAGAAAAGCCATGGTTTATCGCGTAGGATGTGACGTCGGCGGAACTTTTACCGATGTCCTTTTGGTCAATATGGAAAATGGCGACTTCTTTACAGCCAAAGTTCCATCGACCCCGGAAGATAGCTCCAAAGGGGTGTTGAACGGCATCGAGAAAGCCTGTGGCATCGCCGGCATCACCATGTCGAAGATTGAACAAGTCACCCATGGCACAACAGTCGCCACCAATGCGGTTCTCACAGGCAAAGGAGCCAAAGTGGGCTTAATCACCACGAAAGGCTATCGCCAGGTTCTGCAAATTGCGCGTTCCTATGTTCCCGGCGGCTTGGGCGGATGGATTTTTTATCAAAAAACGCCGCCAATGGCACCGCTCGCTTTGACCGTTGAGGCCGACGAGCGCATCGACGCGCGCGGCACG
>CBFIIU010000018.1:5342-6933 GCA_965662735.1 Alphaproteobacteria bacterium
GATATGCAGATCCGGAAAGATTTGGCCGAGCAAGCCGTGCAGAAAATCGCCGATGCGATGAACCTTAGCGTACATGAAGCGGCCGAAGGCATTATCAAAATTGTCAATGAACGCATGTTCGGTGCGGTCAGGCTGGTTTCTGTCGAGAAAGGCTATGATCCGCGGGACTTTTCTTTAATGGCTTTTGGAGGGGCAGGCCCGCTGCACGCGAATGCCCTCGGGATCTTGACACAGGCATGGCCTGTCATCGTGCCGCCCGGGCCGGGCATTTTATGTGCCTATGGCGATGCGACAACGCGCTTGCGGAATGAAGCCTCGAAAACGATCCTCGTGCGCATGACGAGTGCCGATATAACGAGCATTACAGATGATTTGAAGGCCCTCGATCGCAGCGCCCGCGATACATTGCTGTCGAGCGAGGCCGATGGGTCATCTGCGTTGAAAGATGCCGATATCACCTCCGAATTTGAAATCGACTTCCGCTATTCCGGCCAGGGGCTCACTCTCACGGTTCCGGTCCAGCTCGACGATATTGCCGGTGGCGATTTTTCAAAAGCAGCGCAAGCATTTGATGATCTTCACGAGAAACTCTTTACCTTCAAGCTTGATGCCGAAAAGGAACTTGTCAATTTACGGTGCGTTGTTCAAGGCCCCGCGGCCAATGTCGCCATTGGCAGAACCAGTGCTACGAGCGGCTCTGTCGAGGACGCTTTTGTTGCTGATCATGAGATCTATTTTGAGGGCGCCATGCACGCCGCTCGAATTTACGATCGATCAAAATTATCGACGGGGCATGAAGTCGTCGGCCCCGCCGTCATCACAGAGATGGACAGCACGACGGTCATTTTGCCCGGCCACCGCGCCACGGTTGATGCCCAATCCAATTTATTAATCTCGGTCGCCGAATAATTGGCTGAAGAGGGAGAGATGTTATGACAGATAAAATTATTCAAACCAACAACACCCCATTCGCCAAGCTCGATGTTGACCCCATTACGCTCGACATTATTGAGAATGCTCTGCGCAATGCGCGCGAAGAAATGGACGCAACGCTGTTTCGGACCGCCATGTCGCCCGGCATTCGCGAACAGGGTGATGCGTTTCCGATGATCGCGAATGTCGATGGCAAAATGGTCGTCGGACAATTCGGATCGTTTATTCATGGCTTCATGGAGGCCTATGAGGGCACGTTGGAAGAAGGCGATATGATCTTCACCAATGACCCCTATAGCTGCGGGGCGGCCGTCAGCCATTTGAATGATTGGTTGGTGCTGAAGCCTATTTTTAAAGATGGTCGGCATTTATGTTGGGCCGCTCATTTCGGACATATGACGGATATTGGCGGCAAAGTGCCTGGATCACTGCCGATCGATGCCCGCGAAATTTTTGAAGAAGGGGTTGCGGTTCCGCCGGTAAAGATTTTCCGTAAAGGCGAATTGCAACAAGACATCATCAATATTGTGCTGCGCAATTCACGTATGCCGCATTGGAACCGCGGCGACTTTAACGGTGTAATCGCGGCATGCAACATGGCCGAACGCCGCTGCATTGAAATGGCTGAGCGCTTTGGCGATGACGTTTTCTACTCGGC
>CBFIIU010000018.1:7032-12209 GCA_965662735.1 Alphaproteobacteria bacterium
GATCGCGGCATGCAACATGGCCGAACGCCGCTGCATTGAAATGGCTGAGCGCTTTGGCGATGACGTTTTCTACTCGGCACTTGATGAACTGCTGGCGCGGAATTGCCGAGCCATGATGCAACTGATTAAAACCGTCGTGCCCGAAACCAAGCAAGTTTTTGAAGATTATATTTGTGACGATGGCTTGGGGTATGGACCCTATCGGATTAAATGCGCGATGTGGCGCGAAGGCGACCGTGTCATTTTCGATTTTGACGGCACAGACCCACAAAGTCCGGGATCGATTAACTTTCTCCTCAATGAAGAAATGTTCAAAATGTTTTGCGGAACATTTATGATCTCCGCGTTTGATCCTCAAATTCTATTCAATGACGGATTTTACGACTATATGGATGTCCGCATTCCAGAGGGGTGCCTGCTCAAGCCGAAGCGCCCTGCTGCCCTGTCGTGCCGAACCCATGCCTTGGGGCGTATTTTTGATGTGATTAGCGGCTTGCTGGGACAAGGTAACCCAGAATTTTTGTGTGGCGCCGGCTTTTCTGACAGTCCTCATCTCATGTATTCGGGGCGCGATGAAGCGGGAGAATGGTTCCAATTATTCCAAATCGGATTTGGCGGCATTCCCGCCCGTCCGATTGGCGATGGGCCGGATGGCCACTCATTATGGCCTGGCTTCACCAATGTACCCAACGAGTATATCGAGGCCTATTTCCCGCTGATTATCGAAACATATGAAGGCATCGCCGATTCCGGTGGTGCGGGCTATCATCGCGGCGGCAACGGCATCCGTATGGGATATCGGTTTTTGGAAGATGGACAAATCTCCATCCATGATGATCGCTGGTTCACCTATCCTTGGGGCGTGAATGGCGGACATCCGGGCGCTCGGTCGACCAAGGAGTTGATCCGCGTTGACGGATCGCGCAGCTTGCTGCCCTCAAAATGCGACCGGATTGATGTCAAGAAAGGCGACCTGCTGCTCTACAACACTTGGGGAGGTGGAGGTGTTGGCGATCCGTTGACCCGCGAGCCCGAGCGTGTGTTGGCCGATGTTGAGGCAGGGTTAGTATCGCTTGAAGGCGCCCGCGAAAATTACGGGGTTGTCATTACCAATGATGGCATTGATGAGGCCGCAACCGCGAGCTTGCGCAGTGACATGGCGCATAATAGGCCCGATATTTCCCTGTTTAATTTTGGCGGCAGCATTGAAGAATTGCGCGCACGCTGCCTTGAAGAGACAGGGCTTGAGCCCCCTCAACAACCCAAATTCTCCGTCTCGCGCCACGCAGCCGAATGAGCACACTCGCGTCTCAATCGTTGAAGCTCGGGGCGCGTCCGGCTGTAATCATTGTTGATGCGAGCAATGGGTTTACCGATCCGAACTCACCTCTCGGCGCTGACTTTAGCGCCGAGATGCGTGTCATCAACGACTTACTCGCGCTTGCGCGCGCGCAGGCCTGGCCGGTTGTGTTGTCGACGGTTGCTTATTCAACGCCCGAGCAGTCCCGCGTTTTTCGCGAGAAACTTCCGGCCCTCAATATTTTGAAAGCGGGCACATCTGCCGTCGAGATTGACCCCCGCATTGACAAGCGGCCAACAGATCACCTCATCACCAAGCATCATGCATCTTGTTTCCACGGCACCGAGCTCGACCCTCTCTTGAAACAAGAGAATTGCGACAGCTTGCTGATTGCCGGCTTCACGACGAGCGGCTGTGTGCGGGCAACGGCGGTAGATGGTTTGCAATACGGCTATCGCAGTTTCATAATTCAAGATGCCGTGGGCGACCGCGACAGCGCCGCGCACGAAGCCAATTTGCGCGACTTCCGCCTCAAATATGGCGAAGTCATGCACCTTCAAACCCTCAAAGATTTGTTTTAAGCCGGCATGAAAGCGGTCGGTAATTATTTTGCAGCCCAGGCGGATATCTATGCGCAAGCCCGGCCACGCTACCCTGATGCATTATTTGCCTATTTTAATGACCATGTCCGGCGCACGGTAAACGACGGCGACACAGAGCCGTGGATTGTCGATCTCGGTGCCGGTTCTGGCCAAGCCACCATGGGGCTCATTCAATATTTTTCACGCATTCTGGCCATAGATCCGGTACCAGAGATTATTGGTCGCTGCCCCCACCATTCGTCCATCCAGCGCATCGCGGCCCGCGCCGAGCAACTGCCCCTTGCCGATCATAGCGTCGCTGGCGTTTTATGCGCGCAATCCGCACATTGGTTTGATTTGCCGCGTTTTCACGCGGAGATGCGGCGGGTTTGTCGGAAAAGTGCGATCCTCATTTTCGCAACATACGGACGGACACGTATCTCGCCAGACATTGATACCCTGATGGATGAGCTCGAACACATAATCGGACCCTATTGGCCCGAGGGGCGCGCGCATGTCGACAGCCACTACGCCCATCTACCGATTGAATTTCCCGTAATCGATCGCCCGCATTTTGACATGCAGCTCTCATGGTCGGCCGAGGCGTTCCTCGCTTATGTCGCCAGTTGGTCTTCTGTCACCGCTTACAATAACGCGCATCGCACCAACTGCCTCGACCAGTGGGCGCCACAGATTATCGAGCGATGGCCCGACCACCAGCAGGTCAATTGGCCCTTGACCTGCTTGGTCACATCGCCAGGCTATTCATGATCGACAGCGCCATTAATCGTTGAGCCGTGGGTCACTAATCGCTTGGTATGTCAACGTCCAGAACTCTTGCCGCAGTCCAAAATGGTCTGGAAGGATTTGCGTCATGAAAACCGCTGTTAAATCATTTTGAGGATCAACCCAAAAAAACGTTCCGGCGGCACCTCCCCAGTAATAGCTCCCTTGAGGCAGGGACCCTCCAGACAGTCCTTGATCGGTAATGGTTCCGACACCTAAACCAAATCCAACACCCTCGCCGGGCATAGTCGGCGGAATGCGTCGAGCATTGGGTGTGTTGCCGATCTGGTCGTGACGCATCATGGCAACCGTGTTCGGCGCCAGCAATCGGACCCCGTTGAGTGCGCCATCATTCAGTAGCATCTGCGCAAATTGCAGATAATCATGGGTTGTCGAGACCAATCCACCACCGCCACTCTCATATTTGGCATCCACCGCATACATGTCGAACAAAAGTGGATGCGCAACCTCGAGGCCCGCTCCTGTGGGCCGCGCCGCAAACCCATAGGTTGGATATTGCTCGGCAACGCCCTCACGCGAATAAAGCATGGCACGGCGACCTTCTTTTTCGGGCATATGTTTGAACGAAGTATCGACCATTCCGAGGGGCATAAAAATACGTTTGTCGAGGAATGCAGAGAGGCGCTCGCCAGACACAACCTCAACCAAATAGCCTAATACATCCGTAGAAACTGAATAATTCCACTGGCTCCCTGGATCGAATTTGAGGGGAATTTTTCCTAAAGCCGCGACATATTCCTGCAATGTCATGTCGGGGGGCATATCCATCCGCTCTTTTCGGTAGATCGCGCCCAGTGGCGATGCGTCGAGAAAACCGTATGAAAAACCCGCACGATGGGTCAGTAAGTCGTGAATGGTCGGCTGCCGCGCAGCCGCGCGGGTTGGAGGGGTGCCTGCCCCTTTTTCATCATAGACCCGCAAATTGCTGAGCTCTGGAATGTATTTTGCGATGGGATCGTGAAGCCGGAAATGGCCTTCTTCATAGAGCATCAAAACTGCGACAGACACGATCGGCTTCGTCATCGAATAAATTTGGAAGATCGTATCATCTTGCACCGGCGCCTGTTGCTCGATATTTCGCATCCCCCAATTATGTTCATAGACCACATCGCCATTTTGGATAATGACTGCTCGAGCCCCAGCAAGCTTTTGTTGGTCAACGGCGGTTTGGAAATATTGGGTCAGACGGTCAAGACGATCAGCACTGAAGGATAAGGACGACGAGGCTTGATGCTGAACACCAAACCAAAAAATAAGCCCAACGCCAATAATGGCGAAGAGCACACGATTCAGAAAACGCATGATAGTTCTCCCTTTAATGCAAAATATTAGAAGATTTCAATTTCTGCACTAGTCCTTTTTTAAAGCGCTCCGAGATATGGGGGGTAGACCTCGGACCTAACAGCCGCCCAACACCCGTCCAACAGCCGTCCAACACCGAGCTCCGCCAGGGATAAGCGTTCAGACTGTAAGAAAAGTGTAAGTTTCTTCTGCTACCAGTGAGCTTTGTTTTTCTCGGAGTTAAAAATGTCTTTAATCCATAAGCTCTCATACATTGCCCTCATGTGTCTGGCCATAATTTCGACAGCTGCATCTTTGTCCCCGACCCTCGCTAATTCAGATGCGCCGACCCAGCTGAATTACGATGTCATTCGGGGCGGCAAGGTGATCGGAACGCACTCTCTGAATTTTGCTCAGAATGGCTCTGTCTTAACGGTAGACATTAAAACTGATGTCCAAGTGAAAATTGCCTTCATCACGGCCTATCGTTTCATTCACCGGGCCTCGGAAGTATGGGAATATGGTCGTTTGATGCAATATCGCTCGACAACAGACGATGACGGGAAAGATAAACACCTCACGCTTCAAGGCAATGAGGGAGGCTATATTGTTGATAGCAATGCCGATCGTTACGAAACCAAAACGATCGCGCTGCCCGCAAGTTTGTGGCACGCCGACACGCCCAAACAGACCCAACTGATGAATACACTTGATGGGCACGTTATGAATGTGACGATCCAAGATATGGGCATGGCACCCATTACGGCGCGCGGCCAACAAATTAATGCGCATCATTATAGGATGACGGGCGATCTTGAGCGCGAGCTGTGGTACCGTGAAGGCCAGTTGGTTCACCTGCGCTTCAAAGGTGGGGATGGCTCGACGATCGACTATCTTTTACGCTAGACCTTGACGAGGCGATGAGCGCCGGCGGGGCAGCGTTCGGAAAAGGGTCGATGACCAGACGCCATGCGCTGAAAACAAGCGGCACGGGCTGACTAATCGGTGCCGGCACGTCAACGAGGAGAGATTATGAAAACTTCGCATCACAAGGTTCTCATTACAGGCGGCGCACGGGGCATTGGTAAGGCATTATGTGATAAGTTTGTTAAGCATAAAAATGAGGTCATTATTGTCGGCCGAACCAAGCCCGTCGACCTGCCCAATGGCATTCAATTTATCGCCTGCGATTTAAGCAGTGCGGCACG
>CBFIIU010000018.1:12307-30224 GCA_965662735.1 Alphaproteobacteria bacterium
CGCCTCAAAATGAAGAGACAAATAGCCGATTAAACTTTGCGTATAGCGCGCAATGGAGTCCTCTTGGTCGAGATTGGTCGACCGACCTAAGTCGAGCAATAAGGCATCCAAATGCATCACAATGAACCACGCCGCATCGGCCTCAGGTAAGTCCTTCGACGAATAACCGATCCGGCGCAACCACAGAACGAGCTGCTCTTGAATGGCGCCAACCATTTGCCACCAATATACTTCCACTTCAGGATCTAAACGGCAGATCAGCTGCATTTTCATGACATAGGGCCGTTCAATCGCATAGTCCGCGAGGTCCCGAACGAATTGGGTCAAGTCGCGCTGCCAATGCTCGGGCGAATGAGAGGTAACCAAATATCGTTGGATGGACAAATTCATGTCCGCGTAAAAGTCCTCGAGAAGTTTGCCAAAAATTCCTCGAATATCTGGGAAATAACGATACAGAGACTGCACGCTCACGCCGGCGCACTCGGCGATTGTGGTCAAGGATAATTCAGACAGTGTGAAGCCCGAAATTTGCGCGCGGGCAACGGACATAATCAGGTCGAAGCGCGCCTGCGATCGAGATTGCGCAGGCCGATGGTAGAGCGGCACATGAAAGGCCTGGGATGACATCGGAAATGCTGCGGGTGACGCCCGCGATAAAAGAGGCGTCGTCATGCCGATCCGAGATCAACGCCACGCGCCAATAAAACGGGCTTTAAGTCGCGCATCGCGGCGGGGGTAAGGTCGAGTGGAATGCGCGGATGCAGATGATGCACCACATGAGCGGTCATTCCGAGGGAACTCAAATTCCCCAACCAGCTCGTGAAACTATGCGTATCGCGATACCGCCCCCGCTGAGGATCGGGGAAATGGGGTAACCAGGAGAGATAGAAGCGATTATAAAACAGCGCAATTTTGAGCGGCACCCACCAAAGGATAAAGGCGGTGAGGGCATGCCCATTTGCGGCCATCGCAAATAGAATACCATGCTGGACGAGCACAACCAGGACCTGATCGCGGATGGCTTTGCGCGCTTCATCCGTGTCGAGACGCGTGAGGCAATTCATGTAAGCCACTTGCCCCTCTGAGTTCGGCTGCATGCTGAGATAGACGTTACTCAGAAATTCGCGGATGGAATTACCCGAATTCGTCGGATAATCCGGATCCAATGCGGGATTATTCGCATGCTTGTGGTGTTCAATGTGGGTTTCGCGCAAAAAACGATAGGATAATGCAATTGGGATGGGCGAGAGATGCCCGATCATTTGATTGAGCCAGCGCGTCTTATCACCCGGTCGGCCATATATGTCGTGCTGGGCGTCATGACATGGCAAATAAGCCAAGATACAGGTCAAGGCGGCCAAGGGAAAAGCGGCCCAAACAGACAGGGTTCCCGATATAACCAGCGGCCATAGGCTCACCCATACGGCCAGATTTAAAACGGGCCAAGCCACCATGAACCATGACAGCCGACCAATGTAACGCTTCGCGATTTGCCGCTCGAGGGACATTAATTCGGAATCAGACAGTTTTGTCAGATCGCTTTTTGTGAGATCAATTTGCGATTGATGTTCCATGCACTTCCTCCATAAGCTGGACCCCGTTAAATCCATCGCCCGCGCCAAATGGCGAGCCCGCCCCAAGCCCCGCCCAGGGGAATGGTGATAGCGTAAACGGAAATCTCAGAAACGCTGGGTATGATCGTCACTTGGGTGATGCCGAAACTGAGGCCAATAATTTCAGCGATCAGCGGGCCCAGAAAAAACAGGCCAAACCAAACCGGTAAAAACGACAAAAAAGTTTCCAACACGCGTTGCATCGCACGACTGTGAAATAAAATCATAACCTTGTCAAAATAAATGTGAAAATTTTCACGTTTTAGCGCCAGTTCCATTTGGTAATCGCTCCAAAATGGCCCCAATACTCTCAAATGGCCTTAAATTCCCGCGCATGTCCAATGCTTAACCATGTCCAATGCTTTCCCATGCCTGTGATCACCCCTTTTGGGGCTATCAGCGGCGGGTTAGCTATGTTGGGTTTCAATATGTTGGGTCTCAAAGAGAGGGGAGGCTAATAGCTCAAAGCCGCCGCAACACAGGCGCGCTGGCGATAGGCCGCGTCCCATTTTTGAATATGGTCGTAATCCGCGATCAAATTTTTTCCGGTAAACCGCATGAAATTCAAAGTGGACTGCAAGGTGCAATCGGCGGGGCTAGGGCGATCGCCGCACAGAAACGCTCGCCCATCGCTTAAATAAGCTTCAATATAGGTGAAGGCTGGTATCATGCTCTTCTCCAGCTCGGCGGCACGCGCGGGGTTGGGCGCGACACCCAGTGGGGATTTATAGACATGCACCCAATGATTAATATATTGGGCCAGGCGAACGTCGCAGATACGTTCGAGGTCGCGTTGCTCGGCACGTCGCTCACAATCGCGATCGAAGAGAGGATGGTCTGGATAGATGTCCTCCAGATAGTCAATGATGACCCGCGACTCGCGGATAAACCGTCCCTCTTCAAGCTCAAGAACTGGCAGCGTCCCGAAGGGATTGCGCGCGAGGTGAGCCGCCTCCTTGTGACGGCCCTTGAGCGTGTTGACGATGACCATTTCAATCTCAAAGCTCACCCCCAAATTCGTACGTTCGGCGATATATAACATGACTTTTGTTGGACTAGGCGCCAACGGAACTGTATAGAGCTTCATACTCCCCCTCCTTGCGACAAGGCTGAACCCGGCGCATTTTTATCCTATCTTTTCTAATCCAGATTTTTGCGCGAAATCCCGAGCGGGGTCAATGGGATCATCGGCCCTAAATTTCGTAGAACGATGCCCTTCTCACAATCCGGCTTCAAGACGCTTTAAATTTCTGTTCTTAGCAGATAGGATCAAAAAAAGTTAGGAGCGTTCAACATGTCAAAAAAACCTGTTTGTCTTATCCTCGGCGCTGGCGCTGGGATTGGCGGTCATGTCGGTCAAAAATTTGCCGAACAAGGCTACCACACTGTTCTGGCGCGACGCAGTGATGAAGAGGGCCTCAAAAAACTTGTGGCACAGATCCATGAGATAGGGGGAACCGGCTCGGGTCGGCTGATTAACGCGATCGACGAGGGCGCCATTGAAAATCTGATCTTCGATATTGAAGCCCATGAGGGCCCGATCGAAGTTGTGGTGTTTAATCTCGGCGCCCAAGTTGGCAATCAATCGCTTGAAGAGACCAGCTATAAGACATTTGAATTGGGCTGGCGCATGACGAGCTTTGCTTTGTTTCGGCTCGCCAAAACCATCGCGCCGATTATGGAAGCGCGCGGCGGCGGAACAATTCTGGTCACCTCTGCCACCTCGGCTCTGCGCGGAAATGCTGGACAACATGCCCATGCCGCCGCCATTGGGGGCCGGCGGATGCTTTGCCAGAGCTTAAATGCTGAATTAGCGGCGAAGGGTATTCACATCTGCCATATATATATTGATGCCGCCATCGAAGCGCCCGACACATTGGGCAAACTTTTAGGCGATGAGCTCTATCAAAAATTATTGGCTGAGAGAGCTCATGGGAAAGATGGCATGGTGATCCCGAAACATGTTGCGGAAACCTACTACCATATTGCCCACCAACATCGTTCGGCGTGGACCTTCGAGATCGATATTCGCCCCTTTTCGGAAAAACCTTGGTGGAATAGCTAAGTTCTGGCGTTGCGTGGGGACCGCCCCTATCCCCTCCCCGACACCAAAAGAAAAATGATAGTGCGCCCCTTAACTGGCGACCCAGAGATAAATCGGTAAGCCCATCGTGATGTTGAAGGGAAATGTCACGCCAAGCGACAAAGTCAGATAAATTCCCGCCTCTGCTTTTGGGAGCGCTATTTTCATTGCTGCCGGCACCGCGATATAGGATGCTGAGGCCGCAAGGACCATTAACAAAAATAAGCTTCCCGTTTGCAGCCCGATGACCGCTCCCAACACCCAAGCCAGCATCGCCCCAATGACCGGCATCATCACGCCAAATGCAAAAAGCCCAGCGCTCAACATATGCTTGTTCCGAAGCAGGCTGTGGCCCGCAGAGAGCCCCATATCCAAAAGGAATAGACACAAAATACCGGTAAACGGCGTCACCACAAAGGGGGCAATCATTTCCATGCCTTTATCTTGCGTCATCGCGCCAATAAAAAACGCACCTGCGAGCAAAACGATAGATCCATTGGCGAAAAGATCACGCAGGGGAAGACGCCCTGCTGTCCCGTCTGCCCTCCCAAACCGATTGGCGATCCAAAGTGCCGAGAGAATGGCCGGTACTTCCATCGCTGCAGCAACGGCAACCATATAGCCATCCGAAGCAATTCCCCTCAACTCAAGTAGGCTTGCCGCCGCGACAAAGGTAACGATTGAAATCGACCCATAATGGCCCGCAACAGCGGCGGCGTTCAGGGCATCTAAGCGTGTGGTGAGCCGCAAAAGCACAAAACCAAAAAATGGGATTAGAAATGAGAGAAGCAAGCCCGCGCCAAGGGCGAGAAAGAGATCCAATTTAAATCCATGATCAGAGAGACTGTGACCGCCTTTAAATCCAATCGCTAAAAGCAAATAGAGCGACATAAATTTTGCCGCGCCCTCTGGGATTGATAGATCACTGCGCACCATCGCGGCGATCAGACCCAGCACAAAAAAAAGAATAGTCGGGACCAGTAGGTTGCCCAGCACGCTGTCAACAATGAGCGACATTTAAATCCTCCGCGGCCAAATCATCGGGTTTTGATCTCTTCCGAAGTGTTGTTACTCAAACATTAATTGAGTTTAGCTGTCGAGTTTTAATGGGCTGGCTGTTTCCCTTACACATGCGCCTGTTCGTCGCATCCTATTGATGCGGCTGCCCGCACCTCCCCCGCACCTCCCCCGATGAGAGAATAAAAAATCGGGGCTTCACGGGTATTTTTAATGCGGCACAAGGCGACGACGTCGCTTTCTGAGGCCAGTCATTTTGAAGCTAGTCATTCTGAAGATCGTCATTAAACGGTGTGCTATGGCTGTACTTTTACAAATTAAATTGCCAACATCGGGGTCTGAATGGGAGTTGAGCCTATGTTAAAATTACATTTCGCCCCTAATTCACGCGCCGTGCGCACGCTGTGGCTGCTCGAGGAATTAGGTTTAGAATATGAGTTAAATCGGATGGACTTTCATCCAAAGGATTTGAAGTCGGATGCGCATCGGGCGCGCCACCCATTGGGCCGTATTCCCGTTTTGGAGGATGGAGATATTACCCTTTGGGAGTCCGGCGCAATTGCTGAATATATTTTGGAGCGCCACAAAAACGGGGGGCTAAAGCCCGCGCCCACTTCGCCCAATTATCCGAAATATCTGCAATGGTTCCATTATTGCGAGGGCATGGTGATGCCGCCCATTAACACGATTGTCGTACATACGATCTTGCTCCCGCCCGAACGACGCGATGAAACCGTATTGGGGCAAGCCCAACGTTTGCTGGCACGAACCGTTCAGCCCGTCGAAGAGGATATGGTGGGCAAGGAGTATTTGGCGGGCGAGTTTTCTGCCGCCGACACCATGCTCGGTCACGCAATTATGATGTCTCAGCGCATGGGCATTGTGAATGACGACCACCCGAATTTGACCGCCTATATTCAGCGGTTAAAAGCCCGTCCTGCATTACAAAAAGCATTTGAGTTTGATGCAACCTAAGCTGAGGTCTGTTGAGTAGATGGCGTTTTCAGAACAAAAAATCACAACCGGAAAATTTCTTCTCCGTTTTCTGAAGTTTCTTTTGGTGCCTGGCTCAATTGGACGATTAAAGTCCCTTCTCACCACGCGGCCGAGTGATGAAGCCTCGATGGTTGACTATTTAGAGTGTCACGCCACCGAGCGGCCCGATGCTCTTGCGATTAAGTTTGAGGACCAGAAGATTAGCTGGGGCGAGCTCAACGCCAAATCTAATCAAATGGCCCATTATTTTCGCCGCCGCGGCGTGACCTATGGCGATAAAATTGCTGTAAACCTCGAAAATCGTCCTGAGTTACTGTTTGCCGTTTTGGGCGCGCAGAAGCTGGGCGCAGTGGCCGGCATGGTTAATACCAGCCAAACCAATGAGGCTCTAGCGCATAGCTTAAAACTCATTGAGCCGAAGCTGATTGTGGTCGGCTCTGAATGCCTCGGCAATATGGAAACTGTGAGCGACATCATTGAGGCGCATCACAGCAACCATATGCTCTATATTGCCGATACGGGCCCGGCTGCACCCCCGAGCGGCTACACCGATCTCATGGCCGAAATTAAGGAGGAAAACACAGGCAACATCATTCCTGATAAAGTGCTGACTTTGGGCACGGCCATTTATTACATCTTCACCTCAGGCACCACCGGTCTGCCGAAAGCCAGCATCACCACACATATGAAAGTGTTCCGGGCCGGCACACAATTCGGCATTAATGTAATGGAGCTGGGGCCGAACGACACCTATTATTGCGCGCTCCCCCTTTATCATTCCAATGCACTAGTGGTCGCATTCGGTTCATGTCTATGTGGCGGCGCCACATTGGCTTTGCGCCGCAAGTTTTCTGCGAGCCAGTTTTGGGAAGATTGTATTAAGCATGAAGCAACAGCCGCCATTTATATTGGCGAATTGCTTCGTTACTTGCTGGCCCAGCCCAAACGCGAAACCGACACAGCGCATCAGGTCACGCGTGTACTGGGGAATGGCTTGCGGCCGGATATTTGGATGGAGTTTAAAAACCGTTTTGGCATTGGCCGCGTGCATGAGTTTTATGGTGCATCCGAGGGCAATAGTGGCTTCGTCAATATTTTTAATTTCGACAAAACCGTGGGGTGGTCACCCGGCTATGGCAAGGCATGGGATGTTGTGGCCTATGATGTCGATGCCGATAAACCGGTTCGAAGCAATGACGGATATTTGCGTAAAATTGCTGTCGGCGAGACCGGCCTATTGGTGATGCAAATTACCGAGCAAAATCCGTTTGACGGCTACACCGATGCGCAAGCCAGCGAAAAGAAAATTCTGCGCGATGTTTTCTCGCCAGGTGATGCTTGGTTCAACACGGGCGATTTGGTGGTGTTACAAAAACATGGCCACATCCAGTTTGGCGACCGGATTGGTGACACGTTCCGCTGGCAGGGCGAAAATGTGGCAACGACCGAAGTTGAAAGCGTGATTATGAAATGGCCAGAGATTGAAGACGCCGTTGTATATGGTGTTACTGTGCCGGGCCGCGATGGCCGTTGCGGCATGCTATACTTAACCCAAAAAGAAGCCGGTCAACTTGATTTAAATGGTCTCGCCGCCCATATGCGGGAAAATCTGCCGGCCTATGCTGTCCCGCGTTTTATCCGGATTGGCCGCAAGGTCGACGTAACCGGAACATTTAAATTTCAAAAGTCGAAGCTGAAAAATGCGGCCTATAATGTCGATCAAGTGGACGATGATTTATATTTGCTGGCGCGCGATGCAGAGACGGTAGAAGTTTTAACCGCTGACGTGCATGCCAAAATCAATGGGGGCGAGGTCCGTCTTTAGCCTCTCTCTACGGCTTCAGGCGAGCTTGCGCCGTCAATGTTTCGGCGGCGCAGCAAGCGCCTATTATAGGCGCTTGATTAGACAATTGGACCGATTCAACGAGCCGCTGCAGATAGCGCGCGTTTGTGTCACTATTTGTCTCGATTCAGATGGCTTTGAAGGGTGGCAACTGCTATCCATGTAAACGCTAGTTCGATCAAGTGTTGAGTGTAATTTGCAACCAAATGCGTTAGGCGAATGAATACTTGTCGCCATAGCAATGTTGTCCAGTGGTGCGATGTTAAGTGATTTAAACAGATCCATCGATATTTATTGTGAGCGGTTAACCTCGGAATTTTGGGCGGAACCGCTAAATGCTCTGAGCAATCTAGCATTTGCTTTTGCGGCCTTTTTGTTGACCCGATTGGTGATACGAATGTGGCGTGAGGGAAATATCCAGTTTTCACATATGTGGTTAGTTGGGCTTGTTTGGAGCATTGCTCTGGGAAGTTTCTTGTTTCACACCTTTGCTAATGTCTGGTCTGGTGTTGCAGATAGCTTACCGATCGCCTTATTTATGTTCAGCTATATTTATCTGGCTATGCGCCTATATCTCAATTTTGGCGTGGTAGAGGCGATGATGGGGCCTGTGGGTCTCTTTATATGCATGTTGGTAATTGGCCAAATTCTTCCGGGCGGAAATATGCCTTACCTTGCCTCACTGCTGGCGATTTTTGTTGTCGCCGGCATGAGCCGCAGCAAGGACAAAACGGTTTACCTCAATCTGTTGCGGGCCGGAGGAGTTTTTGCAATCTCGTTAACTATGCGGGTTCTCGATATGCCACTTTGCTCGCTTAATCCTCATGGGGTGCATTGGTTGTGGCATATGTTCAATGCGCTAACGCTTTACATATTGACGGGAACTTTCTTACGGCATCATCACAACCGTTTTCTTAGGCCGTGAGGGCCACATAAAC
This sequence comes from Alphaproteobacteria bacterium, assembly GCA_965662735.1. GTDB lineage: Bacteria > Pseudomonadota > Alphaproteobacteria > RS24 > RS24 > JAYODZ01. Next base: position 20,798 of record CBFIIU010000018.1, read on the forward strand.
GTTTTTGTCACATTGGTTTAAAATTTAAGCCGCAATATGGGGAATGATTAATTTTATCGAATCCCGTTTGCAGAACGTTTTTTATCTCTGTGTCTACATGCTTGTCGCCAGCGTCGCTCAGGCCCAGGCCGCAGAAACATTTAAGATTCTTTTTGGCTCCTGCCTCAATCAGAATAAGCCCGTGACTGTGATGGATACGATTTATGCGCAAAACCCAGACATGTTCATCTTTCTTGGAGACAACGTGTATGGCGATTCCGAGGATGCAGATCTTAGCGCCCTGAAGAAAGCATATTCTAAAGCAGGCGACCTACTGCAAAGGGGACGTTTAGGCGAGGTGACCGCCATTTGGGATGACCATGATTATGGTCGGAATGATGGCGGCGGCGACTATCCACATAAGGCAGCGGCCGAAGACCTGTTTCTCGATTTCTGGCAGGTATCTGCTGACGATGACAGACGTCAACGTCCAGGCATTTATTTCGCGCAAGAAAAGCAGCTCGGTGACACCCGATTACAAATTATTTATTTAGACACCCGATATTTCAGATCACCTCTTGCCGTGTCGTCTCAGAAATTCAAGAATATTTACACCCAATATGTAGCCAATACGGATGCGGCAGCCACCCTTTTAGGGGCCGACCAATGGGCTTGGCTGGAGAGAGAGCTCGCTAAATCAGCAGATATCCGGATCATTGCGTCATCTATCCAAATTCTTGCCACTGCTCATAAGTGGGAAAAATGGGCGAATTTTCCGTCTGAAAGAGAAAAATTATTGTCAATGATTGAGGCCCGTAACGGCGGAAAGATGATTCTTTTGTCGGGAGACCGACATTTCAGCGCGTTCTACGAATTAGATGGAGTGCTAGAGCTCACGTCCAGCTCTTTAAACAATAGCTGGAAAGGCGCTAATGAAGCGGACCCGCTTCTCTCATCTGCCAATTTTGGGGGCGTGGGAACTTTCGGAGAAATGCTGATTGACAGGAAAACGGGGCGGGTGACCCTCTTCATCAAAGATGAGCAGGGTGATATCCTCTCATCAGAACTTTTAAAGTGATTTTTTTAAAATTATCTTATTTCTGAAAAACTTCAGTTACGGTTTTGTAATGAACCCTTTGTAAGAGCAGTGATCGTGCTTTTATATAGGGGAATTTAATGTCTACAAACAAATGTCTCTCAGTCTTCTTAGCTTTTGCTTTTGTAAGCTTTATTTCACTTCCAGCTGCAGCTCAGGAAACAACCGCGAATATTCTCGGTTCCGTCAAAACTTCTGACGGAAAGGCCGTTCCTGGAGCAAAAATTGTTGTGAGTGACAAAAGAACGGGTGCGACCTCGAATTCAACTTCGGGAGCGACGGGTTCTTTTAACATTTCTAATCTGCGAGTGGGCGGTCCGTATGAAGTCACGGTTACGTCACCCTCTGGAAACCGAAAAGTCGGCGATGTATATCTGACTTTGGGTCAAGCCTTTAATCTTCCTGTTACCCTCCAAGCGGGCAGTGTTGATGAACTGGTTGTGACCGCCTCTCAAGCTCTTGCGGCCGATATTGCTTCAGGACCTTCAGCGGTGTTCTCGCTTGAAGATCTGCAAAATCTGCCTGCCATTAACCGAGATATCAAAGATATTCTCAGAACCGACCCTCGGATCTTTGTCGATGAAACATTCGCAGATGCTGTTCAATGTAGTGGAGCAAACCCACGCTACAACAGTCTGACGGTAGACGGTGTGCGTTTGAATGATGGCTTTGGTCTAAACTCAAATGGTTACCCAACAGAGCGTATGCCTTTCTCATTTGATGCAATCGAGCAGGTTTCGGTCGAATTAGCACCCTATGACGTTCACTATGGTGGGTTCTCGGCATGTAACATCAACGCAGTTACAAAAGGCGGGACAAACGAATTTCACGGTGGTTTCTTCTACGATTTCACGAATGACAGCCTGCGCGGTGACAAGCTCGAAGGCGAGTCCGTGAACGTGCCGGCTTTCGATCGAAAAAGATATGGCTTCAATGTTGGTGGGCCAATTGTTCAAGATAAGCTGTTCTTCTTCGTAGCCTACGAGAAACTCGAAGACATAAACACGTTCGAACGTGGCCCTGAAGGCTCAGGCGCGATTAATGAAGTTAGCGGTTTTACTCAAGCCGAATATGACCGCATCGTTGAAATTGCAAAAAACCAGTATCAATACGAGCCAGGCGGAACCCCTCTCGGTCTCGACGTTGAAGACGAGAAGTTACTCCTGAAATTGGACGCTAACCTTAACGATAATCATCGGGCTTCCTTCACTTATATTTATAATGATGGTGAAAATTTCACTGAGTCAGATGGCGACCTTAATGAGTTTGAGTTCACCAATCACCTCTATGAACGCGGTGCAGAACTTAATTCTTACCAAGCGTCACTCTATTCTGATTGGACGGATCGTTTGTCCTCAGAATTAAGATTTGGGTATTTGGAGCTGGATAACCGCCAAATCCCGATTGGCGGGACAGATTTTGGCGAAGTTCAAATCAATGTCGGTGGCGCCACAGTGTATTTAGGCGCAGATGACAGCCGTCACAGAAATGCCATGAATTACGAAATCACCAATTTCATGGCAGATTTTGATTACGACATTGATAACCATAAGATTTCATTCGGTTACGAACTCGAAGAAGTAGAAATCTTCAATATTTTCGTTCAGCATTATCAGGGTCAGCTTGATTTCAATAGCATTGACGACTTTGAAAACTACAAAGCTGATGACTATCAGTATGAGAATGCACCAACCGGAAATATTGACGATGCAGCTGCCGTTTGGGGATATAAAGTACACACTTTCTTCCTTCAAGACGACATTGCTTTGATGGATGGCCGACTGAACTTAACGGCCGGATTGCGTTATGACCGGTATGAGTCTGACGATACACCGACTGAAAATCCAGATTTTGTTGCAGACTTTGGTCATACTAATGCAGTCAACCTGGATGGCGCCGATATTATAATGCCGCGCTTCTCTGTCGATTATGAAGTCAGCGATAAACTTCAGATTCGCGGCGGTGTGGGCGTGTTCTCAGGCGGTAATCCGAATGTGTGGATTTCCAACACCTATTCGGGCGACCACATGAAAAAGTTTGGCGTTGAGATTAACGACCAATTTGGCGTCGGCGTCGAAGGATCTGATGGTCCAACGATTGACACCTATACTTATGTGGAGTGTGAAGCGAGTGTTCCGGTTTGCGGACCTGGATATGGTATCCCTGAGCAGCTCTATAACGACATTGTTGGTGGCACAGGACGCCCAGCCTTCCAAATGGACGCTTTGGATCCGAATTTTGAAATTCCATCCGAGAGAAAAATGTCTATTGGATTGACTTATCGCCCTGACCTGCAATTTGAAAAAGGCTCGTCCTTACAAAGTGTCCTTGGCGGTGAATATACGATCAATGCGGATTATATCGTGTCTAAAGGTGAGGATAGCCCGAAGATTATCCGTTACGATGGTGTACAATCCCTGAACGTGAATGGGCTACAGCCTGTCTACACCGATGGAGGTGATGCCGGGAACCCTTATTCCAAACAGGTCTATTTGTTTACGAATTCAAGCGAAGGTAATGAATCTCAGACCCTCTCTGTCTCAGTGAACAAACAATATGAAAACGGCCTTGACTGGACTTTTGGTTACGCCCACTCTGACGCGAAAGATGTTAATCCATTTACGAGCTCCGTGGGTGACTCAAACTTCCAAAACCGTGCCTTCATCGACCCCAATGGGGATGAGCTTGGAAGGTCCAATTATGAAATCGAAGACAGGTTCACGCTTGCGGTGAATTATGAAACTGACCTCTTCTCAGAAGAGCATATGACGAAGTTTTCCGTCTTCGGCACACATTATTCGGGCCGGCCATACAGCCTAAACTTTAGTAGTGGCATGACTGACGGATTTTATCAGGGTCAGGATAACTCGCTCCTCTATATTCCTACAGGAGCAAATGACCCTAACGTCGTCTTTGGCGCAGATTTTGATCAAACAGCTTTCTTCAATTTCTTGGAAAGTCGGGGCGCCACGCGATATGCAGGTGGGTTTGCACCCCGAAATGCGTTTACGACAGATTGGTCCACCAAGTTTGACTTAATGATCCAGCAGGAATTTCCGGGTGCACAACCTGGTCATAAAGCCAGAGCATTCTTCGTTATGGATAATGTCGGAAACTTCCTTAATGACGAGTGGGGCGTTGTGAACAGACCAACCTTCCCATACCTCAATGGTATTGTGGATGCTGACTTCAGTGCAGATGGATCACAATTTGTCTACAATTCGTTTACGGCCCCAACCACGTCATCCAGAGATGGTTCAGTATCTCTTTGGAGCGTCACGATTGGTGTGAAATACGAATTCTAAGCAAGCTTAGGTGGGGGGTTACCCCCCACCTATGTCGGGCCACTGCTTACGAGCACCCTGTCCCGACCACATAAGGTCCTCACCACCTCCTCCATTCGAGATTTCCTCAAATCTCTCTTGGAGGAGGATATGAGCCTCAAAAACCCTTCCAAATAAACTGACTCCTGCGATTATTCAGCGTGCGATCGCTCACACTGTCGTCACGTGTGAGCGGATTTCACTTGGCTCCCGAGCCTCAGAGATGCTGTGCTTAGACCGCTATCTCCTTTACTTGAGGAGCAGCAAGCAATTCCCGCGTGCGGCAACCAATGCCGCTTGACGCCGCGATAGATGTTGTTACCAATCTGCTTTGGATTGCCAAAATGCTGTCCGACAAATACGAGACGAGCTCAAGAAGAGCTCAGCCTATGATCTTTGGAACAAAGACGCTCACAGTAAGACGCTCACAGTACGGCCTTAATCATCACCCCGACCAGGGTGACGCACAGAACGCCCGCAGCCCACAGCCCAACAAACCAAATGATCTGCCCCATGATTTGTTTGGCGGGTGTGCCCGGCATTAGTGATAGCCCTCACCGGAGCGGGTTTTCCCCCAAAATACCCAGTAGCTATACGCCGTGTACCCAATAATCATCGGTAATAAGATGACCGTTCCGACCAGCAGAAAACGCAAACTTTCATCGGGAGCTGCCGCTTGCCAAATTGTGATAGAGGGCGGGATCATATAGGGGTAAATGCTAATCCCAAGTCCAATATAGCTGGCGAAGAATAATCCGAGGGTCAAAACAAAGGGGAGATTATCCCGTCGCTTCTTGAGGTTGTAGGCCAGACCGACAAACAAAGCCAAGGTCAGTATGGGCACGATGCTCACATAATAAATCGACGGAACCGAGAACCAACGGGCCATGAATTTCGGATCGAGAAACGGCGTCCATAAACTCACAATGCCCATCACGATGGCCATGGCCATCATCAGAACCCAAGCGAGATTATAGGCCCGGCCATTCAGTTCCTTATCGGTCTTCATAATCAGCCAGCAGGCCCCAAGCAACGCATAACCCACCACCAAAGCAATGCCGCACATCAGGCTAAAGGGCGTCAACCAATCCCACCAACCGCCAGCATAAGCCCGCCCCGAAACATTGATCCCTTGGATCAAGGCGCCAAGAATAATGCCTTGCGACAGTGCGGCACATATTGATCCGCCAAAAAAGGAGGCGTCCCAGAGGGGCTTCCAACGCACGGTACGCCACCGGAACTCAAACGCCACACCGCGGAAAATAAGACCAATGAGCATGGCAATAATGGGCGCATAAAGGGCCGGTAAAATAATGGCATAAGCAAGGGGAAAGACAGCGAAAAGCCCGCCGCCGCCCAAAATGAGCCATGTCTCATTGCCATCCCATACAGGGGCCACAGTGTTGACAGCTTGATCGCGTTGCTGTTCGCCGCGGAGCAAGGGGAACAAAATGCCAATCCCAAGGTCGAAGCCATCCAAAATAACATAGGCAAGAATGGCGATCGCAATCAGCCCGGCCCAAATCAATGCGAGATCAAATATCATACCCCTCTCCCCTAACCTGCTGACTGGGGTCGATGATCCTCGCGCAGCGCCATCCCGCTCGCGGCACGAATAGGAAGCCCCGTTTCCACACCTGTTTCCCCCTCATGTGGGGGTTGACGCATCAGGCGCAGGATATAAAAAACGCCTGCCCCAAACACGATGAAATAGACGCCAGCAAAGACCGCCAAGGAAACCGCTACCGCTGGCGCATCGAGCGGCGAAGCGGAGTCCACAGTTCTTAAAATGCCATAAACGGTGTAAGGCTGACGTCCGACTTCGGTTGTTACCCAACCCGCAAGAACGGCGATAAAACCGGATGGCCCCATGAGCATCGCCAAAATATACGTTTTGGGCGCATCAAACAGCGTCCCTTTGATCCGCAGCCATAGGGACCAGACGCCGAGCAACATCATAGCAATGCCAATGCCGACCATCACGCGGAACGACCAAAAAACAATCATTGCATTAGGTCGATCCTCGGGCGCCCATTCTTTCAGGCCCTTGACCTCTCCATCCCAGTCATGGGTCAAAATCATCGAGCCGAGTTTAGGAATTTCAACCGCATATTTTGTTTCTTCGGCCACCATATCGGGGATCCCGAACAAGATGAGCGGCGCCCCTTTTTGGGTTTCAAAATGACCTTCCATCGCCGCCACTTTGGCGGGCTGATGTTCGAGCGTATTCAGACCATGAATATCCCCAGCCACAATCTGCGCAGGAGCGACAATGGCCGCCATCCACATGGCCATCGAAAACATCACTTGAGCTGCCTTATTGGTTTTATTTTTTAACAAATGAAAGGCGCCCACGCCGCCGACGACGAATGCCGTGGTGAGATAAGCCGCCAACACCATATGCACCAAACGATAGGGAAATGACGGGTTAAAGATGATCTCCCACCAGTCGAGCGGAATGAACTGGCCGACATCATTAAACCCATATCCTGCGGGCGTTTGCATCCAACTATTGACCGATAAAATCCAGAACGCCGAGAACAAGGTTCCCACCGCAACCATCAATGTGGCAAAGAAATGCAGCCCTCGTCCGACCTTGTTCATACCAAACAACATGACGCCCAAAAACCCAGCCTCAAGGAAGAAGGCCGATAAAACCTCATACCCCATTAAAGGACCGAGCACAGGGCCAGTGCGATCTGAGAAGACCGACCAATTTGTGCCAAACTGATAGCTCATGACAATGCCGGAGACGACCCCCATGCCGAAGGCAAGGGCAAATATTTTTATCCAATATTGGAAAAGGTCCATATAGACCTGCTGGCCGGTTTTAAGCCAAAGCGCCTCCAAGACGGCCAAATAGGATGCAAGCCCAATTGAAAATGCTGGAAAGATGATATGGAAAGATACGGTGAAGGCAAATTGCGCTCGCGCCAAATCAATCGCGAGAGGAAGATCGGTCATGTTATATCACCCCTTAGGCTCGTCCTTTACGTCTTAGCGATTATAATATGATGTCCCTCGGGTACCACAGTTCTAAGCAATTTATCCATAGGTGATTACAAAACTTGAACTGGGCGACTGTTCCTCCAGCTACACCCGTCTCGCTATAGGCAAAACCACGAGCGACAAAAAACAGAGATTATATGATTTTCCTGCCCCTCACCCCCTGCCTTCAGGCCTTGCCCGCAGACCTTAAGCAAGCGCACGCGCACGCCGAAGGCTGAGCAGAAAAGTCGTCAGTAATGAAGTGGAAATTCCGACGGAGTTGGTAGCGGAGGAGGGACTCGAACCCCCGACACGCGGATTATGATTCCGCTGCTCTAACCAGCTGAGCTACTCCGCCGAACTGGCGATGATTTAGCACAGGTGGATATTTTTGCAAGTCTGATCGCACCGGTCTCCCCTACGCTTTTTATCAGCTGATCGGCTTAGCAGAACCGCCATGCCGGTGTTAACGCCCCACAATTTTGGGAAATTTGGGGCGGGCCGCTAAAATTTGGGGGGTTTCGTCGTTGATAGAGATAACCCACTCATCGGAGCATATCATGGACAGCAATATTATCGATTTTTCTCACTATCGAGAAACACAAAACTGCATCGCTCCGGAACCGACCCGCCTGTCCCCCCGAGAAATTAAGCGCCTTGAAACCATCCGCGACACGGTTGAGGGCGTATTGGATCGCTTGACAGCTGAACATCGTGACCCGGCTGCGATTGCTTTTGCCGCCGGCCGTTTCGCGGCTATGCGTCTTTTTCAACTGCAGGGCCGCGCTGCAACCATGGCGTTTATGGACCAATGTATTGAGACGGTCGAAATTAACCAAGACATGTTTGGAAGCGAGTAAGCGGCTCGGTCTGAAATCTTGGGCCCTCAAATCGTCAGCCCTCAAATCTTGATCTCCTTCAGAGCTTGTGCGTGCCGAACTAACCCCTTAGTTTATGCACATTGAGGCAGTGTTGAGGGAGTGTTGTGTCAGTGTCGCGCCAAGTTCAACTAAAGAAACGAGTTATGGAAATACTCGACCGAGGTCGGGTCGATGACTTGGTGAGCCGCCGTGTCGATAATCTTTTGGCTCTTTTGATTGTCGCAAATGTGATCGCGATTAGCCTAGAGTCGGTGGATAGCATTGGCATTCCCTACCACGTTTACTTTCAAGGGTTTGAAATTGTTTCAACCTTGATATTCGGCATTGAATATCTCCTGCGCGTTTGGTCGAGTGCAGTCAGGGAAACCAGCAAATACACGACATCTCTCGGCCGCAGGCTCGAATATATTTTCAGCTTTAATGGCTTAGTGGACTTGATCGCCATATTGCCCAGTATTCTGTCCTTGGTCGTGGGCAATATGGATTTGAGGTGGGTGCGGGTCATACGGCTGCTCCGTTTATTCAAGATTTCAAACTATTCTTCAGCGCTCGAAGATCTGTTCTCGGCAATATATGAAGAGCGGCGCTCATTTATGGCCGCGCTCTACTTATTCACCATTGCTTTATTCATTGCGAGTGCCCTCATGTATCTTGCTGAGCAAGAGGCGCAACCCGACACATTCTCTTCTATTCCAGAGGCCATGTGGTGGGCCCTCATCACCCTCACCACTGTGGGATATGGCGACGTTTCCCCGGTGACCCCACTGGGCAAGATTATTGGCGCCATGACAGCCCTTATGGGCGTGTGCACCGTTGCTTTGATGACGGGTATTATTGCCAATGCTTTCGCCAGTCAGCTTGGTCGCCAGCGCGCGATTTTTGAAGCCGAAATCACTGATGCGTTAAGCGATGGGGTGATCAGCGAAGAGGAAAATGACAAAATTGAAGCGCTCCGCCGACGCTTTAATCTCTCCGAAGATTACGCAAGAGCAATTATTGCGGTTGTCTCCGAGAGGGATGCCAAACCCGACTGATTTTATTTTCGAAATTCCTAAAAATCTGTCTCCTGTGTCGTCCTTATAGACACGGGGATGTCAGATGAGAGCACTTGATATTATTGGAGAGTTCCAGCAAGCCTGGCCGCAACAGCACTTCGCGAC
>CBFIIU010000018.1:30322-36483 GCA_965662735.1 Alphaproteobacteria bacterium
GTCGAACGCGGGTCTTTGCTCATTGTTGATTTGCTCGATGACACACCGCTTCGTCGGTATAGTCAGAATGAATTAATTGGCATTCCCGAGGTGCTGGCGGATGAGTGCTGGAGCGTGTCGGCGATTGCTCGCGGCATTACCGATATTCGGGTTTTTCCAGCAGAGCGTGTCCGTGCGCGGATCGATGAAATGGATCCGCGTCCCCGTGCCTTCATTTCTGAGCTGGCGAAGCTGTGCGCCTAGAGTGGACGGCGGCAGCCGAGCCCGCGCGATTTATTTGACGGCGTTCTATCCTCGCTGTCCATGGTGTTTATGTTTTGATGATGGGGTGCAGATGGCTCCACGAAAAGCACTGACGAACTTTCGGAAGTGTGACTATTCTGTGAACCTTGGAAATGCAGAATTGTTAGAGTGTCGTCAGGATGGTCGGCGTACGGCTCCCTTTCGGAGTGCACAATTTCGGAGTGCATAATCTCGCATGCGTAACACGCGCCAACCGGTGCCGATTGCACCGCTAGTAGAACAATCAAAACTTTGACCAGGGCCTTCATTAATTTCACTCCTATTGCATCCCCTACGGTCTATCCAGCCCTGCGAGCTGTCAATATTCTCAAGAACCAAGATCCGCCGATAAAACTCATTTTCTACAAAGTTACTCAGATACGGAGCACTGGCACAAAAACTGCACTCTTCTTACGTCAGGACAGCTAGGTCCATTCCAACCAACGACTTAGCGTCTAATGTTTGAAGAAGGATTAATTATGGACCGGACTAACCACGCTTATGCAAGCCAAACGACCGAGCTTGAGCCGGCAATCGAATGCGTGTTTTTCGACGAAAATGGAACCGTCGAAGCGACATTTACAACGCCGCTTGCATCGTTTTGCGATCCTCTACGCTTTGGTCTTCCCGATGATTTTATTGGACCGCCACTGGCACCAACGATGAACGCCTAATCTCGGCTTGTTGTGCCTAGAAAAAACGCCGCATCTCGCGGCGTTTTTTATTTATGCGATATCTATCGTGTCAGTTGGTTGAGTTTTGCCCGACGGCGGCGCTCGGCTGATGATGGGATTTTGAGCATTTGCCGATATTTAGCCACCGTTCGGCGGGCGAGCTTGATCCCCTGACGGCTCACTTTTTCGGCGATAAGTTCATCGCTCAGCGGCCGACGTGGATCTTCCGCCGCAACCAGCTTACTGATCATATTGCGCACAGATGCCGTTGAGGCCATATCGTCATCATCCTCATCATTATTGGCCAATGCGGTGCTGAAAAATGCTTTTAAAGAAAAGCTGCCCCGGGGGGTGGTGATCATTAATCCTGTCGTCACACGGCTGACCGTGCTTTCATGCATGCCAATAGCAGAGGCCACATCGCGCAGCAGTAAGGGTTTCAGCGCATCAATACCATTTTCGAGAAAGTCTTGTTGACGACGAACGATCTCGGCAGAAATCGTTAAGGTGGTGGCATTTCGTTGTTCAAGGGCCCGTTTTAACCACCGTGCTGATGAAAGCGCATTTTGAGTGAATTCTTCTGCTTCGCGCGCGGCCTTCTTTTTAGCCAATTCCTCGGCATATTTTTCATTTATGGTGATTGCGGGAAGCGTTGAATGGTTCAACTCAACAACCCAACCCTCTTTTCCTTTATAGGTGATTAAGTCTGGCGTATTGATCATATCATCGCCAAACATAAACTCTTCGCCTGGCTTTGGGTTGAAGCTGCGGATGAGACGGAGCATATTTTGCAAATCTTCCGGCGAGCAAGCGCATTTGCGTTGAAGCGTCCGCAACTCGCCACTGGCCAATAGGGGCAGATGCGCCAAGAATGTCTCGAGCATGGGCGTTAATAAATTTTGATCTGCGGCTTGAAGGGTTAAGCACTCCGACAAATTCCGAGCGAATAACCCAGACGGTTCCATGGTTTGCAGCTGACCGAGCACGCGTTCAAGCTCCTCAACACGACATCCATGCTCATCCGCAATGTCCTTTAACTCACGGCCCAGCCATCCAGATGGCAGCAAGGCCTCAATCAGTGGCTGCGCCAAGATGCGATCGCGGCTATCGAGTAAAATAAGCGCCATCTGATCTTGCACATGGGCATAAAGCGACCCACGTCGATCCGCAATATTCATGGCGATCATGTCCCAATCGGAACCGGAGGAGGATTGGGTTAACTCAGCACGCCAAACCGCATCACTTTCGCCGCTCTCTAGGCGATTATCATAATCGCCGGCGGCGCCCGGATCATCTTTTAGACCCGTGCCATTTTCCAGCGCTTTATCCAGTGCTTCTTGATCGCTCGCTTTTTCGGTACGCGTCTCAGCCGCTTCATTTTTTTGATCGGCCAAATCCAAAAATGGATTTTCGAGCGCTTGATCTTCGAGATAAGCCGCCAGATCGATATTCGACATTTGCAACATGCGGATCGCCTGTTGCAAACGTGGCGTCATCACCATGCTTTGCTTTTGCTTGAGCCGAACAGATTGGTTTAACTGCATAACGCCCTCCCCTTGTTTGTGGCGTGATGCTAAATTGTCGGATCCTCCCAGCCGGTGCAAAAAAACAATTTGACGTCACCCTGTGTCAGGTTTTTTTGACAATTAATCAATGAAATCATATTGTTAATGAAATCCGAATTAGCCGTTTTAGAAGCGTGTCAAAAAATGGACAGGTCTTCTGTACAGATACCCCGATTTGGCATTAGATTTGCGGGAGCGACGCATTAGAGCGTGCAACGAGAGTACACAGATGATTTTGAGTAAGACCAAGGTGAGTGCCGACGAAGTCAATGGTGAGGCACCTGTTTGCGTCCGCTGCCTCTATATCCGCTATTTTTTAATGTGTGTTTTGGCGATTGCCATGCTGGGCCTGGCCGCAGGTGATGCACTGCAGGTTATTTCTGAGCTCACGCCCATGCATTTCGCGATTGGGGTCATTTGCCTGCTCGCGCTCATTGCGGGTGTTAAAGTTTGGTTTGAGCTGCGTGCTCAGCGCTCTTCCGTCGAGCAGCGCCCCTAGCATTCGCTCAGCGATCTTCCGACGAGCCTCTCGACCGGACAGGGCGGACTGCCAGCTCCTGATTAGGGAAAAACCGTCCATAGCTATGGCCTGTATAAAAATTAACCGACCAGTTATGACTGGAGGCATATAAATTGGCTTCCCCCGTCCAATACGGCTCGGGCGACGTTTGAGGGAAAGCCTCGGTATCAATCTTGGGGATCTCACAGCTCTCGCAGACCAACCCCTCCAGCTCATCACGTGTGGGCAGACGCCAGGACGTGCCATCGCTTTCATTCATCTCAGCCAAAATTTCTTCAGCCATAGGCACAGAATAATGCCCAACCTTGCCCCGACATTGCGCCCCATCCCAGTCTTGGCCGAGACTACATCGCCGCCATTCGAGCCCTTGGCTGATATCGATCACAAAATGATCGCTGATGATGAATGTATCACCTGCCAGAGCTGAATAGGGTGCGAAGAATACGCCGAGCGCTAAAAGCCCGCCACGAACTGATTTCCTTATGAAGAGATGAGACGGAAATATATGCATGAGTGTCACGATTATCCTTTCTTATCTTCTAGGATAGAAATTTTCTATTCTTTTTGCTATGGTCAACTTATGCAGTGAGATCTCTTTATTTTACGTTAATCGGTTCAAAACTGGTATCAAACTTGCATTCTTGATCATACAAAATAGTTAGTAGCGTGGATTAACCAATGGATATTGCGTCTTTACTCGGATTTTTAGGAGCCAACGGCTTTATTGTCGCCGCCATGATTTCAGGGGGCGGCGTCGGGCCATTTATTGACGTTCCGTCGCTCTTGATTGTGTTCGGCGGTACGTTTTTTGCCGTTATGGCAACCACCCCGCTCGGAACATTTCTGGGCAGCTTTGGCGCAATGGGGAAAGTATTCCTGCCGCCCATCAAAAAACAAGAAGAACTTGTGGAGCGCATGGTTGAACTTGCCGGTATCGCGCGGAAAGATGGCATGATGGCCTTGGAAGGCCAAGAAGTGCCCGATAAGTTTTTTGCCAAAGGCATGCAAATGCTGGTCGATGGCGCTGACGAAGCGAAGTTGACCTCGCAATTGAATCAAGAAATCACAGCGATGAAGGCGCGCCATGCCACTAATTGTGGTGTGTTGAAAGCTTGGGTGGATATTGGGCCGGCCATGGGCATGATCGGAACCCTTATTGGCTTGGTGTTGATGCTTGGTAATATGGCCGACCCGAAAGCGATCGGCCCGGCAATGGCGGTGGCGTTGTTGACGACACTTTACGGCGCGTATATCGCGAACGTGTTGTTCGCACCGATGATCACCAAACTCGAAGGCTATACCGATTATGAAGTGGTCTATCGCGAGATGGTTGTCTTGGGTCTGCGTAATATTGCCCGAGGCGAGTCACCCCGGAATATTCAAGATCAAATGGTCGCAAACTTGCCTCCGAAACTTCAAGAAGCATTAGCGGCAGCCTAAGGCCGGCAATAGGCCAGCGAATAAGCCAGCGGCATGATCGGCATCGGATAGAGAGATATCATGGCAGAAGAAGCAGAAGAAGAGCACGTATGCGAAGAATGCCCCACCTGCCCGCCTGTTGGTGCGCCAGCATGGATGGCAACATTCGCCGACATGGCCACACTATTGATGGCGTTCTTCGTTCTGATTTTGTCATTTGCCGAATTTAACGTTCCTAAGTTTAAACAAATTTCTGGTTCATTGAAAAATGCCTTCGGCGTGCAACGGATCACCCCGGTGGTTGAACAACCAATGGGGACGACCGTGATCTCGATGAATTTCAGCCCATCGCCCAGCCCATCCGTTACCGACGAGATGACGCAACAAACAACCCAGCTCAACCAGCCTCGCCTTGAGACGCAAAATAAAACCAAGGATGATGATGGCAGTAATGAGCAGTCTGAGGACATGGTGAAAGCGCTCGAAGAAGCGATTGCCCGGGGTGATGTGGAAATTGAAATGCTGGGAGAGAAGGTTGTTGTGAACTTTACCAACAGCCAAGCGCCTGAAAAAGATTTGCCGGAAATGTTGCAACAAACGCTCGATGCGATTGAGCAAGTGAAAAAAGCCGCCGGTAAATCCGAGCAAGAAGTTTTGTTTGGCGGCCTTGAACAGCAGCTTGCCAAATTTGCCGAGGCAATGTCGCAACAGCAACAAGAACAAGTCAAAGGAGGCGCCGGTGTTGATGGCAACCAAACATCCAAAGGCGATCGGATTGAGAAAGCTGTCATCGCGGAAGACGAGTTGAAAGTTGCCTTGAAGCAAGAAATTGGCCAGGGCCTCGTGGACGTTCAGCGCGAGGAGGATCGCGTGATTGTTACTGTCGGCTCGGGCGGCGCGTTCCGGTCTGGCTCGGCCACACTGACACCTCAAGCCATTGCGATTATGGATCAGATTGCGCAAGTCAATGCGAAAGGCTCAAGCCGCATTAACGTCTCCGGACATACAGATGATGTGCCTCTGGTCTTTGGGTCACAATATCGCGACAATTGGGATTTAGCCGCGGCGCGTTCCGCAAGTGTCGTGCAGGCGCTTGAGAGCACCGGCAAGATTAAAAGCGGTCGTATGCAGGCCATCAGCTTCGGCGAGTCGAAGCCGGTTGCCGATAACAAAACTCCCCAAGGGCGCAGCAAAAACCGCCGCATCGAAATCGAAATTAATTATTAACCGACATGCGTCGCGTCCCAATGGGACTACGCTGGACTAGGGATGATCTTTCACTCAATCTGAAATGGGCCTGAGATAAAGTTGAGTGAAATAGGACACAAGACGGAGCTGACGCGCGCTGAAGTAGGGCTGAGGTAGATCCGCCCGCACCCTGTGATGGATTTAATCCGCTCTCGTGCCCATATGTGGGGCTGTCGAATGAGGCAATAAACCAAATAAGTGCTACAATACAATGATTAGTTTGAGGTATTGATACAAGATGTATAAGACAACTCATTCAGTGATGTTTCACCACTTTCATAATAAAAAACACTTGCCTGCTCAAGGCAGTTTAAGCTCCTCTGATTTCATCCAAATAATTGATTGGTTAAACCAGCACTACTCAATTTTGGGTGCCCATCAATTCAAGGAAAACTTTGAGAATGGCACCCTAAAAGATACTGATATTTGCTTGTCTTTTGATGACGCATTGAA
>CBFIIU010000019.1:0-2295 GCA_965662735.1 Alphaproteobacteria bacterium
ACCATAGATTGACAGGGTTGCCATTAGCGGCTCCCACATGCGCCGCTCCAACAGCCATAGGACAGGCGTGATCGTTGCTGTCGCGCTCTCAACTTGTTCGAACATTGAGCAGTGACGGTTTATGTCGCGATACACTTCAAAGGCTTTGAGTTCATCGAGCTTGAGCGCAGGACGCGTCTCAAACTGCGCTATGATCTCCCGACTTTCTTCCGGCAGTACAAAATCAAGATCGCCGCCCAAGGGGCCATATGTGAAGACCTCAAAGAAAACGCCGCCGCGCGATATGGTCACGACATGGCGCTCGACACGCTCGCCTTGCGGCTCATCATCATAGTCCTCGTCGTCCATAGGCTGAATGAATAGGCGATCAGACAATTCTCCAGGATTTCCATGAAACACCTCGCCATTCACCGCCACGATAATATCGCCGACCCGAAGGCGCAAACCAATTGCGCGCGAACGACGTCCAAGCCCGCGCACACGCAAAAGGGTTTTGCGCGACAGGGCCGCCCCGAGGGCTTCATCGCCGGTTACATCGAGATCGCCATCTGCACGCGTGTTAGCTGCGATCCTCTCTTCCCCAGGCACTGTCTCGGACAGTGTCCCGGGTATTGTCCCGGACATTGCCTCAGCCATTGGCGAGGCTACGCCAATTGTTTCAGGGGCTGATGGATCCGTGAGCGTTTGTGACATGGGGCTCTCGACTAAGGGCGACTGAAAAGGTTCAGTTCACGCGGGTTACGGATAGGTAATTTGACGCGCATTTTCCTGAATGGCCGTCATCAGACGGGCATTCTCTTGAACCAAGGTTTGAAGGTGTTCAAGCGTGCGCTTTTGCATAGCCGCCACGGCATCAATTGCCTTGGAAAGGCCGGCTGTGGCCTCACTGCCCTTCCGATTTTCGGATTGGACGGAAGTGGTCGATTTCACGATACGATCAGCTGACGCTTTTTGCGACGCTTCCAACCGCGCTGACACTTTACCGAGTTGCGCTTGAATCTCTTTTTCAAGGCGCTCATTATCTTTTTGAATTTGTGCAAATGATGCGTTCATTTTCTCATCCAAGGCTATAAAGGGTTTATCGCTGGTTTCACGCAGCGCGACGATTTCGTCTTTTAAAGTACGATTAATATCCAGCAGCTCTTCTTGCTTGACCAAAGTCTGCTGCAATTGCTTGACCGATTTGTTCATGTCATCGACATTTTCGGCAAAGACAACCAATGCTTCGCGGCTGGTCTTTGCGATGGTTTCCAACGAACCGACTGAACGAAAATGCATGGCCATTGCGAGAATTAAGACCGCGCTCACAGCAACGCCGGCCACAATAGCAACGGTGCGTGCATGTTTGTAGACGGCCGAGACCGACTGAACGAGTTTCTGATTTTCGTTTCTGAGCTTATTATACTCTGCCGTGACATCCGCAGCCGCTTCGGCCGCATCTAAGGCAAGCTTTACACTCTCCTGCACAGCATCAATATCTTGTGTCATGCCCAAATTCCCTTTGGTTTTTCAATTTGTGGCCCCTCAGAGGGCGCATTTCGTCGTAAATAGTTTGCACATTTCGTGCCAGAAGTGGTCGCTACGACCTGCCCCGGCAGATAGGGTGACTTGAACCCAAAAATACGGCATCCCCAAGGTTTATGGCGGTCATGGGTGACAAAGAGATAGCGACATTGCTGGCAGGTGAGACGCGGATCATTGGCCATTATGATCTCCGCAAAAGATAGTACCAGCGTGCCAGCGTGAAGCGAAACCCTGCGGCCATCATAACTGCGGAGCAAAACCAAACGCCGATGGCCCGCCATATGTCGGCGTCATACCAAAAGCCAAAACCGATCAGCAAAAAATAAATGCCCATTGCGACAAACGTCACCGAGCTGATCATCTCGCCCAGGGATTGCTGATATTTCTTGTCATACTTAGCCATTCGCCTCTCCCAGCAGACGACCCGTTTCATCGAATTTCAGATCGTCGGGTAGCTCAAAATCAGGTTGCTCGATTTGGTCTCCTTGATCAACGCGGAAAATATAAGCCAGCACAACGGCGACCGCATTATAAAGACGCTCCGATATTTCCTGACCCAGATCACCTGTATAATAGAGCGCCCGTGCCAATAAGGGGCTTCGGAACACGGTGACCTGCGCCTGTTGTGCACGCTCAATGATTTGTTGTGCCATGTGGCCACGCCCCATTGCCAAAATGATCGGCGCCCCGGGTGAGCCGACATCATATTTCAATGCCACTGCAAAATGGGTTGGGTTGGTAATGACGGCCGTCGCCTCAGGCACTTGATCG
>CBFIIU010000019.1:2393-7406 GCA_965662735.1 Alphaproteobacteria bacterium
CGAGCCGACATCATATTTCAATGCCACTGCAAAATGGGTTGGGTTGGTAATGACGGCCGTCGCCTCAGGCACTTGATCGAGCGCCTCACGCTGAGCCGAGGCGCGCTGGCTGGCTTCCATTTGCATACGCCGAATTTTCGATTTGACCTCCGGCGAGCCCTCTGTTTGCTTATATTCATCTTTCTGGTCTTGCCGGCTCATCCGCATCTCTTGCATGAAACTATGGCGTTGCCATGCATAGTCGATGGCGGCAATCACCAAGAGCGCGATCAACATGGCGCCGATCAGTTGCGGAATATAGGCTTGAAATAAGCCGAGCGCCGCCGCCAAGGATAAATCGGGCATCCGAATGGCTTGCGGCATCACATAACGAATAACTACAAAACCAATCCCGAACAGCAGGACCACTTTTAGGATTGATTTTCCGAGTTCGACCAATGATTTCATTGAGAACATGCGCTTCAACCCCGATATCGGGTTAATCCGGCTGCCTTTAAACGACATGGCTTTTGGCGCAAACACAAATCCACCCACCGCCGCCTGCGTCGCCAGCACAATGACCATGAGCGGAACCCCGAAAATCAGGGTCATTTGAATGATAAATAAAACGCCTTCTCGGAAATTGAGAGAGAGCAATGTATCGAGCTCGGAATATGGAGCGATTGAAAAAAGACCCGACCAATGCATTAACAGATCACGACCATAATTGATCATGGCCATTAAAATTAACAGACCGCCGAACAGCGTCGTGAAAACAAACATCTCTTTTGAGGAGACGACCTTGCCATCTTCTTTCGCTTTGTCCAGCTTTCGCTGGGACGGTTCTTCGGTTTTCTCCTGACCGTCGCCGGATTCTTCAGCCATTGGCGAGACCTCCGAGTAACGATTCAATGTCGCCCAATGTCGCCTCGATCAGATCCGTGAAGGCATAGCCGAGCACTGACGTGGACATGAACAAAATGATAAAAATGCCGATCATCGAGATCGGAAAGCCGAATGAAAATAAATTCAATTGGGGTGCGGAACGCGTAATCACACCAATGCTAACATTAATCATCAACATCAGCGCCGCGATGGGTAGCATGATCATACTGGCCGCGAGAAACATCCACCCTGCGGCTGCAATCCCGCCCTCAATGAACACTGTCAAAGAGGGAATCTGATCAATGGGGGACAGCTCAAAGGAACGCATCATCATCGCGATGATCACCAAATGTCCATCCAACGCAAGAAAGCTCACGATCAAGAAAAGCGTTAAGAGCTGACTAATAACCGGGGTCTGACCACCCGAGTCGGGGTCAACTTGAGCGGCAAAACCTAAGCCCGAGGTCGCGGCGATTTTCTCGCCCGCCAAACCAACCGCCGAAAACCAAATATTCATGATCATTCCGGCTGACAGCCCAATCGCGATCTCTTTAAAAATAAGCGCAATGCCCATGGGCGACCCGATCAACTCACTATCTGGCAGCGGTGTGATGGTGGCGATTAAAACCGTCAACACCATGCCCAGTATGATGCGCACCTGAGGCATCACATAACGCGTCCCAAAAAACGGCGCCGCGATCATAAAGGCACTCATTCGCAAGGATGCTACAAAATATTGCGTCAACTGCTCGATCAGGAGGTTGAGCTCAATACCAGGCAAAATGACGTTGGGGCTGTCCATGAACGGCTCAGTTCAAATGTTGAATGGTGTCGAAAATGAAAGCGAAATAATCGGTTAAAGACAGCAGAATAAAATTTGCGAGCAGGCCAAAGGTGCCCAGAACCAAAACCAGCTTGGGCACGAAACTCAGGGTCATCTCGTTAATAGAAGTCGCTGCTTGAATGATCCCAATTAAAAGACCGATCGCCAGGGCAACGCCCAAAATTGGCCCTGCTGCCAAAAGGATTTGCCAAAAAGCTTGGCGAAGAAATTCTACATTTGTATCAAATTCCACGGTCGGCTCCTAAATAGCTTGATAGGTGGCTACCAATGACCCAACGGTCATGGCCCATCCATCGACGAGGACAAAGAGAAGAAGTTTAAAAGGCAAAGCCACCAGCATCGGGCTCAACATCATCATACCGAGCGACATCAAAATGGAGGCAATCACCATATCAATGACCAGAAATGGCAAGAATAAAAGGAAACCGATTTGAAAAGCCGTCTTCAGCTCCGACGTGATAAAAGCTGGCAAAAGAACCGTAAGCGGCACGTCCGACGTGGTTTCATAGGCCGTATCCCCGGCAAGATCGGCAAATAGGGTGAGCTCTTTCTCGCGTGTATTTTTGACCATAAAGTTTTTCATAATATCGGCCCCCGTGGTCATGGCCGTTTCTGCTGGCATGGTGCCATCAAGATAGGGCGAGACAGAGTCTTCATAGACCGCAGTAAGCGTTGGGGTCATGATGAAGAGGGACAAAAATAATGCGATGGCAATGAGCACTTGGTTTGGAGGGGTTTGCTGAGTGCCCATTGCCTGCCGCAATATCGACAAAACGATAATAATTCGGGTAAACGACGTCATACCGAGAACTAAAGACGGCAAAATCGTCAGCGCTGCCATCAGTGCGAGAATTTGCAATGATAGCGAATAAGTGGTTCCGCCCGCTGCATCCGAAACAGTTGTCACAGCCGGCAAGCCAGCGCCGATATTTGTGACGATATTCTGGGCAACACTCGGCACTGTTGCGGTGATCGATAAAGCGACCACAAGGCCGCCAATCCAGGTCACGCGGGATAGAATTTGGGAGTTCAATCGGGTCATTGGCGGGCTCCCGCAAGCTGCGGCGCACGCTGAGGAGCGTGTGACATCGTTGCATTGTCTTGATCGATGGACGTTGCCGCTTGGGGAGGCAGCGCATGGAAAACTGGCTGCACGCCTTTTCCCGTAATCACCACGTAATCAATGGTATCGATACGAACAATTTGGAGACGTTCTTGAACACCTAACCGTAAATCACTCACAATTTGGGCGCGCCGTTCAGCATGCAAGGCCCGCGTTAGGGGCTCCTTGTGGCGTTTGATTAGAACCAACAAGCCCAACATCGTTCCCAAGAACAGAACGACGGTGATCACTTGGAATGTAGAAATCGTGTGCATTGACAAACCTCTCCTCAACCTCTGGGGATACAGAGGCAAAAAGAGTGCCAAACTGGTTGGGGTGGATAATAAAATTTAATGTATTGTTATTATTGTATTTTTTAATACGTGGCGTGGTCTCATCCGTACCCAAGCTGGGGTTTGACCGCCACCGCCCAAAAAGCGCGTTAGATTGTCAGTTTTCTGACAGAGCTATAACAGCGCTATAACAGAGCTAAAGGTTTTCGACGCGCTTTTCCGGATCAACGATCTCTGTGAAGCGAATGCCAAAGCGTTCACCAACCATCACCACCTCGCCGCGGGCAATCATGGTCCCGTTCGCCATAATATCCAGCGGATCTCCAGCCAACCGGTCGAGCTCAATCACCGAGCCTTCGTTCAGCCTGAGCAAATCGCGAATCTTAATTTCGGCATTCCCCACCACGACAGTGAGGGTCACATCAATATTCTCGAGAACGCGCAGATTTTCGACACCCACACGATCGCTTCTGCCAGATGTTGCTGCCGTTGCTGCGGTTTCGTCCATTTGATCTTCTTCAGACATTATCGATCCCCTTATTACGCATCCAGTTCCATGCGTCGCAGTAAATTAATTGCGGCCTGGCCGCCCACTTCGCCCATTTCACCTTCATAAAAAGGCTGTTCTTCAAGAAATAGTTCAACATTATCATTCAGCGTCATTGGCACGACATCACCCGGTTGCAGATAAATCAGCTTCGTCAGCGGAACCGTCGGTGTGCCTAACTGTGCAGATAAATGAAGAGGAATGCTGAGAACAGCGTGCTCCAACCGATCGCGCCAGCTGGCATCCTCCTCAGCAATCTCAGACTGCACCCGTGAACGCAATTGCGACGCAATGGGCTTGAGGGTTTGCAACGGATAAATAATATCGAAGGTCGCAGGATCGAAATTAGGGAGCTGCACCACAAAAGAGCAAATAATGACCAAGTCCCCGCCATCCACAAAGGAGGCAAATTGCGGATTCACTTCACGACCGATTTCATGCATATTCACACGCATTAAATCGCGCCATGAGGTTTCGAGCGTCCGGCACAGGCCATTTGTCACCAATTCAATGACGCGTTCTTCCGTAGCCGTAAACTCGCTTTTCTTGCTATCGATGGAAATAACATTTCCGCCATAATATGAGTTCGTCAATATTGAGATAAAGCTCGGAGCCATTGTCATCATCATTGACCCGCGCAGCTCATCGATCCGTACCGTGGTGAGGCTCATAAAGCCTTCAATACCCTCGCAATATTCATCAAAGGTTTTCACCTCAGGCGGAAATGATGAAATACGGGGTTGAATTCGCAGCATCGGTAAAAATGTCGCGCGCGAATGACGGGCAAACCGTTCATTGATCATCCGTAAGGCATAATAATCGCCTAATACGGATAAATCATCCGATCCAAAGGAAAACGGGCGAACATCGACGGACTCGGATAGATCAATGGGAGCCGAGCCTTGCGGGCCACGCTCTTCCAACCCCTCGATGAGGGCACTGACCTCTTCGGTCGATAGTTTTCGCGAAGACGTCATTCCCGCCCCGACCAGTTATTGCAGCACAAAGGAAGTGAAATGCACATGCTCGACGCCGCCGAAGCCTTCGACCTCTTCGAGTTTTGCATTAATGGCATCGCGGATGGCTAAGGCCAATTTATTGCGCCCTTCAATCCCTTGGATATCTTCCGCTGTGAATTCGCTCATAATGCCCAAGATCTCTGATCGTAAAGCCACTTGGTGCGTATCAACATTGGCCATGACAGTGTCATCATATTGCGTGGATACACCGATGGAAACTTGTAAGAATTTGCGCGAATTCTTCAGGTTGGTCGTCAAATTTCCTGAAAATTCGTAATAGGTGGTTTGAAAGGTTTCAACATCTGGAACGGCTTTCACATTTTTTGAAATGCCACCCTCTTCAC
>CBFIIU010000019.1:7503-30299 GCA_965662735.1 Alphaproteobacteria bacterium
TATTTTCTTCAGCTTCATCTGCCATTGAAAACTCTCACATTTACTGCTGCATAGAATTCTATGCGGTTACATTTATTCCGTAGGAATGCACATTCCGTGCCGTTTTTACCAAATCCTCTGTTTCCTGGCCAGTTCCCTCCACTTGCTTTTGTAACTTTGAGGACGCTGAGCCATTTCTCGGATGACCAGACTGACCGCCACTCGATCGATCTTGACCGGAGTAAAAATAAGATAGCCGCATCCCCATCGATTCCATCTGCTGGTGAAGGCGGTGCTCACTATCATTCAAAAGATTGGCCGCGAGCCCATTATCAGCAAGTAGCCGCACGCGAACCTCTTGTCCATCTAAATTCAATTGAACATGGACACGGCCCAAATTTCGCGGGTTCATTTCGAGTTCAATCTCATCTAGCCCATCGGCAATCGCCCGCCCGATGCGTTCAGACAGTTTTTTCTCCCAGTCTTTTTGCATGAGATCCAACTGATCAAAGTCCGGCTGCGACGCATCGAGCGGATCGGGTGCGAGCCCCGCTGGGCCGGAAGACGAATTCAGCGTTGACGAAAACAAGAAGGAAGTGGGTGGGTGATTATTACCCCCAAAGCCACCCGAGGACGACCCTTGAGGTTCGGACCTGCCATCGCTTGTGCGATCTGATCCCATTCGCATCGCAAGCGACATCTGCAGATCGCGTACCGTCGTTTGAGGTGGCATGGTCTCTACAAAATGGGCAAGCGACGGCTCTAGGCGGGCTCCCGCCGCTTCATAGGACAGCTGATATCGAAAAATTGCATTAGATTGAACGGTGTAAACGGCATCTTTCACAGCCCCATCAAGGCGCGCGGCCCATTTGGTTGCCCAAAACTGGTCGAACTCTAAACCCTTAATGTCGGAACCAGGAGAACGGTCGGATAGACCCCGGAGAGGGGCATCCAAACCTGATCGGGCGGCCATAAATTGTCGTGCCCATTCCGCAAAAGCAGGAACAGACTTCGAGAACACCGATGTCTCGCCTGCCGGCTCCATGGTCGCATCTGTCAAGAGTGCCGCCAATTGGGTCGCTGATGGTGTTCCTGAAGGCAAAGCTGAGGCGAAGGGCGTGCCGGCACTCGGAAAAGAGCCGGCATTGAGCCGAGCGACAACGAGATCCGTCTCGGAAATGTTCCCGGAAAGCCACGACTGGCTGAGCACAGGCCTCTGCGGAGCGATCAGGAGAGGCAATCCAAAGAGTTCAGGGCTGTCCGAGAGTCCATCTTGAGTGGGTTGAAACTCAGTTTGAACAAGAGTGTCACTCTCGGGTGAACTGCTGCCTGAAACGGATGCATTCAAGGGCAGAGCCACATTTCCATGCGCCCGGAGCGACAAAAACCACGCGGCCTGGTCGAGTGTCTCAGCGCCCCAATGCGCCTCTTCATGCGCATTTGCATCGCCGACAGATGCCATTTTGGACGAACTCGCGTCACCCGTCGCAGCATCTTTTGGACCGATTGCTGCGAAAAGTGTGCCTAGAAAAGCCATAGCAGGGTCGCCATCACTTGCCGTTTTACGATCAGAAATCGTACCCGACGCCTTGATAGATGCCGACTGCCCAGAAATTTCAACCATATCATCACCGTGTTCTTTGCACGGAGACTGCAAGAAAAATGCCAGTTATCGGGATGTTCGGCGTTTAGTCGCGCCGCCGTCCGCGATCATTTAATATACGGTCTTGTCGGCTTTCACGCTCAATCGCTTCCTGACGTTGAACTTCACGGGCTCGGTCACGCGAGCGATCCTGTTTGAGACGAATTTGGATTAATTCTTTTTCTTCATTGGCAACTTCTGTCGAAAGAAACTCTTTGCGATTGGAAACCGTCTCTTTTTGAACCATCATTTGATCGCGATACCATCCATTGGCCCGCAATGTTCCCGCCATTTGCTCGCCCTGCTCATCTTCCATCGCTGCAATAGCCTCATCTAACTGATCAACCAAAATTCGGGCTCGGTTGAGCTCTTCGCGCAAGACGCCAACCTGTCGGGTCTTTTTCACATATTTAATTTTCTCTTTCAAAGACAGTAGCTCGAAAACGTTTCTTTTTTTTCGCGTCATATCCGATCCCCACCCTGCTTATCCTCGGCCCACTAACTGTGTGAGCGCCGAAAGGCTTTGTTCCATTGTCGCCTTATCACTTTCCGCCTGCATAATATGTTCGACAAGCTGCGGCCAAATTTGAATGGCTTCGTCTAAGGATGGATCTTGACCTCGCGCATAGCCGCCCATGAGAACCAGGTCGCGATTTTCAAGATAATTTGTCATTAGCCTGCGGAAATTACGCGCCGCTTGTGCCACATGCTCGGGCACGATTTCATTCATCACCCGCGAGACCGAAGCGGGAATGTCGACGGCTGGATAGATCCCCATCTGCGTTTGCGCGCGGGACAGTAAAATATGCCCATCTAAAATGGCCCGCGCCGTATCCACGACGGGGTCATTTTCGTCGTCGCCATCCGCTAACACTGTGTAAAAAGAGGTAATTGACCCCTGCCCCTCAAGGCCTGTTCCCGAACGCTCAATGAGCCGCGGAATTAATGAAATCACAGAAGGTGGGTAGCCTTTCGAGGTTGGCTGTTCCCCTAAGGCCAAGCCAATCTCGCGCCGCGCATGCGCAACCCGCGTTAGACTATCCATAATGAGGAGAACATTTTTTCCTTGATCCCTAAAATATTCTGCAATGGCTGTTGCCCGTTCAGCTCCGCGAATGCGTAAGAGGGGCGAACGATCTGCCGGCACCGCCACGACGACGGTTCGGCTGCGCGATTCACCGGATAGAACGTTTTTAACAAATCCACCGACCTCCCGCGCCCGCTCGCCAATTAATCCCACCACAATTACATCAGCTTCCGTGAAGCGGCTCATCATGCCCAACAAAACCGATTTACCGACACCTGAGCCAGCGATAATTCCCAATCGTTGACCCTGCCCGACAGTGAGCAGGCTATTAATGACCCGCACGCCAACATCCAGCGGCGTATCAACGGGCTTTCGGGCCAGCGGGTTTAATTCTCGCCCTTGAAGCGGCCATAAATGCGGCAAGTCCGGCGCGGGCAATGTGTCTAAAGGCTGACCGAGTGCATCGAAAACCCGACCTAATAATTCGGGCCCGACCGGCACCATATTCCCTTCATCAGCTAATGAAACACGGGCGCCCACCCGAATGCGAGCACCGACCTCATGCAAAGAGAGGAGGTTTTTTCCTTGATCAAAGCCGATAATCTCTGCAACAGCAGTGGCACCATCCTCAGTGTCCACATCACATAGGGCGCCGATGGTTGCCGGAAAGCCATCGCATGTCAGCATGTTTCCATCAAAACGGCTGACGCGTCCGGACACACCCAAGGGACCCAGCCGCAGCCGCTGAGGCAAGGATTGACTAATCTGCTGAGCAACACTCATGACGCTTCATCCTCACTGTCCGTCGGCAGATTTGCAGATGGATCCGTAACTTCTGGTTCATCCGTTACTGGTTCATCTGTTACTGGTTCATCCGTGGCGGGCTCGTCATTGCCAGTTGCCGTTTCAATCGGCGTATCCGTCGGGCTATCCGTTGGGTTGCCCTCAGTCGACGGTCCGGATCCCGGTTTCTCATCCGTCGCGATCAAATTGCGCATGACAGAACCAATTTCCGCAAATCGCTGCGCGTCATCAATCGAGCCGCGTTCCGTCAGGAGATCGCGTAATTCGATCGCCCCCGCTTGCACCATGACGTCACCGCGCTCGAGCGCTGCATCAGGTTTAAAGCGGATATCCTTAAGCTCGACATATTGATCACGGATCCCAGAGAGGATCGCAAAATCTTCTGGGTTCACAGTCACGGTACAATTTTGGGTCGCATGATCGACCATGTTCACCATGTCGTAAATACGGGTCATAAAGGCCTCAGGAAGATCATCAATCGCTCGGCCCGCTCGTTGGGCCGCCAAAGCCAGAACAGCGAGACGTAACTCTTCACTTAATTGGCTAATGTCCACTGATGAAGTCGTAGATAATTTCGTGATCATCTCAGTGAGCTGCGCCATTGCTCCGCGCATTTCTTCTTCGACGGCACGTCGTCCATCGGCGACGCCGGCTTCATAGCTCCGATCATTGCTTGGTGCGTCTTGCGGGGTTTCCGACACTGCCTGCGTGGGGGGGCTAGCCTCGTCATCAAGATCACTGGCCTGCGATTCTATACCAGACGGTGCATTATCTTCTAACTCTGTGTGATCGGGCTCGGTTGAAATCGTTTCCTGAGCACCTTCTGCCAATGCATTTAGGGCTTGAGCCGCTTTTGCAACGTCATCCACATCACTTTGATCATCCACAGCCCCTGCAGTATCACTGTCCATTTCCAGCGCATCTGACGCAATCGCGCTATCGCTCTGACGGACATCCTCACTGGTTATGGCATCATTGGTTATGGCATCAGCGGCGGCAAGATCATTCGTAGCAGGATCAGTGGCGGCAGGATCAGATGTCGCCGTCTCCTGCGAAGCGCCATCTTCCATTGGCTCTGGCGTGCGCGTTGCTGAGCGTTGTTGCTCCGATGCCCGACGCGCCAGGTCGATTAACGATGTTTTAGCGAAGGCCGATTTAACTTTCCGCGGCGCTCCATCAGACCGAGAATAGGTGGCGGCGCGCGATGCTGCGAGCAGACGCTCCACCTCTGCATGTTGCAAAGATCGTGGCTCCGCAGAAGCGGCCATTGGCGCTTCGGATGCCTCAAGCGGCGTATCGATCATCGCATTGCCCATTCGCTGCTCTCACCCGCTCCAGATCACACGAAATCGTCGCCACCGCGACCGGCGAGAACAATCGAGCCCTCATCAGACAGGCGACGGGCGACGTTAATGATACTTTTTTGCGCGTCTTGCACTTCGGTCAGGCGAACCGGTCCAAGGGCTTCCATCTCATCCATAATATTGGCGGCGGCACGACTGGACATACAGGCGAAGAGTTTCTCGCGAAGTTGCTCGTCGGCGCCTTTGAGAGCCAAAACCAAATCCTCGACCTCGACCGAGCGCAACAGGGTCTGCAGCGACTTGTCGTCCGACATGATGAGGTTTTCGAACACAAACATGCTTTCTTGAATGGCCTGCATGAGGTTTTTGTCCTCTTTGGCCAAAGACTTCATAATCCGTGCTTCCATGGTCTGTTTGGTGAAGTTCATAATCTTCGCCGCCGCTTTCACGCCACCCACTTGTGAAGCACGTAAGGTTGTATTGGCTTTGAACTTCTTCTGCATCACCAGCTCCAATTCCCGCAATGCATCGGGCTGAACGGTTTGCAGCGTCGCGATCCGGCGAATAATATCGGCTTGCAGCTCCTCGGGGAGCAAAATCAACACATCCGCCCCTAAAGAGAAATCCAAATAAGAGACGATGAGGGCGATAATTTGTGGATGCTCATCAATGATGAGTTCTGAAATGGCACGTGCATCCATCCAGTCAAGAATTTCAATCGGGCGATCACTGCTCGATGGCGTAATCCGGCTTAAGACAGATTGGGCTTTATCGTCGCCCAACGCCTTAGTCAGCACATTTCGGATATAATTCCCAGCACCCAAACCAAGGCTTGTTTGCTCACGAATAATTTTCAAGAACTCGTCCAGAACCATATTCACGGTTTCTTGATCGAGGCCCTGCACGGAGTACATCGCGCTTCCCAAATGCTGAACCTCTTTCGGATTCAAGTTTTTCAGAATCTCGGAAGCTTCATCTTCACCCAACAGCATCATCAAAATCGCTGATTTTTGAGTTCCGGTGAGCGTGTCATAGACACTCACTTCTTCGGTATCATTCTCTTGTGCTTCTGGCATGACCTTCGTCTCCTCTAGCTGCCCGGTCGACTATTTGCGGCCGGATTGGCAGCCCCTCTATTACGTTAGAGTTTCAATATCCTTCTTCATCATCGCTTTAAACACATTTGCGACGCGACCTGCTTCATCGGATACCATCATCCGGATCACCGCCACCTTATCGTCATAGGTATTGGCAGTATCCAGCATTTCCGCCGAAATGGATTGTTTCTTCGGTTTGAGTTTTGCCTTGATCTCTTCAAGGCTTTCCCCTTCACCCACTTCAATTGTATCGATATCCACCTCATCATCACTCATCGACATAGCTTGACCTGGTACGCCGGCTCCGACGGGAACGAAAATCCGCGACAAGAGGGGTCGGATCACACCTAAGGTAATAATGCCCAGAATAAGAATGGTTGAAAACTGTTTGATGAACTCAGAAAACCACTCTTGTTCATGCCAAGCCTTTTTGAAGCCCTCCAGCTCGTCCATAAACGGTGAGCTTGATACCGTTAGGCGGTCCCCGCGGGTCTCGTCGATGCCAATCGCATCACGAACCAAGCGCTGAATTTCTTCCAGCTGTTCTTCAGACATGGGTTGGCTGACTTTTTCACCGGTCTCGGGGTCGATCACATCAATATCGCGCACGAGCACCGATGCGTTCAACCGCGCAATTCGGTTTGACGGATCTTGGGTCGTTGACACCACCCGACTAACTTCATAATTCCGCACTTCACTCGATGACCGGGTGCGTAATTTCCCATCAGCGCCGGTTTGCGACATGTTGGAGCCAATTTCCAGCTCAGCCTCGGTGGGCGGCGTGTTGGACACAGCTCCCGGAATGCCGCGCGCAGGGAGATCAGCTGCTTCATCAAGCGTTGTTTGCTCGCTGCGCAACGCATTCCCCTTGGGATCAACAATTTCTTCCGTACGTTCGCTTCGAGTAAAATCAATATCGAGATTAACTTGCGCATTCACATTCCCGGCGCCTGCGATCGGCGTCACCAAGGATATAATGCGGGTACGATAAACATCTTCGAGCCGCATCCGGTATTCAAGTTGTGAATCCGTCAACATGGTCGAAGGGTCGTCAACCGGCTTAGAGAGCAAGTCCCCGTTTTGGTCAATGATGGTAACATTTTGCTTCGCCAAACCTGGAATAGACGAAGACACCAGATGCACAATCGCTTCGACTTGTTGGCGGCCCAAGCGACGCCCTTGTGCCAATTGTACAAAAACAGAAGCAGTGGTTTCAGGATTATTGCGGACAAATACTGATTTTTCAGGAATGGCCAAATGCACCCGCGCTGAAATAATAGTGTCGATTTCACTGATTGATTTGGCGAGCTCTATTTCTTGACTTTGCTTGAGACGCACATTTTCTACAGAACGACTGGTCCCCATGGGAATATCGGATAGGCTATCATAGCCTTCAGGCACCGATGACGGCAGGCCTTGAGCGGCCAAGGTGATACGCGAACTGTAATAATCCGTTGTTGGCACCAATACATCGCCTGTAACGGGATCAAGAACCACATCGACACCAGAGTTTTTTAAAGCCTCAACAACCCGGGCTTTTTCGGCTTCCGGTAAAGACGCATAAAGGGTGGTCCGATCAGGCTGTTGCAAAACAGCATAGATAATCAGACCAACAAATGAAGCGACAACCGCAACGATTGCAGGCATGGAACGCTGGAAACTGGGCTGAGATGTAAAGGCCCGGACGTTCGACAGAAACGCACCGCCTGGCAATGTCAGGCTGTTACCATTTTTGCTCTGATTGGTTTCTTCAGTCGCTGCGAGTGTTTCCGCCATAACTCATTCCTCTCGATGTGCCTTAAACCGGCATATTCATAATGTCCTTGTAAGCGCTCAGCACTTTATTTCGGACATTGAGAACCATTTGAAAGCCGAGCGACGACACTTGCCGCGCAACCATGACTTTCGATAAATCTGACTCCAACCCAAGCTCATAGGCTTTGGCGAGGTCAGCGCTGTTTTTCTGCGCATCCGCGACATCGCGAATGGCATCTCCCATGCGCTCATTAAATGCGGGCGTGATTGTTTTCGGCCCCAGCGCCTCTTCTGCACGGCTCACTACTTTTTGGGTCAGCGATCCGTAATTTTGTCCGATTGACTTAATCTCGGTCATGCACGCCTCCGTTAACTATTAACCGCACGTTTTGCGGGGACCGCCTGATGCGGCAGTTGGTATAGAGCTGTTGATTGAATATCAGTGACAATATCATCGCTGGTGATGCGGTGGTTTTGGCAAAGGACAAGCGCACGCTGTAGAACATTTTCGAGCTCGCGCACATTGCCTGGCCACGCGTAATGCGTGAGCGCCTTAATCGCGGTCGCATCCAACCATGGCAATTCATCGAGGCGAGATTTTGCATGGCGAACCAGCAAAGCACTTGCGATCGGGATGATATCCTCGCGCCGCTCGGCCAAGGGCAATGTGTTTAAGGGAAACACGTTCAGGCGATAGTATAAATCCTCGCGGAACTGGCCTCGCCGAATGGCGTCGGTCATATCGCGATTGGTTGTCGCCAAAACGCGCACATCCACTGAGATATCCTCATGACCCCCAATCGGTGTGACTGTTTTTTCCTGGAGCGCGCGCAACAACTTGGCTTGCAACGACATCGGCATTTCAGAAATTTCGTCGAGCAGCAATGTGCCACCATCGGCGGCGCGGAAAATACCTTTATTGGCGGTTGATGCGCCGGTGAAAGCGCCTTTTTCATGACCGAATAAAATTGCTTCCAGCATATTTTCTGGGATGGCCGCACAATTGACGGCGACAAACGGTTTTTCAGCGCGTCCTGAATTATTATGGACATAGCGCGCTAGAACTTCCTTACCCGTTCCGGTTGGGCCGTTGATAAAAACCGTCACATCGGTTCTCGCAACCCGTTGCGCCAAGGCCAGCATGGCCACACTTGTATCTGAGCCAATGGCCACATGCTTATCACTGGCGACAAGGCTGGTGATTAATTCGGGTGCATAAGAAGCGGTGGCTGTGTCGTCTTGCGGCAAAGATAAGTGAACGAGCCGCCCGCCCATTTCGCTGGTCAACGAAAATTGGAGTGCCGTTTCATTAATGACGAAAATAGTTTTGGCTTTGAGCTTGCGCGCAAATTCAACCAGCGCTTCGGGCGACTTCAGCTTTTTGTAAAAAGCATGCGCACAGACCAAAACAGGGCTGGGCGAAGGATTTGCCCCTTCTAATTTCGCGACATCGAGCGTGTCCGCATCAATACCGCGACGCGCCATCACTGTCGTTATAGAATCATACAGGTCTAAACCCGCGCTGATTAATGTTACATCTGCCATTTGGCACTCCTCTCACCTAACACCCCGATAGAGGCAGGAAGCGTGCCAAAACATGAAACACAGGAATATTTTTTTGAAATTAAGTTAAGTTATTGATTTATATACTATAGATTATCTTATATTTTATATATTAACTATCATTCAAAATTCTGACATTATGGGAACGAATCAGGGTGCGTCATTGTCAGTTTTGTGACAGGGGCCGCAGCCAATCAAGGGAGTGCATTTAACATGCCGAAGACGGCTTCAGCAAAAGCGCCTAAACCCAGCGAAGAACTGTCTGATAAATCAAAGGCTTCCGGGTCGTCGGGTTCCACGGAGGCCTTGCTGATCGGGCATTCCGCCGCCGCAAAAGATTTGCGCCATCTTGTGGATGTCGTTGCGCCCTCGCCCAGTACGGTTCTCATTTTGGGCGAGACGGGGGTTGGTAAAGACGTCGTTACGCGAGCCCTGCATGCCGCATCTGGGCGTAAAGGCCATTTGGTTTCAGTTAATTGCGCGGCCATTCCGGCGGAATTGCTGGAATCTGAATTGTTTGGTCACGAAAAAGGGGCCTTCACGGGCGCCGACGCCACCCGCAAGGGGCGCTTCGAGATGGCCGAGGGGGGCACATTATTCCTCGACGAAATTGGCGACATGAATTTATCGCTCCAATCGAAGCTGTTGCGCGCCTTGGAGAACCGAACCATTCAACGCGTCGGAGGAGGCAAAGATATTTCCGTTGATTTTCGATTGATTTGCGCCACGCACCAAAATCTCGATCAACTTGTTGATCAGGGTAAGTTCCGGGCCGATCTTTTCTTTCGTATCAATGTCTTTCCCATTCATGTGCCAACATTGGCCGAGCGCAGTGTCGACATTCCGATGTTGGTTGAGCATATGGTGAACCAAGCCAAAGCCCTGCATGACGGCAATGTCCCGCAATTTGATGACAGTGCTTTGTCTGAATTAGCGCGCTATCCTTGGCCCGGAAATATTCGCGAATTGCGAAATGTGATTGAACGGGCTTTTGTTTTATTTCCCAATCAGGCGATTTCAGGAAAAGCTGTCCGCGAAAACCTGCTGCGCCTGAAAGTGCCTGATCGTAAGGCTGAACAAGACGCGTTATGGGCTGCCACAGCCGATCTCACGGGGGTTCAGGGCGACGCGGATATGTCCCATGAGCCGCCGGTTCCCCATGCCGCACATTACCAAAATTGGTTCGCTTATTTCGATCACATCGACTTACGCCGACATTTGCGTGATGTGGAGGTGGTGCTCATAGAGGCGGCGTTAGAAAAAACCAATGGCACCATCAGTGCCGCCGCCGACGCCCTTAAATTGCGCCGTACCACGCTCATTGAAAAAATGAAAAAATTGATGATTGATCGCCCTCTCACACCCGGAGAAGAAGAGCTTTCTGAACGGGATCCGGCTTTACAGGATTAGTCTTCTGAAAAATTGAGAAGCGCTCACGGCCCTTGCGGCCGCGAACGACCACTAAAGACCTTTAACGCCCGTAGGCGCGCATCATTTTCTGCGATTGGCCGGCATGGCGTGCAAGCGCGCCTAATTCTCGCTCCAGTTCGGCGCAGAGTGTGGCATTTTCGGCCGCACAGGCCTCAATAAAATCGAGAATTTCTGCCGCATCTTCCGGAGCAGGCCTGCTCATCATGTCGACCAACAGATCACGTCGTTGTGCATCCAAGTCGCAAGCTCGGTCAAAGTCGCGGTCCGTCAAAGCCTGGCGCATGGCGTCATTCAGCGAGATGAATTGGTCACGAAAGCTCTGCATCATTCTATTCCGGCTTAATCTGGAACCAGGCTTCACGAATTTCTTCAAGCACCGGTATGGCTTGGCGCGTCGCCTCACCTGTTGCTTCTTTCATATCCTTCAATAATTGCTGGCGGGCATATTCATATAATTGAAAGAGGTTATTCGCGATATCGCCGCCTTTTTCAAAATCGAGCGATGATTGTAAGGCGTAAATAATGGTGAGAGATCGTGCAAAATTCTTGGATTTTAGCTCCAGCACACCACCCGCCTTCAAATCCGCATGGTCGGCAAACACATTCATCGACTTAATTAGCTCGTCAAACATCGTCAAAACAATGGCATGTGGATCACTGATTTCAGCAACCGCCTGCCGTTCGACATTTTTATAAGCGGCACCTACTTTTCCATAATTCATTGACATATGCGTTCAGACCCTTGCTCGATCGGCAGGAAATTTATACACTCCGACAATGATTGTCCCTATTTCAGCACATCACGCGGCACATATAGCCTCGGGCGGAGCCCATGCGCTCTCGCAAGGAGAGCTTATGCGCGCGGCATTAGCCAAACCGGCAACAACCAGCCTCCCCTCTTCTGCAATCGGTATGCCAACTCCCGTTCAAACCCCACACGGGGTCGATGCTCTTGCGCATCTCATGTCGTCGACACCGCTCAAGCAATCGCCCGAGCGCCGTCAATACCATCCTCAGGGGGCGCCCTCTGCCGTTTTGACCGAGAATTTTTTTGCATCTCGGGCGCTCAGCACGCCGGGCGTGATGCATAATATGGCCGCAACCCGGGCGGCCTATACCTCCGATGTGAGCAAGCTGGCGCCGCGCTTTACGGAGAGTGTTGCGCTGATCGCTTAGGTCATGCGTGAGAGAGAATAGTGGCGCTGCACGCGCCTATTTACCTTCAATATCGATCACGCGATTTTGCGTTTCCAAATAGGCGGTAAATAAATCGCCCTCCGTGACAATCCCGGTCAGCTGACCGAAGGCGCGGTCGATCACAGGAATACTTTCACCGACAAAATCACTGGCAACCTCAATCGCCTGCAACAAAGACGCATCGCTTTTAATGCTCATGGCTTGCGTATCGGCAATGGACCCTACTTGGGTATTTCCGGTCTCAGCCTCGATCGCGAGAAACGATATTTTTCCAAGATATCGATTTTTTGGGCCCACCACATAGGCTTCGCTATCGCCTTTTTGAATGAGCTTTTTCTTGGCCGCAGCGACCGTGCTGCGCGGTGAGAGTTTGACATAATCTTGGTGGATGAAGCGAGCCAGAGGTGTTTCCATTAATTCGATATGTCCACGCCCTCGATGAATATCAATCCCGCGGTCCATAAGTTGGCGGTCAAAGATCGACGCGCCATAGAAAATATGGGAGATCAGGCTGGAGGTCACCACCGCCATCATCGCCAGCACCGCCATATCATAGGACTGTGTAAATTCGAGAATAATCAAAATCACCGCGACAGGCGCACCGATCACCGGCGCCACCACAGCGGCCATTCCGCTGACAATGAGAACACTGGTGAGCACCCCATCCCCATACCCTCCAAACAGAGCGGATATGGTGCCGCCAGCCGCTGCGCCGACGAACAGGGCGGGCGAAAACACGCCGCCGAATAGGCCAAAGCCCAGACACAAGGCGGTCATCGCCAGCTTGCTGATCAGCAAGGTGGCCATATAGCTGTGTGCGTATTCTCCGCCGATCATCGCTGTAACACTTTGGGTTCCTAGGCCCAAAATATCTGGAATGAAGACGCCCACCGTGCCGCAAATCGTTGCCGCGATCAGCGCCAAGGGCAAAGGCCCAAGGCCCGTTTTCCCGGCTAACCGCGTGGTGAGCCGGATCAGAAAAATGAAGAAAACCGCCACTAGGCCAAAAAAGAGACCGGTAAATAAGGCTGGCCCGATCATCTCGACCAGATCCACACTCGGGGCTTCCATCGTGACCAAATAGCGATCTCCGAACAAACCTTGCGACACAGCCGCCCCGGTGATGCTGGCAATGGCCAGGGGCGCCACGGCCCTCAACGAGAAATGTCGCAAAATCGCCTCTAACGCAAAAACCAAGCCGCCCAAGGGCGCGTTAAAGCCAGCGGCAATGGCCGCCGCCACGCCGCAGCCGATAAAGACATCGGTGGGCATTGAAAACCGCATCAGCGATTTAACCCAACTGCCGATGGTGGCGCCGAAATGCACGAGCGGACCATATTGGCCAACCGATGCGCCACCGCCTGCGGCCACAAAAGCAACCAGCGTCGAGCCCAAGCCGCCTTTGACATCGAGCTCATTATCGGTGCGATGGGCCGCATAAATGCTGTCCGCCGGACCAAAAAATCGGGGAAGCTTGAGGCGTCGGCGAATGCCATAAATCAGCAAAGCTGCTGCGATCAGTGTAAAAATGGATGTGACATCATAGGTGGCACCATTCCAAACCACTTCAATCAGACCGCTAGACCGGATTTGTGTCAAAAACTCGACGCCAAAGACGAAGGCATTTGAAACAAACGCCATGACCGTGCCAATCGCCAGGCCGATTGCAATGGTTATGAATAGGCCACTCGCCATATCTTTCTTTGAAGATACACCCATATTCCCCTCTCCTTACCCCTCAAATCACCAAAGGATCGCGCATCAACTCACAGTTGAAGCGATCACGCAGGGGGCTTTTTAAAGCGATGTTTCCCGCATGAATACCAGTTTGGCACATGTTTTGCCTGTACGGCATAAAATTTGCAGGACTTGGTCGTAATTCTAAATAGGGACACCGCTTATGGCTGTAGACTATTTAAGCACTTTAAATGCTGGCTCCGGCCTCAACACGACGCAAATCGTTGATGCGTTGGTGGAGGCTGAACGCGCGCCGCGTGAAGAGCGAATTCAAGCTGCCGTTGAAGAAAAAACTGTTTCAATTTCAAGCCTCAGCCAAATCAAACAAGGGTTCAGCGCATTTCAGTCCATTTTGACCTCTTTGGATGGCAAAACAGGGTTAACGGCCTCGAGTGCCGATCCGGCAATTGGCGTGAATATCGCCGATGCCGATCTGGCCCAGACGTTTTCGGCCTCCTTGGAAGTCGAGCAATTAGCGCTTGGACAAACCTTGATTTTTGACGGCTATAGCAGCGCAAGCGATGATTTGGGATCAGGCTCTCTGACCTTTGCATTCGGCAGCTGGGAGAGCGGAAGTTTTGTCGCAAATTCTGACCTTTCAGATCAGACCATCACAATTGACTCGGATAATGCCTCTTTGACGGAGATACGCGATCAAATCAACGCTGCACAAATTGGGGTCACCGCTTCGGTGCTCCAAACAGGCCTAAATAGCTTCGCACTGGTTCTCCGAACTGACAGTGGGGTTGATCACGCTGTATCACTGAGTGCATCAGAAGACACTGCGGGATCGGGCCTTGCGCAAATTCAATACACCTCAGTCGATAATACAATCGAGGTTCAGTCGGCACAGAATGCGATTTTATCGCTGGATGGTGTTTCAATTGAACGAAGCACCAATTTGATTGATGACCTCGTAGACGGGGTAGAATTCACTCTGACTGAAGAAACTACAGGTCCGGTTCAAGTTTCGATTTCGCATGATGAAGAAACTGCACTTACATCGATGACGGATCTCATCGATCAGATCAATAATATGCAAACTGTTTTGCAAACCCTCAGCGCGCGGGGCTCTCAAGATACAGAAAGTGGGCCCCTGGCAGGCGATCCCTTATTAAGAAGCTTTCAGTCGCGATTGCGATCAATCACAACGACCCCTCTTCAAGGCTTTGGCGATACCCCGATTTATTTAACGAATTTTGGTATCAAGACCGAGCGCGACGGCTCTTTAACGCTGGATGAAGAGAGCTTTAAAGCGGCTTACGCTGAGAACCCCGAGCAATTTGCAGCAATCGTCTCTGACCGTTTTTTCTCGGATAATGATGAGATCGTCGTGACCATGAGTGGGAGCGACTACACAGCTGGGGTGTATGAGTTTGTCGCAACGGATGGCGACGGCACATTAGATGGAACCGCATCAAGCCGGATCGGAAACAGCTATTTTGTGCGCGCCGGAAATGGTTCGGGGGCACGGATACAAACATCGTCCGATGACATCTCGGCCAATATTTATCTCGGACGGAGTTTGATCGGCGAGCTTTCGAAATTTACCGCCTCAATACTGGCGACAGGCAGTGACATTGATAAGAAAATATCCACTCTGAATAGTGATATTACCGAGCATAATACTGAGCTTAATGACCTCTCAGATCGCATGACCTCGTTACGTGATCGATATATTCGTCAGTTTACAGCTATGGAACAAGCCGTAAAAAGCTTGAAAGAAACTGGCTCATATCTCGAGAGCTTTATGGATAGCTGGCGCGCAGGTCTTCAGAAATAATAAGATTGAGAGATGGACCGCCTAGGCGATCCAACGACTGCGATCCAACGACTGACGCCTATAAAACGTCAAAGAGGCTGATTTCTTCTCCCGCAAGAGCCGCCAATTTTGGAAACTTCTCATCTGTCGCGAGACTCCACCCCACGGGGGCCTCAGGAACCGTTTCTGATCTGAGCCCAAAAACATATGCCT
The DNA here is from genome assembly GCA_965662735.1 of Alphaproteobacteria bacterium. GTDB lineage: Bacteria > Pseudomonadota > Alphaproteobacteria > RS24 > RS24 > JAYODZ01. The sequence goes on from CBFIIU010000019.1 coordinate 23,015, forward strand.
TAAAGGCTTTAAACGTATCAGATGGATTGTATTCCCGCTCTTTGGCCGCGTCCTCGACAGATCCAAATAACGGATTGAGTTTACGCTCTCTTCCGATACCCGAGAAATACAAGCGATAATAAGAAAAATCTTTTAAGAGATCATTCGCCTGCTCATTGGCTTCAATTTCATTCAGAAATCGCAAAATCTCTTCCGCGGGTTCGGTCAGCTCCTCGCCTAGGATCGGCGTTGGGTAGTGCTCTGCCAGCCCGTTAACATATTTTTTTGCGACCAATTCAAGGGCCATCTCACCCGACAAAAAATCCCGGGCGGTACAGGCTACGCAAGCGTCAAAAATGTAATCCGGACAAAACATGTAAATACCTCTATCGCGCCGCCAGATATATCAGTTTCATAGACCCCATACAATGGTCTAAAAACTCATATCCGCACAATATCAGATGGGGGCACGCTTTGTCGCACTGTGACGCCTGCGCCAATTATAGCGCCCTCGCCGATCTCGACACCGGGCAACACAATGGCGCCCGCCCCGATAAAGACGCTGTGCGCGAGCTGCACATCCCCGCATAAAATAGCGCCTGGTCCAATAAAACAGTGATTGCCAATTTGACTGCCATGCTCAACCACCGATCGGGAATAGATCAATGCGTTTTCCCCAATCGTCACGTCGCTGCCAATCGATACTTGGCGCAAGATCTGCACGCCATCGGCAATGATTGCCGATGATGCTACGCTCGCGTCAGGATGGATCAATGTCGGAAAACTTATATTCTGCTGGCCATAATAGGCTTCGAAAATAGAGCGACGTGGCGAAAGATGTGGATTGGCGCCAATTCCGTTAAAAAGCTGTATCGGTTCTTGCAGCGTTTTCAGCTCTTTTTCCTGTATAACGCGATCGGACGCATGCGTCTCCCCGTCGTCTTTTTTTATAAAGATAAACTGTAACGGCTGACCGTTATCCTGCCGGTGGCGGCAATCTGATAGGCTCTCTGCCACGGTGCGCGCGTGCCCGCCGGAGCCAAGGACATAGACTTTATCCGCCAATGCGATCACCCCTCTCATATGATCGATCGGATACTTGCCCCATCAGTTCCAGATAATCAGTCTCGGCATTACCCGCACCGCGGAGCATGGACAGATTATGCATCGTGAACCGATCGCCCTCAGCAATGTCCTCAGAAGCGAAGATGAACCGTCTCACAATATTTTTGTTTACACGTTCACTGTCGCATGGTGCCTTATCGCCATTTCCCATTGTCACCTGAGCGGCACGAATAAGAGACACATATTCTAAAAATTGTTGTGGGTCAGCCGAGCAGGCATGATCTGGGCCGTCCGCCGAACAATCCAAGGTAATGTGTTTCTCTATGACTTCGGCGCCAGCAAAAACCGCCCAAGCCCCTGCGTTAACATCGACCGAATGATCAGAAAACCCCACACTCACGCCATAACGATCATGCAAGGAGGAAATTGCTCTAAGATTAAGATCACTGATAGGGGCTGGATAAGCCGAAACGCAATGGAGTAAGGTGACATGGCTGCGCAGCCACTCACGGTTTTCTGGCTTTTGAAGGAGCTCCGCTTCTTGCCCGAAAAGAGCCTCAAGAGACCCTTGCGACGACCCCACGATCAAGGTGGCCAAAGCTCGATCAATTTCTTCAAATGTACTGTTTCCGGTCGACAAAATAATACGCCGTGAGCCGTGCCCCATTGCCCACAAGAGAGGTGTGAATGTAATATCTCCCGAGCTAATTTTTACGCTGTCGAGTTGCAGATCATTTTTGAGGAATTGATAACTGTCGAGATCAAAAGGCGTCGACAAAAATTTAATTTGGTTTTGATTACAATAGCCCTTCAGGCGGAAATGGTCTTCCCGCGATAACGCCAATCGCGACAGCATATCGCGCTGGGACAGAGCTGATTTTTGACGTTTCTGATATTGCGCCAATGGTGCATCTGCATGCGCCAAAAACGCGGGATCAAAGGTTTGAAACTTGACGATATCAGCCCCGGCCGCACACGCAACGTCAATTAGTCGAAACGCTTTTTCAATATCACCATCATGGTTCACGCCGACTTCGGCGATAACGTCAACATGCGGCATTGATCTTCTCTTCCATTTGAGCAAAGTGTTTTAAGCAGGGGGCGTCATAATGCTCTCTCAAAGCACGATCAATGCGCCCAATATCTGTCTCGTTAAAGAGGTGGCTCTCGCTCTTTTCGTTGAAGACTTCGGTCTGGTTCAGACATTCGAAGAGCCGGGCGCTAATTTCGTCACCATCCGGCTGCACAAAAATGACAGATCCATAGCGCTCTCGACCTTGCTGGCGTGAACCGACACTGATCGACGGCACGCCCAGAGCTGGCCCTTCAATGATCCCGCTTGAGGAGTTTCCGATCATCGCATGCGCGCGGCGAAGCAAAGCCTGGTATCGCTCTATTCCGAGGCTTGAATAGAATTTTAGATTGTCGCGCGATGTCGACAAATCGGCCAGAGCCTCATTCGTTTTACGCCCATCTCCTTCAGAATTTCCGGCCGTAACCACAAATAAGATATCAGCAAAGGACCGTGATAAGGTATCCACAATATCGACGACATGATGCGTCGTTAGATCGTCATTGGGGTGGAAGGTCAGGGCCACAAGAGTACGGCTCAAAAACGGCTCTACTTCCCAGCACTGAGCCGCGACTGAATTCTCATGATGCGTCCCCCAGGCGAAAGCGGGGCTATTGATCTGAATGATATACTCACGATCCTCTCCGAGCGCCTCGAGGCGTTTTGCCGCTGTTTCGGATGCCGGAAAATGCACATGAGCTAATTTGCTAATCGCATGGCGACTCGCATTATCACGCGACCCATCGGTTCGATCACCGCCATGGATGTGAGCAATTTTGACGCCGGCCAAATGCGCCGCGACTGCTGCGCCGAGTGTCTCGATCCGATCACCGAGTAGAATGAGAAAATCAGGCGGATCAGATCGAAGGTGGTGTGAGACGCCGCAAAAACTATCAGAGAATAATTCTGTCTCGGCGGAACCCGAAGACGACAAACAGAAAATGCGTGATTTATCACCAACTGACGATACAACTTCACGGGCCGTTTCCCCCATCGCCTTTTCTTGATGGGATCCGCCAACGAGAAGACTGATTTCATGACCTTTAGACAGACCGTGGATGATCGGACTGAGGAGTCCAAAATCCGCTCGATTGCCTGAGTAAACAAATAGCCTCATGCGCGTAAGTCCAATTTAGGCCCACTCGGAAGGGTCAGAACAGTTTGATAGCAATGAGAGGCAACCGGAAACAGACTTGCCCATTCTTCTCGGGTATGATCCGACAACAAGGCCCAGCATGCGCGCGCGCCGACATTTTTCGCCCAAAGCCCATCGCAGATATCAGAGCTGTGAAGGCCATTCAATTTAATCGTGGTGAGCCAATAATTAGATTGGAGCTGTTGCGGGGGCGTGATCACATACGCCACAGATGAATGCCCAAAATGGGCCTTAGCGCGTTTCCAATTACTTTCCTTTTTGCCAATAATGTCGCCGATCCGACTGAGTTGAGCGCGCGCCATTGCCGCGTTTAAGCTCGGCATCCGATAATTATATGCTGGCGATACGAAGGCAGGATAACAGTCACCAGGTTTCTTATGCGTCGTTGCGAGCGCTAGAACGCGTTCTGCATCACGAGGGTCGCGACATAGGACAGCTCCTCCCCCACCCGCTGTTACGACCTTGTTCCCGTTAAAGCTCAATATGCCAAAGCGACCAAAAGTACCGAGATGCTGGCCTGCGGAAAAGCAGCCCAATGCCTCGGCCGCATCCTCAATTAAGTCGAGCCCATAGCTCTCACAAATTGTGGCTAATTCGCGTATCCGTGCAGCCAAGCCGAATAAGTGAACGGGCACGACCGCTTTCACGATCCTCCCCGAAGATGGATTGCGTAAACCCTCGGCCGTTCGTTGGCAGTTTTCTAAAAAGTGAGCTAAGCGCTGGGAACATAAGCCCAGTCCATCCTCCTCACAATCGAGATAAACAGGCGTTGCCCCCGTATAGAGAATGGCGTTCTTGGTGGCCACAAAACCAAGCGGCGATAGGATGACTTCGCTCTCAGCGTCAATGCCCGATGCCAATAATGAAAGGTGCAAAGCGCTCGTCCCCGAGTTCACCGCAATCACATGGGGCGCGCGAGTAAACCGCTGCAGCTCTGCCTCTAGGTCAATCGTGTCCGGCCCATAGGTCGATACGAAACTCGAGGCTATACACCGATCAACGGCGTCGCGCTCGAGCTGCGATAAGTCGGGCTCGTGAAGTGCATGCGCCCCTTCAACATTTTCATATAACGCCAATATTTCAGCTAAGGCAGTGTCAATGGCGCTCGGCGAGTGAGAGACAGCAAGTGACATCTAATACACAAAGCCCCGCAACGTATATAAGGCCTGATTTTGGGGTGACGCGAACCAGTCGACCGTTTTTCGCATGCCAGCGACAAATCCCTCATAGCCGGCGGCTTCCGGTGCCCAACCAAGAATATCTCGAGCCTTTTCATTACTCGCGAGCAGTCGTGTGACCTCGCTTTTTACGGGGCGCAGTCTTTCACCCTGTTGGCAAGGCTCGAGCGTTCTTCCCAAGAGCTCGCCCACAATTTTAATCATGTCGCCGACAGATACCTCGAAATTTGTACCCAAATTAATCACTTCTCCGACGGCCTTATCGGCCGTGATGGCCGCTTCAAAGCCCCGGACGATGTCGCCAACAAAATTCATGTCGCGCTTCGGCTCCAGATCCCCGATCTGGATCTGGTCACCCGCGAGTGCCTGCCGAATAATGGTCGGAATAACCGCCCGCATGGACTGTCGGGGTCCGAAAGTATTGAATGGACGGATAACGGAAACCTCTAAGCCGTGGGATCGATGATAGGATAAGGCGAGCTGATCTGACGCAATTTTCGTTGCGGCATAAGGCGACTGCGCGTTGAGCGGGTGCTCTTCAGTGATCGGCGTAAATTGAGCCGAGCCATAGACCTCGCTTGTGGAGGTTTGGATGAACCGGCGCACCCCATGATGACGTGCCGCCTCCAACAAATTAAGCGTGCCTGATATATTGGTATCAATATATGACTGGGCTGCCGAATAAGAATAGGGAATGGCGATCAATGCCGCCAAATTGAGAATAACATCCATCCCGTCACACAAATGGCGCATGTGGACGGCATCCCGAATATCTCCGAGCACGAGGGTTAAATTCGGATGGGTGTTTTCTGTGCTGGTCTCCAACCAACCATGACGCCCGAAGGAGTTATATTGGCATAGAGCTGTCACCACATGACCGCGCGCCAGCAAATGCTCGACGAGGTGCGAGCCGATAAACCCGTCGGCGCCTGTCACAAATACACGCTGAACGTCCTGTTCGTGCATATCAGACCACGCGAATATTTTGTTCAGTCAGCACATCATCGTAAAATGATGAAAAGGCCGCATCATCAAACTGCGCAATTCGTCCATAAGAACGCGCGATTAACCCTCCCGAGAAAAAGCCACTGGCGCGTGCATGCGACTGCGCTTTTTCCAAAAGACTGTCCAGTTTAGATGCTTGATATGGCTTGAGTTGCTGCACGTAAGGAGCCGTCTTTGTGCGATAGTGGTTTGCGACATGCAAAGACGAAAAGACGCGCTCAGGAGCTGAAAAGACCTTTAAATCCTGATGCAAGGACTGATCAAGAAAATAATACTCTTGCGCAATTTGCTGAATAGCCTCGAGGGGACGCTCTGAATATGGACGCGAGGAAAGCTCACATTTATCGATCAATGATGACTTTTGAACCACAGCCTCTTTAGCAAAAACAATGTGATGCCCGTTCATGATGAACTGATTGCGCAAACCAATATGGGGGTAATTATTCTCGGCACGATGGCTGAGCGCCGCCATCATATTAGGTGTTAAGCGGTGGCGGTTAACCACATAGCCACTCGGAGAAAACATGCTGACATAGCTCAGCAACATTAATTCCCGCAAATCGATGTGAACCCGATCGAAATTATAAATTTTCTTATTCGTTGACTGATCGAGACCGTCACAAATATAGAGGCTATTGACGTCATCCGGACCCAAAAGGTTGGTTTTGAAGTCGCCGAAGACCTCGGAGTTAATGTGATATCCCGGCTCAATTAAAAAGGCGTAGTCGGCGGATGAACGGGCGAATGCAGCAGACAGCAAGGCACCGACCGACGCATCGGGGCCAACATTTACAACCGTAACCTTGTCAATTTCACGCTCGACTTCATGCAACACGCTATGCGCTTCATCTGTTGCAACAATAATGTGCGCATCTGCGTCTAATAAAGCCAAATTATAAATGGTGTCAGCGCCGTACACGTTGGCTTTGGGCATCGGCAAAATAAAATCAAGCATGAAAGCCTCCAAATGATGCGCTTTACGAGCAAGATTTATGCCAAAAAAAGGGCGCCCATTGGGCGCCCTTCCTTATTGGTTTTCAACGCTAACTTATTGAAGGAGAGCGAGAATACCTTGTTTTGCCTGATTGGCTTGTGCGAGCATTGACGTCGCTGCTTGCTGCAGGATCTGATTTTTCGTCAGGTTACCTGTTTCTGCAGCAAAGTCTGCGTCAACAATCCGGCCTTTTGCAGCTTCGGTGTTCAACACAACATTCGAAAGGTTCGCGATGGTGTGTGACAACCGGTTCTCAAGTGCACCGACCATGCCGCGCTGTTCTAAGATAAAGGACAGAGCTGCATCAATGCTATCGAGCGCCGCCAGAGCCCCTTCACTCGTCGCCACAGTGACTTGAGCGAGAGATGAAGATGACGAGCTGGAGGCGCTTTCGCTACCTTCGACCGCAACTTCAACAGCCGCTGCCGGATCCCGGTCGCCCGTTGCTGAAGCCTCTTGTTTCATTTCAACATTGTCGAAGGTTGTCGATGTTCCGGCGAGCACATCCGTGACTTCTGCAACCATTGTGTCACTCGTCGCTGCAAAATCGGTCAGTTTTAAAGCTGCGCCATCTGCATGCGTAAAGGTCAAGGTGCGGGTCGCTACATCCATGCTATAGCCAATAACATCACTAGGATAATCGCTATTTAACGTATCCAATACGGACTCGATATTCGATTTGAAGGTCGAGCTCGCAAAGTCATCCGTAGCGAAGTTAAAGTCGCTCGCTGAAATAGTGTTGTTGTTCAGCTTGAATGACACCCCGTCGAGAGCATCTTGCGAGAAGGCCATCGTCAGCGACGTCGCATCTCGTACCGCCCCTTGTTCAACGGACG
>CBFIIU010000020.1:0-5002 GCA_965662735.1 Alphaproteobacteria bacterium
CACATCTGACTGACCCAACCTATTATCGAGGACTTAAGAGTCTTGTAAATAAAGGGTTTATTCGCGTAATTGATGGCCGAAAAACCGGCCTCTACACGCTATCGAAATAAGCTAAAAGACCGCGGAGGGGGAGGCTGTGCGTCGAAAGTGGGAAGTTGTCGATCACATTAAAGTAAGCTGTGCGGCGACAATCGCATATTTCGTCTCGTTTTCAGCTGTGATTTTCATCATCCAGCCCCTGCAAACCAATTTATTGCCAAGTCTAGGAAACTGGACCAGTCTTATTTTTCTGGCCCATGGCGTGCGGGTTATTTTCATCTGGCTCTTCGGAGCCTATGGCCTGTTGCCTTTATTTATTGCCCAGATCATTACGGGCCTCATTTTATTTCATCCCACGCCCGATATTCAATTACTCCATTATGTCTTGGCGTCTAGCATCGGGGCGTTAGCACCGTGGTTGGCATTTGAAGTGTTCAGATTAAGCGGCCGGTCGTTCTATGCAGAAGATAATGACCGAGTGAATTGGCGCATTCTGGTGCTGATTGGTCTCATTTCTTCTTGGTTTAATTCCCTGGGAAATGGTCTGATCTATTCAAACCTCATTGCCAGCGAACAGCATTTGCTTCTGGTCCTCACGAGCAGCATTGGCGACACCATGGGCACGATCATTATGCTGTTTTTACTATTGCTCGCGCGCAAGTTTTTCATACCGCCGCCCTCGGGCAGCACTTTAACGGGCGGTTAGATCACGACCTGTGAACGACAGATGCGCGCCCCAAGCGCTTGAGTGCAGAAGTAGGTACATCGATTGGATATGACCATAAACCACAAAACTGAGGCCCTATAAAATGGCGAAAACCTATAAAATTTTAATGCCCATGCAGGCCGTTATTCATGCCATTTCTGTAAAGGTCGGAGACAAGGTGCAAGGCGGGCAGGAAATTGGCTTGCTCGAGGCCATGAAAATGCATCATCCCCTCATCGCCCCAGTAAGCGGTGAGATAACGGCGCTTCATGGCGGCATTGGTGATGTGCTTGATCAAGGCCGTGTCTTTGCCGAAATGATCGGAACTGCTGAGACGTCGCCCGACCCGATACCGTCGCATTCTTCCGAAGAATCAGCCCCTGTGCCGCAACTCGATGAGATGCGCGCGCGTATTGCCCTAACGCTCGATGCAGCGCGCCCCGATGCTGTCGCCAAACGACATCAGCGTGGGCATCGAACAGCCCGCGAAAATGTCGATGATTTGTGTGATCCAGAGAGCTTTATTGAGTATGGACAACTGGCATTGGCGGCGCAGCGATCGCGAAAAAGCTTGGACGAGTTAATCGCCCAAACCCCCGCGGATGGCATGGTCACGGGCTTCGGAACGGTCAATGCGGGGCAGTTCGGGGCCGAGGCCGCTCGTGTGGCTGTACTGGCCTATGACTATACAGTTCTCGCCGGAACCCAAGGGGCCTTCAATCATAAAAAGACCGATCGTCTTTTAGAACTCGCCCATGATTGGTCGGTCCCCTCTGTGTTTTTCACCGAGGGTGGCGGTGGCCGACCCGGGGACACGGATATGGCCAAAATCCAAGCCTCGTCGCTGGATGTGATGAGCTTCGCCACTTATGCCAAATGCAGCGGCACAGCGCCCCGCATTGCCATTAATAATGGCCGCTGTTTCGCCGGCAATGCGGTGTTTTTCGGCACGGCCGATATCACCATCGCGACCCGCGATAGCTCGATCGGCATGGGTGGGCCGGCCATGGTGTCGGGCGGTGGTTTGGGCGATTATGCGCCGGATGAAATTGGCCCCAGCGATATTCAAAGTCAAAATGGGGTGATTGATCTTTTGGTCGAGAATGAGGCCGAGGCGGTGGCCGTCACCAAGCAAGTCTTGGGCTATTTTCAGGGGTCATTGCCACACGGAGCGTGTGACGACCAAACTGAGCTTCGCTCCATTGTTCCCGCAGATCGAAAGCGCAGCTACGACATGCGCAAGGCCATTTCAGCCATGGCCGATCGAGGGTCGGTGACAGAGATCCGGCGCGATTATGGCCTTGGTATGCTCACTGGATTTTTGCGTATTGAGGGGCGCGCCTTTGGCTATATCGCGAATAATCCGCATCATTTGGGGGGCGCAATCGATGCAGAAGCGGCAGAAAAAGCCGCGCGCTTCATGCAATTATGCGATGCCTTCAACATACCGGTTTTGTCGTTTTGCGATACACCCGGCTTTATGGTGAGCCCCGAATATGAAAAACAAGCCACCGTTCGCCGCGCATCTTCGATGTTGCTGACCGGCGCCTCGCTATCCGTGCCGGTGTTTATGATTGTTCTGCGCAAAGGATATGGGCTCGGCGCCCAGGCCATGGCGATGGGCAGTTTTCATATCCCGCAATTTACCATTGCCTGGCCAACCGGCGAGTTTGGCCCCATGGGTCTTGAAGGAGCTGTGCATCTTGGGTATCGGCGGGAGCTCGAAGCCATTGCTAACCCCCAAGAGCGCCAAGCGCTCTTCGATAAATTATTAGGGGCCATGATCGAAGCGGGCAAAGCCTTGTCCGTGGCCTCGGTCGTGGAAATAGATGCTGTCATCGACCCCAAGGATACACGCCACTGGATCACGCGGGGCCTTCAGTCGATGCCGGTTGGCGCTAAGCATCAACCCAAAAAGAGGCCGTTTATCGACAGCTGGTGAGGCCATAAGGTTAGCGCGCACGCCCTTTTAATTTTTCGAATGTGCGCAATCCCCCCAATCCCAATAGCGCGTAGAGCAGCGTTGATAGCTCCGACATGTTGAGTGTGGGCAAAGCAGCCACACTTTCGGGCGATAAAATAAACGACGCCATGACATCGCGCAGAATGTAGCTGTAGGCCAGCGCAGCGCCACAAATCCAACCCACAAAGGGTCGCCAGCCAGCCACAAAAAGCGAGCGATGACTGGCCTCAATTTTTCCGATCTCACCTTGAACCGCATAGGCCTGCTCGGTGAGGCGTGCTAACACAGTGATTTTATCCAAGCGCTCCTTATCGGATGTAAAGAGGAGGTCGAGAACCTTCCCAACCGCCTCAATCGGCGCCACGGTGGTGTCAGACAATATCGATTTTAAAAACATAGATAACCTCCTAAACCCCTAGTTTACGCGCCGCGCATGGGGGCTGAGCCCAGGCCCATTCGGTGAGAAATGTCATGAGGTTAAGCAAGGGCCCCCAAAAAAAGAGAATGACCCGAAGAATAGGCGGAGCCGAAGAACAAGCAGAGCCAGAAACGAGGCAGAGAATAAAAAAGGCAGAGAATAAAATAAGTTGAGAATAAAAAAAGCCACCGCATTGGCGGTGGCTTTTTAATACATATCAAAAACCAGATTAATCGATCTGTTTATTCAAACGCCTCGTCCCATGTGCCGGTTGTCGCCGCCTTGGTGTACTCAGTGGCCCGACCTTCAAAGAAATTCATATGTTCAATGCCATTGAGCATTTCATCCATCCACGGCAATGGATTTTTCTCGACGTCATAAATCGGGTTGAGCCCCAATTGGGCTAAGCGACGATTGCCAATGAAACGAATATAATTTTTGACTTCATCGCCCTCTAGGCCCTCGACGCCGCCCATTTCAAAGGCCAGATCAATGAACGCATCCTCATGCACAACAACTGTTTCACAGGCTTTGTAGAGCTCGCGTTTCAACTCATCTGTCCAGACCTCGGGTTTTTCTTCAATGAAGGTCCGGAAGAGTTTAATGGCCGAATTGGTGTGAAGGGTTTCATCTCGAGCCGACCAGGTGACAATCTGGCCCATGCCTTTCATTTTATTGAAGCGGGGGAAGTTCATCAAAATAGCGAAGCTCGCAAACAATTGCAGCCCTTCGGTGAAGGCTCCAAAAACAGCTAATGTTTTCGCGATATCGGCATCCGTTTCGACGCCCCATTCCTGCATGTAATCATATTTATCCTTCATCTCGGCATATTTGAGGAAAGCTTCATATTCCACTTCAGGCATGCCAATCGTATCGAGCAAATGCGAATAAGCCGCGATGTGAATGGTTTCCATATTCGAGAAGGCGGCCAGCATCATTTGCACTTCAGTGGGCTTAAACACGCGCGAATAATGCTGCATGTAGCAATTATTGACTTCCACATCTGCCTGAACAAAGAACCGAAAAATTTGCGTGAGCAAATTACGTTCGGCGCCCGACAGATTTTTGTGCCAGTCTTTCACATCTTCCGACAGCGGCACTTCCTCGGGCAACCAATGAATACGTTGTTGCGTGAGCCACGCATCATAGGCCCATGGATAGCGAAAGGGTTTATAGACAATACGATCTTCGAGCAGTGACATAATTTTATCCTCTTATATCGAACCGATTATTGGCACGACAAACATTCTTCGTAATCAGCAGCTTGTGCTGTGCTTTCGGGTTGCGGCACGGCTCGGCGCTCATCACGCTCGGCACGTTGAATGGATAGGGACCGGCAATAATACAGACTTTTGACGCCCTTTTTCCACGCTTGGAAATGGATTTGATGCAGATCGCGCTTATGAATATTGGCCGGCAAAAATACATTGAGCGATTGCGCTTGGTCGATCAAAGCGGCGCGGTCGCCCGCTAAATCGATGAGCCAACGCTGATCAATTTCGAAAGCCGTTTTGAAAACCGCTTTTTCATCTTCGGTCAGGAAGCTCAAATGTTGAACGGATCCACCTGAGGTCACAATAGATGACCAGATATCCGCATTGTTTTGCCCGCGTTCATCGAGCAATTTAGCTAAATGGCGATTGCGGACATTAAACGAACCCGACAAGGTTTTATGGGTAAAGCTGTTTGCGGCAATCGGTTCAATGCCGGGGCTCGTCCCCCCGCAAATAATTGAGATGGACGCGGTGGGCGCAATGGCTGTCTTATTGGAGAAACGCTCCATCATGCCACATTCAGCCGCATCCAGGCAGGGGCCACGTTCCTCAGCGAGCTCGCGTGAGGCGCGGTCGGTCTGTTCCTTAATATGGGTAAAAAT
>CBFIIU010000020.1:5102-25588 GCA_965662735.1 Alphaproteobacteria bacterium
CGCTTGTTCCACACCTTCGCCATTACCGATTCCCAGGGGATCATATTGGCCTGCAAGAAAGAGTGGAAGCCCATCACACCAAGACCGATACTGCGTTCGCGCTGGGCAGAATATTTCGCCTTGGCCATTTCATCGGGAGCGCGTTGGATGAAGTCTTCCAAGACGTTGTCGAGAAACCGCATAATGTCTGGAATGAAATCTGTATTGTCAGACCATTCCATAAAGCGCTCCGCGTTCAAAGACGATAGGCAACACACAGCCGTCCGCTTATTGCCCAAATGATCTTCGCCCGTGGGCAAAGTGATTTCAGCACAGAGGTTTGATGTTTTAATCTCGAGATTAAGAAGTTTTTGGTGCTCGGGGCGCTGATTATTCACAGTATCTTTGAAGATCATGTAAGGCTCACCCGTTTCAATGCGGGTGGTTAACATCCGGATCCACAAATCACGCGCTTGCAGCGTTGCTTGCACAGAGCCATCTTTCGGGCTGCGCAAGGCCCATTCTTCGTCGCGCTCAACGGCGCGCATGAAGGCATCCGACAATAAGACGCCATGATGTAAGTTCAATGCTTTCCGATTGGGATCGCCCCCCGTGGGGCGCCGCAATTCGATGAATTCTTCGATCTCGGGATGATCAACCGGCAGATAGACCGCCGCCGAGCCGCGTCGCAAAGAGCCTTGTGAAATGGCCAGGGTCAAACTGTCCATCACCCGAATAAACGGCACAATGCCGGAGGTTTTGCCGTTTTGACCGACGCGCTCGCCGATGGAACGCAGATTACCCCAATAGCTGCCAATACCGCCCCCACGCGCTGCCAACCACACATTTTCATTCCACAAACCAACAATGTCTTGCAGGCTATCATCTGCTTCATTGAGGAAACATGAAATCGGCAATCCGCGTTCTGTTCCGCCATTTGATAAAACGGGCGTTGCCGGCATAAACCATAATTTCGAAATATAGTCATACAGGCGCTGGGCGTGGGCCTCGTCATCCCCATAATAAGAGGCAACGCGGGCAAACAAATCCTGGAACGTCTCGCCGGGCATTAAATAGCGATCGAGCAATGTGGCTTTGCCAAATTCGGTCAACAAAGCATCGCGACCCGCATCGGTTTTCACCAAGGGCCGTTTTTGGAATTGCACACCCTGATCGCGCGTATCAAAATTCATACGCGGCTCAGCCGATTCGTCACGGCGCACACGGTCGCCTAGTTTTTCCAAAACATCTTGCACTTTTTGACGCGCCACCTGCTCTTCACGTTGAAGTTCTTGTCCGTCTTTTTGATCAGAATTATTAAACATTCGCTACCGCCCTGCACCTTTTGAGGTTGCTCTATCCCCGTCTATTTGGGGATAAAAATACCCCGATCTCACGCCCTATGGTTCCCGTCTATAACGCTTTATTGCCAAGCTCTATTTTCACGAAAATGCTCAATAATTCATATGGTTAGACCATAAAAAATCTGCAAATCAGTGAACGAACCACTATATATAGTGGCCAAGGGGGATGATTTCGTCAATGGGTAGTTAGTTAAATTTTTATCTATTTTTTAACCTCTTGATTTTACATGGTTTATTTTCGCAAAATCATCCCGTCAAAACCCCTTTTCATCGCTTCCTCGGCGACCAACACAGCAGCAGTGAAGCGACATTAAAAAGGGCCGGATTAAAATCCAGCCCTTTCCATTCCGTAATACCTTATCGGGACCCGAAAAGGACCCGATTTTGGTATCAATTAGAAAATTTCGATCAGTCCAGCAGCACCCATGCCACCACCGATACACATGGTCACCACGCCATATTTCGCTTTGCGGCGCTGGCCTTCGAGCAAAATATGCCCCACCAAACGCGCACCGGTCATACCAAAAGGGTGCCCCACAGCGATAGAGCCGCCATTGACGTTATATTTTTCATTATCAATGCCCAAGCGATCACGACAATAGAGCGCCTGGCTCGCAAACGCCTCATTGAGCTCCCATAGATCAATATCATCAACCGAAAGGCCGTGGCGTTCGAGCAAACGAGGGACCGCAAAAACTGGGCCAATGCCCATTTCATCCGGCTCACACCCTGCGACAGTGAACCCACGGAAAGCGCCCAATGGAGTTAATCCACGACGCTCGGCTTCCTTGGCTTCCATAACCACAACAGCCGCAGCACCGTCGGAAAGCTGAGAGGCATTGCCCGCTGTTACAAATTTATCGTCGCCGCGCACTGGGGCCAAAGAGGCCAAGCCTTCAAGCTTCGTATCGGGCCGATTGCACTCATCGCGATCGACGGTGTAATCGACGATTGATTCTTCACCGGTCTCTTTGTTTTTCACTTTCATTTTTGTTTGCATCGGAACAATTTCGTCGGCAAACAAATTATTCGCTTGAGCCGCCGCCATACGCTGCTGGCTTTGCAACGCATATTCGTCTTGATAGTCGCGGGCCACGCCATAACGCTCGGCCACAATATCAGCCGTCTCAATCATCGCCATCCACAAGGCGGGGTGACGTGCCATCAGGCTTTCTTCGGTGTAATTATTCAGATTAATGCCCTGCATACTGGTCAAAGAGATCGACTCAACGCCCGCACCAATCGCAATAGGAACACCCTCATTCACCACACGACCCGCTGCAATGGCAATGCTTTGCAGGCCAGACGAGCAATAGCGGTTAACCGTAAAGCCAGATGTCGTAACCGGACAGCCCGCCCACAAGGCCGCCAAACGGCCTGTATTATGGCCCGTGGCGCCTTCAGGGTTACCACAGCCCATCACCACATCTTCGACATCCCCAGGCTCAATCCCGGCACGTGCAATGGCGTGCTTGACGGCATGTCCGCCCAATGCGGCGCCATGCGTTATGTTGAACCCACCGCGCCCTGATTTCGCCAGGCCGGTCCTCGCTGTTGAGACAATGACAGCTTCTCGTGACATAGTTTATCTTCCTTTCACACTGGTATTTCCATCCGTCTTTGAATGTGGTGTCAGACTAACCAAAAATTAACGAACAACAAGACATAATGATCCTGTATCCGGTGACTGTGCATAACAAAAATATAATAAAACACACGACACCGGATACATCCCTCCGCGCAGAAGACCTCACCTCACCTCATTTCACCTCATTTG
The DNA here is from genome assembly GCA_965662735.1 of Alphaproteobacteria bacterium. Taxonomy (GTDB): domain Bacteria; phylum Pseudomonadota; class Alphaproteobacteria; order RS24; family RS24; genus JAYODZ01. The sequence continues at coordinate 8,223 of CBFIIU010000020.1, forward strand.
AATGGCTCCTTTTCCGCGCCCGACATAATTTTGCCGCATTACTGCTGAATTTTGATACACTCTCGCTCAAAGAGGAGGCTCACAATGACCCAAATCGTTACACCATTGCGCACTATTGCTCATTTCGGAGATCGGGCGACGCGCGCCGCGCGCATACTGTTCGTGTGGCTGAGCGCAACACTGAACGCAACACTCGGTTCAGCCTTGGCAGATTGGCAACAGTTTAAGAAGCCGGAAGACACGGAGCTGCGCGATCGCCTGACCGCCTTGCAATATTCAGTAACCCAAAATGACGACACCGAGCCGCCCTATCAAAATCGCTATTGGAACACCAAAGATGTGGGCATTTATGTGGATGTCGTGAGTGGCGAGCCACTTTTTTCATCACGCGACAAATATGATAGCGGCACAGGATGGCCCTCCTTTTCGCGGCCCATTAGCCCTGATGTCGTTACCGAGCAAACGGACTGGAAATTGATTCTGCCGCGCACCGAGATCCGGTCGCGCTATGCAGATAGCCATTTAGGCCACGTCTTTGATGATGGGCCGGAGCCAACCGGAAAACGCTATTGCATGAATTCGGCGGCTTTGCGCTTTATCCCCTTGGCCGAGATGGAGGCTGCAGGCTATGGCGCCTTCATCCCTCTGGTGCAGCCGTAAGCCCCACCGTGAAGAGAGGCGGAGGCGGCACTAACGCCTAGGCTGATCTTAACAAATCACAGCCACGGGCAAAGGACATCATTTCCGTGCGCACCAGATCGGGCACCTGCATCGGCAAAAAATGCCCCGTGTCAGCGATCGATTTTATAAACGCGCAGTTTCGATTTTGAGCGAAGGCCTCAGGTGCGAACACGGTCGAGCCTCGCCCCGCCATTAAGACAGCCGACGGCTGCGTCAGCTGTCTTACCGCACCGGTGCTATCATGGCCCTGTGCCGCAAAATTTGCGGCTTCCCAGAGCGGATCGCAAGCAAGGCGCACACCCGTCTCGGTTTTAATCGTGCCGCCTTGCACATAGGCTTTGAGGAACGCGGTTTCCCAGGTCGAGAAAGCGCCGCGCCCTGTATAGGCCTTGATTAATGCCGGCGCACTGGGCCAATCCGCGCGCCGACGTTTTGCCGTGGCTGCCATAGGGTTGGCACGATCGCCGATCAGCCGATACAAGACCGACATCATCACCCGACGACGCCAGGGGATAATCACCGGATCCACCAAAAACAAAGCCTGCGCAGCATCCGCTTGCGCGGCGGCGGCCAAAGCACTCACACAGCCGCCCATTGAATGCCCCGCCAACATCAGCGACGACTGAGGATGTCGGCCCGAAATCCACTGGATCAGCCGCAAAAGATCATCACGGTAAACATACCAATTTTTATGCCGAGCTGGGTCTGCGGGTAAGGTTGACAATCCATGTCCGCGGGCGTCGCTGGCGTAAATATGGAAATGCTCAGCGAGCGGCGCAAGCAAGGGCGCATAGGTGCGGGCGTTAAATCCGTTCGCATGTGCCCAATGCAAAACCGGCGCACCCGCCGGTCCTTTCCAGTAGCAGACGGACATATACCCTGTTTCGGTTTCAAGCTTTAAGCGACGCATAGTTTGCGACATCGACCTCACGCTCCTATGCCCTGGGGCGAACTCATTTCAGACAACATATTTCTGTCGGCGACACATAGGCTTCGCCGACATCCTCATCTCGCCGACACCATGCCATTTTTCCTTGTCTCGTCAAGCGCTAGGCAAGTCGCGACGAACATGATAGCAACACTTAACGGCATAGGTGGCAACCAGGAACGGCGCCACTGCGCGTTTTGAAGGCGGGACTTGTGATGCAAATCTACCTCCCCATCGCTGAGGTCAGTGTCAACATCTTTCTCATTCTGGGCATGGGTGGTCTGGTCGGTGTTCTCTCGGGCATGTTTGGCGTAGGCGGTGGCTTTTTAATGACCCCGTTACTCATTTTCGCCGGCATTCCCCCCGCCGTTGCCGTGGGCACAGAAGCCGCACAAATTGTCGCCTCATCTGTATCCGGCGGACTGGCTTATTGGCAAAGGCGGGCCATCGATATTCGCATGGGCTGTGTCTTACTGACCGGAGGGATTGCGGGATCGATTGTCGGGGTTTGGTTGTTCACGCTCATTCGTCAACTTGGGCAAGTCGATCTGTTAATCTCGATAAGCTATGTACTGTTTCTCGGCATTATTGGCCTGTTAATGTTGCGCGAGAGTATGCGCGCGATGGCAGCGGCGCGGCGCGGACAATCCTTGAGCGTCAAGCGCCCGGGACAGCATAGCTGGCTCTTAAAATTGCCGCCGCGAATCCGCTTTCGTCAATCGAAGCTCTATATCAGTATTATCCCGCCCTTGCTCATCGGTTTTGTTGTTGGCATTTTATCGGCCATTATGGGGGTGGGCGGCGGCTTTATCATGGTCCCCGCGATGATTTATTTGCTGCGCATGCCAACCAATGTTGTGATTGGTACCTCGCTCTTTCAAATTATTTTCGTCACCTCCTCCGTCACCATTTTGCACGCGGTTAATAATCAGTCGGTTGATATTTTATTGGCCGTTTTATTGATGGTTGGTGGCGCTTTGGGCGCACAAGTCGGCGCCCGGCTGGGGCAGAAGCTCCGGGGCGAGGAGTTACGGGCGCTGCTGGCGGTCATTGTCCTCAGTGTGGCGGCGAAGTTGTTATATGATCTCATGCGTTATCCGGATGAATTATTCTCATTTGTCGAGTTCGGTCTATGGTAAGGTGCGCGGCTCTTTGGCTCCTCTTCTTGGCGCTTACCCAAGTATCGCTGGGGCCCTTATCGCTGGGACCCTTATCGCTGGGACCCTTATCGCTGAGCCCCTTATCCCCGAGTTACGCAAGCGAGCGCCCCACACCCTTTGAACCCGCCGCTTCACATGCCAGCGCGCCGAGTGCAAGTAACTCAAGTGCCAGTGCCTTAATTGCCGATATCTCAGTTGATAATATTGGCATTGCAACAAATTTCACGGGCGAGAAACTTTTGATGTTTGGGTCAATCAGCGGCACGCCGCACACCAACCCAGATATCGTCATTACCATTCGCGGCCCAACCGCCGATGTGATCATTCGAAAGAAACAAAAAACCTATGGTATTTGGACCAATGCGCATGAAACAAAAATAGGTCCTGTGCCCGCATTCTATGCCGTGCTGAGCAACCGCCCCTTATCTGAAATAGCGGCGCCCACACTCTTGGCCGATTATGAATTAGGCGTTCCAGCGGTTCGCTATGAACAAATAGATGGGCGCCTTGAGGCGGACGAGCTGGCCAACTATGTAAGCTCCTATAAACGGCTCAAGCAAAATGACGGCCTTTATCGTGCTGAGGAAAATCGGGTCGCGATTGTCGCAAATCGGCTTTTTCGAGCGGAGGTGGCAATGCCATCCAATATGCCGCTCGGCAAATACCATATCGAATTTCATCTGTTCGAAAATGGCCGCTTAATCGCCCGACAATCCGACGCCCTTGAAGTTGACTATACGGGTTTGGAAAATACATTACACTCAATGGCCTATCAAATGCCCTGGGCCTATGGTGTTCTTGCTGTCATTCTCGCATTTTTCATGGGATGGGCGATCGGCACTATTTTCCGGCAACGCTAGTCGCCTCTGCGCCCTTACCCTTACCGCTCTGAAGTGGTAGATCCAAGGAGACCGAATTGGAGAATTTTCATCTCGCCGCGCTCGCTGCTCTCTCGGGAGGCATTTTGAGTTTTATTTCGCCTTGCGTCTTGCCCCTCGTCCCGGGCTATTTATGTTTTGCGGCGGGCTTAAACTTTGATGACTTAACCGACAATAAACCCGATCTGCGTCGACGCATTGTTCAGGGCGCTCTATTTTTTGTTTTGGGGTTCAGCGTTGTTTTTATTGCTCTCGGAGCATCTGCCTCGGCACTGAGCGGGCTATTACTCGACCATAAAGTTTTGCTCAGCCAAATTGCTGGCATTGTCATTATCGCCTTTGGCATTCACCTCACGGGCCTTTTAAAATTTGCGCCGCTTTTGCGTGAAATCAGGATCAGCGCGCCCATGCAGACAAGTGCCACCTCCCCATACCGTCAATATGGGATCGCCTTTATTATCGGTCTCGCTTTTGCTTTCGGCTGGACACCGTGCATCGGTCCCATACTCGCAACTATTTTGACCCTGGCCGCTGGCCGCGACAGCATGAGTGAGGGGATCATCCTGCTGAGCCTTTATGCGGCTGGGCTTGGCATTCCGTTCGTGCTGGCGGCGATGAGCGTCGGGCGCTTTTTGTCGACAAGCCAACGCTTGCGGCGGCACTTGCCCCTCATTGAAAAGCTGGCCGGCGGCCTGTTGATTGTCACGGGTGCGCTCATTCTGGCCGGCACTTTGCAGACACTTGCAAGCTATCTGCTGGATTGGTTTCCCGCGCTCTCGCGTCTCGGCTAGTCGCGAAGCGCCGTGGCCAAGGTCCGCGCCAGTTGCGCACTGGCCAGCTGAGCGGCTTTACTCACATTCCCCATAATCAAAAAACTATGGGTGAGATGACCAAAGCAAAAATGCGTCACATCATTGCCAGCTTCCTTCAGGCGCTCCGCATAGGCATTGCCCTGATCGCGAATGGGATCGAAACCCGCTGTCGCAATAATTGCCGGCGGCAACCCTTTTACGCTCTTTGCTTTAAGAGGGTTGGCCAGAGGCGAGTTCAGTAATTTTCCATCCGGAAAAACCATTGCATTGAACAAATCCATAGTTTGACTATTGAGGGGAAAACACTCCGCACACGAGACCACAGAGCCCGTTTCCTGAAGATCGGTCGATACCCAAGGGTAGACCAATAATTGCGCGACAGGCTGTGTTTTGGTGCGCCGCGCCTTTACTTTCAAACATACATTTGCGGCCAATAAGCCACCCGCACTATCGCCCGCGACAGCGACACGCTTTGGATCAATATTCAGCTCGGCGGCATGATCTTGAACATATTGCCAGAGCGACAAAGCATCATCGATTGCGGCGGGAAATGCATGCTCGGGGCACAAACGATACTCCAATGAAATCACCCGCGCCTGACACTCATCCGCAAGGACTGTGCAGAAGCTATCGTCACTGTCGACATCCATCAAAACCAGACCGCCTTGGTGAAAAAACAAAATGGCGGGAGCCGTGTCGTCGGCGATCTGTGTCGGAGCATAGACGCGCACAGATAAAGGGGCGCCATCGCCATGCCAAATAGTATCATAGCTCTCAATTCCAGCCCGGCGCGGTTCATTTGTAGATAGGCACATGTCACGCACGCCGGCCCGCATGGTCTCAATGTTTTCAGGAGCGGGTGCGCCTGCGGCCATTTTGCCAAGCAATTGCATATTCGCGTCCAACGTATATCCATCAATTGTCACAGGAGATCCTGCGAGCAGCCGCACCAGGGGAGAGGGTAGGTTTTTTAAAACTCCAAGTATTACGCGTTGCATGTTCATCTGCTTCTCCTGTTTAATCCTATTATTCCTATCCAGCCGACTGGTAGGCCCGATCTATAAAGCCTTTTTTTTGAGGTTCGGCGCAGGCACGATGTTAAAATCGGACATGCCGTTGAGGAATAAGCGGGTTGCAAATTGTACCGCTTGCTCCGGGTCAACGGGACGCCTGTTCATCATCTCAGCAACCAGCGAAAAGGCCACGCCCCCAATTGCCGCAGTCAAATAGTCAATATCTTGCTCAGGAATAACCCCGGCATCCATCGCAGCCGCAACGTCGGCGCGCAATTCATGAAGACCGGTGCGCGCCTGGTGATCCTCCATAGCAATCAGGCTTCCATTATAGGTCTGATTTGAGCGCAACATCATGAAAATATCGGGGTGTTTGGCATAATAGGTGAAATAGATGCGAAAACTGCCCGCAATAAATTCCTCAAAACTCGAGGCCTGATTGCGCGCGGCGCGTAATTGTGTGCGCAGACTGTCGCCAACTTCATTGACCACAGCGCGAAAAACCTCTTCTTTGTTACTGAAGTAATTATAAAACGTTCCCGCGGCGAGATCGGTTTGGCGGATAATATCCCGCACCGTAGTGGCTCCAAAACCGTGAATCCCGAAAAGCTGGATCGCTGCTCGCAAAATCGCGTTGCGATTTTCGACCCGGTTCAGTTCTCGGCGGCCTTTTTTCTCACTCATCTCGACGGTCGGCTCAGTATTTCATGCACCCGCTCAGGCGGGCGCGCAATCACAGCCCGTGTTCCGCTGAGAATAATGGGTCGCTCAATTAAAATAGGATGATTAACCATGGCTGCCAACAAGGCGGCGTCATCTGCCTGAGCCAATCCAAGCTCTTTATAAACGGGCTCTCCGGTGCGCATCATCTCGCGCGGGGTACATCCCAATTGCGACAGGACACCGGAAATCTCATCGGCTGATAATGGATCTGTTAAATAGAGGCGGATGTCGACATCGACGCCCGCTTCTTCGAGCAAAGCCAGCGCTTGGCGCGATTTAGAACAACGCGGATTATGCCATATCGTTAAACGCATCTTACTCGTCATCTTCCAACTTATGTTCCCGAACCCACAGCATCCGCCAGACTTTTAAATCCCTCAAGGCGTAAACGCTGCAGTAAATCTTTTTTAATGTCTTTGACCAGCATTGGGCCTTGATAAATCATCGCTGTGTAGAGCTGAACCAAACTCGCCCCGGCCTGTATTTTTTCCATAGCATCCGCCCCCGTGCTGACCCCCCCAACCCCGATGAGGGTGATTTTGTCTCCGACCACGCGATAAACATCACGCAAAACTTGCGTCGACGGGGCCATGAGCGGGCGACCCGACAGCCCCCCGGTCTCATCACCATGCTCATGGTGAGCAACCGAGCTGTGATCAACCGTTGTGTTACTGATGATCAAGCCGGATAATTTATGCTTCAACGCAAGGGCAGTAATATCGGCGATATCCGTATCATGCAAATCGGGGGCAATTTTGAGCAAGACCGGCAAATTGGGCTGGCTTTCGAAAATACGGGTCAGTAATTCATCCAATTGGGCGCCCGCCTGCAAGTCGCGCAAACCAGGTGTGTTGGGGGATGAAATATTAATCGTCAGATAGTCGGCAATGTCTTTAAAGCGCGACACGCCCAAAACATAATCGGCCATGCGGTCTGTGGCGGTTTTATTGGCGCCAATATTCACCCCTAAAATACCCTTGGGCGGTGCTTCGCGAAGCCGCTCATAGGCCGCAATTTGTCCATCATTATTAAAGCCGAGGCGATTAATCACCGCCTCTGCATCGGGCAGGCGAAAAATACGCGGGCGCGGATTACCGATTTGTGGCTCTGGCGTGAGGGTGCCGACTTCAACAAACCCGAAGCCGAGCTTGCGCAGCGCATCGGGAGCCTCGGCATTTTTATCAAAACCGGCCGCAACCCCAAAGGGGTTTGGGAACTGAAGACCTAAGGCGCTTATGCCGAGCAAATAATCATCTGGTCCCGGCTCGGGTAAAAACCGCCCACCATATTTCAATGCCTGAACCGTGAGCCCGTGCACGGTCTCCGGCGGATAGCGGAATAAAATGGGGCGCATCACGCGCGAATAAAAGCTCATGGCAATGACCCGATCGTTGACATGTGGTCCGGATCAGACCGATGAATAAGGTACTCTTGATCGCTCAACGTGACCAGTAGGTGGTTGTAAAAATGTGGAAATAATTCACCTTTCGCGTCTCCTTCCCATTTTAAGTCGACGCCAAGCGCGGCCTCGGGAAAGCGAAAGAGGTGCAGCTGCTGGTTTTTGGAGAAAAACCGATCAATCGTCCCTTGAACCTGTCGCGCCTGCGACAGATGCACAAACCCATCCGCCTGATCGAGCGGTGAAACACCAACATGGCCGGCGGCCATTGCCTCGGCGCATTGCTCCGGTGTCAGGATTTTATAGACATAGTCCGTCAGACAAATTCTCCTTGGACACCCGATCGAAGAAGCGCAATGGTTTCGTCCAATCCATAAACCGCAGCAAATGAGCCAAAGCGCGGCCCTTGGCTTTGCCCCAAAAGGACTTCATATAAGGCTTTGAACCAATCTCGCAGATTTTCATCAAAAACAGCTTTGCCCGCCGCATAGACCTCGGTTTGAATATCCTCAGCCGAGGCCTGCTCGGGCAGAGCCTCCAAACGGGCAATTAAATCCAGCATTGCTTTTTGCTCGTCGGCGCTGGCGGCTCGGAAGGACTTGGTGGGTTTCACAAAGTCATGATAATAGGCGACCGCATAATGGCATAAACGATCGAGCAAAGGCGTGCTCTCCGGCGTTGCGTCGGGCGCATATTTGCGGATGAACTGCCACAAAATGTCGGTATTTTCAGCATTGGATGCGCTCACGAGATTTAAAAGAAGCGCAAAGCTGAGCGGCGACGCCGCTTGGGGAACCGCCCCGCTATGAATATGCCATGCGGGATTAGCCAGCTGATCCCCGGGTTCTTGGGTATGAAATTTTTCGACAAAGGTGAGATATTCATCGACCGCCTTAGGAATAACATCAAAATAAAGGCGCTTCGCTTTGCGCGGGCTTTGAAACATATAAAGGGCCAGACTTTCGGGCGTGGCATAATGCAACCAAGACTCGATGGTTAGCCCATTTCCTTTCGACTTAGATATTTTTTCGCCTTTTTCATCGAGGAACAGCTCATAGCTCAATCCCTCGGGCGGTGTGCCACCAATGGCTTGGCAGATGCGCGACGATAATTTCACGCTTTCGCTCAAGTCTTTTCCCGCCATTTCATAATCAACATTAAGGGCCGTCCAGCGCATCGCCCAATCTGCTTTCCATTGCAGTTTACACGCACCGCCCGTCACCGGGGTTTCGATCAAGGCACCGCTTTCAGGATGTCGATAGCTGACTGTTCCTGCTTGCGGGTCGATCGCCTCCATTGGCACCATCAGCACCCGCCCTGATTGCGGGCAAATAGGTAAAAACGGGCTATAGGTCTGTTGTCGCTCGGCCCCCAAGGTTGGAAGAATAATGGCTTGAACCGCGTCATAATGGTTGAGAATTTTGAGGAGAACCGCGTCCATTTTTCCAGAACCATAATAGTCAGTGGCACTTGCGAACTCATAGTCAAAGCCAAACTGATCCAGAAAAGACCGCAAGCGCGCATTATTATGCGCCCCAAAACTATCATGTGTGCCAAATGGATCGGGCACGCGGGTGAGCGGTTGCTCGAGATAATTTTCGAGGAGCTCGCGTTGCGGCACATTTTCAGGCACTTTTCGCAAACCATCCAGATCATCTGAAAAACAAATCAGCCGCGTTGGAATATCCGGCGCTAACACTGAAAAAGCGTGTCGCACCATGCTGGTGCGCGCGACTTCGCCAAATGTGCCAATATGCGGCAGACCGCTTGGCCCATAGCCTGTTTCAAACAACACCTCGCGCTTTTTAAGGCGCTCTGTGCGCGCTAATAATTTGCGTGCCTCCTCAAATGGCCAGGCTTTACTCTCAACTGCTAATTCGCGCAGATCCATGCTCTATCCTTCGCGCTTAATCCTTCACGCTTACTCTTTTTGATGGATGACTTCTATGTCGCATCCTTGCCCGAGATTCGCCTCTTGCGAGGCGTTGTGCATCTAGCCATACTCGGACTATGCGCGATACGTCAACGCCCGAGCTGGTAAATACCGCCCAAGATGCCATCATTCTGTGCCTTCTGGCTGCAGCGGCTGTCGATGGGACACCGCATAATAGCGAAATTATTCTGATCGAGGCCATTGCCAGCACAACGCCTGCCCTCGCCCAAGACAGTAGCGAAGATTATGCCCGCATGATGGAAATTGGTCTGGCGTTACTCGCTGGCCCCGAAGGGCTGGAGAGCCTCTTTTCGCTGGCAACCCGCCAATTATCATCCCGCGAACGCGCGACATGTTTTGCGCTGGTGGTCGAGTTTGTTGTGCGCAATGGGCAAATCAGCCCCGAGGAAATGCGCTATCTTGACCTTCTGGCCGACCATTTCCGTCTCGATCGGCTGAGCCGCGCCGCCATTGAGCATGCGGCTCGCATTCGTCTCGACCCGCTTGATGGCCCGCTTAACAGCCCGTTTAGCAGCCCGTTTAGCAATGCATCCACCCGTTAGACCTTTGCATCAGTTTCGGGCGGGCGCCGCGTGACCCAAGAGTCTGAAGAGTGAGCAATGTGGATTGAAGCACCCGATCATCGCCTAATTATATTTGGTGCCGTACTCGCGACCTGCTTGGTGTTCGAGACACTGCGCCCGCGTCGGCAGCTGACCACCGACCGTCGCCGCAGATGGACCATTAATTTTGCCATGGGGGTGATCAATGTGATCGTGTTGCGGCTGGCGGTTCCTGCCGGCTTGCTCGGCATTGCCGCGATGCGACCCGAGACGCTTCTATCCGATCCAAGGCTCGGCTATTGGGGAAGTATCGCTCTCACCCTCCTGGTGTTTGACTTGGCGATCTATGTCCAGCATCGTTTATTTCATCGCATAGATGTTTTATGGGCGTTTCATCGGATCCATCATACGGACCGCGATCTGGATACGAGTTCGGCGCTGCGCTTTCATGTAGGGGAATATGTCTTTAGTTTCGTCTATAAAGCGGCCTTGGTCTGGCTCTTAGCGCCGCGGCCAGAGGCTATTTTGCTCTTTGAAATTTTGCTGAGTAGCTTTGCGCTTTTCAACCATAGCAATGGTTCATTGGGCGCGTTCGATCAAATTTTCGCAAAGCTTATCGTCACGCCAGATATGCACCGCCTTCACCACAGCACTCAACCGGGCGAAGCCAACCAAAATTTTGGCTTTTGCTTATCGCTATGGGATCGGGTGTTTAGAAGCTACCGTTCCCATCCAGAGCGGCCCATGGCCACATTGCCTCTGGGCGTCGAGGATGATCGCGAGACCGATAGTTTGATGGGCCGCATATTAGAGCCTCTGCGCCGTTTGTGATCATTTTTGGGGAAGTTGCACCAACCAGGTCGCTCTCCTTGTGAGCGCTGGCGTGCTTTGGCTGACCCTTCTATCGTGGTTGAACTGAATATCGGTTCATCCTTATATCCATGCGATTACTCTTTAATCCTCTTTCAAGAAAGCAACGTGCACGCCGTCCCTCTCGAAAATCGCCGCGAGCATGGGGAACGGATCAAGAAATTGCCGATGCCGCTTACGCTCTCCTCACCCTAAACCCTGTTCAAAGCGCCGGTTATTGCACACGGTTTAATCTCGGATTGGTGCTGCTCTGCCTCCTATTTGTGGCCTATGTCTTGCTTATTCAAAACTCTGGTAATCCTAATTTTCTGGTATTGGGGCTTTTTGGCGCATTGGGCCTTATTTTTATCCCGGCCTTGGCGATTAGTGTGTTGGGTCCATCAGCCATTAATTCTCGCCCCCTTAATTATGTGCCGATTGTGTTGCCGAATGTGAGCGTAATGATCCCGCTCTATCGCGAAGCCCATATCCTTCGTCAACTGCGGCAAAGTTTGGCGAATATTTCTTATCCTCATGACAAGCTGCAAGTGCTGGTTCTGGTTGAACGCCATGATCTCGAAACCCAAAGCGCCTTTCGCGAATTGGTTTGGCCCCGATTTGTGCAGCTCATTATTCTTCCTGCGGGGGTGCCCCAAACCAAGCCGCGCGCGCTAAGCTTGGGACTGGGTCATGCGACCGGCGACATTATCGGCATTTTAGATGCAGAAGATGTTATGCATCCCGACCAAATCATGGAGGCGGCCCGCGAGTTTAGCACGGGGAATGATGCACTCGGTGCGTTGCAAGCTCCTTTGGTTATCCGCCCCCAAACCGGTCAGGCCTTACATCATCTATTTGCGCTTGAATATCTCATCCAGTTTTACTTCTTCCTCCCCGCACTCGACTTTCTCCACGCGCCCATTCCCTTATCTGGCACGTCGAATTATTTTCGTCGCTCCGCCCTCATCGAAATTTTGGGCTGGGATAGTTTCAACCTCACCGAAGATGCCGATCTGGGGATCCGCCTCTATCGAAACGGCTATAAAATTGGGCTGCTGACACGGCCCACCTATGAATGCGCGCCCGAAAACTGGCGCGATTGGTTCTTTCAGCGCACACGCTGGTTCACCGGACATCTGCAAACCATCTTGGTGCATATCCGACAGCCCGCCGCGATCATGCGCGATTTAGGGCCGACCAATGTGATCATCACCCTCATTGTCTTACTGGGGCGGGTATTATACGGCCCCGTGCACACGGTGCTGATTGTGCTGGTGATCCTCAATCCTCAGACGGTCTGGAACGATCTGACGCATTCCTTAGGCGGGCAGTTTTGCTTACTCGCCTATATCGCCATGCTGTTTTGTCTCCTGGCAGGAGTGGCCATTCAAAACCGAATTTCAGTGGTTCGAGTGGCCCCGTTATTAGTGTTTTATTGGATGGCGCATATCCTGCCATTGGGCTTTGCGCTGTATCACGTTTTTCGACGTCATTATATTTGGTATAAAACGCCGCATCAGGCGCATCATGAATGGCAATCAAATGCCGAACAAAACATGGAGCGGGTGAAGGGAATCGAACCCTCGTCTTAAGCTTGGGAAGCTTCTGCTCTACCATTGAGCTACACCCGCCGAGATGGTGTTGGACCCGAGGCCCAGTTTTCTGGGCGCGCGGTTTATGCGGATCACGCGACCTCGTATCAGCCCTTCTGTCTTAGCCAAATCTGGGGTGACAAACAATCATAATTCTTGCCCCGATAGACACACCGCGTGCAGAGTTTACGGGAACAACCAAGCGAGAATAGTCGGTAGAATTAAACCGGTCAGCAGGCCATTCACCCCTAAGGCAAGGGCCGCGAAACTGCCCATGCGTGAACTTTTTTGCCAGGCCTCTGCCGTGCCAATCGCGTGTGCGGCAAGGCCATAGGCAAGCCCTCGCGCCGCATCATCATTGTGCCACTTCAGACGGCGAAAAAGCACGGGCCCTAGGATAATGCCAATCAGACCCGTGACAATGACCAAACAGGCAACCAGGCCGATCGGCGCGTTCGTCTCTAATCCGATGCCCACCGCAATGGGGGTGGTGACGGATTTTGGCGCCAAAGCGAGGAGGCTGGGTTGGGTGGCCCCCAATAAAAGGGCAACCCCGAGCGCCGACGCCACCGCTGAAACCGACCCTATGATCAAAGCGGGCATAATGGCGCGGGCATGCTGTTGGAGAAGATGTCGATGATCATAAAGCGGGATCGCCATCGCCATGGTCGCTGGCACCAAAAGCGCCATCCACACGGAACCTCCGGCATCTAGCGTATCGAGCGGCGCGGCGGCGATCAGGGCGACAAGTGCAACGACAGCGCTCGTGGTGATAATGGGCGAGGCCCAAACGCTGCGCGGGAATATCTGGCGAAGCCGAAGGGCGGCAAGATAGGTCACGAATATCACCCCCGTCCACACAAGAGCGGAAGGGTCGAGACTATGCGAGACAGGGCTCATTGATCAGTCTCCTGCGGATCAGTTTTCCGTCTCGCATCCAGAAATCGGAATAAGCCCGCTGTCACAATTAACCCGATCAAGGTCGAGACCAACACAGAAATAAGTAAAGCCACGCCATCCAACCGCAGCAAACCTTGATAGGCCAGCACGCCCAGAATTGCCGGTACAAAAAATAAGGGCATGTGGCGCAGCAAAAACTCGCCCACCAGGCGAATGTCTGCAGGCACGCGCCCTAAAATCAAAAACAGCACAAACAGAAGAGCCATGCCCCAAAGTGGGACAGGTATCGGCAAGGGCACCCACTCCCGCAACGCAATAGCAAGCACCCAACATCCCGCCAGAACGGCGCTGCCCCGCAGAGCCTGCTGCCCCATCATTATTTGAAATGTTTGGACAGGCGCAAACCCTGCCTTTGATAATTTGATTGAAGTTGCGCGCCATATAAATTTTGCGGCTGATCGGTCAAGCGCTCATAAATAAGGCGTCCGATCATTTGGCCATGGTCTAGAATGAACGGGACTTCCCGCGAGCGCACTTCCAAAACCGCGCGACTGCCCTTTCCGCCAGCCTCTTCGAGGCCAAAGCCGGGGTCAAAAAAACCAGCATAATGGACGCGAAACTCGCCTACTAAGGGATTAAACGGAACCATCTCTGCGGCATGGGTGGCGGGAATGGTCACCGCCTCGCGCGACGCCAAAATATAGAATTCATCGGGGTCCAAGATCAGCTGCGCACTATCATCAGGCGTCAGTGCCTCCCAATATTGCCGCCAATCCAATACGCCAGACCGGTCAACATCAATCATGCCAGCATGGCGTTTCGCACGATAGCCAATCGGCGATTGGTTGTTTCCTTTGAGATCAATGGAAAGGGCCAAGCCATTATTAATATTCGCTGGCCCATCAACCAGTCCATAATGCTCATGTAAATAGCGGGTTTCACGATCCGAAGCACTTTGTGAGCCTCGGCGGAACCGAATTTGCGACAAGCGCGAGCCGGCGCGCACCAATATCGGAAATGTGCGCGGCGAAATTTCGAGATAGAGATGCCCCTTATAGCCAGCAGGCACGGTGTCAAACGCGTCCCCAAAATCGGTAATGACACGCGTAAACACATCAATACGTCCGGTTGAGCTTTTGGGGTTGGTGAAGCCCGCCGTCTGTTCGGGTAAAGCTAAGGCTTCCATCAAGGGAACGACATACACACAATTGGTCTCTAAAACCGCGCCATGGGTGAGATCGATGCGATGATAGGCCAGCGCCTTGATCTTTTCCATCACATGGCCCTGCGACCCCGGAAGAAAAGACGCGCGCACGCGATAGGCCGTTTCTCCCAAGCGTAAGTCCAGGCTGGCCGGCTGGATTTGATCATCAAGAACCCCGCCCGGTGCCCAAATTTGCTGCTCCCGGATCATTCCTTGGATCCCATGCGCGGGCAGAATTCCCGTCACATGCCGCTGTCCGGGTTGGGACGGCGGGACGGGCTCTCCCTCATCGGGGAACAGGCTTAATGGCGTTTTATCGCTCACATCATCCTCTTTAAGTCGGCATGGGGGCTCATTGCTGATCCCCAAAATTGATCTCCTCGCCGCGACGCCCGCAGTCGAGAAGCTGTTTTCATGGCCTATGATCATAATCGGGGCGAGCCCATTTGTCTCGACCATTTGTCCCTTTGGAGAGACAATTCACGACATTTGAGGATCGTGATCGTCACCGCGTAAAAACATCTCCTTCCGACGCGCGCTTTTCTCTGCGTCAGACCTTTTGGTTTTCCCCTCAACTAGTGTAATGTCGGGCCAATATTGGCGCACGTTTGAAGGAGCTCCCCGTGACGCAAAACCCCAGTTGGCGGCAACAAACCCGCCTCATCCATGACGGCCAAACCCGATCGCAATTTGGCGAAACGAGTGAGGCCCTCTTCTTGACCTCTGGTTATGTGTATCAATCTGCCGAGCAAGCCGCGGCGCGCTTCCAAGGCGAGGATGATGGGTTCATTTATTCGCGCTTTGGCAACCCGACCGTGCGCATGTTTGAAGAGCGGATGATCGCGCTCGAAGGCGCAGATGATGCCCGCGCCACGGCAACGGGCATGGCGGCGGTCACGGCGTGCATGTTGTCGCAAGTCCAGGCTGGCGATCACGTGGTTGCTGCTCGGGCCCTGTTTGGCTCATGTCGATATGTGATTGAAACCTTGCTGCCGCGCTTTGGGGTCAGCTCGACATTGGTCGATGGCACAGATCTTGATGCTTGGCGCCAAGCCATCCAACCCAACACCAAACTCTTTTTTATTGAGACCCCGTCTAATCCATTGCTCGAAGTTATCGACATTGCTGAGCTGGCGGATCTCGCCCATCACCACCACATCCGACTGGTGGTCGATAATGTGTTCGCGACCCCGATTTTGCAAAAACCTCTGGCGCTGGGTGCAGATATTGTTGTCTACAGCGCCACCAAACATATTGATGGCCAAGGGCGGTGTTTGGGCGGCATTATTCTCGGCAATCAGGCCTATATTACGGATGAACTCGCTAATTTTGTCCGGCAGACAGGGCCGTCTCTCAGTCCTTTCAACGCTTGGGTCATGTTAAAGTCGCTCGAGACCCTGAAGATGCGGGTCGATGCGCATTGCGATAAAGCCGAGAAAATTGCGGCCTTTTTAGCGGAGCGCAAGGAGGTTCAACGCGTCTTTTATCCTGGCCATGCGAGCCATCCCCATTATGCCGTCGCCCAAAAGCAAATGACCCGCGGCGGAAATTTAATTGCCTTTGATCTTGAGGGCGACCAAGCGACGGCCTTTGCATTTCTCAATCGCCTTAATCTCGCAAAAATTTCGAATAATTTGGGCGACACGAAAACGCTGATCACCCATCCCGCCACAACAACGCACCAAAAATTATCACATGAGGCGCGGGCTGAACTGGGGATTTCCGGCGCAAGCCTGCGTATTTCGGTCGGCCTTGAAGATAGTTCCGATTTAATTGAAGATCTCGAACAGGCCTTTGATCACATCGGCCATCTGTAACAATACTGAGTTAGCACAATGTACCATGCCACAACCAATGGAATTTCAGTGACTGTCGAGAGCCGATTTCTCGAGCAAGAATCAGAGCCTGAAAGCCAACATTTTGTGTGGGCCTACCATATCCGGATCGAAAATGGCGGCGCCGACACCGTGCAACTGCTTGGGCGGCATTGGATTATCACAGATGGCCTCGGGCGCGTCCAAGAGGTGCGTGGCGAGGGCGTGGTGGGCGAGCAGCCGACATTGGAGCCGGGAAGCAGCTATTCCTATACGTCTGGAACACCGCTCAGCACGCCGAGCGGAACCATGCATGGCTCATACTTAATGCGCCGACCCGATGGATCGCGCTTTGAAATCACTATTCCCTTATTTTCGCTCGACTGTGATTTCGCTTTGCAGGTTCTCCATTAGGCGGCGGTGATGCAAAGCAACCGCATCGTTTATCTGGTCATCGGGTATATGCTCGCGGGACTGGCCATTGGAATGGTTCCGCCTTTCATTCTCGACCTGATCAGCGGCCAACCAGAAGCGCGTGGCTTTTTAGTGTCGGCGGGGCTCACTGCATTTGTCGCTGTTGCCCTGATCCTGACCAATCGCGGTCCACAAGATAATCTGACCACCCGTCAGGCTTTTTTACTGATTAGCTGGTCGTGGGTGGTGTTAACATTCTTCGCGGCCCTACCATTCATCTTAGCCGGTCAACAAATGGACGTGACCAATGCTTTTTTTGAAGCCATGTCCGGACTAACAACAACCGGGGCGACCGTGATGACCGGGCTCGATGACAGCCCCCCCGGCATTCTGTTATGGCGCGGCCAACTTCAATGGTTTGGCGGCATCGGCATTATCGTGATGGCCATTTCTGTGTTGCCGCTGTTAAATGTTGGCGGCATGCAATTATTCCGAGCGGAAAC
>CBFIIU010000021.1:0-21453 GCA_965662735.1 Alphaproteobacteria bacterium
GTCAGCGATGCATTCAAAAACAGCCTTCTGGGGATCTACCACGGCGAACAATTTGGCGAGGCGTTTTTCTCGGCACTTCTGCAGCATGCTGAAAATGACGAACAGATTTATATTTTGGGCGCTTTATTGCAGCTAGAGACTGAAGGAAAAGTAAAAATACGACCCTTGCTGGCGCGGCTTGGCCTGCCGCTGAATGATGATGCAAAGTCAATTGCCCGTGGCGTCAGTATGGCCCAGGCCATGCTTAATACGCCATGGACGGAAAAATTTGTTGCTATGGCCGACGGCATTAAAGCAAACGGCTTGCCGCAATATGAAGCACTGGCAGACATGGTGTCAGTCGATGACGACGCCGAGGCCCTTCAAGTGGCTTCCTTTATCGGCGCGCATGAGAGGGTAATTTTGAAGGTCTGCGAAAACATCATTGCTGGCGCACCCGACCCGACAGCACCGCTCACAACATTTTTAGATTTCCCCCTCACTCTGCAAAGCCCAAACTAGGAGTTTTTTATGCAAGTTATGGCCATCGGCGCGTCAGTCTTTGTTATAATTTCTCTGGCCCTAGCGTGGTTGGCGACCGCAGTTCGGATTATGCGGATTCCTAAACTACAAGAACGCTTTCCCAGCAGCGACCACATTGTCAAAAGCCATATTGATTTTTTATTGATGGCGCTCTTGCTCATCGGGTTTTATCTGCTGGCCAATACGTTTGGCATCACTTATCCGGCTTGGGCTGTGTGGTCTATGGTCATTGGTGGTTTCACAAACTCTTTCACTTTTATTTTGGTCGCCATGCACACCACAGAAGACTTTAAGCCTGGGCCGCTTTTTGCCATTGGCACAACGGCCAGCTTTATCATCACGACGCTCGGCTTTGGCGCAGCTTCGATCATGGTGCTACTGGCATAGCTGTCTGCCGCCGTGAGCACCACTCACGCACGGTCCCGGATAAAGGGTTGGTGCGCCCCGCCTATATCGAAAATATCGCCAATTGTTTCGCCTTATTCCAATTCAAACCTTTTCAGCACGTTGAACGTGCCGGAAACAAAGCTTGCGCCGACGCGTTGCACCGGCCCGGTCAGTTCAACTGATTTGAGGCGCGGTCATATCCTAAAACTAGCTTGAGCGTCTCAGAGCGAGGTCCTCAGCTCTGCTATATACGCGAGGCGGCGAAACGGGTGACGCTTTCCCAATCATTCTTCTGCACAGATGCTTGATCGATCATCCACGACCCGCCCACGGCAAATACATTCTTTAATGCAAGATAGGACGGCATGGTTGAAAAATTGACGCCGCCAGAGGGCATGAAGCGGATGTCTGGGAGAGGACCCGAGATGGCCGCTAATGTATCGACACCGCCCATGCTGCCGGCTGGGAAAAACTTTTGCTGGAGGTAGCCATTTTGCAGGGCCAACAGGGCTTCGCTCGGCGTTGCGATTGCCGGAATGACGGGAAGATCAACATCATCAAATGCGCGATATAAGTCGGGTGTCATGCCGGGCGATACAATAAAGTCGCTTCCTGCGCCAAGAGCATCCTCGACATGCGCGCGCGATATCACCGTTCCCGCTCCCACCAAAAGATCGCTGACGGTGGATTTAATCGCGGCAATCGCTTGCGCGGCTAAAGCGGTTCGGAAGGTTACCTCGACAGCGGAAAGACCCGCAGCTTTCAGTGCGGCGGCCAGCGGCGCGGCTTGCTCTAAGTGATCGATGACCAAGACGGGAACAATCGGCACGTCGAGCTGGAGCTGTTTGCGTTCGGTGTTAATCATGATGCTCTTCCATATATTGCGCCGCGGCGCCGATCAAAGGCGCCATTGGGTTTGTTAATAATCGGATGGGGATATCCCGAAGGTAATTATTCTCGGGCCAAATCGACTCGAAGGCGTTGATCGCGCTGGGTGTTGTTAGAAAATTGATCAAGTGACGCCCCACCCCGCCCGCCAGCACAATGCCGCCGCGGGCACCGCCAACCAGCGCTAAATTGCCGAGACCGGTCATAATAGCTTCGACGCGGATCGTGCAGATATCGGCGCTTAACGGGTCTCCCTGCAAGGCATCTTCAATAATTTTTTGAGGAGACCGGTCGACATGTACAACACCGTGTATTTCGGATACAGCCTGCGCCAGCACCTTTAGAAATGCGCCTCCTGTCACATGTTCGAGCGATACCGGACATCCGAGGGCTTTTTCGAGAATTCGGAGAACTTCATTTTGGATTGGATTGCGCGGCGTATACAGAATATGTCCGCCTTCTGTGGCAATGGAATGCCACCGGCCCGCGCTCTGCGATAAGAGGCTTACGCCAAAGCCTGTTCCGGGCCCCGCAACAAGAATGGGCGCACCCTCAATCGGACTGCCCGGCTTAATCGGCAAAAAACTATCCTCGGTCATTCGCGGCACAGCATGGGCCATGGCCGTAAAGTCATTGAGAAGGCAGACATCGGTCAACGCACAGTTTTTAATAATGTCTTGGCGCTTAATTTTCCAAGCCCGATTGGTGAACTGAACCTCGTCATTTCGGATCGGACCGGCCACAGCAAAAATCGCGAGCGGCGGGCGATAGCCCAGCTTATCTAAAAATTGATTAATGCCATCCTCAAACACGCTGACCTGATCGGCTGAGTATTTTTCATAGTCTGAAACCACAATCCTATTATCGGGCGTCGTACGCGCGATCGCAAATCGCGCATTTGTTCCGCCAATGTCGCCGACAACAAACATTTATTCACCCCGATTGAAAAACGGAGAGCCCCCGTTTTCAGCTGAGCCCACATGCGCGCGGAAAAAAGAAAATAGCCCTCTGCCAATATCTTGCGTCACGGGATCAATGTGCTTGTCCGCACGATCTCGATTATCGAGCGCACAGTCCACAAGTGTGATGGTGCCGGCATCCCCATCAAACCGGATGATGTCTCCGTTTTGAATTTTTGAGAGCGCGCCGCCCTGAATCGCTTCGGGCGTCATGTGAACAGCGGCCAAAACCTTGCCGGACGCCCCCGACATCCGCCCATCCGTGATCAAGGCAACTTTGTGCCCCCGATCAATGAGCGCCGAGAGCGCCGGGGTTAATTTATGAAGCTCTGGCATTCCATTGGCGCTTGGCCCTTGAAAACGCAAGACCACCACACAATCGCGATCGAGATCACCCTTTTCAAAGGCAATCAAAACATCATCTTGATCATCAAACACGCAGGCCGGCGCCTCAACACATCGATGGTCTGGCTGCACAGCCGAAAGCTTGGCGATCGCTCGGCCTAAGTCACCCGTCAATAAGCGCAACCCGCCTTGTTTTTCAAAGGGCTCGCTTAGATGAGCAATCACACTCGTATCCCCCGATTGGGTTGGTGCGTCTCTCCATGTCAGTACCTGATCGTCCAACACCGGCTCGCGCCGATAGCCTGTCAAATCGGTGCCAAAAACCGTTTGTACATCTGTGTGCAATAGTCCGGCATCCATCAAGCTTCCCATGACCAGCCCAACCCCGCCAGCGGCATGGAAATGGTTAATATCAGCCTGCCCATTTGGATAGACGCGCGTCAGTAATGGTGTGATCGCGGAAAGCTCGTCAAAATCTTGCCAGGTAATCTCGATACCCGCGGCGCGCGCAATGGCCGGCAAATGGAGGGTGAGGTTTGTCGAGCCCCCAGTGGCCGCCAGACCGACCATGGCATTTACAATTACTTTCTCGCTCATCATTTCGCCAAGCGGGGTGTAGCTTTGGCCCAAAGCGGAAAGATCGATGACCCGTTTCGTGGCTTCCCGCGTTAAGGCATCGCGTAATGGCGTCGATGGCGCAACAAAAGAAGCCCCCGGAAGATGCAAGCCCATAAACTCCATCAGCATTTGGTTGGTGTTTGCCGTTCCATAAAAGGTGCAGGTACCTGGACTATGATAGCTGGCACACTCGGCCTCCAATAATTGCTCGCGCCCAACCTTGCCTTCCGCGAAAAGTTGACGAATGCGCGCTTTTTCACGATTGGGAAGTCCGGACGGCATCGGGCCTGACGGCACGAAAACAGCCGGCAAGTGACCAAATTGCAGCGCACCGATCAGGAGACCCGGCACAATCTTATCGCAAATACCCAGATATAAAGCGCCATCAAATGTATTATGCGACAGCGCTACAGCTGTGCTCATGGCAATCACATCGCGCGAAAAAAGCGAGAGCTCCATGCCCGGCTGTCCTTGCGTCACGCCATCACACATTGCCGGCACACCGCCAGCCACCTGAGCCGTCGCATTGAATTCGCGCGCCGCATCGCGAATAAAATCGGGGTAATCCTTATAGGGTTGGTGCGCGGAGAGCATATCATTATACGCCGTCACAATAGCGATATTCGGCCACCCGCCTCCGAGAAGTGCCTTTTTGTCATGCGCAGGACATGCAGCAAAAGCATGCGCCTTATTGCCGGCCGACAATCCATCACGATTTGATTTGGACTGCTTTCGGGCCTCAACCATGCTCAGATAGGCCTGACGGGTTTCCCGCGACCGGTGAATAATGCGCTCGGTAACTTCGCTTAATTTTTCATGCATGTGCTTATTCCTCCAACGCAAAAATGCGAAGCCGCTGTCCCAAAATGGCCATGGCTCGCCCAATCGGCGTTGCATCCGCAGAAGCTGCGAGACATTGGCGCAGAAGATCAATTTTTTCTTTACCCTGAATAATCAGAAAACTGTGCGCGGTCTTATCGAGAACGGCACCCGTAATGGTCATTCGCTCAACATAGCCATTGGTCACCGAATTGTTTGGAGCGGTTACTGCGCAGACCAAACTTGGCGTATCTTTAGAACTTGCTGCGTCATATTCGGGCGCCTCAGCGAACCAAGAGGCCGTATGCGCGTCTGGCCCCATGCCCAAAATCGTCAAACTGGGTTGCGCCAGCGCTTGATAGGCATGGTTCACCGCAGCAATGGCATCATGCGGACGGGCATGGTGCGTTTTCATTCCGACAAATGCGACACCCGTTTGCACATCGAGATCGAGGGTCTGGCGCATCAATGCCTCATTCGATCCGGGGTCACTCAGATCAACCCAGCGCTCATCGATAAGACCAATTGTGGTGCGCGACCAATCCAGCGCAGCACGCCCTAGCGCCGCATAAAAGGGCCCCGGCGTTGAACCCCCTGACAGTAACAGCTGCGGCCTACTCTGCTCGCTCAAAATCTCGCTCGCCGCCTCTACGAGAGACGCAATGAAAGAAACTTTGTCGTCAAAGAGGTGCCATTGCGGCTGGCTCATGCCAACTCCTCCATGGGCATGTCCCACCACGCGCTGCCATCGCGATCTAAAATTAAGGACGATTGCAAAGGCCCATCAGACCCGGCTGGGTAGAACTCGAGCTTTTGATTGGCTTTTTGCCATGCTTCCAGCAAATTATCCGTCCATTGCCACGCCGCCATAACTTCTTCATGCCCCATGAATAAAGACAGATTTCCGCGCACAACATCCATCAAAAGGCGCTCATAGGCATCTGGATATTTGATTGTCGAAAAACTGCGGGCATATGACAAATCAAGCGGGATCGATCGCAGGGTCAGAACGCCGGGCCCCGGCTCTTTTACCTGCATGAATAAGCGCATCCCCTCATCTGGCTGCAATCGAAGCACCAACCGATTGGGTTGGTTAATATCTGTTCCAAACACATTATGGGGAACCGACTTGAACTGGATCACAATCTCGGACCGACGCGACGCCATGCGCTTGCCCGTCCGCAAATAGAACGGAACACCCGACCAGCGCCAATTGGATATTTCCGTTTTAATCGCAGCGAAGGTTTCGGTTGTGCTATTCTTCAACGCATCAGGCAAAGTATCAATGTAGCCGTCCACACGTTCATCATGAATGTGCCCTGCGCGATACTGCGCCCTCACCGTGTTGTGAACAACCGACTTTTCATCGAACCCCTTAAGCGCTTTCAACACTTTTATTTTTTCTGCCCGCACGCTCTCGGCATCGAGAGAGTTGGGCGGCTCCATCGCGATGAGACACAGCAGCTGCAAAAGATGGTTTTGCACAATATCGCGAACGGCGCCTGTCCCATCATAATAGGCATGGCGACCCTCTACCCCAACTGTTTCAGCGACCGTAATTTGAACATGGTCAATGGTTTGGCTGGACCATAAGGGCTCGAAAAGCATATTCGCAAAACGGAGAACCAATAAATTTTGGACCGTTTCCTTGCCCAAATAATGATCCATCCGAAAAATTGCATTTTCGTCGAACACGCTATTGACGCCATCATTAATCGATTGCGCCGACAACAAATCTGTACCAATTGGCTTCTCAAGCACGATGCGAGCATTCGCGTTTTTCAGCCCCACATCTTGGATTGTCTTACATATGGGAACATAAAGATGGGGTGCAACAGCCAAATAGAATACACGGGGACGCCCATCATCGGTCATGCGCTGTGATACCGCGTCCCAGCGTGACGATGGCTCTGTGGCATCGAGCTCGTGATAGCTCAAAAGCGCTATAAATTTTTCCCACTCCGTTGGGTTTGCCTCTTCTTCACGCTCATCGAAGC
This sequence comes from Alphaproteobacteria bacterium, assembly GCA_965662735.1. Lineage (GTDB taxonomy): Bacteria > Pseudomonadota > Alphaproteobacteria > RS24 > RS24 > JAYODZ01. Next base: position 6,536 of record CBFIIU010000021.1, read on the forward strand.
AGCAGTCTCGAACCATGTCGAAAAACGCTTCGTCCGACATTTTACTTCGTGAAACACCAATAATGCGACTGGATGCATCGATTTGTCCGTCGCAAAAGCGGTGATACAGAGCGGGAATGAGTTTTAGTCGAGAGAGATCGCCGGTCACACCGAAGATCACAATATCGAACGGCTCCACTGGAATAAATTCAGCCATGGTTCGAACCTTTATGTTAGTTGCTCCGTTTCGTAACAAATAATGACAACGCTGTCAATATTTAGGCCCGTCATTACAGCCCAAAGAGCTGAACGGTTCCAAAACCACCTTATCGCTCGGGTGCGCAGCTTTCTCGCAGCATAATTTTGGTTTCTAAAACGATCGGCTGTGCATCACACCGCCCCGTCGTGATTTGCCGCAAAAGCTGACGCACGGCGGTCTCCGCCATCAATCCTACGGGTTGGGCAACCGTGGTGATGGAAGGCCACATGGTGCGCGCGAGCGGACTATCATCAAAGCCCACAACCTGCAGATTATCTGGAACCATTTTCCCATGTTTCAGTGCTGCCATAATGACGCCCGCAGCCATGTCATCATTAGTCGCAAAAACGGACGTAATGTCGGGATGGCGCTGAATGATATTTTCATACGCCTCAAAGCCAGATTTTAACGAGAAATCTCCCCGAACAATGAAAACGTCTTTTTTTGCGACATTGTGGTTGTGCAACCTTTGGAGAAACCCCGCCTCGCGATTAGCGCTCGCCATATGACTTTTAAGCCCGCTCACAAAAGCAAATTTTTTATGCTCTGCGGCCACCATCAAGTCTGCGACTTGAGCCGCCGCATTGGCATCATCGATCATCACATTGGTACAATAATCATTCGCATGCCCCGGAGAAATCAGACCACAGGGTATTCCCCTCTCGAGCAATGTCTCAACTAAGCGCTGATCATCGCAGAGCGGAGGAGATAATATCGCCCCATCAATGGCGAAGCGCTGCAAATAGTCGAGAAGAGATGACCGATAACTCTGCCGACTAACTTTCAGCTGTTCGGCAATCGCATAATACCCGACCTGATTGCAGGCATTGCGCATTCCTTCGTAAACGCGCGCGACATAATCCAATGTTGGGTTGTCATAAAAATGGGCCACAACAAAAGATCTCTTGCTGGCCAATTGCCGGGCCGAGATATTGGGCTCATAGCCCAATTGTTTGGCAGCTTGCAAAACCCGCGCCCGCGTTTCATCTCGAACATAAGGCTCATTGTTAATGACGCGGGAAACGGTCTTGATGGAAACATGCGCTTGACGTGCAATGTCTTCAATTGTCGTCTTGCGCCCCATACCCTTACTCATTTTCTGCCCTTGCCTCTAACTGCCGAGCCACTATAGCCACACAAGGCGTGAGAATGCATACCCCTTTTTACCAGAGGGACAGCTCGACCTCGTGACGGCGAAAGACAGACCTTTAGCCATCAAATGCTCAGATTGCAATAAAACCCTCTGACAGAAAGTGGCACAGAGTAGCTCAAATTGGCACAGAGTGGCATACAGATCAAAACGACTAGAGCCGACAAAACATCCCCGGTCCAGCAGGTTGGTGTCCTTAGAGCCCTGCCGAGCTGGTTACGGGTAAGTAAATTGCCCCTTGCCGACGAATAGACCGATAGCCGAATAAAGCGATCACCACAAAGCTCAGCGCGGGCAGGATGAACGAAAAACGTACATCGGATAATGCCACGAGTGGAGAGCCTATATCAATCAAGGCACCTTGCGCAGGCGGCATCAGCGCGCCACCGACGATCGCCATAATCAGGCCCGCTGACCCCAGGCTCGCATCATGGCCGAGCCCATCCAAGGCAATACCATAAATCGTTGGAAACATGAGCGACATGCATGCGGAGACGCTAATTAAACTATACAGCCCCCACCAATCGGGCAGAAAGATAACACCCAAAACACAGCCCACGCCGGCAATGGACAAGATCATCAACAAGAGACCCGAATTAATATAGGCTAACAGGCCCGTGCAAATGAACCGGCTGGTTAGAAACAGCAACATGGCAATGATATTGTAATTTTGCGCTTGCGACGCCGTCAGACCCAATTCGCTCATGCCGTAGTGAATAACAAATGTCCAGCAGGTGATTTGCGCTCCCACGTAGAAGGCTTGCGCGATGACCCCCTCGCGAAACGGTGCATGGGCGATCAGTCTGCGATAACTTTGGGCACATTCGTGCCAACTAAAAGGCGTATCGGCTTGAACGGTATTCGGCAGGCGCATTCTATAAAATAGAACCCACAAAGCGAGCACAACCGTACCAATGACCACATAGGGGATCGCCACTGAAATGAGGTCTGTGCGCTGCATTGCCTCAAATTGAACGGGCTGTGTTTGCGCGAACTGAACGAGCGCCTCGGACAGCTTTTGATCCGCCATTGACGGTAGCATTGTCGCGAAGCTGGGGTCTTCCATTCGCAGCGTATCGCGAAACTTTTCCACCTCTAAATGCTTTAGAATAAACAGGGACGCAACGCCCATCCCAATCAAAGATCCCATCGGGTTAAACGCTTGAGCAAAATTCAAGCGCCGCGTCGCCGTCTCGGGCGAGCCCATTGAGAGAATATAGGGGTTGGCAGTTGTTTCGAGTAAAGACAGACCACAGGTCAAGATCAAAAGAGAGGCGAGAAAATAGTTGAACTCGCGATAGAGACAGGCCGGAATGAACAAAAACGCACCAAGCGCATAAAGGGCCAACCCCCCTAAAATGCCCGAGCGATAGGAAAAACGTCGGATGAACAAAGCCGCAGGAATGGCCATCACGCCATAGCCGAGATAGAAGGCAAATTGAACCAGACTGCTTTGCGTATGCGAGATTAAAAAAATGTCTTTAAACGCGCGCACCAGCGGATTGGTGACGTCATTGGCAAACCCCCATAGTGGAAACAAAGAGGCCACCAATAAAAATGGGATCATGAATTGCGGCTCCAACAAAACGGCTTTTGTCGCTTCCGGGCTTTGCTCTTGCGTTGAAGGATCACTCGTTGAAAGATCACTCGTTGAAAGATCACTCGTTGAAAGATCACTCGTTGAAAGATCACTCGTTGATAGATCAGTGGGCCGTGAATTGTCCACCATGTCGCCATTCCCCTCTTATTGTTACTTCTTATCGTTATTGTTGCTATTGTTATTGTCGTTATTGTTGTTGTGCGATTGCCTAAGCAGATATTTTCCAGCGGATATTTCCACATATGGACACTCGAACCTGCACGTATAATGGCGCTACCCTGCACCCTTATGATCCGATTGAAGAGAGGTGTAATTTCAAATGTCGAGTTTTGAATTGGACGAAAAATTTGACAAGACACGAAAGCTCCGGCGATGCTGAGCCCAATAAAAATTCAGAATAAGCAGAATAAGGTTGTCGCATAAAATGCTCGATTTCTTTGATAGCCGATATCCGACACACCATGATCTATCTGCGCGCGCCCGACAGCGGATACCGAGATTTGTGTATGAGTATATTATTAGCGGGTGTCATGATGATGTTGGCCTTCAGCGCAACCGAAGCGACATGGAAAACGTTCAGCTTTCAGGACAATTGCTCAGCCCCTTCGATACCGCTGACTTGTCCGTGGACCTTTTCGGACACCGCTACGCCCTGCCTTTCGGCGTGGCGCCGGTGGGCTTGCAAGGGCTCATGTGGCCTCAAATGCCTGAAATCTTATCGCAGGCAGCAGCCCAAAAAAATATACCCTTTATCCTGAGCACGATGAGCTCGGCGTCACTTGAGACAATTGCCGACGCATCTGACGGACAAGCGTGGTTTCAGCTTTATAACCCAACCGAACCCGACATTCGATCTGACATGATTGCGCGTCTGCGGGCAGCGCAATATTCTGTCTTGGTGGTTACAGTCGATGTGCCCACATTTGGATATCGCCCGCGCGACGTGCGGAACCATTTGGCCATGCCCCCTAAAATGACTCTGAGCAATATTTGCGACATGCTCAAGCGTCCTCACTGGCTGTTGCAAACAGCTTTATCCGGCAAACCGGAAATGAAAAATCTGAGCCGCTACCTGCCTGCCGAAGAGCGCAATAGCGAGCTGGCTGATTTTATCAATCGCGTGGCGATGGGTCCGGTTGATCTTCAAGGCTTGCGCCCATTGCGGGACATGTGGCCCGGAAAACTTGTGGTCAAAGGGATCACGCAGGCCGCTGATGTAGAGGCATGTCTTCAGCTTGGTGCTGACGCCGTGATCATCTCCAATCATGGGGGGCGCCAGCTTGATCCTGGCCCCTCATCCATTGCAGCTTTGCGCCAGATTGCCCCGCAATATCGCGGGAAAATTCCTCTTTTCTTGGATAGCGGTGTGACATCGGGCGTCGATATTGCACGAGCTTATGCGTGCGGCGCCGACTATGTTTTTCTCGGACGTAGTTTTGTATTCGGCGTCGCGGCCATGGGGTCTAAAGGCGCCTATCATACGACGAACATGCTGACCAAACAGCTGGACCAAACCCTGCGCCAATTACGGTGCCCGAGACCTGACCTCTTACCGCTCCACCTTGTGGATCGGTAATGCTGGCAACAGAGCTTCTTGAAACCGCACTCAGTCATACACCCTATAGCTTTGGCTGTGCGCCGCTGGGCAATCTCTATCACGCGATTTCAGACGATAATGCGCATGAGACCCTGACGCGCGCCTGGAATGCGGGCATGCGGCTATTTGATACCGCGCCACATTATGGGCAGGGACTGAGCGAACGGCGATTGGGTGACTTTCTGCGGCATCGGCGAAAAGATAGTTATGTCTTGGTCACTAAAGCGGGGCGCTTGCTCAGACCGGCTTCGCCGCAGGCGACCTGCTCTGGTTTTGTCGACCCCTTACCCTTCTCGACACAATTCGATTACAGCTATGACGGTATAATGCGCTCCTTCGATGACAGTCTTCAACGCCTTGGGCTGCATCAGATCGATTGCCTGCTGATACATGATATTGCGCCTGATGTGCATGGTGAAAATTACGCTTTTCATCACGGTCGTGCTGTTTCTGGCGGATATCGCGCCATGGAAGAATTGAAGCGATCGGGACAGGTGCAAGCGATTGGCCTCGGCTTAAATGATTGGAAAGTCTGCGATGACGCGTTTGAATGGGGCGATTGGGACCTGTTTTTGCTGGCTGGGCAATATAGCCTTTTGAACCATCACCATGTTCTCAGTTCCTTTTTTCCCAAATGCCTTGCGCGCAACTGTCCAATTATCCTAGGCGGTGTCTTTAACTCGGGGATTTTGGCGACCGGCGTTCGCTCAACAGCCAGCCCTAAATTTAACTATCGCAGCGCGCCCGACGACATCCGCGCGCGCGTCGAGGAGCTGGAAATTATCTGCGAGGAATTTGGTGTCTCGCTGATTTCAGCGGCTCTGCAATTTCCATCCGCTCACCCGGCCATCGCCACCACATTAATCAGCGCCGGCTTGCCCGAGGAGATATCCAACACGCTCGCGGCGAGCCAAGCGGAGATCCCGAATAGTTTTTGGTATGAGTTAAAGTTAAGGGGCTTAATCCATGTCGATGCCCCTATTCCCATTAATTAATGTAACCAGTTAATTATACTAATAACAGATAGTTACGATATAAATGGAAACCATTGACTCACATATACATCTTTGGAAACTCGCAAAAGGCTTCTATGATTGGCCGACCGCGGCGCAGCCCCTGCTTTATCGCGATTTTTCGCCTATCGACTATCAAAATGATGCCAACAGCACCGGAATTCAGCGCAGTATTCTGGTGCAAGCGGCTCCTAACCTAGCAGAAACAAGGTTCTTGCTGGAATTGGCGGATGCGCATGCGCTCATTGCCGGTGTTGTGGGCTGGATCGATGTCAGCTCACCGTGCTTTACCGAAGACATGGAAGCCCTAATTTCCTCTCCCGCGGGCACCAAGCTCGTGGGCATACGGCCAATGCTTCAGGACATGTCGCAACGCGATTGGATTTTAGATCATATCCAATCTTGCGGCACATTGATGGAGCATCATCTGTGCTTTGATGCGCTTATCCGGCACGATCAAATCCCCGTGATTACTGAATTGGCGCAGCAGCTCCCCCACCTCCCCATTGTGCTCGATCATGCCGGAAAACCGCCTTTTGGAACCGACTTATTCTCTCAATGGCAAGCCGACATTAAAGAACTAGCCACGCACCCCAATGTCATGTGCAAGCTATCCGGCCTTCTCACCGAATTGCCACAAGGCTCTGCGCTCTTTGACACACCCTGTTCGCTCACCTCCCATATGGCCTATGTGGTGAGCTGTTTTGGCGCAGAACGAACCATGTGGGGCAGCGATTGGCCGGTTTTAACAACCGCTGCATCCCTGGAACATTGGTGGACACTCACCACGCATTTTCTGAGCGCTCTACCCGCCGATCAGCAGACCGAAATTCTTGGTGGCACAGCTCACCGCTTCTATCAGTTGAAAGATGATCATGATGAACACGCAGACACAGCCAATGATCGATAGCCGGCTCATCTTGCTGCACCCAAACGATAATATTCTCATCTGCGCGAGACATCTGACCGCGCGAACCGAAGTCATGATTGATGACAAATTGACGATTTTGAAACGCGACATTGATATTGGTCACAAAATTGCGCGCATCGCCATTCAATTAGGTGAAAAAATAATCAAATATGGCGTCCCCATTGGATCGGCCAGCGCCGACATTCATGCTGGCGATCACGTGCATACCCATAATCTCGTCAGCGACTATATCCCCGCCCATGATCGCCGATGCCCATCCCAAACCGCTCTGCGAGTATTCCCCAATGACACTGATTAAACCAGCTCCGCCCACCCTGAGCGGTTGGCAACAAGCGGATGGCCAAAAAGGCATTCGCAATGTCCTGCTCGTTGCCTATCTCGTGGAATGTGCTGAACATGTGGCGCGCGCCATTGTTAACCATTTTAGCCAGCACGACATTCAGCTCATCGGATTTCCAGGGTGTTATCCCAATCAATACGCCTATGACATGATGCGGGCCTTATGCCGCCATGCCAATGTTGGGGGCGTCGTCTTGGTTTCGCTCGGGTGCGAGGGCTTTGCCCGCGAGGCCCTGCAAAAGGATATCGCCTCGTCAGGACGACCATGTGATCTTCTTGTCATTCAGGAGACGGGAGGCACGCGCACCACCATTAATCAAGGCATTCAGCAGGTGGCAGCGATGCGCCATGAAATAAATGCTGTGCCCCGGTGCACCCTCCAGATCAGCGACTTAATTGTCGGGACGATTTGTGGGGGCTCAGATGGCACCAGCGGCATAACAGGAAATCCGGCCGCCGGTCATTGTTTTGATCGACTGATTGATGCCGGCGCGAAGTGTATTTTTGAAGAAACGGGCGAGCTGATTGGCTGCGAGGCGATTATGCGCGAACGAGCTGAAACAGCTGAGCTTGCTGATGAAATTGATGCCTGCATGGCTAAAGCCGCGCGTTATTACAGCATTATGGGATATGGAAGTTTTGCGCCTGGAAACGCCGATGGCGGCTTGAGCACGCAAGAAGAAAAATCCATGGGCGCCTATTGCAAATCAGGCCATCGCGCCATTTCGGGACTTTTAAAGCCAACCGTCCAACCGCCTCGCACCGGCCTGTATTTGCTCGATGTAGTTCCAGACGGTGAACCGCGTTTTGGTTTCCCGAATATATCAGACAATGCTGAAATTGCCGAGCTGATGGCCTGTGGCGCGCATCTCACCTTGTTTGTCACGGGGCGTGGCTCGGTTGTGGGGTCGGCGATTTCTCCTGTCATCAAGATCTGCGCTAATCCAGAAACCTATCAGCGTCTCTCAGATGATATGGATGTTAATGCCGGGCGAATTCTCAATGGCGAAGCCAGCATCGCTCAGCTTGGTGATCAAATTTTTGATTTGTGCCTCGCTGTCGCGAATGGCCAGCAAACCTGCTCAGAACGATTGGGCCACCAAGAATTTATTCTGACCTATAAGCAGTTTTCCGAACTGGGGCCCCACTGCCTCCCCACTTCATCATCGCGCTCTTCGTCACAAACCCCGCAGAGAGATCTATGACAACAGGAAATAAAGAACAGGGATCACCCCTTGGCCAAAACAACCAATCGGATCAACCTATTGCAGAACATTTTGAGCCGCAAAACGAACTGTATCAAAACAATTTAAGACAAGTCGGAGGGGCCTTTTCACTGGATGGGAAAACGGCATTGATCACAGGAGCGGCCAGCGGGATCGGCTATCGCACAGCCTGCACCCTGGCATCCGCAGGGGCGACGATCATTGCCCTCGACCGGTCGGCCTCGGGCCTCGATGCGCTGGTCGTCGAACTGATGCAGAATAATCATGTCATCCACACCATTGCCTGCGATGTGTCTGATCACAGCTCAGTTAAGACGGCCATTGATAAAATATGGCCAGATTTCCCGATTGATATTCTCGTCAATAGCGCTGGGATCGCGCATATTGGTAGCCTGACCCAAACCGATGAAGCCGATCTCGATCGCCTTTATGAGGTGAATATAAAGGGCATTTACAACACCACCTTCCATTTAGTCCCGCGCATGGCGGATCGGCACTTTGGTGTTATCGTGAATTTAGCCTCTGTCGCCGCGCATGTTGGAATTAAAGATCGCTTCGCCTATTCCATGACTAAGAGCGCGGTGCATAGCATGAGCCTGTCAATCGCGCGCGATTACATTGCCAGTGGCATTCGGTGCAATTGCATCTCTCCAGGGCGGGTACATACTGCTTTTGTGGATGGCTACTTAGATCAGCATTTTTCTGATCGACGCGCCGAGACCTTCGCAAAACTCGCGGCCAGCCAACCCATGGGGCGGATGGCGCAACCCTCGGAAATAGCAGCATTGATCCACTATCTGGTGTCGGACGAAGCTGCATTTATTTCCGGCTGTGATTTTCCGATTGATGGCGGTCTTATCCATTTAAACACACCGTAGGTTTGGCTCTTTCCGTTAAACCTTTCAAATACAAGCGACCTTAACATATTCTCAACCCCATAACGCCACCAAGGAATTCGAATGAAACTATTACGCTATGGCCCGATCGGCGAAGAAAAGCCCGGTTTACTCGATGGAACCGGCACAATTCGTAGTCTTGCTGAAATCATATCCGATATTACGCCCGAAACCCTGACCCGACTTGATGACCTTCGAGCAATTCAGCACCATGAATTACCCGCGGTCGCACCTCAGCGCCTCGGCCCATGCGTAACGGGTGTCGGGAAATTCATTTGTGTGGGTCTCAATTATGCGGACCATGCGGCAGAAACAGGCGCCCCGATCCCACAGGAACCAGAACTGTTCAGCAAGGCCGTCACCGCCATTTCAGGCCCCAATGATCCCATTATTCAGCCGCGTAATAGCACCAAGCTTGATTGGGAGGTCGAGCTCGCTTTGGTTATCGGAAAAACTGCGCACTATGTTTCAATCGACGATGCAGTCGAGGCCATTGCGGGCTATTTTATTTGCCACGATATTTCCGAACGCGCTTTTCAGCTCGAACGGGGCAGCCAATGGGATAAGGGTAAAGGCTGCGACAGCTTTGGGCCGATCGGTCCATGGTTGGTCACCGCTGATGAGGTTCCGCATCCCGATAGGCTTGATTTGTGGTTGGAAGTGAATGGACATCGGTATCAATCGGGAAACACCACCACAATGATTTTTAAGCCCGAGTTTATTGTGAGTTATGTCAGTCAATTTATGCGGCTTGTTCCTGGGGACATCATCACAACCGGCACACCGCCGGGTGTTGGGCTAGGACAAAAGCCCCCTATTTTTCTCAGCCCGGGGGATCGGGTGCGATTGGGGATTGAGGGATTGGGGGAACAAGAACAGCTTGTCGTGTCGGCGAACTAGCCTCGCCCTATCGCGCTTCAGGCGGTGTGTTTAACTCGCCATAATCAAGTATGGGCGCCGCATCAATTTGCTCGGCATCGAGCATCGATGCAACACGTTGGAAGCTCGCGACAATCATGCTTTGCTCCCAGTCTTCCAATCGTTGAAAACTTTTTTGAAACTGGATCTGTAATATATCTGGCGCAGTGGCAATGGTTTGCCGCCCCAGTTCTGTAACACGCAAATAGAGCCGGCGTTTATCCGTGTCATCGCGTTGTCGCGCAACTAAACTTTTCTTCTCGAGTTTATCCAGCACCGTCGTAATCGTTGCCTGACTGAGGGTCGTCTTGACAGATACATAGCTCGGCGTTGCGTTATCCACTGCCGCAATGACCTGCAAAACAATCAGCTGGGTCGGCGTCAGCCCTGACTTCTTCGCGAGAGAGAGCGAGCTAATTTCGATCGCGCGCATAACACGCCGAAGGGCAATCAGGGCATCTTCAATTCGAGTTTGTTCCATAGTAAGTCCCAACGATAAGCCGTTATTCTTCGGACGCTTGCTTCCGGAGATGATACGCCTCCAAATACAAACCGCGCAACAAACTAATCGCCGCGAAGACCATGATTAAGGTAAACGGCAAAGCGGTCGATATAGCCCCCGCCTGCAAAGCCCCGAGCGCCGAATTTCCGCCAACGACTAAAAGAACCGTCGCGAGCACACCTTCAACAATGGCCCAGAAAACCCGCTGCAATGTGGGGGCATGGGTTTTCCCGCCTGAGGTTATGTTATCAATCACCAATGATCCAGAATCGAATGAGGTGACAAAGAAAATAACCAATAGCGTTACCGCAAAAAGGCTCGACAGAACCGGGAAAGCAAGGTTTTCCAGCATTTGAAACAGCACTAAGGAAAAATCCGTAATCCCTTCGGGAAGAACCCCGATACCTTGTTGATATTGGAAAATTGCTGTCTCGCCAAAGGCGGTGAACCATACCAGAGCAATTAAAAGTGGCGCCATCATCACCACAATTAGAAACTCTCTTATGCTACGCCCGCGCGACACACGCGCGATAAACATGCCAACAAAGGGCGACCAGGATATCCACCACGCCCAGTAGAAAATGGTCCAGTCGTGAAACCACTCCCGATCAGACCGATCGGAATAGGCGCTGAGGGAAACATAGTCGCCCAAATAATTCATGAAATTGGTGCCCACGCCCGACATAATTTGCATCGTCGGCCCATACAGCACTACAAAGATCAAAAGACCGGCCGCCATGGCGATATTAATATTGCTCAAGATACGGACGCCCTTATCAAGGCCACGAATGACCGAGATAATGGCGAGCAAGGTGATCACGGCAATAATGATCGATTGCATCGCAATGGAGGACGGAACGCCGAATAAATATTCGATACCGGCCGATGTCTGTTTTGCCCCTATTCCGAGCGAGGTGGCCAAGCCGAACAAGGTCGCAATCACCGCCAGCAGGTCAATCACATTGCCCGGCCATCCCCACACGCGTTCGCCAAGAAGTGGGTAGAAAATAGAACGAATGGTCAGCGGCAAGTGCCAATTATAGGCGAAAAACGCGATCGATAAGCCGATCAGTGCATATACAGACCACGCACCCCAGCCCCAGTGAAACAAGGTCGCACTAAAGGCCAACTCATAGGCCTCTTGGGTATTCGGCATGACGTCGAGCGGCGTCCCATAGTAATTGGTGTAATAGGCCAGCGGCTCAGCTGCGCCATAGAAGGTCATACCAATGCCAACACCTGCCGCAAAAAGCATGCACACCCATGAGACGAAACCAAAATCGGGGGTTGCCTCTTCTCCGCCTAAGCGGATCCGTCCGAAAGGAGAAATAATCAAAAGGCCAATTAAGATCGTAAAGGCGGAAACGCTCAGTGAGAAAAACCAGTCAAATCGATCGAGGATTGTGTCGCGCAAAGCCGCCAAAAATACATTGGATTGCTTCGGAAACATCAAAACAATGAGAGAGAATATGATTGTAAAACCGCCGCTTAGAATGAATACGGGATTATGCACATCCATGCCCATCACCTCGATATTGTCCTGACCAATTTCATAATCAGGATCAAGCGGGACGACAGGTTCATTGTCGTGATCGATCGCCTCGTTATCGGTTCCGTTCATCGCCCTATCCTTTGTGCACCGAGCCCTGTTTAAAGGGCGCGCTCTTGTGGGGTGTCCATAATGAATTCATAAGCGTCGGGATCGACTAAATCGGCTCCCAAAGCCTCAATAAGGGGCTGCAAATGTTGGGCGAAGGGTCGCCAGCGCCCGACCCCAGCGCGGTTCAATGGCTGCCGCACTTGCTCAGAACTCGCCGTGCGAACGGCTCGCTTGGTTTCGTGAAACCGAATACAATTGTCTTCAAAAGGCAGCTCGAGATAGTCCAATATTCGCCGCACTTGGCCCTCAAGATCCTCGAGAACATCCTCATGCTGAACGCGCAAAACCCGCCCCGGCAACACCTCATCCCAGTGGGTCATCAGCCGGACATAGTCACGGTAATACTGACCAATTTCCCGCAAGCCATAGGAAAACTCTTGTCCTTGCGCGAATAATTGCTTGAACCCACTAAAACAGCAATCGAGCGGGTCCCGACGCGCATCAACTATTTTAGCGTTGGGCAACATCAGATGAATAAGACCAATATGCCTAAAATTATTGGGCATTTTGTCGGTAAAAAACGGAGCATCTTGGCGATGAATTTGGCTATCAGCGAGATATCGCTTCCCGAGCTCAAGCAGATTTTCGTCGGTCAAGCTGATCAAACTTGCCGGATAGCTGAGGCCATCTTGCTTTAACGTGTTCCTCAGGCGATGCGCTGTCGATAGAATATATGGAAGTTCGAGCGTCCCATCGACCTGACTATGCGACGCCAAAATTTGTTCAATTAAAGTTGAGCCTGCGCGCGGCAGGCCAACAATAAAGATCGGATCAGGCGTCGGGCACCCCGCCCCTTTGTGATGTTCCAATAAGGCGGGGGTGAACCCTTTCCTCTGGGCTTCCAATTCATCAGTCATCCGGTCGGCATCATATCGGCTGGCTTCGCGCTTGAGCTGATTGCCCCGCGTATAGTAATGCATCGCCTTTTCAATATCTTTTTGGTCTTCGAACGCCTTGCCCAACGCAAAGCACATATGAATCCGACTGAGCGGCATCAGATCTGGCTTCGCCTCCTCATCCATAATCAGCCGAACTTCATCGTCGCTGAATTGATAGGTCTTTAAGTTCGCCAGCGCGTAATAGGCTTCCCCATGCTCAACCTTCGCCTGAAAGGCCTTCTTATAGCTGGCAACAGCCTCGTCTTGGCGGCCGAAGGTTTTGAGCACATGACCGCGTGAGGTTAAGGTGGCGGGATCATTTGGCACTTTGCTCAGCACTTTCTCAAAAAGCGCAAGTGCCTTCTCAAAATGGCCCATATGCATTTCATTGATCGCATGATGAGAAATGAAAATCGGGCTCTCCGGGTCGAGCGCAAGCAGCGCCGCGGATTGGGCATGGGCCAGTTCATAGCGTTGGCGCTCACGCAAAATCTCAATATGCTCAATCCGTGCTGGAACATGATCAGGATAAAGCACCGTCACACTTTCGAGGAGAAATTCGGCTTCCTCTAAATTTCCAAATTTTTGAGCAATTTCAGCAAGCGCCCGCATGCCCTCGGGGTGATGCGGGTGATCACGCAAAAATGCACGACACAGCTGTTCAGCCTTCAGCGCGCGCCCCTCGTGAAAATTATTTTTAACTGCGCGCAGCAAAGGCGGCAAACTCCGAATATACTCCGCCTGCCGCCGCGCTTCTGCAGCACCCCGATGCGCGCCTGTATTATCCAGTAACTCGCTTAAAGAGTGCCAACTTGCATCGAGCATTGGATTCAAAAAACAGGCTTTTTGATAAGCCGCCAAAGCGAGATCCGGTAAGCCAACCGCCTTATAAAGATGTCCGCTCTCTTGGTGGGCGCGTGCAAACTCCGGTGCAATTTCCAATGCTCTGGAGATGCTTGCTCGCGCTTGCACATTTTGAGAGAGATATCGCTGACACACAGCGCGCATATAAAGGGCGTCTACCAAATCTGGCGCACGATCCAATATCTGCTGCAAGGTTGCCTCGGCGGCCTTAAAGTCGGAGGCTTGCATGAGCCGGCGCACGTCAGCCAACGCGTCTTGAAACGTATCATTTGCCTCTCGACTTTGGCTGGTGGCCGTGTTCATTTTATCTCCACTTATGCAGAAATAGCGCCACTTGAAAGCGGCGCTATCGACTGTCGTAAACGCGGCTTCCCCTAGTAACGGAAGTTCACGCGAAGCCCCACTGTGAGGGGCCGGATCACGGTGACCCGGTTCACATCATTAACAAAATTATTGGATGTTTCCGCACGCTCATCGGTCACATTTTGCGCGAACACCTCAAATCCCCACCGATCATAGCTCAGGCCGGTTGCCATGTTTAACACCGTGGACGAGTCGATCCGCCCCGCATTCATCTCGATAATATCGCTGCGCGAGGAACCTGTATAAATGACCTGGGCGCCGAAATGGGCCAATCCATTTTGAGCGCTCCACTCATATCGAGCCCGCAAATTGGCAGATAAGTTGGGCGCGAAGGCCAGCTCTTTCCCCACCACCACGTCAGATGTTGGGATCAGAACTTCCGTGATCTCTGTGTCGAGCACAGAGAACGCACCGCCTAATTCAAGCCCGGGCACCTCTTTGACCATCCAGATGAAATCGCCCTCAATCCCTTTCACTTCGGCATTGGCCGCATTGTCCGAGAAGAATAAGTTGGCGATGCTGGGATCAAAGATTGTCGTTTGCAAACGATCAATCTCGACGAAGAACACATTCCCATTAAAGCGGAACATGCCGTCACGGGTCTGGGTTTTCCAGCCCAGCTCATAGTTCTTCACCTCATCGGTTTGAAGTTCAAACGGCACGGTGTAGCCGTTGGGCCCCGGTGCCCCGCCTGGCCGGTTCAACAGGCCTGGCCGGAAGCCCTCTGAATAGGTGATGTAATA
>CBFIIU010000022.1:0-20967 GCA_965662735.1 Alphaproteobacteria bacterium
CAATACCGCCTGAATAGACGCGCGATATGGGCGTGCTCGGCGTGGCCCAGCTGAGGGTGACCGGTTTCGCCGTAATTTCGCCATTGGTGAAGCTTTGTGTTGCCCCATCCGTCAAATAATAATTTTCGGCATCGGTGCCGCTGAGCGCCAAATTAGACAATGTGTAGGACTTGCCTGTGCCAATATTTCGGTTTGCATAGTCCCGGATCGCGGCAGCAACCTCAAGATTATCACCCGAGACTTTTTCCGTGAGACCGAGGGTTAAGGTTCCCGCATCTATCGAGGTGTTCCCATCATAGACCTTGCTCGGAATGGAAGCCGAGGTCAGTGTCAAAGCACGCTGTTGAACCGTTTGCATGCCCACGACGGTGATATTTGACGAAAAATTGGAGCTGGTTTCAGTGATCGCCGTGACTTCAAGGGCATAGGTGCCAACATCAAGTTGACCGCTTGCAGACCAGGTGCTAGCGGCAGGCGCCAAGGTAAAGGCGGCTGTTCCACCAGCACCGTCGGTTAAGCTAATCACCGCGTTAAGCGCGCCAGATTGGCTGAGAGTCCCGACACCGTTCACCCCATCCGCGGAGAGAACGGCGATTTGTTGATCCCCGCCATCCATGTAAAAGGCCCCTGTGACCACATACAGATCAGGCGACCCATAAGTGTGGGTCAGATTTTCGACATGCACCAATAATTTATCAGCGGGTACGATGGTGAAATCACCGGTCACATAGCTGATGCTATAATTGGCAGCAACAGCACCCGCCGCAACTAATCGGCCAACATATGTTCCCGAAGGCTCATCGAGAGCGACTTGACCCGAGAGCGTGCGGCTGACACTCGGCAAGGTGGTGAGAACGGTTGCATCTTCATTCCCAACAAATCCCGAATAGCTGACCCCCGCAAAACCCGTCGGATCCGACTGGGTCACAAATTTAGTCGTATTATTTGCGGTAATTGTGAGCGCGGCCCGCGTAATCGTCGCGGGAGCTGTCGCAGCAGCTAGAGCAGGCAATTGATAATTCGTTGCGAGCCCGCCATTCGCGCCGTCGAGCAGCGTAATATTTTGGATAAAGCGCGCATCAGCCACAGTCGCGGAATTGGCAACGGCATTGGCGTAAGTCAGTGTTTGCGCGCCAATCCCTGTCTGAATGGTCACCGCTCCCGATAAATCGGTGGTGCCATCATAAACTTTGGACGCCGTCAGACTGACCGTTTTGGGTGTAATAGCGGCCGTAGTTGTGTGGGTCTCAGGCAGGCTGTAATTCGCAATATCAGCTCCCAGCAATTCCAATGCCGTTATTGTCACGGTCTTGCCGGTGCCCACATTGGCTGTATCAAAAAGCGTGGTTCCACCAGATTGGAACGCAACATCATCAGCGCCCACCACGCCGACAAGCGTGCCCGCAGCGCTGACCGTTGCACTGCGCGTGCTGTCATACACCTTATCACTGACCGTAAATCCATTAATCGTCAAAGGCTTAGGTGTAATGGTCAGATCAGTGCTCAACCAGCTAATGGCATAATTACTATTGGCAATGCTGCCACGCTCAATAGCATAGGCTCCCACGGTCTCACCCACCGCGCGGGTCACGGCGCCCGCAAAGACATCCCCGACCACAAGACCGCGGCTACCATTGGCTGCTTCAGCCCCATAACTCAACGCAGGATCCGCCTCTCCATAGACCTTGGTCGCCGCGTTAGCCGATAAGGTGATCGGGCGGAGAAGAATGCTCGCCGGGGCATTGGCCACATTAAGGGTGGGCAATTGATAGTTCGAGGCAAGCTCCCCATTCGTGCCATTTGTCAGCGTAATGCTGCTGATGAATTGAGCATCTGCAACAGTGGCCGCATTCGCCACCGCCCCGGTATAGGTCAGCGTTTCAACACCCACGCCCGTTGATAGGGTCACCGCCCCCGTCAAATCATTGGTGCCATCATAGATCTTGGAGGCCGACAAGCTGACCGTCTTCGGCGTGATGGTGAACGCATTATTATCTGCGGTGAAGGTAATCGCGTAATTTGCGGCCTTTGCTCCTGCCCCAAGCGCAATATCATAGGCCCCCACATTGGCACCCGCTTCACGCGACAGGCTTCCCGTCACCTCTGAAAGCGCATCTGCGCCACCAAGGCTTCCTCCTGCAACAGCCACGCTTAAGCTTGGATCCGCCTCTCCATAAACCTTGGTCGCCGCGTTAGTCGATAAGGTGATCGGGCGCACCGTAACCACCAGCTCTCCGGAGCTATCATAGTTGACACTATAGCCGGCTTTGGCGGTTCCCCCGGCCGCGACAATGGTCGAGGTTCCCACTGAACTGCTGGCGGCGGCGCCAGTGGCTGAGAAGGTGGGGTTGACGGAAAACACATCGCCGATCGACAGCAAAACGTCACCCGCCGCAATCCCCTCAAAAACCCCCGTCTCACCTGAAATACCCCCCGAAGATATTGTATAGGCAGTTGTCAGATCGATCGTGTCGCCATAGATTTTTGTGAGATCGGTCGTGGTGAAGGTAATGGCCTGCTGACCCGACGATGCAAACACATATCGGTTGCCAGCCGCCACTGAAGCGGGAGCAAGCGTGCTATATGTTTTGTTGAAAATGCCCTGATTGGCGCTATTCAAAGCGCCATAAGTATTTCCGATCACATCTGCCGCATAGATAATCCATCGTCCCGTTCCCGAGACGGCCAGCGCATTGGCGCCAGAATAATTTGTGAAGAGGCCCGACCCTGCGAGAATAATATTTTCATTTGCGCCCGCCGTCAGCTCAACCCCGGCATTCAAGGTCATATTGCCACCAAATGCTGTGATTGAGCCCGCAATGGAGAGGTCTTTGCCAAAAATAATGTCAGACGTGTTGGTGGAGAGGCCGATCTGCAACCCGCCCAAATTGGGGCTCACATAAAGGCGCGATAGATCAACGGTTGCCGAGAATGCGGGGCTGTCGGGGCGAAGGATCAGCGTCCCCGATGTTGCAAAGGTGAAATCGCCTGCCGCGCTCACATCGTCGGAAACGACCTCAATATTTGCCGTCGAGCTGGTGACCGTTGTACCGGCTTTGGCACCAATGGTTGCTGCGGTTAAGCTATTGGCGAGGCTCAGGCGTTTTGCGCCCGTATTCATGAAAATGTCGCCGCTCGCCGACAGTAAATTTAGATATCCCCCCTGAGAGGTGCCATAGCCCAATCGCAAACCGGGCGCATTCGCTCGCGTGCTCGAGCCCAGCGCGGTAAAGGATATCCCCCCGCTTCCCGTTGCAATCAACTGGTTAGTGCCGGCGGCACCCCACCCCTCGCCAAGAAAATCAGCCTCGGTGCTGGCACTCGCATCGGCGCTCCAGGTGATGGCCGTCGCGGCGTTACTTGCCGATGTTAGAGTTAAACTGCCATTTAAAACAGGAATGCTCGGATTATGATGCCACCCCGAACCCGCCGCGCCGCCGAGGTTTGTAGTAATGGATTGAACCAAAATGGTTCCGGTTCCAGAATTAATGCTCACCGGCCCCGTCGAGACAAAGCCGCGCCCGCTTTGGGTGGTTTTACCATAAATCGCGATATCGCCCCCGCCTGTGGTGATCGTGTTTCCCTCTAAATAAACGCCTGACTTCACCATTCTGGTGTTGGAAGTACCCGTCACCAATTCATCATCACCCGAAACGGCATAACCATCGCCCACCGTCAGCCCATTCCAGCTGGTGGAGCCGCCATCTGATGCGCTGCCGCCGATCCAAACATGGCCCGACTGGGTTGAGATGGTGCTTTGATAGCGTAAGTTCACAACGCCATGGGTAGCCCCGCCATCCGCATTCGCCCAGAGAATGACATCGCCACCATTGGTCGTGATAGATTTTGTTGTCGCAAGTTCAATGTCGCCAGAGGCTTTTGCCAAAAAGTCGCCAGCAGCGCCAGCGGCAGTTGTATTCACATTTCCTAAAATCGACAAATTAGTGCCATACAGCGTTAATGGCCCAGAAAGCGCCAGATCTTTGCCCAAAATAATGTCGGAGACATTGGTTGATGTGCCGATCTGCAAACCGCCAAGGTCTGAGCTCACCGAGAGTGTCGAGAGATCAACGGTGCTGCCAAATGTTGCGCCGCTCGAGCGCATTATTAACAAGCCGGATGTGCTGAAATTCAAGGGGCCCGCCGCCCCAATATCATCCGCAATAAACTCAATATTGGATTGCGAGCTGGTGACGCTCGTGCCGGCTTTCGCACCAATAACCCCGGAGCTGCCGCTATTCGCAATATCGACCGAGGAAGCCCCTGTGTTCAGCTCAATCGCTCCGGAACTCGCCAATACATTTAAGGTGGCGTAGCTAAAGGTTGAATAGCCGAGTAATAATCCCGTATTTCCCGCGCTGCCTTGGGTGAGCAGTCTAAGTTTACCCCGCCCTGTGGCGCTGATCGTTGTCGTGCCTTCCACAATCATGGGCGAAATGGAGCTGCTGGTGGTCGAAATATCAATGGCGTAAGCCGAGGCATCGTCAAAGGCTGAGGTGATCGTCAAATTGGCGGAATTATTGCCACCTGCCCCATTATGCATGCCGGTTACGAAGCCGTACTCATTGACCGAAATCACATCAATATCAATTTGCCCGGTGCCGGCATTAATTGTTGAAGCGCCCAAATTAACAAAAGCGCGACGAGCGCCTGCGACAGCGTCCTCGGCACGCAGGGCAATATCGCCATTGCCTGAGTTAATTGAGGCCCGCTCCAAATAGATGCCGGCAACAAATGCGCCACCTGCAATGGGGCTAATTGACGTTCCAGAAACGGCATAGCCATTGCCGACCGTGAGGCCGTTCCAAGTCGTCGAGCCCGAACCGCCCCCCATCCAGATATGCCCACCCGATGTGGAAACCGACGATAA
This sequence comes from Alphaproteobacteria bacterium, assembly GCA_965662735.1. Classification (GTDB taxonomy): domain Bacteria; phylum Pseudomonadota; class Alphaproteobacteria; order RS24; family RS24; genus JAYODZ01. The sequence continues at coordinate 4,871 of CBFIIU010000022.1, forward strand.
ATCACGTAGTAAAACCGAACCGAATGAATTGGCACCATCACTATTGGACCAAAGAACAACATCGCCACCATTAGTGGTGATGGACCTGCCCGCACTGAGGGTGATATTACCCGAGGCCTTTGCCAAAATGTCTCCCGACGCGCCGGCAGCACTGGTGTTCAAACTGGCATTAAACGTAATATCGCCACCATAGGCCGAAATGGGCCCCGAAATGGTGATCGGATTAGCGAAAGTCAAATTCGCTGTATTGCCGGCCTTGCCCACCGTCAAACCCGTAATGCCGCCGCCCAAAAGCCCCGTATCCAGAGTGTAGGGGGATGCAAATGAGGTAATGCCCGGCTCGATTGTCAATGTGCCGGTCGACACCACATTCAAATTACTATAAGCGAGCCGATCGCCCGATAAGGTGATATTGCTGCTGCTGGTTGGTACCTCGGCCGAGCCAGACTTGGCCCCGATCTCCAAGCCGAGGGTCGCAACGACTATACCGTCATTGCCTTGTATTGAAATATCGCCGCTGCTGGCCAGAATATCGGCATTTTCCATGAAAACGCCATAGTCTCCGCGCCCCCCATCGCCAATAATGGAAATCGCCCCGCCACCTGTTACCAGGATTTTTTTCGGGTGTTGGTAATTCAATACGACCCCATAGCTGCTGCTCGATGTGCCCGAGATCGAAATCGCCGTTCCCGTGGTTTTTGCTGAGCGCAGAACCAAATGGTCGTCATAACGGTTAACATTATTATCTTGGTAAACGAAATTTATGCCATAGGAATTGACTGCACTCGCCGAAATATCGATCGCGCCAGTGCCGGCATCAGCCAAGAACTTACCATATTGAGCCAATCCCATCTTGTTGTAAAAATCACCGGCATTGCTGGTGCTTGTTCCGCGAATAATAATATCACCGCCACCTGAATAGAGTTTAATATTACTGCTGGTCGAAGTACCGAGCGCCACGCCGCTTCGGCTTGTACCGCCGGACGCAAACCCATCCGGCTGGCCATCGGCATCAGTATCGGCACCACCGGCGAGGATAATATCACCGCCACCGCTCAACCCTGAGGCGGTTGAGCCATTAATTGTATTGAAGAGAACACTATTTCCAAGCGTAATACCGCCTGTACCACTGGCATCAGAATTCGCCCATAAAATGACATCGCCGCCGTTTGTTCGCGTTGACTGATTTGCCCCAAAGACAATAGAGTCCGTCGCCTTGAACAAAACATCCCGATCGACTGCAGCAGATGTATTGATCGTGCCATTAAAATAAACATTGCCAATGGCTTGCGCGGTGAAGGCGCCACCGCCCGTGTCGACAGCGCCGCTTAGATAACTAATCGCATTATCCGTGCCATCTTGCTGCCCGCGCATCAGCACGGCGCCGCCAGATGTTGTGAGGCTCACATTACTGCCCCGAATATCAATGGCGCCGCCGGGATAGGTGGCGCGATAGGCATAGCCATCGGGAATACCGTCATTGGCAACGCCGCCATTGGCGCCATTATCCAATCCACCGGCGAGGATAATATCGCCGCCATTCGTGGAGATTGTATTATTACCGTCAAGAATAATCTCATTATTGCCGGCACCGCTGGTTAAATTGGCTGAATTCGCCCATAAAATAATATCGGATTGCGCACCAGAGGTTGTGATTGATTTATTTGGGACGAGATAGATATATCCATCACTAGTACCTGTTCCTTTCACGCCGACGGTTTTCATCAAAATGTCGCCCGTCGCCGAGATATTCCCGTAAAGCCAAATTTGGTTTTCAACACTGAGGGTAATGCCGCCATTTGTTGAGGTGAGACCGCTACTAACCTCTAAAAATTTTCCATAGGCTTCGATGGGGCCATTCACCTGCAGGGCATTATGAAATTTAACACCAACATTGGTGCCCGGTTTACCGATGATCAATCCGCCAAGATCCGGCACGTCATTAATTTGGAACTCGACGAACTCATGGGTCCCTTGATATCTCGTGCCAGTAAAATTGCCCGTAATATCAAAAACCGTGCCGAATGACGTCCAATCATTAGTATAGGGCTTGATGGTGAGCACTCCCGCCGTATCATCGGCAATGATAATGTTAAAGTTCGTTTGAATGCGTTCAAACCCATCGCCCTCAAGCGTGATATCGCCCGATCCCGTATCGAGATAGACGTCAGAATAGATCGTAATGCCGTCATAACCGCTGCCATATCCTGACCCCGCTCGGATCCAAATATCGCCACCCGAAGTGGTGATGGAAGGCGTTCGCAAATCTATGGCATTATAGTTATAGCCATAGGCGCCCTCGGAAGCGCCATCGCCCACGGTAAGGCCATTCCATTGTTGCGAGCCATAGGCTGTATCGGAGCCGCCCATCCACACATGCCCGCCATATGTCGCGATCGTAGCTTGCGCAGAAACGCCCCCATCGCCGCCATCGCCATCGTAATCTGACCAGAAAATGACGTTGAGCGGGCTGCCAGCAGATCCTGAAATGGTAGATCCAGTAAATGCACTAATCCGTGACACGCCTTTGATGGTGAGTGTGGAGGCGGCGCCGCCGGTTTTTAAGACACTCGAGGTGCTGGCAAGTTCAACAGAAGAGTTAGAATCCGTATTCGCTTGTAAAAGAATATCCCCCGTTCCAGTGGATGTGAGGGAAGAATTAATCAAAACACGCGAGCCAATCAATGTGATGGCCCCAGCCGATGTCACGGGCGACGATGTGGTGATAACCCCCCCGTACACTTCAATTGGACCATCGATGGATATCGGGTTAGCCAGCGTCACATTGGCGGTATTATTGGCCGTGCCAATGGTTAAACCTGATGGCGCGCCGCCAGCATCGCTATTAACCCGCAATTTGCTCGCCGTTGAAAATGTCTCGCCAAAGGAGTCGCTAAACGGCAAAATGTCGATCGTTCCGGTTGTGTTCGCATAAAACGGGTTCGGTTGAACCTTGTTCGCCGTGATTTGCACATCTGCCGACGATGTCGGCACGGCACTGCCCGCAAGACGACCAATGATGGCGCCATTTAAGTTCAAGTAACCGTCTGTTCCGGATGTAACGCCCCCGGCATCGCGGGCAATAATGTCGATCAGCCCGTCGGCCGCCAAAACATGGTTGCTACTACCCGCAAGCGAAATGGACCAATTTCGCGCAGTTCCCCGTGTTCCATCGAGCACGATCCCGCCAGTCGGCGAGAGCGATTGCAGAGAAAATGCACCAGAGTAAACGTCAATACCGCGTCCGCGTGTGCCAATTCCAACGAGTTTAATGGCATTTGATGTCGGGTTAGATGAGATGAAACTGGCCGAGGAGCCGGCAAAATAAATACCGTGATGGTCATTATTGCTGCTCGTCGCCGTGACGCCGGCATGACCTTTAAGGTAAATTGTCCCTGTACCGCTGTCGAAACTCGAACTTCCTAGAAACTCTAATCCGCGGTCATGGTTCGTTCGCGCATCGACATAAATGTTCCCACCGCCCGTCGAAATCGTGGTCGTGCCCTGAAAAAGAACACCTTCCCCGTTAACGCTCTGGCCCCGCATGGTCACATGACCGCCATTTGTTTGGATGTCGAGGCCGGTAAACTCCAGACCACGCCAGTCATTTGCGATGGTGAAGCCAGTGCCATCGGTATTTGACCCGCCAAACACCACATCACCACCCGCAGTGCGAATGGTTAAGGCATGGAGAGCCCTAAATGTTCCATCGGATCCGTCATAGCCAGAGCTGAAAATGAGCTGACCCGCCGATCGATCTGCATTGGTTGTGGTCAGTGTGACCGCGCCCCCCTCGAACCGAATGCTATCTTTAGATAGAAGTTTGAGGCCTCCTGATGTAATATTTTTGTTGATGAGCAGGTGTCCACCCGCATCAATGGTCAACGTGTTGGCGCCCGTATAATTGATTGCGCTATTCACATAGACGTCTGCGGACCAGGTGAAAATCTTGACATTGGAGTTGGCCAACGCATCCAGGATCGTGTTGACTTCTGCGACATTTTCGATATCTCCATCGGTATCTCCAACTTGGCTAAGATGCAAATCCGTGTCGGGGTCGAGCAACCATTCGCCGGTTTCACCCAAAGGTGCTTTGGTGGAAACCTGGACCCCTGTCGTCACAAGGCGGGCGCCGGAGGTTTCAATTTGGCCCCCATTTCCGCCAGAAATGCCGGCTTCAGCGGAAATGCTTCCGGCCACCGCGGTCACCGAATTCGGGTTAGTAACGTCCGTCCACAGAACCACTGTGCCGCCATCGCCCTGTTCAGTCGCATCAGCCTGAATGACGGCGTCTGCTTCCATGGTGACCGTGAGTGCTTCGCGCAATGTGTCAGCCTCAGCAAACACACGGCGCTCGGCGCTTTGCCCCCCCTGCCAATCGCCCCCAACAAGCACCTGCCCGCCGCCAAGCGCGCCGGAGCTGTCGATTTCCGATCCAGATGCGAGGGTGATGTCATCGCCCTCGAGCACCACGCGCCCGCCAATATTTTTGATGCTGGTCGCCTGAATGAGGCCGGCATGATTGATTGCGCTGGCGCGTAACTCATTGGCAGCGGCGGCTGTGAGGTAAACAAAACCGTCTGGGGCGCGAATGGCGCCACCATTGTCGATAACCGCTTCTAACGCGCCTTCCTCAATCTCGATCTGCAAGGGGCCATCAAGGTCCAAGCGAACCCGCGTGGCCGCCGCCAAAATGGTTGTTCCTTGCGGGGTTGAAATGCTGCCCGAATTAACAATTCGAGCGGCAATCAGGGCCACCATTCCATCTGAATGCGTTTCAATAACCCCATGATTTTCAATGGCTTTATCGGACGATCCCGCAAACACATAATTGCCGCTCATAAAATCCTGCGGCGCGATTTCGAGGGTGGAGGCGATCAGTGATCCAACATGCACCTGCGCCGTTTCAGTGAAAATCATTCCGGCCGGATTGATCAACACCACTTGTCCCGTTGCGGTGATCCGCCCCCGAATATCCGAAATTTGGTTCCCAGTGACCCGATTAAGCGTTGTGGAACTGGCGTTCGGTTGCTCAAACTCGACATGCGCATCGGCCGCAATGGAAAACCCTTGCCAATTAATGGCCGCTTTGTCAGACCCTTGCTGAACCTTAAGGTGGGTGGAGGAAACGGCGTGAATTTGTGCTTCGCCCGCCACCACCTCGCCGCCATGGGGGAGGTCCATAGCACGCGCCATGCCGGAGGGCACAAGCCCCCCGAGCACAGTTGTCGAAAACGCCAACATGTGTATTGTTAACAATCGTGCCTTAACGCCCATATTGTTAAGCAAACCCCCTCCAAAACCAAACCTTACGCAACAAGGTTCGAAAACCACCGTAATTATCTGTAAATACGACAAAATATCAATATTTTTTATTGACTTTTGGACGAATCAGCTTGGTTTTTTGGGGGTTTATTTCAGGATTTCCAGCAGATCCCTGCGAGGCCTCTGATGAGGTCCGCTTTGCCTCATTTTGAGGCATATTTTTTCGGAATATGCGGAGGTGTTAGCACCAATAAAGCGCGTCCGCAAACCCAGACAGTTGGTCGAGCATAGGGTCGAATATGGGGTCGAACATAGGCTGTCCGTGAAACCGCTCCCTTACCTTCTATTCTTCGGGTAAAGTATTGTTTTTTTAATATTATATAAGTGCGCTTTGCGTTTTTTTTGAAGCGGCATGTCCTTGTCGACATGATCGCGCTCACCTAGAGTGTATCGCGGATCATACGTCGACCAATACAGGGAAAACGCACGGGAAATGCAGGTGAGATGCAGAGGATGAGAGGATGAAACAGCCCGACGAATTTGCTGATGAAGCCCTTGACTTGGTCAATCGCATGTCGATCGACGAGAAAGCCTCGCTCATGTCCGGCTCAAGTTTTTGGCACTTACAGGCTCTGCCCGCCTATGATCTGCCGAAAATTATGGTCTCGGATGGCCCGCATGGCCTGCGCAAACAAAGCCATCACGCCGATCATATGGGGCTCAGCGCGTCAGTTCCCGCAACCTGTTTCCCGACAGCCGTCACCCTCGCTTCGTCATGGGACCGCAGCCTCATCCGCGAGGTCGGGGCCGCCATAGGCCGCGAATGCCAGGCTGAGGCTGTCTCGGTGCTATTGGCGCCTGGGGTGAACATTAAACGAAGCCCCTTATGTGGCCGCAATTTCGAATATTACTCGGAAGATCCGCTGATGGCGGGCGAAATGGCCTGCGCCTTTATTCAGGGGGTTCAATCGACCGGGACAGGAACCAGCCTCAAGCATTTTGCCGTTAATAATCAAGAAGCTCATCGCATGGTAGTCGATACATTGGTGGACCGCAGAAGTTTATTCGAGATCTATTTACCAGCCTTTGAAGGGGCGGTGCGCCGGGCCCAGCCATGGACCGTTATGTGTGCCTATAATCGGCTGAACGGGATTTATTGTTCGGAGCACCGCGAATTGCTTACCGATATTTTGCGCGAGCGCTGGGGATTTAAAGGGCTCGTGGTCACTGATTGGGGGGCGGTCAATGATCGAGCGCTGGGGATAGCGGCAGGTCTTGATTTAGAAATGCCCAGCAGTGGCGGATTTTATGATCGACAAATTGCACAGAAGGTCAAAAACGGAAGCTTTGACGAGCTGTGGCTTAACCGATCAGCCCAACGCGTCACCCAGCTGATTTTAGCGGCGAAACACAATACGACAAACCACAATGCGGTACCCCGTTCAGCGCCCTCTTCAGCATCTTATTCGGTGGATTTTGATGCGCATCACGCGCTCGCCCGCAAAGCCGCCGCGGAGGGCGCTGTTTTGCTGAAAAACACAGGAATTCTGCCGCTTTCCGCCGATCGATCCGTGGCCTTAATTGGCGGCTTTGCAACCCAGCCGCGGTTTCAAGGCGCCGGCTCATCGCAGGTTAATGCAACCCGACTGGACACCCCCTTAGATGCTTTTCTCGTCCATTTGGGGCATGACAAAATCGCTTATGCGCAAGGCTATGACCCCGAATTGGCCGAGCTCGATGAGGCCCTGATTGCGCAGGCCGTTGCCGCGGCGCAAGACGCTGATATTGCGATCATTATGGCCGGTCTGCCGCCCTTATACGAGGCCGAGGGCTTTGACCGTCCGCATATGCGCCAGCCCGAGCAAATAGATCGGCTCATTTCGGCGGTGGCGGCAGTGAATGCCAATTGTGTCATCGTTTTGTCGAATGGCGCGCCCATTGAAATGCCCTGGCTCAATGAGGTCGCCGCTATTCTCGAACTGTATTTGGCGGGGCAAGCGGGCGCTCATGCGATGGTCGACCTGCTTTATGGCGTGGTCAATCCGAGCGGCAAATTGGCCGAGACATTTCCCCTAGCTTTAAGCGGTGTAGCGGCGCAAGAAAATTTTGCCAATCACCAACGCCAACTGATCTATCGCGAGGGGCTAAACATCGGATATCGTTACTTTATCAGCCATGATCTTCCGGTTCTGTTTCCATTTGGGCATGGGTTGAGCTATACGCAATTCCGCTATAGCGACGCCAAAGTGACCCAAGCATGGGACACCAGCCTGTCGCGTGACGCGGCCTCGCTCGAAGTTGCGGTCACCATTACCAATAGCGGCGATCGCGCGGGGGCTGAAATCGTCCAAGTTTATGTGCGCGACGTGGAGGCGACGCCCTATCGGCCTGATCGAGAGCTGAAAGCCTTTGAGAAGCTCATGCTGGCTGCGGGCGAAGCTCGAGAAGTGCGGTTTCGCTTAGATTATCGGGCTTTTGCCTATTTTGATGTGGTCCTCGACGACTGGGAAATCGAGCCTGGCGATTTTGATATTCTGTTCGGCTCGTCCAGCACCGATATTCGAGCAAATATGCGGGTGAACCTGCCGGCGATGGGCCACCGCAATTCGGACCCTGTGTCCGAACAGCCCTATGTGATCATGCAAGATGCGCAATTATCCGCCTTGGGCCTGACCATCACCCCTCCCGAAACAGTGAGGCCCTATCACGCCAATACAACGCTCGCCGACATTCAGACCCATTGGCTGGGCCGGTATATTGTCGCCAAAGCGCTGGCCATGGCCAGTTCAAGCCTTGGTGCGCAACAAGAAACGGCGGTTGCGGCCAAAATGCGGACGGAGATGATCCTGTCACTTCGCCTAAAAACCGTTCAAATCATGTCGGGCGGCGCCTTATCGCCCAAACGGTTTGACCTGTTAGTCCATGCCCTCAACCATCACTGGTTTCGTTTTTTTACGCGCTTATTGCGCCCCTAATCGCGCAAATCGAGCCAATTGACCTGATCTGGCGTAAGCTGAACATGCGCCGCCGCGAGGCTGTCATGCAGTTGCATGGGGGTTCGGGGGCCGATCAGAGCATAGCAGGGAAAATCTTGATTGAGCACATAAGCGAGCACAATTTGAATGGGCTTTACGCCGAGCTCGGATGCCAGTTGATGGGCCCGCTTGCGGCGCTCCAAATTATCCGGCGAGCCCCAAACACGGTGCATTTCGGCATCTGTCGGGTCGGCGCCGTGGCGGGTGGCCGCGAGCCCCGCCTCTTCCCAATTCAGGAAAAAACCGCGTGCTTGCGCTGACCACGGAAAAAGCGGGAAATGCCGCGCTGAGTGCCATTCGCGGAAGTCATCGGTTGAGCTCGATAAACATCCGGGCCAAACCGGGTCCACCATGCGAGCCAATGAGAAATTATTACTGAGCAGCGAAAACCCTTGCAGGCCATGCGCGGCGGCATAGTGATTGGCCTCCTCAATGCGCTCAGCGGTCCAATTTGAGCCGCCAAATAATTTAAGCCGACCCGCATTAACCTCTTGATTAAGAACATCAATCCACTCAGATACGGGCACATTCGGATCATCGCGGTGCAAGCAATAGAGATCGAGATAATCGGTTTGCAACCGCTCGAGCGACTGCGTGAGCTGCCGCGAAACCGCGTCGGGCGAACAATCGGGCGGGTGTGCCCCTTTGCTCAAGACCACCACTTGATCGCGAATGTGCCGCGCCGCCATCCATTCGCCCAAAAGGGCCTCCGAGCGACCATCGGAATAGATAAAGGCCGTATCAAAACACGTCCCGCCCCCTTCAAAAAACGCATCGGCCATAGCTGCCATGGTGGGAGCGTCGATCTGATGATCTGTGCCCAAAACAAGCTTTGAGATGGGTTTGCTCAGGCCCTCAAGCGCAATCATCGGCAGATCGCCATGCGCCCCAAGCTGCACAGACTGCCCATGAAACCCGGTCACACTCAATTGATCTGCAGCATAGTGGACACCCGCGGCGGCGCGCCACCGATCTAGCCAATAGGCTGTATTAATTGAAAATTCTGGCGTCACCAAATCGGAGTGCTGGGCCCCACAGGCCAAAAGCGCCGCCATATGGTCGGCCTCAACCGCATATAGCGGGCGCGGCTCGTCGCTGTAATACTGAGTTTCAACACCCGCATGATCCGTCACACTGATCTGATTATTTTCAGGGCCTGGATGCCAAGGCTGCAGAATTTTTAAGCGGCCACGCGCTCCCTCAACCGTGATATGCCAGTCGAGCGTGGTGTCGATGGCACAATGCAAATGCGCATCAAAATTCTCGTAAGACAATATAGCCTGCGCCTCCGCATCCGCCCCCGACGGGGCCAGCCGCGCATGGCCCGACAATGCGAGCGGTTCGCCTAGAAAATATCGGGCCGCCGTGAGGGGATAAATCCCAATATCGACAATGCCGCCGCCGCCCCGCGCCCGATCATAAAGCCGGTGATCGGGGGTGAACGGAAAAGCAAACCCAAAACTCGACGAGAACCCTGTAATCTCGCCAATTGCACCCTCATCAATGAGCGACTTAGCAAGATGCATGCGCGGATGCATGAGATACATCAGCGCTTCAACAAGCAAGGTTCCCTGACGGGCCGCAAACCCATAAAGGTCGAGCACCTCGCCCTGATTAAGACCGAGAGGTTTTTCACATAATGTGGGCTTTCCAGCCGCCAAAGAGCGATGCGCCCAAGTGATATGGCTATCATGCGGCGTCGCGATGTAGACGGCATCGACATCATCCCGGCGCAAGAGTTCCTCATAGCCAGCCATCGCTTGGCCCCCATGCTCGGCACAAAATTGTTCAGCCTTTGCGCGATCGCGACTGGCCGCAGCCACCAAGCTTCCGGTGTTACTCTTGGGTAAATCGCGGGCAAATTGCTCCGCAATATTACCTAAACCAATGATTCCCCAACGCACTTTGCCTGCCACTGAAAACTCCTCCCGCCCGAAGGCACGATCTGTGATTGACGATGTTGCCGGTTGCACAGGCAGGCCGTCAATGGCTTATAATGTTTTTCATGGGGGCTGATAGGACATCATGCACCGCGGCTAGGCTTGACCTCAAAATATCGCCGCCATCTCATAAGCGCGCAGGAGGGGTCCACCTATAAATGCCAGATTTAGGACATGCCAGATGCAAGACATGCCAGATGTAAGCGATATGTAAGCTGGCGTCTTTATGGTTTGAGCCAACTGAGGAGCGCCTATGAGGAGCGCCTAAAAGAGCGCCTGCGAGAAATGCCCAACAGGCGCAGAGCCCTCACCGATCGACTATGTTTGGAAGAAAAGTGGTGCCCAGGGGCGGAATCGAACCACCGACACGCGGATTTTCAGTCCGCTGCTCTACCGACTGAGCTACCTGGGCCTTAAGATGAGCCGTTTATATGCCAGCCTATCCATGGTGTCCAGAGCGGAGAATGAACTATTCATCGCTCCACCTGTTATCGCTCCGCTCCGCCTGGTATCGCTCCGCTTCGCCTGTTATAGCTCACCCTCGCCAGGATAGCTGCTCTCTCAATTTAAATAGGAGCCATCCGGCGACAAATTTGCCAGCGCATCCTGGTCGCGCTCCTCATCTTCCAAAAGCTCATCAGAAACAGCTTCAGCCGGAATGGCATAGCGTCCACTAAACCAGCGATGCAAATCAATATCCGCGCATCTTTTAGAGCAAAAAGGATCTTTTTGTTGCTCGGCAATCGGCTCATGGCAGATCGGACAGGGCTTGGTGTTCGGCTTGGTCATTCATCTCGGCCCGAAAACGCATCCGCCAATGTATGCGCGGGACGCCGACGGGTCATTTCAATGACACCGAAATCCGACATGGCGCCCAAACGCACCGGCAAACGATCGTCAGCAAAAGCCTGCGCAAGCGCTTCTTCAATGTCGGCGGCGGCATCCTCTTGTGCCATATCGATGAAATCAATGGCAATGAGGCCGCCTAAGCCGCGCAGACGAATTTGCCGCGCCAAGACGGGGATCGCCTCAAGATTAATCTCACGCGGTTCAGCGTCGTGGCTTCCCGAATTAATATCAATCGTCGTCATCGCCTCTGTGGTTTCGATCATCAACCAGCCGCCAGAGGGCAAATTGACACGCGGGTTTAAGGCGGCCTGAAGTTGGCTTTCAACATCATAGCGATCAAATAAATATTCATCTGCATCGCTTTGACGGATCATCGGCAATAATTCGGGCATATGCTCTTTGCAAAATCCTTGCGCCACGCGAAAAGCCGCCTCCCCTTCAATAACCACAGAGCGGGTCTCGGGCCGAATATAATCTCGTAAGGCCCGCTGAACAGGATCCAAATCGCGATATAAAAGTTTAGGGGGTTCAGCCTGTTGCGCTTGCGCGAGCAAACTTGTCCATTGCGCGGCGACCAATTCCATATCGCGCGCTAATTCATCAATCGTCAATGCGGCAGCTGCAGTGCGCACCACCCACCCCGCGGGGCCGTCCATCCCCTCAATATCGATGTGTACTGAATGCTGTCCCGATAAAATGTTTTGCATGTCGGTTTCGAGGCGCTGGCGGATCTCCGCATCTTCAATGGCGCGAGAGATCGCGACCCGATTTCGACAGGGCGCGATCACCACAGCGCGCCCGGGAAGTGTGACATCTGCGGTTAATTGCGCGCCCTTATCACGCAAAGGGGGGCGCGTAACTTGCACAAGAACCGTGTCCCCTTCGGCCAAACACTCCTCGATGGGCGTGTCGGCCTGCGGCTCCTCGGCCAAGATACGGGCTTCGCGCGCACCCAAAAAGCCCGAGCGCTCTTCTCCGATGTCGACAAAAGCCGCCTGCAGCCGCGACAGCACACGCTCGACCCGACCGAGATAAATGCGGCCTGATAAGGATTGGGGATCGTCATTTCGGGTTTTCATCGATACGGCATCAAGATGCGTCACGATACCCTTATCGATTTGAGCAATACGCAACCGACCGTCTTGAATACTTAAAAAAACTTCATCGGCCATTTTGATCCTCTCAATGCCTCGAATATGAGGCATGACCCGCTCCACATTAAGCGCTCAGTCGACCCCGCAATGTTTATGAGGCCTCACATTAGAAGCCAGCCGCTCGCCTGTCCAGCTTAAGCGCTTGCCGCACCCATCGTAATTTGCTTTGGTCCAATCACAGGGAGATATAATATGCCGATTTCAAATGATCAACGCCCCATTGAGACGGGAATGGGCGGACGACCAGAACCTAGTGAGATTCTCGCTGGCATTGATTTGTCCGGAAAAACAATTTTGGTGACGGGCGGCTATTCGGGCATTGGCCTTGAAACAGTGCGCGCCTTGGTTGCTGCGGGGGGACAGGTCTATGTGCCCGCTCGACGCACAGATGCGGCCCGACGCGCCCTCGATGGCATTTTGCCACCCGCCCACATTATTGAGATGGATTTGGGGGATCTGCGCTCTGTTACACGCTTTGCGGATGATTTTTCTGCGCATCACCCACAGTTAGATGTGCTGATCGGCAATGCCGGCATTATGGCCTGCCCGTTTGCGCGCACCGCTCAAGGTTTTGAAAGCCAGATCGGCATCAATCATTTCGGCCATTTTGTTCTCGTTGATCGTTTGCGCGGGGCACTTGAAAACGCCCAAGGGGCGCGTGTGGTCCTGCTGTCATCGATCGGCCATCGCATTAGCCCCGTTCATATTGATGATCTGCACTTCGACCACCGGGCTTATGATAAATGGCAGTCTTACGGGCAGTCGAAAACCGCCAAAGCCTTGCTGGCCGTGGGCCTCGATCATCGCGCGAAAGAGGCGGGCATTCGAGCCTTTAGTGTGCATCCGGGGGGCATTTTTACACCGCTTCAACGCCACCTCACCAATGACGAAATGGTAGCCCTAGGGTGGACCAATGAGGATGGGTCGCCCTCCGAGCGTGCTGCCTTGGGCTTTAAAACACCGGCGCAAGGGGCTGGGACAAGCCTATTTGCGGCCACCTCGCCGAAATTAGAGGGTCTAGGAGGCGTTTATTTGGAGGATTGCAATATCGCAGCCCCCGTTGCCGCTGACGCGACTGACTTTAATGGCGTTCGCCCCTGGGCCGTCGATCAAGAGATCGCGCAGCAGCTTTGGGAAGAAACCGAAAAACAAATCGCAGCGCTGTAAGTCTGCCGGCTTTAGGTATTGGGCTTTAGGTATTGATGAGCGTTTTTGGAACCACACCATGAGCCCGCAACAGATGATCAACCTCATATAAGGGCAGACCGACGACGTTTGAGTATGAACCAATAAGACCACTTACAAAACGAGCGGCGGCGCCTTGAATGGCGTAGCCGCCAGCTTTTCCCTGCCATTCACCGCTTTCGAGATAGGCCGTAATTTCGTCGCGCGATAGAGATTTCATTTTCACCCGCGTCTCCACACAGCGGCGCGCCACAAGCGCGGGCCCGACCCAAAGGCTGACGCCAGTGTAAACGCGATGCGATCGACCGGAAAGCAAATCTAAGCAGCGCGCGGCTTCGGCTCGATCGGCCGGTTTAGGCAGAACCCGTCGCCCTACCGCGACCACTGTGTCCGCGGCAAGGATGAGCTCGGGGTCATCTGTTGGATGTTGATCTTGGCGAACTCGCACAACATGCTGGGCTTTTTCATAGGCAAGGCGTTCAGCGAGTGCTTTCGGGGCTTCGCGCGGGCGCGGCGCCTCATCAAGGTCGGCTGGACAACATAGATCGGGAACATAGCCAATTTGGGCGAGTAAATCGCGGCGACGCGGCGAGGCGCTCGCCAGAATAAAACGCTTACTTATAGCGATAGGTGATGCGTCCTTTTGTGAGGTCATAGGGTGTCATCTCCACCAGAACCTTATCCCCCGCAAGCACCCGAATTCGGTTCTTCCGCATCTTCCCCGCAGTATGGGCAATGATCTCGTGATCATTCTCCAGTCGCACTCGAAAGGTCGCGTTGGGCAGTAATTCGACCACAGTCGCTGAAAATTCGAGTAATTCTTCTTTTGCCATTGCCTCACACTCTTTGAATGTTGCGGAGAATGGCCATTGGCGCGGGGAAAATCAAGTCTTTTGTTCAAAATTCGGCGCGGCCAAACCTAGCCGCGCATTTGCAGCACACTGACCAGGGTAAAAAGCCGCCGAGCCGTCTCCTGATCAACCGCGACATCCTCCTCGAGCTTTTCTTGCAATAATTCAGAACCCTCATTGTGCATGGCGCGTCGGGCCATATCAATGGTCTCGATGCGATCTGGCGTGGCCGAGCGAATAGCCTCGTAATAACTCTCACAAATTAAGAAATAATCTTTAATGATCCGGCGAAAAGGGGTCATCGACACCTTAATATCGCAAATAAATTGGTCATCGAGCTGGCGCACGCTCAGATTAATCCCTCGATCGGTTAACGACAGAACCACACGATAAGGACCGTCTTGCCCATTTTTGAGCTTGAAGAAATTATCTTCGAGCAGGTCAAAAATAGCGACCCGGCGTTCATGTTCGAGGTCTGGATTTCGCGCAACCAATGCCGGATCGTCAAACGAAATATGTGTGATCCGCTCATGCGCCACCGACTTATTCCCCTCGATTTAACCGAATACGAATGGAGCGACCATGCGCGTCTAAGCCCTCAATGTCGGCAAGGGTCATCGCGGCAGGGCCGATCGCCGCTAAGGCTTCTGCCGAGCACCCCACGAGAGAAGTCCGCTTCATAAAGTTCAGAACCGACAAACCCGATGCATATCGGGCGGCCCGCGATGTGGGGAGCACATGATTGGGCCCCGCGACATAATCGCCAATCGCTTCTGGCGTGTAGCGGCCCAAGAAAATCGCACCCGCATGATGGATCCGTTCGGCCAAAGCCTCTGGTTCAGCTACCGCCAATTCGAGATGTTCAGGCGCCAGCGCGTCGACTAAAGCGGGCGCCTCGCGCATCACATCCTCGACGCAAATAATCACGCCATAAGTCGACCAGCTCGCCGCCGCAATATCGGCACGCGCGAGGGTTTTGAGATGCGTCGCAATGGCGCGCTCAACCGCCTCAGCAAATTCGGGGTGATCGCAGATTAAAATCGATTGGGCCACGGGATCATGCTCGGCCTGGCTCAACAAATCGGCAGCAATCCATGCCGGATCATTATCACGATCCGCAACAACTAGAATTTCCGACGGCCCTGCGATCATATCGATACCGACCTGACCAAACACATGGCGCTTGGCGGCAGCCACATAGGCATTTCCGGGGCCCACAATCACATTGACCGGCGCAATGCTGGCCGTGCCATAGGCCATTGCCGCAATGGCTTGGGCGCCCCCGATCCGATAAATTTCATCAACGCCGGCGCGGCGTGCCGCCGCCAAAACCAGTGGGTTCACCCGCCCATCCGGAGTCGGAACCGTCATCACCAAACGCGACACGCCGGCAACCTTGGCCGGCACGGCATTCATCAAAACCGACGATGGATAATTGGCCGTGCCCCCAGGCACATATAAACCCGCCGCATCAACCGGCCGCCAACGATGGCCCAAGCGCACGCCAGCATCATCGGTATAGCTGTCATCTTGCGGTTTTTGCCGTTCGTGAAAGGCACGAATGCGCGCGGCGGCCACATCGAGTGCGGCTAAAACATCCGGCGCACATAAACCCTCGGCGTGTGTGATCTCATCATCAGAAAACCGCAATTGCGCCGGCGTCAGCTCGAGACGGTCAAATTGAGCAGTCAGCGCGCAAAGGGCTTGATCGCCCTCGGCAATGACCCGTTCAATCAGGCCAGCTACCTGCATTTGGACATCCGCTTCTTGAGCGCGTTTCATATTGAGGACGCGTTCAAATGCGGCTGAAAAATCCGC
>CBFIIU010000023.1:0-2082 GCA_965662735.1 Alphaproteobacteria bacterium
ATGGAGGAGAAACTCCGTTTTGCGATCCGTGAAGGCGGTCGTACCGTCGGCGCCGGCGTCGTCTCATCAATTATTGCTTAGTGGCGAGTTCTGTGGATCGGCGAGATCCATGGCTCGGTGCAAGCTGGTTGTAGAAGCGGGTATGGTCACGGTGTTGGCCATAACCTTAGGAGTGTAGCTCAACTGGTAGAGCACCGGTCTCCAAAACCGGGGGTTGGGGGTTCGAGTCCCTCCACTCCTGCCACTTTCCGGTGGCGAGAATGTGAGCCGCAATCGGGCGGTGGACTACATGGAATGCCACGGGCGTGGCGCGAGTGAACGGGCGATTAGGATATTTATGGCTAACCCATTTAAATTTGCTCAAGATGTACGCGCTGAAGTGCGTAAAGTGACCTGGCCGAGCCGCAATGAAACTGTGGTGACGACGGTTATGGTATTTGTGTTGGCCTCTCTCGCGGCTGTTTTTTTCTTTTTGGTTGACCAGCTTTTGAGCTGGGGCGTTTCAACCCTTTTGGATTTGTTGGGCTAGAGCATGGCAAAACACTGGTATATCGTTCACGCATATTCGAATTTCGAACATAAAGTTGCAGATAGCATTCGTGAGGCTGCGCAAGTGGCTGGGCTGTCTGAGAGCTTTGAAGAGATTTTGGTTCCAACCGAAGAAGTGGTGGAAATGCGCCGCGGGCGCCGGGTGAATGCGGAACGTAAATTTTTCCCAGGCTATGTCTTGGTTAAAATGGACATGACAGATGACACCTATCATTTGGTGAAAAATACACCCAAGGTGACGGGGTTTTTGGGCGCGCAAAACAAGCCTGCTCCTATTAGTCAGTCTGAGGTCGATCGGATTGTGGATCAGGTGCAAGAGGGTGTTGAGCATCCCAAACCCGCTGTCCTTTTCGAGGTTGGTGAGCAAGTGCGCGTTTCGGATGGCCCATTTGCAACCTTTAATGGCTTTGTCGAGGAAGTCGACGAAGATAAGGCGCGGCTCAAAGTGGCTGTGTCTATTTTTGGCCGGTCAACGCCGGTCGAGTTGGAATACGGGCAGGTCGAAAAACTCTGACCCGTCGTGGGAGGCAAATGTCCTTTGCCGCACCACAACCATGATCGTCAATGATCTCCACTTGCGGGGGTCAATGATTTCCCCTTGAGGGAAAGAGAAAGGAACGAGAGATGGCGAAGAAAATACAGGGCTATTTAAAGCTTCAAGTCCCGGCTGGGAGTGCCAGTCCATCACCGCCCATTGGGCCAGCTTTGGGGCAACGTGGCTTGAACATTATGGAATTTTGTAAGGCTTTCAATGCGCAGACGCAGGAAATGGAAGCCAATATGCCAATTCCAACAGTTATTACGATTTTTGAAGATAAATCGTTCACCTTTGTAACCAAAACCCCACCGGCTTCTTACTATTTGAAGAAAGCTGCAAAACTTCAAAAAGGCGGAACCGCGCCCGGTCGTGATGTAGCTGGCTCGGTAACCATGGATCAGTGCCGCGAGATTGCACGCGAAAAATTGGCTGATCTGAACACGGCTGATGTAGAACAAGGGGCCAAAATGATTGCGGGCTCAGCGCGCGCGATGGGCTTGGAGGTAGTGGGCTAATGGCATATCACGGAAAACGAGTTAAAGCGGCCCGCGAAGCCGTTGATAAGAAGAAACTCTACGCGCTCGATGAGGCGGTGAAGCTTGTTCGGAGCTTGGCCTCAGCGAAGTTTGATGAAACGGTCGAAGTGGCCTTGAATTTGGGTGTGGATCCACGCCATGCGGACCAAATGGTGCGCGGTGTGGTTGAGCTGCCCAATGGCTCAGGACGGAGCCTGCGCGTGGCCGTTTTTGCCCGCGATACCAAAGCCGAAGAGGCGAAGGCGGCGGGCGCTGATATTGTTGGTGCCGAAGATTTAATGGAGACGGTCCAAGGGGGCACCATTGAATTTGATCGGTGCATTGCAACGCCCGATATGATGCCACTCGTGGGTCGGTTGGGTAAAGTGCTGGGCCCACGCAATTTGATGCCCAATCCAAAAGTTGGAACCGTCACCACGGATGTGGCGGAAGCGGTTCGCGCGGCCAAAGGCGGAGCAG
>CBFIIU010000023.1:2180-15411 GCA_965662735.1 Alphaproteobacteria bacterium
GCCAGCTTTTCGGAAGAGCAAATTATTGGCAATGTGAAGGCGCTTGTTGATGCGATCAATAAGGCTAAGCCATCCGGCGCCAAAGGAACCTATTTACGTCGTCTCGCCATCAGCTCCACCATGGGGCCGGGCGTGCGCGTGGATTTATCAGGCCTCAGCGCCTGACACCTAATATCTCTCCTTCGGGAGAGATAGGGGGCTTTGCCCCCGCCTGTCCGAGATTGTCGGTGTGTTCGCACTTAATGTCCGACATGAGACGGGACGTCAGTTTTTCGGATCCCTGAGGGATCTTGTGGGGCTGGACCCGGGACAGTTAGAGCGTCGCATATCGGATATGCGGCAACTATGAACCGGTGGTCAGGTTTTTCCTGCCGCCCCCAAGCGCACAGGGTTTGTGCGGATGGAGAGAAAAAGTGGATAGAGCTGAAAAAACCGAGCTCGTGACACATTATAACGGCATTTTTAATGATGCTGGGGTAATTGTTGTGACCCACTATTCCGGGCTGACGGTTGCGGATATTAGCGCATTTCGGAACCAAATGGCGGAGGTTGGTGGCACTGTCAAAGTGACCAAAAACCGTCTCGTCAAGCTCGCTCTCGCAGGCACACCGGCAGAAGCTGCTATGGATTTGTTCACAGGTCCGACAGCTATAGCCTATTCTGATGATCCCGTGGCAGCGCCGCGGATCGCGGCAAAATTTGCTAAAGAAAATAGCAATCTGGTCATCCTTGGTGGGGTGATGGATGGCAATTTACTCGATGCAGAAGGTGTGAAAACGCTCGCCTCGCTGCCGTCTTTGGACGAGCTCAGAGGCAAGCTGGTTGGTCTGTTGAACGCCCCGGCAACAAAAGTTGCTGGCGTTCTGCAAGCCCCAGCTGGGCAACTCGCGCGCATTATGAGCGCGAAAGCTGCGCAGGGTGAAGCCGCTTAAGCGGTTTGCTCGGATTAAACTTTAATGGAGAAAAAAATGGCAGATCTTGAAAAGATTGCAGACGAACTGTCTAGCCTGACTGTGTTGGAAGCAGCCGAGCTGGCGAAATTATTGGAAGATAAATGGGGCGTTTCTGCTGCAGCGCCTGTTGCTGTGGCGGCTGCTCCAGCAGCAGGTGGTGGCGAAGCGGCTGAAGTCAAAGATAGCTTCTCAGTTATCCTGGCATCGGCTGGCGACCAAAAAATCAATGTCATTAAAGAAGTGCGCGGCCTAACGGGTCTTGGCTTGAAAGAAGCCAAAGACTTGGTTGAAGGCGCACCTTCTGAACTGAAAGCTGATGTTCCTACGGCAGAAGCCCAAGACATCAAAGCAAAATTGGAAGCTGTTGGGGCGACCGTCGAGCTGAAATAGTTCGGATGGCGTGGCGACATCGTGTCGCCACGCCCTTTTTGGCGCGTGCGCCACGTGAGTTTTTCGGGCCCTGGGCCCAGTGACAAAACGAGGAATAAGAATGTCTCAAACTTTTGCCGGTCGTAAGCGTCTTCGCCGCTCTTTTGGGCGGATCCCGCAAGTTGTTGATATGCCGAACCTGATCGAGGTGCAGAAATACTCCTATGATCAATTCCTACAAGTTGAGACGCCAGAGGGTGGGCGTGACGAGCAAGGTCTAAATGCTGTCTTTAAGTCGGTCTTCCCGATTAATGATTTCGGCAATACGTCGATGCTCGAATTTGTGTCATATGAATTTGAAACCCCCAAATATGATGTCGAAGAGTGCCAGCAGCGCGGTATGACATTCGCAGCTCCATTGAAGGTAACGTTACGTCTCGTTGTCTTCGATGTGGATGAAGAAACAGGCTCTCGCTCGATCAAAGATATTAAAGAACAAGAAGTTTACATGGGCGACCTGCCCTTTATGACCCAAAACGGCACTTTTGTCGTGAACGGGACGGAGCGGGTGATTGTGTCGCAAATGCACCGCAGTCCTGGGGTGTTTTTCGACCATGATAAAGGTAAAACCCATGCGTCTGGCAAGCTGCTCTTCGCCGCGCGCGTTATTCCGTATCGCGGGTCCTGGCTGGATTTCGAGTTTGATGCCAAAGACGTTCTCTTCGTTCGGATTGACCGCCGTCGTAAGTTGCCGGCAACCGTCATGCTGCATGCGCTTGGCTTCGCAGACGATGAAATTTTGGATCTGTTTTATAACAAGATTAGTTACACCAAGACCAAAAATGGTTGGGAAACACCGTTTATCGCAGAACAGCGGCGCGGATCAAAACCGGCCTATGATCTGGTCGATGCGAAAACCGGCAAAGTTGTTGTTGAAGCGGGCAGCAAACTGACACCGCGCCAGGCACGTAAACTCCAAGAAGATGGTTTGCAAAACCTCCGTGTTGGCGAAGAAGAATTAATTGGCCGCTTTATCAGCGATGAGCTTGTAAACCTAGAAACGGGTGAAATTTTTGCTGAAGCGGGCGATGAAATCACCGAAGACTTGCTCGCAAGTTTGGTTGAGGCGGGCTACACGGTCATTAACACGCTGGACGTGGATCTGATCAACAAAGGCCCGTTCATCCGCAATACGTTGAAAGCGGATAAATCGTCGGACGAGCTGTCGGCGCTCGAAGAAATTTATCGCGTTATGCGCCCTGGCGAGCCACCGACCATGGAAACAGCGTCGGCCTTGTTTAATGGCTTGTTCTTTGATGCCGAGCGCTATGACCTGTCTGCCGTGGGTCGCGTGAAGATGAATATTCGTCTCGATTTGGACTGCCCTGACGATGTGCGTGTTCTGCGGAAGGACGACATTGTTGCCGTCATGAAGGCGCTGGTTGATCTGCGCGATGGGCGGGGCGATATTGACGATATCGACAATCTTGGCAATCGCCGTGTTCGGTCTGTGGGTGAATTGATGGAAAATCAGTTCCGCCTCGGTCTATTGCGCATGGAACGTGCCATCAAAGAGCGCATGAGCTCGGTCGATATTGACACGGTGATGCCGCAAGATTTGATTAATGCGAAACCGGTTGCAGCTGCTGTGCGCGAGTTCTTCGGCTCATCGCAGCTCTCTCAGTTTATGGACCAAACAAATCCCTTGTCCGAAATCACGCATAAGCGTCGTCTGTCGGCCCTCGGCCCAGGCGGTTTGACACGCGAACGGGCCGGATTTGAAGTGCGCGACGTGCACCCCACCCATTACGGACGCATTTGCCCCATTGAGACGCCTGAAGGCCCGAATATTGGCTTGATTAATTCTCTGGCGACGTTTGCTCGGGTGAATAAATATGGCTTTATTGAAAGCCCGTATCGTCGGGTGGTTGAGGGTAAAGTCACCGATGAGGTCATTTATCTCTCGGCCATGGAAGAAGCCCGCTATCGGGTGGCTCAGGCGAATATTCAAATCGGAGCCGATGGTAAGATCAATGAAGAATTGGTCAATTGCCGGATTAATGGCGACTTCGAATTAGTGACCCCCGATATGGTCAATTTAATCGACGTATCGCCGAAGCAGATTGTTTCGGTCGCCGCTGCTTTGATTCCGTTCTTGGAGAATGATGACGCGAACCGCGCCTTGATGGGATCGAACATGCAGCGTCAGGCTGTACCACTTTTGCAAGCGGAAGCCCCGTTAGTGGGCACCGGTATGGAAGAAGTTGTGGCCCGCGATAGTGGTGCGGCGATTACTGCCCGTCGTGCCGGTGTCGTTGACCAAGTGGACGCAACGCGGATCGTTATTCGCGCCACCGAGGAGACGGATGCGTCTAAATCGGGTGTTGATATTTATAATCTTCGTAAATTCCAACGGTCTAACCAATCGACCTGTATCAACCAACGTCCATTAGTGCGCGTTGGCGATGTTGTGGCGCGCGGCGATGTTGTTGCCGATGGGCCATCAACCGAATTGGGTGAATTGGCTTTGGGGCGCAATGTGCTCGTCGCCTTTATGCCGTGGAATGGCTATAATTTCGAAGACTCGATTTTGATTTCCGAGCGCATCGTGCGCGATGATGTTTTTACCTCTATTCACATTGAGGAATTTGACATTATGGCGCGGGACACGAAGTTGGGCCCGGAAGAAATTACCCGTGATATTCCCAATGTCGGTGAGGAAGCCCTGCGCAACCTCGATGAGGCTGGCATTGTCTATATCGGAGCCGATGTTCACCCTGGTGATATTCTGGTGGGTAAAATTACGCCAAAAGGCGAGAGCCCTATGACGCCGGAAGAAAAACTCTTGCGGGCCATTTTTGGTGAAAAAGCCTCGGATGTACGCGATACATCCTTACGCTTACCTCCAGGTACATCAGGAACGGTCGTTGAAGTGCGGGTTTTTAACCGCCATGGCATCGACAAAGATGAACGCGCCTTGGCGATTGAGCGTGAGGAAATTGAGCTTCTGGCCAAGGACCGCGATGACGAATTGAATATTTTGCAACGGAATATTTATGACCGCTTGCAAAACTTATTGTCGGGCAAGCAAGTCGCCTCTGGCATTGCAGGTGTCGATGCGGATAGCAAAATCACCTCAGCCATGTTGGAAGACATGCCACGCAATCAGTGGTGGCAAATCGTCTTGAAGAATGATGCGGCGATGGCCGAAGTCGAGGCGCTGAAAAAGCAATTCGATGAAGCCAAGCAAGCCCTCGAAGCACGCTTTGAAGACAAAGTCGATAAGCTGCAACGCGGCGACGAGCTGCCTCCTGGCGTTATGAAAATGGTCAAAGTGTATGTGGCCGTAAAACGTAAATTGCAGCCGGGTGATAAAATGGCGGGCCGCCATGGTAACAAGGGTGTGATCAGCCGAATTATGCCGGTCGAAGATATGCCATATCTAGATGATGGCACGCAGGTTGATATTGTCCTCAATCCGCTCGGTGTGCCGAGCCGGATGAATGTCGGGCAGATCCTGGAAACCCATTTGGGTTGGGCCTGTGCCAATATTGGTCGTCAGATCGAGGATGCTCTGGAAGCTTATGAACAGCAGGGCAAGGTTGAAGCCGTCAGAGAGGTCTTGAACAAAGTCTACCCCGATGATGGTGACATCAAGGCACTGGATGATGGTCAAATGATCGAGATGAGCCAAACGCTGCGTCGCGGTGTTCCGATTGCGACCCCCGTCTTTGATGGGGCGCATGAGGCCGATATCGTCGATATGTTGAAGGCGGCGGGTGTAGATGCGTCGGGTCAAGTGCGGTTGCGCGACGGCCGAACAGGCGAGTATTTCGACCGTAATGTGACCGTCGGCTATATCTATATGCTGAAGCTCCACCATCTGGTCGACGACAAGATCCACGCTCGATCCATTGGTCCATACAGCCTGGTGACGCAACAGCCCTTGGGCGGTAAAGCCCAATTTGGGGGTCAGCGTTTCGGGGAAATGGAAGTTTGGGCATTGGAAGCCTATGGCGCCGCTTACACATTGCAAGAAATGTTAACGGTGAAATCCGATGACGTAGCGGGTCGGACGAAAGTCTATGAAGCGATTGTTCGCGGAGACGATACGTTCGAAGCCGGTATCCCCGAAAGTTTCAATGTGTTGGTCAAAGAGATCCGCTCATTGGGCCTGAATGTCGA
Organism: Alphaproteobacteria bacterium; assembly: GCA_965662735.1. Classification (GTDB taxonomy): domain Bacteria; phylum Pseudomonadota; class Alphaproteobacteria; order RS24; family RS24; genus JAYODZ01. The sequence goes on from CBFIIU010000023.1 coordinate 7,688, forward strand.
GCTCACTAGCAACAGCAAAGACCGTTAATTCCGCGCTATTGGCGCAACTACGAGGAGTAGCACATGAACCACGAGGTCATGAACATCTTCAACCCGCAAGCCAACCAACAGGCTTTTGATCAAATCCGGATCTCCATTGCGAGCCCAGAGAAGATCTTATCCTGGTCGTATGGTGAGATCAAAAAGCCGGAAACCATAAACTATCGGACATTCAAGCCCGAGCGGGATGGCTTGTTCTGTGCGCGGATTTTTGGCCCAATCAAAGATTATGAATGCTTGTGCGGCAAATATAAGCGCATGAAGTATAAGGGCATCATCTGCGAAAAATGCGGCGTCGAAGTCACATTGACCAAAGTGCGTCGCGAACGCATGGGGCATATTGAGCTGGCGGCTCCGGTTGCACATATTTGGTTTTTGAAATCGCTGCCCAGCCGGATCGGGCTGTTGCTCGATATGACGTTAAAGGATCTTGAGCGGGTTCTCTATTTTGAACAATTTATCGTGCTTGATCCGATGTTGTCGGCGCTCAAAAAAGGTCAATTGCTGTCGGAAGAAGAATATCTGCAAGCGCAAGACGACTATGGTGAAGATAGTTTCGTTGCGGGCATTGGCGCGGAAGCCGTGCGCACCTTGCTGGAGGAACTTAATCTTGAAGAGTTGCGCGACCAGTTGCGCGTTGAGATTGCCGAGGCCACCACTGAGCTGAAGCCGAAAAAATTGGCTAAGCGGCTTAAAGTTGTTGAGGCGTTCTTGCGCTCCGGCGGCCGCCCTGAATGGATGATCATGACAATTGTACCGGTCATTCCGCCAGAATTGCGGCCTTTGGTGCCGTTGGATGGCGGCCGGTTTGCGACGTCAGATTTGAACGATTTGTATCGCCGCGTGATTAACCGGAATAATCGTCTGAAACGCCTCATTGAGCTGCGGGCGCCGGATATTATTGTCCGCAATGAAAAACGGATGTTACAAGAATCGGTGGATGCCCTGTTTGATAATGGCCGTCGCGGTCGTGTTATTACGAGTGGCAATAAGCGTCCTTTGAAATCTCTGTCCGACATGCTGAAGGGCAAACAAGGGCGCTTCCGTCAAAACCTTCTGGGTAAACGCGTTGATTACTCGGGTCGGTCTGTGATTGTGGTGGGCCCTGAGCTTAAACTGCACCAATGCGGTCTGCCCAAGAAAATGGCATTAGAGCTGTTCAAACCTTTCATTTATTCGCGCCTCGAGGCCAAAGGTTTATCGGCGACTGTTAAGCAATCGAAAAAAATGGTCGAGAAAGCTCGTCCCGAAGTTTGGGATATTCTGGATGAAGTCATTCGTGAACACCCTGTTCTCCTCAACCGGGCGCCAACCTTGCACCGTTTGGGCATCCAAGCCTTTGAACCGGTGTTGATTGAAGGCAAAGCGATCCAGTTGCACCCGCTCGTCTGCGCGGCGTTTAATGCCGATTTTGACGGTGACCAAATGGCGGTTCACGTGCCCTTGTCGCTTGAAGCTCAGCTTGAAGCGCGTGTTTTGATGATGTCGACAAATAATATTCTGCACCCTGCCAATGGGGCGCCGATTATTGTGCCGTCGCAAGATATTGTCTTGGGTCTGTATTACATGACCCTAGAGCGCGATGGTCTGTCGGGTGAAGGCTTGCTCATTGATAGCATTGCCGAGCTGGAGCATGCGCTCGACAATAAAGTCGTGACCATGCACACGAAAATTCGGGCAAGCGTTGAAGAAATGAATGCCGAGGGCGAGCTCGTCACCTCCGTGGTGGAGACGACGCCAGGGCGTTTAATCTTAGGCCAAGAGCTGCCGAAACATCCGCGCTTACCCTTCAGCCTTGTCAATCGGTTGATGACAAAGAAAGAAATCTCGCGCGTGATTGACTCTGTCTATCGGCATTGTGGTCAAAAAGAAACGGTATTGTTCTGCGACCATATTATGGGTCTCGGTTTCCGTCAGGCGGCGCGCGCAGGCATCTCTTTTGGTAAAGATGATATGGTGATCCCCGAGCAAAAAAATGATTTGATCGAGGAAACGGCTGCTTTGGCGAAAGAGTATGAGCAGCAATATATTGACGGTTTGATCACGCAAGGCGAGAAATACAATAAGGTCGTAGACGCCTGGGCGCGTTGTACAGACCGTGTTGCCGATGCCATGATGAATAAAATCTCGACCGTTAATCCGGAAGATGCGGCCGATGATAATCGTTTCATCAATTCCATTTATATGATGTCGCATTCAGGTGCGCGGGGTTCGCCCGCTCAGATGAAGCAGTTGGCCGGTATGCGTGGGTTGATGGCGAAACCGTCTGGTGAAATCATTGAAACACCGATTATTTCAAACTTTAAAGAAGGTTTGACCGTTCTTGAGTATTTTAACTCGACGCACGGTGCCCGGAAAGGTTTGGCGGATACTGCGTTGAAAACCGCCAACTCCGGATATCTTACCCGGCGTCTCGTTGACGTGGCGCAAGATTGCATCATTCATGATGTCGATTGTGGTACCCAAAATGGCATTAAAGTCTCGGCCGTGATCGAGTCGGGTGAGGTTATTACTTCTCTCTCTGATCGCGTTCTCGGTCGTTTCCCCGTAGAGGATGTTGTGCATCCAGCAACGGGTGAGGTGATTGTCTCGAGAAATGAGATGATCGAAGAAAAACACATGGGGCCGATTGAAGATGCGAACCTAATCGGGATCAAAATTCGCTCCGTACTAACTTGCGAAAATAAGGTCGGGGTGTGTGGCGCATGCTATGGCCGTGATCTTGCGCGCGGGACGGCGGTGAATATTGGTGAGGCGGTTGGTGTGATTGCAGCGCAATCCATTGGCGAGCCTGGCACTCAGTTGACAATGCGGACCTTCCACATTGGCGGCACGGCTCAGGTCGTCGACCAGTCATTTGTGGAAGCCAGTGCCGACGGTACCATTGAGTTTGAAAATGCAAACATCCTTGAAGATGGTCAGGGCCGTTTCGTTGTTATGGGTCGAAATGTTCATATTAAGATTATCGACGCCAATAAGCTCGAGCGGGCAAGCCACAAACTCTCTTACGGGGCGCGGTTGCGGGTGAAAGAAGGCGATGCCGTCAAGCGGGGCGATCGCCTAGCTGAATGGGAGCCTTATGCTATTCCGATTTTGACCGAAGTTGCGGGTAAAGTTGGGTTTGAGGACATTGTGGACGGTGTCACCGTCACCGAGCGTTCCGATGAAGCAACGGGTATTTCACAGCGCGAAGTTGTCGATCATGTCACCGGCACCCGGGGCTCGGATTTAAAGCCAGCGCTTGTGATTTTGGATAGCAAAGGCGAGGTATTGAAGCTGGCTAATGGGTCAGAGGCCCGTTATGTCTTGGCGCCAGGAGCCATTTTGTCGGTTGATGCCGGGGCCACTATTAGTGCCGGTGATATTCTGGCTCGGATCCCCACAGAAGGTGCAACCTCGAGTGACATCACCGGTGGTTTGCCGCGCGTCGCTGAGCTGTTTGAAGCCCGCCGTCCAAAGGATCATGCCATTATTGCCGAGATCACAGGACGCGTGGAATTTGGACGCGACTTCAAGAATAAACGCCGGGTGATTATTCGCTCTCAAGATGCAGATCTTGAACCGGTCGAGTATTTGGTGCCGCGGACCAAGCATTTGTCAGTTCAAGAGGGTGATGTCATTGAAAAAGGTGAATATCTCGTCGATGGAAACCCTGCGCCACATGATATTCTGGCAATTTCAGGTGTCGAGGAATTGGCCGCTTATCTGGTCAATGAAATCCAAGACGTGTATCGCCTGCAAGGTGTGATTATTAACGATAAGCACATTGAAGTGATTGTGCGCCAAATGCTGCAAAAAATTGAAATCGATAGCATTGGTGACAGTGATTATCTGAACGCCGAGCAAGTTGATAAGTCCGATTTCGAAGAAACCGTGGCTGCCCTTGAAGCGGAGGGTAAAACCCCGCCAACGGGCAAACCGATCTTGCTGGGCATCACTAAAGCTTCCTTGCAAACGCGTTCGTTTATCTCGGCCGCATCGTTCCAAGAGACAACCCGCGTTCTCACGGAGGCGGCCATTAACGGCAAGCATGACGAGCTTGTGGGCCTGAAAGAAAACGTCATTGTAGGGCGTTTGATCCCTGCAGGGACGGGCGGGCTGATGCAGCGCTTGAAAGCCGAGGCGGCGCAGCGCGATGCTGTGTTGGCTGCGCAAAATGCTGTTTCTTTGCCCGACGATGCCGAGATTATTCCCGGTGAACCCGTGGCCGAGGATGCGCAAAGCGTTGAGGCGTGATCGAATTTTCAGATTGAACACAAAAAGGCCGGTTTTTCCGGCCTTTTTATTGGGTAAATCACCGTTTCGGGCTTGACGTCGGACGGGCTATTTCGTACATATCAGCCACTTTGGTGACAGGGCCGTGGATTTCTAGCTCAACATGACGTCTAAGTCATTGTTATAATAGGTCCAAACGCTGTTAAGAGATCTGAAGTAACGAACGGGACGCATGATTCTTCGGAATCCTCTGCATATAGTTAATTGGTCCGATTGGGATCAATTTTCGTGCGTCTGGGCTGTGCATAACAGTAATCCGGACTGATTATTTTTGATGGAGTGTCGGCAATATGCCCACAATTAATCAATTGATCCGCAAGCCGCGGCAAAAAACGACCCGCCGGAATAAGGTGCCCGCGATGGAAGCCTGCCCGCAAAAACGCGGTGTGTGCACACGTGTCTACACAACCACACCTAAAAAGCCGAACTCAGCGCTGCGGAAAGTTGCGCGCGTGCGTTTGACAAATGGATATGAGGTCACGAGCTATATTCCAGGTGAGGGCCACAATTTGCAAGAACACTCTGTGGTGATGATCCGCGGCGGCCGCGTGAAAGACTTGCCAGGTGTTCGTTATCACGTCATTCGCGGAACCTTGGATACGCAAGGGGTCAAAGATCGGAAACAGCGCCGGTCGAAATATGGCGCGAAGCGGCCGAAATAGGGAGAAATACAGATGTCTCGTCGTCACCGCGCTGAGAAACGCGTTATTAACCCCGATGCCAAATTTGGTGATGTTACCCTCACCAAATTCATGAACAGCTTGATGCTGCATGGCAAAAAGTCCACTGCTGAGGGCATTCTTTATGGTGCGCTTGATCGTGTCGAAGACAAGCTGAAGCGCGAGTCGGTCGCTGTTTTCCACGAAGCGCTGGAAAATGTGATGCCGAGCGTTGAAGTGCGTTCGCGGCGTGTAGGTGGGGCAACCTATCAGGTTCCTGTTGAGGTTCGTCCGGAGCGTCGTCAGGCACTTGCCATTCGCTGGCTGATTAATGCGGCGCGCAGCCGGAACGAAAACACCATGGAAGAGCGCCTCGCTGGCGAATTTCTAGATGCTGTCAACAACCGCGGTTCGGCTGTGAAGAAGCGTGAAGACACGCACCGTATGGCTGAAGCGAACCGCGCCTTCTCGCATTACCGCTGGTAATTTTTGAAAGATCACGATTATGCCTCGCAAGACACCTCTCTCTGACTATCGCAATATTGGGATCATGGCGCATATTGACGCCGGGAAAACCACGACCACTGAACGGATTTTGTACTACACAGGCGTGAGCTACAAAATTGGTGAGGTTCATGATGGCGCGGCCACCATGGACTGGATGGAGCAGGAGCAAGAGCGCGGCATCACCATTACATCAGCGGCGACAACGTGTTTTTGGAATGATAAGCGCATCAACATAATCGACACGCCTGGCCACGTGGACTTCACGATTGAGGTTGAGCGGTCGTTGCGCGTATTGGATGGCGCGGTTGCGGTTTTTGACTCGGTTGCCGGGGTTGAGCCTCAATCAGAAACAGTATGGCGTCAGGCAGATAAGTATAATGTGCCGCGCATGTGTTTCGTCAACAAAATGGACCGGACAGGCGCTGATTTCTATCGGTGCGTGGATATGATTATTACTCGCTTGGGTGCGCGTCCTTTGGTTCTGCAATTGCCGATCGGTGCCGAGAGCGATTTTGAAGGCTGCGTCGACTTGATCCGGATGCAAGAAATCGTTTGGAAAGAAGAAAGCCTCGGTGCGGAATTTGAGTATCGGGATATTCGCGACGAGCTCAAAGAAAAAGCCGAGAAATATCGCGCTGATCTGGTTGAAACGGCTGTTGAAGTTGATGATGCGGTCATGGAGGCCTATCTCGAAGGCCAAGAGCCAGATGCTGAAACGCTGAAAAAATGTATTCGTAAGGGTACAATCGGTCAGGCCTTTGTACCTGTCTTGTGTGGGACTGCCTTTAAAAACAAAGGGGTTCAGCCACTTCTTGATGCCGTTGTTGATTTTATGCCAGCTCCCACTGATGTGGAGGCGATCCAAGGGATTGACGCCAAAACCGAGGCGCCGATCACGCGTAAGTCTTCGGATGATGAGCCTCTGTCGATGTTGGCCTTTAAAATTGCCAATGACCCATTCGTTGGCTCGCTGACTTTTGCTCGTGTTTACTCAGGTAAATTGGAGAGCGGTAGTTCTGTTCTGAACACAGTGAAAGACAAGCGCGAACGCATTGGTCGGATGTTGCAAATGCACGCGAACTCGCGCGAAGAAATCAAAGAAGCCTATGCGGGCGACATTGTGGCCCTCGTGGGTATGAAAGACACGACGACGGGTGACACATTATGTGCCCCTGAAAGCGCTGTGATTTTGGAACGGATGGAATTCCCTGAGCCCGTTATTCAGGTTGCTGTTGAGCCTAAAACAAAAGGTGACCAAGAGAAAATGGGTCTCGCGCTTAATCGATTGGCGCAAGAAGATCCCTCTTTCCGTGTGTCGAGTGATGAAGAGAGCGGGCAAACCATTATTGCCGGCATGGGCGAATTGCATCTCGATATTATCGTTGACCGTATGCGCCGCGAATTTAAAGTGGAAGCCAATGTTGGCGCCCCGCAAGTGGCGTATCGCGAAACTTTCACCAAAGCCGCTGAAGTTGATTACACGCACAAAAAACAAACTGGCGGCTCAGGTCAGTTTGCTCGCGTGAAAATGATTATTTCACCGCTCGAAGCAGGTGGTGGGTATGAATTTACAAATAAAATTGTTGGTGGGTCGATCCCGCGTGAATACATCCCTGGTGTTGAGAAGGGCATTGAGAGCGTGCGTGAAAATGGCGTGCTAGCCGGCTTCCCAATGATCGACTTTAAAGTTGAGTTGATCGACGGTGCCTTCCACGATGTTGACTCCAGTGTCATGGCCTTTGAAATTGCAGCGCGGGCGGCCTTCCGTGAAGCGTCGCGTGATGCTGGTGCCAAATTGCTAGAGCCGATTATGGCTGTGGAAGTTGTGACACCTGAAGAACATATGGGTGATGTGATCGGCGACTTAAACAGCCGTCGGGGTCAGGTTCGTGGCACAGAGAGCCGCGGTAATGCGGCTGTCGTCAACGCCATGGTACCGCTGGCCAATATGTTTGGTTACGTTAATACATTGCGCTCGATGTCCCAAGGACGGGCACAATATTCAATGCAATTTGATCACTACGAGCCGGTACCACAAGCGGTGGCGGACGAAGTGATTGCGAAAATGGCTTAAATTTGCCCGCGGGCTAAGACGGAGAGAAGAGAATGGCGAAAGAGAAATTTGAGCGGAATAAGCCGCATTGCAACATTGGCACGATTGGTCACGTTGACCATGGCAAGACGACGTTGACGGCGGCGATTACGAAGGTTCTTGCTGAGACGGGCGGGGCTTCATTTTCGGAT
>CBFIIU010000024.1:0-2675 GCA_965662735.1 Alphaproteobacteria bacterium
TTTGTTCCCATCTCCCTTCCACCTTAAACAAGCTCAGTGACCGTTACCGACCCTTCAAAGCTATCGCCGAGTGGGCTATCGGGATCGCCCGCATAGACATAAAAGTCATAGACATTATTGTGATCGCTATCGGCAGGATGATCATAATCGAGCGTGCCCTTTACATACAGCTCACCCGTTTTCGGGTCGATCGTGAAATGATTAGCGTCCGAATTTGGACTTGCAATCGAATATTCGAAGTCTTCTCCTCCAGCGTTTATCGCTGTTACCTTGCCAACATAAGTGCCTTCGCCTTACCAAAGGGAGTAGCATAAGCGCTGCATCACCCCCACACGCTCAATCTCAAAAACTGAAATTCGCAGACATTTTATAAAGACGAAGCTTGATTTTGCGCCAGACCAAGGGACACCGAGCGCACTCGATGTTTGATCTTGAAGAGCCGATTATCTTCGCCCATGATGGGGCATCATGACGTCATCTACAGCCACAAACTGGAAAAATTGGTCGGGGGACACGCAGGTTACCGGCGCTACAGTGCATCGTCCGAAAACGATCACTGAGCTTCAGACGCTGGTAACATCATCCGATGACATATTGCGCCCCGTGGGATCCGGCCACAGCTGGACAGCGCTCGTGCCGAGCCATCACATTATTTCGCTCGAACATTTCTCCTCGGTAGGGCGCGTTGATGATACAGGGTGTGTGTGGATCGGGGCCGGTGCGCCTTTACACCAAATATCTCCCGATCTCGCCTTGCAATATTACGCCTTTAGGAACCTCGGAGACATTAATGTGCAAACATTAGCGGGTGCCACCGCAACGGCTACCCATGGAAGTGGCGCCAGCTTGCCCTGCTTATCGGCCGACATAAAGGGCGTGAAGCTCGTGACCGCTTCGGGCGACCATATCACTATTTCAGCAGATGAAAACTCAAGCTGGTTACCCGCGGCGCAAGTGAGCCTCGGGACATTGGGCATCATCACCGACATTGCGATGCAGCTTGTGCCGCATTATCGCCTGCATCGCCGGGTGTGGTTTGCGCCCTTCCAGGACATACGTGATCAGGCGACCCATTTGTGGAACACCCATCGAAATTTTGAATTTTTCTATATTCCTTTTTCAGGCCATTGCATGGCCATTAGCCATGATATCACCGATGCAATGGACACTCCCCGGGGACATGATGACAGTGACGCGGCGGTCGCGCAGCTTAAATTTATCCGCGACTGGACACGCTGGTGGCCTTGGCTTCGGCGGATCCTACTGTCGAAGGCGATTGCCAATGCCCCAGGCGAGGAAGTGGTGGGCGAGAGCCATTGCCTGCTCGCGAGCGAACGCAACACGCTCTTCAATGAAATGGAATATCATCTGCCCGCCGCGCATGGGCTAAGCTGTTTAGATGAAATCATCAGCCTGCTGGAGCGGCGCCACAGCTCACTTTATTTTCCGATTGAAGTCCGCCAGACCGCCAGCGACACAGCCCTTTTATCGCCCTTCCAAGATGGGCCCCGCATTTCGATCGCTGTTCACTGTGGCGCCGGCGACGATTATCGCGCCGTATTGTCTGACATTGAGCCGATCTTCAAACGGTATCGGGGTCGGCCACATTGGGGCAAGCTGAACAGCGCCACCCAAGCAGACTTGCGCACCCTCTATCCGCATTTCGATACGTTTAACGAAATACGCAAAACGCTCGATCCAACGGGCCGTTTTTTAAACCCCTATTTGCAGAGCTTATTTAACGCATGACCCCCCGCGCCCCACTTTCAGCCGATTATTTTTCTCGCCTCAGCCAGGCCTTGCATCGGGCGGGCATTGGCGAACCGGTTTTGGTGATTGATGATGACCGGCTCTCGGACAATCTGAAATTGCTGAAGCAGCTCTTGCCAAACCCATTGGCCTATCGAATTGTTGCGAAGTCCTTACCCAGCGCGCCCCTGCTCGAACGCGTGGCCCGTCAGTGCCGCACCGACCGGCTGATGAGTTTCAACACCCATATGTTAAGGCAAGTGCTGGAGCTGTTTCCAACGGGCAATCACTTGATGGGTAAGCCCGTCACCCTGACGGCCTTGGACAATTTTTATACGCGGCTTCCCCGTCGCCTGCGCGCCGGCGGCCAGAAAATTCATTGGCTTGCGGATACGGCCGACCGCCTGCAGGCGCTCGAGCTTTATGCGGCTCAAAAACGGCGCCCATTGAACATCGGATTAGAAATCGATATTGGGCTCCATCGCGGTGGCTTTGAGACCAATCTTGCGCCCGCTCTGTCCTTACTCGCCCAGAGCAAATGGCTGACGCTCACCGCTATTATGGGTTACGAGCCGCATCTTGCTAAACTGCCCAATCTTCACAATTGGCGTCGTCATGCGCAAACAAATAGCCGTCGCGCCTATCGCTCTGCCATGGCGCAAATCGATGGGCATCTCGGCGCGGGAACCGCTGATAGGCTCATCCGCAATATTGGTGGCAGCGGAACCTTTCGTCTCTATCGCGATGCTCAAATGGCCAATGAGGTGGCCGCCGGGTCGGTGCTGGTGAAACCGTCTGATTTTGACCTCCCCTCCTTATCCGGCTTTAAGCCCGCCAGCTTTATCGCAACGCCCATTTTAAAGGCGCTCAACACCATTCGCTTGCCCGCACATGAGCAAGCCACTGAGTTACTGGGAGACCCCGAG
>CBFIIU010000024.1:2774-13814 GCA_965662735.1 Alphaproteobacteria bacterium
GCCGGGCAAATGATTTTCACCCATGGTGGATATTGGATGGCAGATCCGGTTTTTCCAAAGGGCCTCGGCTATCATGATCTCTATGGTCGGTCGAGCAATCAAGAAATGATGACCTACAGACGCAAACCGCGATTGACGGTCGATGATCATGTGTTTCTCCGGCCGCGCCAAAGCGAAGCGGTTTTTCTGCAGTTTCCGAACTGGGCGATTTATCGCAAGGGCAAAATTGATGCGGTTTGGGCACCCTTGAGCCCCTCGGTGTAAAATCGGGCTCTTGCCCCGAGCGGCATAAATGTTAGCCTAATACTCGCGAGCAGGACTAGGCAGCAGAGCGAGTAGCTAGTCGAGCAGTAGGGTAAGCAGTAGGGGGAGAGCAAATGTCGTCGTTACACCATTTTTCCGCAGACACAACGCCGGAGGTTTTACTCAAGGCACTTCGCCAAGATGGCGCCGTGATTATTGATCGGCTGGTGTCGCCCGAAAAAATTGCGGCTATCCGCGCCGAGACCGACACCTTTATGGACGCGACCCCCAATGGCGCAGATGATTTCTCTGGTTTCTTAACCACACGCACGGGCGGGCTGGTTGCCCGCTCGCCGCAAACCCATGAGCTGATTACCCATCCTTTAATCCTGTCGCTGTGCGATGGGTTTTTGCTCGAGAATTGTGAACGGTATCAGCTGCACCTGACACAAATCATTCGGCTGCGGCCCAGCCAACCCGCACAAGTCATTCATCGCGATAAATGGGCGTGGGGCACGCATTTGGCCCATTTAGAACCGCAGCTCAATACGATTTGGGCGATTTCAGATTTCACGGCAGAAAATGGGGCAACCCAAGTCGTTCCGGGAAGTAGCAGCTGGCCAGACGACCGCCAAGCTCGGCCTGAAGAAATAACGCAAGCTGAGATGGAGAGTGGATCGGTTTTGGTCTATTCCGGTTCAGTTTTTCATGGTGGAGGAGAGAATCGCTCCAACGGCGATCGGATTGCCTTTAATTTAACCTACGCCCTCGGCTGGTTACGACAGGAGGAAAATCAGTATTTGTCGACGCCACCCGAAATTGCCCGCACCCTCCCCCGTCCCCTTCAAGAATTGCTTGGCTATGCCATGGGACAATATGCACTGGGATATTATACCCCGCCCGGCGCTGCGGGAGATCATCCCGATATCGTGCCGCCGCAATATGCACTCGGATATTCAGACTTTGCAGAAGCGCTTGGCGATCCCAGTGATCTCGAAGCGATCAAAAATCAGACGCAAAGCACAGCATAGAGATAAGCATAACGCTAAGCTTAAAAAGACTATAATGAAGGCGACACATAGGGCCGTTATCGGAGGAAAAATGATCGCAGTTTTAACGCATATGACGCGCCGCATGCGGCATTGGAGCACCGTTTTTGTAACCCTATTTGCGCTTACGGCGTGTTCGTCGCCGCAAAATGACGGGCCCAAACTCTATGTCATGGATTGCGGAGAAATCACCTTCACCGATATCTCCTTCTTTAGCCTGAAGCCCGAGGATACCGATATTCGCACCCTGTTTGTGCCCTGCTATTTGATCACACATCAGGGGAAAACCCTGATGTGGGATGTGGGCTTGCCCTTAAACATTGTCGGAAAAGGTGTGGTGCAGCCGAATGGGGATGCTGGGCCGGCCATGGTGTATCAACGCTCTGTTGCGGATCAACTCGCCGACCTCAACCTGGCACCTGATCAAATTGACTACCTTGCCTTGTCGCACATGCATTACGATCATACGGGCGCCGCGAATTTATTTACGAGCGCCAAATGGCTGGTTCAGCGCAGCGAATATGATGCGGCCTTTTCAGCTTCATCGCCGGTCGCTTTCGTCCCCGACACATATGCCGCCCTTAAGAATAATCCGACCGAAATTTTGGAGGGCGATTATGATATTTTCGGCGATGGGTCGGTCACCATTTTGTCAACACCCGGGCATACGCCCGGCCACCAAATGCTTCTCATTGATCTCGCAAAGACCGGCAAAATTTTACTGTCGGGTGATCTCTATCACTTCCGCGCCAGCCGTGTTTTGCGGGCAATCCCTGTGTTCAACACAGATATCGAGCAATCCAAACAGTCTATGTCTCACATTGAGGAGGTTATTCAAAAGACAGGCGCAACATTATGGATTGAGCACGATAAGGAGTTAGCCGAGACGCTTAATATGTCGCCGGCTTTTTACGACTAAGCCCATTATCGCGCGCGGATCTAGCAGCCTGCTCAGGCATCGGCTGGTGAGCGTCTTTGGTGATGGCTCATTTTCGATCTTTAAGACGCACGGCGTGTTGGACTGCTAAGCGCGCGATGCGGTCTTGATATGCCCGTTTTTCATTGCAGGTATCGAATTGGGGAGTATACCACGCGGCAAACTCATCGGCTGTGCTGCCTTCCATGTGGGCTAAAATCAGTTTTATGTGGGTCTCGATTTTTCCGTTGACCTGAACATCATTGGATTTTGAACGTACAGCTCGCGATAGATATATCGCGGCGGCAACGGCGCCATTATCAATTAACTTAATGAGGTCCGCTTGCTTCGGAGCGCCGTTAATGCGCGCCAAGCCCACTTTCCGTCCTTAAGAAAATATCATATAAAGGGTTGGAGCCGTCGCAAACGAACGCGCCTCAGACATTTATCCAATTGATATACAATGTTTTTTTAATCCTTTACACGATGCGTGATTGGCCCTTACGATTATCATATTAATAGTGTGGAGAGTGCCGTGAAACGTCTTGTCTCAAAATGGGTATCGGTCGGTGCGATGATGAGTTTTTCGATCGGACTTGCCGCATGTTCCTCCCAAGGGTCGGCCCTTTCCACAGACCCCGCATCGGGAAATTCACCCTATGATCGGGGCTATCGCAATGGCTTAGCCGCCGGCTATCATTTGCTTTGCGGTGGAGAACGCTTCGTTGCGGAAGAGCGGTTTGATAACCCAGATTTTTTGCAAGGCTACGAACGCGGCATCTCGGCAGGGCAGACCAAGTGCAAATTAGAGCGCCAGTGAGCGCCTTGCGCGTAGCAGTGTAAATCCGCACCGCCACGAAATCCTGAGAAAGCTCAAAATAGCCGATATTTTACTCGCCATCTCCGCCATCCTTCGCTAACCTTTTCGATGAGGGAGCCGCTCATGTCATCATCGAACACACCAGCATCCAGCGCATCTAGCACCACCAGCCACCGCACGCGAAATTATACCTTGATGATGTTGGTCTTGATTTATGCATCAAGCCATGTCGACCGCCAAATTGTCTCTATTTTGGCCGAGAGCATTAAGCTCGAGCTTCTTTTATCCGACACCCAATTAGGGTTTTTGATCGGGCTGTCTTTTGCTTTGTTTTATGCAACGCTCGGCATTCCCATCGCTATTCTCGCCGACCGCTACTCTCGACGCAACATTATCGGCATATCGGTCATTGTCTGGTCGGCTATGACGGCGCTTTGCGGCTTAGCGACAAATTATTTTCAACTCGCGCTCGCCCGCGTGGGCGTCGGGATTGGCGAAGCTGGCTCCAGCCCCCCCAGTCACTCGATGATTTCTGATCTATTTCCGATGGAACAACGCGCCACCGCAATGGGCATCTATTCGAGTGGTATTAATATTGGTGTGTTAGTCGGCTTTCTGGTCGGCGGTTGGATCGACGAATGGTATGGCTGGCGCATGGCGTTTATTGTGGTAGGCCTGCCCGGAATCGTTCTGGGCATTTTGATGTTCACGACGGTCAAAGAGCCGGCGCGTTCGGCTCCTCCCTCTCCGCTACGCAAAAACATGCTGGCTGAAATGTGGGGAACTTTTAAGCTCATGCTCGCTATTCCGAGCTTGCGCCACATCATTATCGGCTGCGCGCTGGTGGTCTTTGTGGGCTATGGGGCCCTGTTTTGGAATGGGGTGTTTTTCCGGCGCCTTCACGGTCTTTCCCCCGGGGAAACCGGCACATTGCTCGCTTTAATTGGCGGGGTGCTGGGCGGCATTGGAACATTCTTTGGCGGCTGGCTGGCCGACTTTTTAAGCAAGAAGGATAAACGTATGCAAGTCTGGCTGACGGCAGGCGTAAAGCTGTTCATCGTTCCAATTGCGATCGCTTTTTATCTGACCACCAATTTCCAACTGGCGCTGGCGCTGTTTACCATCACGGCATTTTTTGGCGGCTTTTATTTATCGGTCAGCTTTGGGCTCACCCAAAGTCTTTTGCCGGCTAATAAGCGCGCCCTCGGCGCCGCCATATTGCTGTTTTGCATTAATATTATTGGGCTGGGTTTGGGCCCTCAATTAGTCGGCATTTTTTCAGATGGGTTTCGTCCTACCTTCGGCGATGATGGCTTGCGCTATGCGCTGGTCTGTGTGGTGTTAATTAATATTTGGGGAAGCGTTCATTATCTCTTGGCGGGCAAAACATTGCGCGATGATTTAGAGCGGGCACAAGCACAAAGCGCTTAGGCCGATGACGCAGATGTGAGCCATCACATTTTCACGCCTGACGAAGCGTCACCCTCAGCGCAGCATGAGCCCAATGAGCGATCGCACGAAAGAAAACCGCTCATGGAACGGTCAGCTATTTTTCAGTGATCACGGGCACACGTAAATATGACGCGTATGGGCCGCCAGTATGCAGGCGATGAACCCCCTGATTGACCGAATAGCCATGGGCCATTTTGGCGTGTTTGAACGTATCAGTTCCTTGAACCACGAGTTCCAGAACCTCACCTTTCCGGAAGAGGGTGCTGCTCGGCAAAATTTCGATATCGACAGCGACCTTCTCACCCGGGGTAACCGGCGCCGCGGCCGCGTGCAACAGAACCGGCTGGGCAGGCGTCGATCGCGCGGGGTCCAACTGCCGTTGCGACACACGTAACCAACCCAAGGATACGGGTCCCTTTTCGTACCCTGCCATTCCATTGAAGAAGATTAATTCTCCACGCCGATTTCGTTTTTGAACGGCAATGAACAAATCCATATCCTCGCCTGCGAGCGTTGATACCCATAACCGCAAAGCCATATTCCCTGAAATTTCCGTATCCTGCTCAAAAATATACTGAAAGGTTAAACTGCCCTCCGTCGACACATAGGAGGCTGTCGCCTCCGCCTCGACCGGCTCATAACCGAGACGGGAGCTGGCTGCGTCGAGATAAAGCGGCCGATAATCGGTATTAGGAAGCGGCCAATCACTGGCATAGCGAACGGTATATTTCTCTTTCGTCTCCCGCACCTCGAGCCGGACTGGCGGTATTTGATCAAAACCATTTTGCTGACCCTTCAGGAAATGATCGAAAAAGGCGGTTTGAACCGCAAGAGCCTCCTCGCTGTAATACACCTCCCATTTCTTGCCGCCATGCGTGTAGAGCCATTTTTGAGGCGAGGATATTTTCTTGAATCCCTCAAATGAACCACGCGTGTGCAGGCCTTGGTCGCTCCA
The DNA here is from genome assembly GCA_965662735.1 of Alphaproteobacteria bacterium. GTDB lineage: Bacteria > Pseudomonadota > Alphaproteobacteria > RS24 > RS24 > JAYODZ01. The sequence goes on from CBFIIU010000024.1 coordinate 8,210, forward strand.
CGATGCACATATCAATGCGGGCACGTCGATCGATGGCAAGTCAATGCCCGATCTGGCCTGAGGGCGCTCTTGCAGCCTCTTCATCAGTGCTGGCCGCTGATGCACAAAGTCAAAAATCAATGGCGGCGGCAGCGGATTACCATTTGCCCCGGCGCGCATTTTCCGGAGCCAAAAGCTTGTGAAGCCCGTTGAGGGAATCCCTCCGTGATACAAAACCTCCCTAAACGGATCCGATTGCCCCTCCCAAGGGGAGATGGCTTTCAAATGTTTGGGCTTCCCACTCGCGGCGACCCACTGCGCAATTGCTAAATATGAAACGCCGCTTAAACCAACATTCCCATTACTCCAAGACTGTGTCCCCGCCCAATTAATTGCATCTCGAAAATCTTCTCGGTCGGCCTGACTTAATGTGCTGGGACTTCCCTCAGACGAGCCAAAACCGCGCGAGTCCAGATAAACGACGGCATATCCTTGCCGCACCCAATATGCCGGGTCTGGCCCTTCCCATGTTGTCCAGGAACTGACCTCAAATGTGCCATGGTCAAAATCAGGCGATAGCGCTGATCGGAGATGCTTTGGGTAATATCGCGGCCCCAAGTTTTTATTATAAGCCGTTAAAGCCATGATCACGGGATACTGGCCGCTGGCTTTGGGACGATAGATATTGGCCGATAAATTAGTACCATCCCGCATGCTCACAGGAACATTCATTTCGATGTCCGCAATTTTTGCGAACTCTTCATCGTTGGTCAGACGAACAGGATAGCGCGGATCGGATCGTATTTCGTCGCGATCTTCTAGATAGGTGAACTGATCGTCCGGATTGACAAAAACAGCGACGCCCAGTAGCACCGGCGTAGCGATCGCAACGATTGCAATTATATATCGTAACTTCAGCTTCATAACGCCCCTCACACTTTTAACGCTTTTACTGGACGGAAGTTTAACCCAAATCAATCCAGCCGCAACCGACTGAAGCCCCCAATTCGCGATGATTTAGAGCGGGCACAAGCACAAAGGATTTGATCTCAGCCAGCTCATTAAAATTTGCGCACGGCGCGAGGGAACGTCAGAGCGCGGCGCGAAGTCTGGCACCCCAATAGGTTTTAATCATACAGAGGGCCGTTTCGGATGGCGGTGGTCGTCTCTCTCGCTGTCCTCTTTCAAAAAAGATTAGTAGGATCTTGCAAACCAAATATGTATTCTGCCTATCTCAAAACGATAGAGAATGTGGAATTTATGGTGTCAGGGCCAACAGCTTTCTCACCATTATAGATTAGTTGGAGACAATTGGGTGCGTTACTTCATTTTGACATTACTCGTGACGATGCTTGGCTTTAAACCAAGCTACGCTGGAAACTACTATTTAGGAATCGCCGCGGTAAAAACTGAATTCTCGGATCTCGGTTATACATTAGACGATAATGGTTACCTGTTTACGTTAGGCAGAAGCTTTGACGTTAATCCGACCATTGGGGCGGCAATAGAATTTAACTATGCCAACCTGCTTGACACAAAAGTTTCTGGAGACGGAGCATCTGCATCATTGTCTGCCGACACGATGGACCTATCCGCCGTGATCAGCGCAAAAGGTTTTGGGAAATTACAACCCTTCGCTCGAGCTGGCTTTTCTCGAGGCGAGGCAAAATTATCTCAAACTGGCGATCCCGTCCTAGACCTGGATGATACAGACCGAGATGACACAACATTTTTCTATGGTCTCGGCCTGGACCTCGCGACCTCCGACTCCGCAGCCATCCGGCTCGAGTTTATCGACGGCGCCGATTATAAAGGTCTTGACTTGGAGCAAGTCCGCCTAGGCGTCATCGCCCGCTTCTGACGGGCAGTTCGCGCGGCCACCCTAACGGGTTAAAGGCGTTTGGTTTTTAAGAAAGGCCGTTTCGGATGGCGGTGGTGGGCGATACTGGGATTGAACCAGTGACCCCTACCATGTCAAGGTAGTGCTCTCCCGCTGAGCTAATCGCCCCCTGCCACCGTGGCTGTCTTATGCACCGAACGCTGCTTTAAATCAAGCATGCGATGCGATTAAACGCCACCCTCTCTTCAATGCGCGCATCCTGCGCTGGTCAAGAGCCCTGGCTCTACAGCTCAGGCTTGAGAGCCCAGGCTTCAAAGCCCTGATTAGGGAGCTCAGATTAAAGAGCCCTGTACACGTTACAAATCAGCGGCTAGTCGATTTTGCCATCGAAATCACTGGCGTCGTGGCGCTCGGCCAGCTGGCTTTTCTCCTCGCCCCACACCCGATTAACCATGCGGCCGCGTTTAACCGCTGGACGTTGCGCAATAGCATCCGTCCATCGAATGACGTTGCGATACTCGCTCACCTGCAAAAATGTTCCCGCCTCATATAAAAGCCCTTTTGCCAAGGCCCCATACCAAGGCCAGACAGCCATATCGGCAATCGTATAGCTGTCACCTGCCAAATAGGTGTGATCGGCCAAATGCCGATCCAGCACGTCGAGCTGACGCTTCACCTCCATCGCAAAGCGATCAATGCAATATTCGATTTTCATGGGCGCGTAGGCATAGAAATGTCCAAAGCCGCCCCCCAAATAGGGCGCACTTCCCATTTGCCAAAATAGCCAATTCATACATTCTGTGCGGGCCGCCGGCTTATGCGGCAGATAGGCATCAAATTTCTCGGCGAGATAAAACAGCATGGAAGCCGATTCAAAAATACGGGTTTCCGGATCTGTGCTCTGATCCACCATGGCCGGAATTTTAGAATTCGGGTTGACCGCGACAAAGCCACTTGAGAATTGATCACCCTCGCCAATGTTAATCAGCCAGGCATCATATTCTGCCCCCGCATGGCCCAGCTCAAGAAGCTCCTCGAGCATAACCGTGACCTTGACGCCATTGGGCGTGCCCAAGGAATAGAGTTGGATCGGATGTTTGCCGACCGGCAATTCCTTATCATGGGTTGGCCCAGCAATCGGGCGATTAATATTGGCGAAGCGACCGCCATTTTCCTTGTTCCATGTCCATATCTCAGGCGGTGTGTAATCGCTCATCAAAAACTCCTTGATCCATCAGGCCGATCGGTCGGCGCTGCCGCAATCAGCCTAACGGCTCAGCGGTTCAACGAGCAAGTAAAATCATTTCGCATCCCACAGATGACATGATATACACTCGCAATATGATACGCAGTTCTTCGTCCGATCTCCCTTATTCGCTCGTTCAGCCGACAGCCCTTGGGCCTATCCTTGTATCGTCGCCACATAGCGGCCGAGATTATCCTGCGGATTTTGTTGAACGTTCTATTCTAGATGCCCATGAGCTTCGGCAATCTGAAGATATGTATGTCGATGAATTATTTGCGGGTGCACCAATGGCAGGGGCCAGCCTTCTCGCCGCGCGCTACCCCCGCGCCTATGTTGATCTCAATCGGGGCATCCATGAAATTGACCGCGATTTGATCGACGGTGATTTTCCAGCCCATCGCGACCAATCCTTGCCGCGCGTTCAAGCGGGCTTGGGCATCATTCCTCGCATTGTTGCAGAAGACACACCGATCTATCGCGAAACACTCTCAAGTGCGGATGTCGACCATCGCCTTCAAGATATTTATCACCCCTATCATATCTGCCTGAACGATCAGTTGACAGCTGCCCATCAGTCGCATGGCTTTGCCGTTTTAATCGACGCCCATTCCATGCCCGCACAAGCCGGGCGTGCCATCGCCCCCGCTAATCATTCGGCGCAGCTGGATATCGTGATTGGCAATTGCCACAATGCCTCATGTGCCCCAGCGCTCAGCGATCTGATCGGCAGCTTTTTAAGTCGCGCGGGATATACGTGCTCTTTTAATCGCCCCTATGCAGGGGGCTATATCACCTCGCATTATGGCCGGCCGCGCCAAGGGCGCCATGCGCTGCAGATCGAGATTAATCGCAGCCTTTATATGGATGAGGCCAACTATACGAAGACCGCCAATTTCAAAATTTTATGTGATGATCTATCGGCCCTGATCGCCCATTTAGCGCAATCCCTGAGCCAAATGGGCCCAACCGAACTGGCAATCAACGCGCAAAAAGCCGCCGAATAGGCCTTTGCCCAAAACTTCAGGCGACCGCTTTATGGCGCTGCGCATTATGCGAACGCCAACTGCATTTTCCCCTCACCTTGCCAGAAGGTTCCTCTCGGGAAGTTTGGCAACGGCAATAGGCGCGGGCGCGAATGTGGGGTATAAAAAACCCTCAATTCCGTGAATGATACTGAGCAATCCTCAACGACCCTGTGTAAAGATTTTTATGGCCATCTCCGACACCATCCCCTTACTCAATTTTGCGCATCGGCTGGCGGATCTCGCGCGGCCGATCACGCTGCAGCATTTTCGTGCTCTGACGGAGGTTGAAAATAAAAACCTCGACGCCTTTGACCCCGTGACGCAAGCAGACCGTGACGCTGAAGCGGCCATTCGCGACGCCATTCGTGAACAGTTTCCCGAGCACGGAATTTTGGGGGAAGAATTTTCGGATGAAAGCACAAAAAATTCACACGGCCTGCGGTGGATTATCGACCCCATTGATGGCACCCGATCTTACATTGCCGGCAAGCCCAATTGGGGAACATTAATTGGTCTTTATGCGGGAGAAGACCCGGTATTGGGCCTTGTTGATATGCCGGCTCTCGATGAACGCATATGGGCGACGACCCATGGTCCCGCCGAAAGCCGCCATTTAGGCCGCGAGCAGCCTATTGCGACGCGCGCCTGTGCTTCCCCCGATCAAGCCATTTTGGCAACCACGTCTCCTGAGTTTTTTACCGCCCCCCCGATTGCCGCCCTGTGGGCCGAAATCACCTCACAAATGCGGCTCACGCTTTACGGAGGCGACTGCACGAATTATGCGCTGCTCGCATCTGGGCATATTGATTGTGTGATCGAGCGCGACCTCAACCCCTATGACATTCTTCCCCTCCGCTGTGTGATTGAAGCCGCTGGCGGCGTGATCACGGATTGGCAGGGGGAAGCTGTCTCTGGCGGAGGCCATGTTATCGCGTGCGGCGACCGGCACCTTCACGCGGCGCTGCTGCCGCTTTTGCGCGGCGCGGCTTAAGCCCTGCCGCATCGACAAAAAACGCGTCGACATCCGCAATAAACTGATCTCGGATTTCCGGTTGCTCCATGAGTAATTCATGGCGCGCCGGCGTGTAGCAATGCCCCTGCGCGCTCGGCAAAGTAGCGAGCGCACGCTCAATCGCTTTATTATCGACGAGTCGTTCATCGGATGCATAACCGATAAAAATGGGAACCTGTACCGAACGCAAAAAACTCGGCTCAGCGGCGATATACATGGCCCGCGAGGCGGCCACGGTCCAGCCTAAAGACCGCCCATTAACCGGCAGATTTGGATGCTCGCGCAAAAACGCCTCATTTTCATCCCAAAGCTGGGTATTGAACGAAACCCAATTTTCCAAGGGATTTTCGGCGCTACGTGTCGGTGGATCCATCGATAAGTAAAAGTCAGTATCTCTGAATTTTTCAATGATCCAGTTCACCACATGCAACATATGACGGGAAAATTCGGGCAGATTGATGCCAAGCATGGGCGCACTCAAGGCCAGCGCCGATACCAAAGCA
>CBFIIU010000025.1:0-13315 GCA_965662735.1 Alphaproteobacteria bacterium
AACCCCGGGCGGACAGCCATTACTGATGAGATTGCCGATCGGAGTAATCGTTATGATCAGCTTCAACCCAAATTCACTTTGGGCCATGATCTGAATGATGACACACGGGTTTATGCCTCCTATGGCTATGGCTTCCGCTCCGGTGGCTTTAACTCGCAAGGAAGTAAAGGGTTAATTGACGCTGCGTTCAATAACGCCACTGTAAATGCAGGGCTGATTGTCAATGATGAGTATGACAAAGAGGTCTCACGCTCGATGGAATTGGGCTTTAAAGGCCGCTATCTCGACAATCGTCTGCAGCTTAATGGTGCTTTGTTCCGCACAGTGGTCGACGATAATCAGTTCTTTGAATTCTTCGCTGGTTCTTTTGGTTTGATGCGCGTTGTTACAACCATTGATGAGCTGGAGATTGAAGGCGCCGAGCTTGATTTCAAATATGCAGCGACCGACAATTTGCGGATTGATGGCGGGTTTGGGATCACCGATGGCGAAATTAAGAAGAATTCGCATCGCCCCTATACTGTTGGCAATGACGCGCCTTTGACCCCGGAATATACGGTGAATATTGGTGCCCAATACACAGCCAATTGGGGTGGGTTTGAAAACGTCATGCGGATCGACTATGCCCGCGTTGGCGAAACCGATTTCCACACCGTCCAAGATAATGAGACCCGTACCGTGTGGACGGTTGATTATGCCGATGCCGGTATCGCTAATTTTAACAAAACCAGCCGCGATGCCTATCAAACGGTTGATGTGCGCTATACGGTCAATGCCGATCGGTGGAGTGTTTCCGTGTTTGGCCGCAATATTCTCGACGAAGAATATCTCAGCGAGGTCATCAACGCGCCTGAGTTCGGTGGATCCTTCATCCACGAAGCACCAGGGGCCAGCTATGGCGCCAATGTGACCGTGAAGTTCTAATTCGCGTTCATAAACGGATATCGAAAAGGGCCCCTTTGGGGCCCTTTTTTTGCGCCTTTTTTTGAGCAATAGTCGACCATGAAAGCCGTTGCACCGCGCCGCTACATCGCGCACATTAATCACCAGAACCGCGCTCGGTTTGCTTCGGGCCGGCAAGCATGATTTTAAATACACCTAAACCCTAAAGAGGACTATCATGATCGGACGTTTGAACCATGTTGGCGTTGCCACGCCCTCCATCGATAATGCGGTTGCTTTATATCGCGATATGTTGGGCGCAACGAAAATTGGCGAGAAATTTGCCATGGAAGAGCAGGGGGTCTGGGTTTGTTTTGTGGACTTGCCCAATTCCCAGATTGAGCTGATTGAACCGATTGATGAAACCAGTTCCATTACTAATTTTCTGAAGCAAAATCCTGCCGGCGGTCAGCACCATGTGTGCTTCGAGGTGGAAGATATTATTGCGGCCCGCGATGATATGGTTGCGAAAGGTGCCCGCGTTTTGGGAACGGGAGAGCCGCGCATTGGTGCGCATGGGACGCCCATTATTTTTCTTCATCCGAAAGATATGGGCGGGGTATTGGTTGAGCTGATGGAGACGCCCCGACATTAGAGGGTCAGATAATGTTGGCGACAATCTCGGTGATAAGGATCATGTTTCGCCCCCCTCCCCCGGGGAGATTAAAATGGCGCCGTTTCTGGTCGTACCTAAAGAGGTGAACCCGCAGGAGGTTTTGATGCCATTTCTTCTTCGTCGCGCTCGACACGCCTTATATGGACTTTGTTTGGCCGCGATGGGCACCTTGTCGACAAATGGGGGCAGCGCGCCAGCGTGGGCGCATGAGTTTCATGTCGACTATTCGCAACCGACCGCCTCTATTATTCGTCAGGAATTAAATGCGACCGAGTTTTATTTGACGCATAGCCATGCGGCAAAACCCAAAGCTGCGACCAGCTACCGACGGCGCAGTGTAAATCTGTTTGGCTGGGAGTTCTCGCTTCAGAGAAAACCAAAACCCTAGACACCAATGTATTACTTCCCCGCTGGTGGAGTGTCGCCGCCCCATAAGGCGGCGCGGGCGCCCATATATAAAATGACGGGTGCAATGATCACGCTTGGAAGCGCTGGCAAAAAGCCCAAAAGGCCGATCCAATCGCCCTCGCCAAACACATTATTGCCCATCGTTAAAGACCGATTGGAAGCCGCATTGCCGCCCCAGTAAAAGAGGGTGAACGACCATCCGACATAAATGAGGCCCCAAGCGAAAAAGCCCATGGCTTTATCGCTGAGCGATAGTTTGGGAAGGCACAGCCCGGCGATGACGACCAATATGCCGTTCAGGAGGCCTCCGCTATGCGCCCGAACCCAGCCTTCGCTTGTTCCATAGACCTCAAAGGGGAAAATATAGCCTGGCCAAACTTCTGCGCCCCCAATTAAAGAGAATAATAGTAAAAAACCGGCCACGAGACCCACAAGGGCAATTAAAAATCCGTGCGCAATCATGAGGCGTTGATAGCGTTCCATGATCTCTCTCCTTATTCATTATTTTGACACGGTCCATCATGCGAAGTCATCGAAAGCCTTGGCAAGGCCGAACCCGACCTCAAAATTTAATTTTTGAATTCTGGACAGTCGATCAGGATGAAGGGTTGGGGATTGCCCTGAAGCGCCTCAATCTGACGGGCGCGGGCGCATTCTCCCGTATCAACGGGATCTTCAGCCGACCACCTCTCAAACAACTCAATTTCCGAGGGGGCCAGATGAATATATTCTGGATAGCTATGTGCCATATAAAAATAGGTTCGAGCAATATCGCCGCGTATCTCGGGACGAGGTTCAATGGTCGAGGCGGATTGCTCGAAATCGCACGGGGGAAATGCCCGTCGTTCTTGATCGATCATTGCCATCTGTTTGTGACCGCGCGCGGCATTGAGCATGCCGATAGCGGGTTGAAGATTGTATAAATCAGCTTCGATGCGATTAAATATGGGGCTAACATGACGGGCACATTGGCGCCCTTTAAATTGACGACCATCGGCTTTCTGACAGGTTGAGTGGCCCTGTTTCCATTCCGAAAAGGCCCGCCCAAAGCGCGCCGCTGGCACAACATGTTCCCATTCTATACGCCGTGCACGGGGGCGATCGCGATGCGCCTGCATTTCACATAGCTCTAAGCTCGGTTTGCCGTTTTGAAAGGGGCACGCGCAGTAGAAGCTCTGCCCGCCTTGGCGATGCAGCTCCTGCAGGAGAGGGCGCGCATGGGCATAAGTTGGGATGGTCGCATTTTGGGCGAGGCTCACCGAAGTGACGCCACCCAAACCCAGCATAATCAAAAACACCATTTGTCGGCTTTTGCGATACATGACCCATCCACAACATACAAAATGACGCCCTGCCGAAGCAGGCCGGCAAAGCTAGTCAGCTTTAAATTACGCCACTTATGTTCAATTGACCGAGCAAGCGATGCCGCCGCCCTTGGCTCAACCATAAAAAATTTGCCGGCAAGCCTAATCGTTCACACGCCTGTGCGGCGGGGCTATTCCGATCGGGCAGCCAGTCGCTGAGTTGGCCAAAGCGGCGCACCAGCCATCTTTGCCAATGGGTCAGGTCATAGGCGGCGCCAAGTTGCAGCTTCTCGCGAACCATGGGCGGCAAAATATCAATCGCCGCATGGGCGATCGCGGTCTGAATTGATTTTGGCAAGCTATCTGTGGCTCGCCCGGAGCGCATAATATCCAGAAACTCGCTATTGATTTCATGGGGCTCAAAATAGGGTTCAAGTGCATGCATCATGCTGTCGAAATCAGCTAGGGATCGCACATGGGTCTTAACCCCATACAGGCCCGCGACAACTTCACCCTCTTTGAAATAGCGCTGCATGTCGTCGTCAGATAAAGGCTTCACAAAATGATGGTACGCCATCACAAATCCGTAACGCGCTGTTGCGCTCACCCAGTCCAGTAATTCCGTATCACGGGCGTCATAGGCAATGCCGTTGGGCGTGGTGTCCTGGACCCGCGCATGCATATTGTTCACACCTTGGATCACGCGCCGCGCCGCTTCTTGCGGGCCATAGGTTCCAACCATGGCTGCTGTGCCCGTACGTTGGGCCCGGCCGAGCGGATCCTGTTTGAAAATTGAGTGATCCCAGACACCCGATCGAATGCGGGGGTCTGCAAACTCTAACAACACCGCACAAATGCCGCCGATAGCAAGGGCGATAGGATTTTTATAAATTTGCCATGAAACACTATCTGGGCCGCTAAAGGCCGGCGCGCCTGCGGGCGTTCGATAGTCGATCGTCCAGCCTAAATATTTTTGCTCACCCGACATGCGTTCCGCTTCATTCAACACGAGGCTCAGCTGACATCGCCCATTCGCTTTGGGTTACTGACCTCACTCACTGTCTAATGCGGTTCGAAATTTGTCAAAAAAATAATGCGCGCGCGCTCGGCTTCTTTAAATCAAAAGCACCAGGCGCCTTGGGTCGTTATACGCACAAGCAAGAAGCTTGCTTGTGCGTATCTCGCATTACCAAGATTTTTGGTACCCTATAGTGAGCGTCCAATCATGTGATAATTGCAGGCCGTTTACTTTCTCATAAACGGGGGCACTCAATTCACCGCCAAACCGGTGACCGGCGAGGACGCCACGTGTGCCGATCCAATTAATTCCCCAGCCCATTTCAATCCGATCGCCGCCATAGAAGAAGGGGTTGGCAGACTGTACGGGTTTATTGATCTGTGGGTCTTGTCCGCTGATATTCTGGGTGGTCGTTCCCGCAAGTTGAAGAGACGTACTCACATTTTCCGATAGAGTGCGTGCACCCCACAGCTTGAGATATTTTTGATCTCCGAGGGCATAGCCTTGCTGGTTGTCATCCAGACGGAAAGTGCCGCCGATCTGAATGCCGACCGAACTGCGGTCAAATAAATGTGTGTATGTTACGGATGGCTTGAGGTCATATGTCCCAGAGCCAAGTTGCATGCCATAGGGCAGGCGGGTGGTTATATATTGGTTCATCGGCGAGAGCACGGTGTCACTCTCTTTGATGGACCCCGTGGGGATGCTCAGCCCTAGCCCCGCATGCAGATGCCCGCCGGGCGCCGCCGGGAGTCGAAACAAAGCGCTGAGTGTTGTGTCGCCAAATCCTTCGCTGCGCGCAGTGAACTGCCCCAGGCTGGCATTGGACATATTATAGACTTGGGCGCGCATTTTCTTCTCAAGATACTGGGTCATCGCCATCAAGGTCACATTATCGCTCAGACCATACATGGCGCCGAACATGGTCATGTCCGATGTCATTCTCCGCGGGAGCGAACGTAAGGTCGCTGACATCCCGCCATGGATGTTGGGGGTCGCTAAGGCGGTTGCATCCGAGACATCGTCTCGGCCCATCCGCAGGTCGCTCATCTCCATCCGCATATGGCGAACAGAAATCATCACCTCGCCGGCGCGGTGCATGTGGTCGCCCATCACCGATAGGGGTGCATGGTCATCAGGCCGGGCAAAGTTGGTTGCTGGCGATTGTGCAGATGTCATGTGGTCGTGTTCAATGCCGTCCGCGTGGGCGACAAAAGGAAGGCTCGCCAAACTCAGGGCGAACGCAAGTGTTTGTTTGTTCATTGGTCTTTTCCTATTCAGATAAAATGGATCTAACTTTGGTCTGGATCTATTTTCTGACGTGGGGGCGCGCGGGCATGTTCTGACCTCGCGCTTAATACGGGTATGTCGATGCCATGCGCCAAGGTCATGCGCAACAAAATGTCGAATTCTGGGTGCGCGACAGCCGATGCTTGGGCAATGGCTTTGGTTGGCATGCCGATACAACAGTCGTGGTTCGCGGGGTCTAAGGTGGTGTCCGATGCCGGAGGGAGGTATTGTGTCGACAGCCCGTGGCTGCCGCAGATCGTCATCACACGACCATATTCAGTGCACCAACTCGTGGTCACCGATGCCCCCAACACCACCAGAGCAATGAAAAAATGTATCCCTCGCATGCAGTGGAACTACACCATTTCTGTCGGCGCTAAACTGGCCTATAATGTCGCAGGGCAGTCGGTTGGATTCACGCCGGCCCCGCTTGGGAGAAATGACATTGAATTTATTTGATAGCTCGACCATTAAGTGGCGCCGCTTCCAAGGAGATGCCGCGTTTGATTACCCCATCGACTATGAGGCGGCCTTATTGTCCATCCAAGAAGACGGTCATGTGGATTTGCTGTATCGTTGGGCGCCTCATTCCTACTGCCACTTTCATCGCCATACCGCTGAGACGCGCTCAACTGTTCTGGCGGGCGAGCTCCATGTTATCGACGTTGATTTAGCCACAGGACAAGAGCTGGGGTCGCGGATTCGCCATGTGGGCGATTTCGCGTGTAAGGAGCCGGGGGATGTGCATATGGAACGCGGCGGTCCTGATGGGGCGTTGGTGTTATTTAACCTCTATGCGCCGGATGGGGTGCTCGCAGAAGCCCTCGCCCGTGATGGAACCGTGCTCAGTGTGTCGACGGTGGCACAAATTCTGGAACGTCGAAAAAAAGGTTAAAGGCGTCCCCATGGACGAGGCCCTACCAAGCATTTTTGGCGCCCCTCGTTACATCTCATTTTTTTCAAACGATAGGACTTACAATGGCACTTACAAAAAAAGACATTCGCGCCGCCGCCGATTTGATTGAAGGCGCCTATCAGACCCGAACAGCGATTGCGCCATTGCGCGATCAGTTTGAGCTCGATATGGATGACGCCTATCGGATTCAAAACGTTAATACCAAACGTTGGTTAGAGGCGGGGCGGGTGCTGTCAGGCCGAAAAATCGGACTAACCTCACAAGCGATTCAAACGCAATTAGGGGTCGATCAGCCAGATTATGGCATGTTGTTCGCCGATATGGCCTATGCCGATGGCGAAACAATCTCCATGAGCCGTTTATTATACCCCCGTATTGAAGGCGAGATTGCTTTTTATTTGGGAAAAGATCTCGATCAGCCTGGCATCACGTTGGCCGAGGTATTGTCGGCGGTTGAATATGCTGTGGCGGCCATTGAGGTCGCCGACTCGCGAATTGTCGATTGGAAAATCGGGATCACCGATACCATTGCGGATAATGCGTCCGCGGGCCTCTATGTCTTGGGATCGCACCCCGTGAAGCTAGATGGGTTTGACCATCTGAATTGTGGCATGGTGCTCGAGCATCGCGGCGAGACGGTATCAAACGGAATGGGCTCGGCATGTTTAGGAAACCCATTGACCGCCTGCCTGTGGCTCGCCCGAAAAATGGTTGAGGTAGGGCGTCCGCTAAAAGCCGGCGACCTGATTATGTCAGGCGCCTTGGGGCCAATGGTTCAAGTGCAGGCGAATGAGAGCTATGAGCTGCGGATTGAGGGTCTGGGCTCGGTGCGAGTGGCATTTACATCACAAGATTAAGATAGTGTGTGCGAACATCAAACGTGACGTGCTGTGCCCCTGATCAAAATTCAGGCGACTTCATCTCTTTAGCGATTAAGCAAACAGCTTCTGGGCAGCCTTCTCACATCCTTGCGACAATGCGGCAAGTTTGGCGAAGGCAACATCGGGATCAATGCTGGTTGTACCCACATGAACCGAAAAGCCACAATCAACACCCGCCAATAAGCGCTCTGGGTCGACGACCTCGGCCCAATGCATCAGCCGTTGCGCCACAAGATCGGGGTGCTCAATATAATTTGACTGGGGTTCAATCACGCCAGGGCAAATAAATTTATGCGCAGGCACGCCGAGCTCCTTCAATGCCATCCATTCATGTGCGTGGCGTGGATTGGCCCCCTCGACTAGAACGGTTTGCGGTTTTGCCGTCCAAACAATATCGATAATGTCGCCAATGGGAACATCATGGTGATGCGGGCCAGGATAATTGCCCCAGCACAAATGCATGCGCAATTGCTCCGCCGGTATGTTGCGAACCGCATGATTGAGCGCGTCGATATTGACTTGAATGGTTTTCCGGAACGTATCCAAATCTTGATCGGCATAGGCGGAATGGCGCCCCATTGCGAGGTCGGGGCAATCGAGCTGAACAATCGCGCCGGCATTGGCGATCGCCTCATATTCATGGCGCATGGCCTCGGCGATGGCGAATACATATTCCTCTCGGCTTGGATAGAATTGGTTGCCAAAAAACAGGGAAATGACCCCAGGCGAAGCGGCGCTCGAGAATATCTGGGCGTGATTATTGGCTTTGGCCTCGCGCGTCAGAGCGACCATGTCGTCGATTGCTGCTTGTGCGTCGATGACGGTGATCTCCGATTGGCAGGCCGGGGCGCTTCGTTTGCGCCGACCCGGATTGCCCGCCACCATCTCGGCGCTGCGCGGAAAGTCAGTTAAATCTTCAAAAAAATAATCTTGAACGCTGTCGCCGGTGAAGCCTGAGAGACGGTCTTTCACATAGGTCGCGTAGGAGGGTTTAGACATTTCCCCATCATTAATGATGGTTACACCCGCATCCACTTGGCGCTTGACGATTTGCGCGATGGCCGAATTAATTTCGGCATCCAGCGCATCTTGATCAACGGGAATACCATCGGCGACGGCATACATTAGTCGAACGAGCGCGTCAGGTCTGGGCAGGCTGCCGGTGTGGGTGCTGGGGATGGTACGGGATGAAGACATGATTACTCTCTCTTTTCGTAAGCAGTGTGTTTACACCATATCGACAAAAATGTCTCGGGTCACCAAGAAGGGCGCCGGCTGTTGGGCTGCGGATCAGGCAACGGCGCTGCTTCGATGATCGGAAATAAAATCAAAAATCGCATCATTGACCTTATGCGGTATCGTCATATTGGTAAAATGGCCATGACCTTGTATGTCGAGGCGGATCGCTGGCTGGTCAGACATGGATCGATGTTTGTCGATCAGGTGATCGGCGTAATGGCGCAGGAGTCGAGGCTCTTGGTCGCCCGTAATGGCTAATAAGGGCCCGACATAGGAACTTTTCTGCACGTCAGATCTTTCAGACGGCTCAGCCTTGAGTGATGAAGATGATAATAGATCACTCCCGCGATAGCGCTCGACCATCTCGTGCAAATGCTGACGAGGGCCGTCTTCAGCGCAGTGCATCAAAGGGTGGTGCAACCATTGATCACGAAACGCGTCCATCTCCCCCGCTTGGATGAGCGCTCGATAGGCGTCAATCGGAATGAGCGGGTTGGTGACGTCGGTCAGCTGATCTTCCGCGGCAGGCGCGCTTTGCAATATAAGATGGCTGATGCGCGACGCATGGTGGTGTGCATAAACATGCGCGATCCGCGCCCCTTGTGACATGCCCACCAGCACCAATCGGTCCAACTTCAAATGATCAATAATGGTGGAGATGTCGTGAAGGTCTGCGCGTAAACCGCAGTCACCGTCCGGGCGCATTCCATGTCCCCGCCGATCATAGCTGATCAGCATGATGTTACGGTCGGCCAGAGGCGATTGATATCGCCACATGGTATGGTCCATCGTCCAACCATGCAGGCAGAGAAGGGGAATGCCTTCCCCTTCTATATACAGATCGATATCATTGACCCGTTGGTGGCGCATGAAAAACTAGCGCGTCAGATTATTGCTTGTATGATCCCCACCCAACCAGCGTTTTAAATCAATATGAGCTGTCTCACGGCGTTGCGCGTTTAATTCATCTGCGTTTGGCGCATCCAGCGTGAATTCGACAATCATGCCATTTGGGTCGGTGATATAAAGGGAGCGACAATATCCGTGCTCCAGCACAAAGGTGTCGGGCTCCGTATAGCCTGCCTCGGTGATGCGGTGCTGAATTTGGTTTTGCGTTTCTTCGTCCACATTCAAAGCGATATGTCGGAAGGGTGAAGGTGGAAGATCGGGGCCAAAAAGCGCTTGATCTTCGTCACTGGCAAACTGGAAGAAGGCAAGGGCGCTGCCATCACCGAGGCCGAAAAAACAATGCGCATAGGTTCGCACGGCGCCAAATAATTCATCCGCTTCGCACCAAGTAGCCAAGAGGGGAAGCCCAATGACTTCTTCATAAAATTTTCGAGTGGCCTCCAAATCCTTGGTGACATAGGCGGTGTGGTGGAGCCGTGAAGGTAGTTTTGTGTTGGACATGGGTCTTCTCCTTACTTCAGGTTATGGCACGATCTTTTCGGTCGTGCGGATCATTTGGCCTCAATTCATGAATTCATAGAGCATCATCGAGGGCGTGAATAAGATAGGGCCATCGCTTCAGTGCCATCTCCACATCACGCGCCGTTTCGCGCAGGAGGTCGAGGCGACTTGCAATCATCTCGTCGCGGCTTGTTCGCGATGTTGTTGTTGAGCAATTAATGGCGGCAATCACCCGTCTTTCGCTGTCAAAAATCGGAACGGCGATGGAGATGATGCCATAATCTAATTCGTCTTGCGCTGTGTCATAGCCCAATCTGCGAATTGTTTCTAAGCGCGATACCACCTCTTTCGATGCGGTCATGGTATGTTCGGTGAGTTTCTTAAGCTCAGTCGTTGCAAAGTAATTATGAATGACGCGGTCAGACTTGAAGGCCAAAATTGCGCGGCCAAGCGATGTCGCATATGCCGGGAATCGGGTTCCGACATTGGCCCCAATTCGAATGCGACGATTGGTTGAGACATGAACCAGGTATAAAATATCGCTGCCTGAGAGCACGACCAAGGAGGCGCTGTCGCCGGTTTCGTCACGCAGTCTTTGGAGAAAGGGGCTGACGGCTTCTTCAAAATTCATCGAGTCGGAAAAGGCCGAGCCAAACTCAATCACTTTGGGCTTCAGTAAAAATCGCCGATCGTGATGGGCGACATAACCAAGTTTAACGAGCGTGTTGAGGCAACGACGCGCGACGGCGGCAGATAGTTTGGTTTTTTCAGCAACCTCGCTCAACGTCATGGCGGGGTGATCTTGGTCGAAAGCGCGCAAAACAGAGAGCCCGCGTTCGAGTGTGTAGAGAAACTCGCTATCGCGCGGTTCATTTCTTGAGATGGGTTCGGAAACGATGCTGGTGGTTTCCACTATTCCCCCGCTTTCAAACTTTCGGCTTGAGTGTTGAGCAAGTTATTATCGGCTCCGAGAACAGGCGGCGCCGTCACCTCGGTATGGCGTTCACCATCATAGCTGACGGGAAAGCGAATGGTTTTAAAAACACCACCATGTGGATGAGGTGCTTCGACCTGCAAGCCTAAATGTTTAACTTGGTCGGTTTCCAAAACTTCTTGCGAGTCATACATTGGCGAGTTCGGCACTTCAGCGGCGGTCAAAACGGCCGACCAGTGATCACGATCTTGCATCAAGAAGAGCGGCTTTAGATAGTCGCGCACCGCATCGTAATTGTCGATCCGCGCCATCCGGTCATTAAAGCGCGGGTCGTCTAGCATCTCCGGATGACCGACGCATTGCGCTAAATTCTCCCAAAACTTAGGGGGAGAGGACATATGGAGCGCCAGCCATTTTCCATCGCGGCACTCAAAGACATAGGATTGAGAGACATTGGGTCGGCTGTACGCGTGCATCACCTGATCATCTGACAAAAGATGCGTAAAGTCGTCGAGATTAAAATGGCACATGGCTTCGAGCATCGAAACTTCGAGCAAGCGGCCTTTTCCGGTTGCTTGCCGCTCGAACAGCGCCCCCAGCGCCCCCATTGCCGTGTAATAGCCCGTGACCGCATCCGCAAGCGCGGGGCCAACCACCCGAGGATTATCGGGGTTGACGAGGAGCCGCAAAAATCCGCTGGCGGCCTGAGCGACCGTATCAAATGCGGGGCGATCGCGGTCGGGACCATCGGAGCCAAACCCTGATATTGAGCAATAGATAAGTTTGGGGTTCATCGCCTGCAGGCGTTGCGCGCCCACATTCAAACGCTCGGCGACACCAGGCCGGAAATTCTCAATGAAAATATCGGCATTGCTGACGAGGGCGTCAAACTTCTCAAGATCCTCAGGAATTTTTGTGTTGAGGGTGACGCTCTTTTTATTCCGATTATAGGTTTGAAAATGTGGGCTATACAGCTCGCCCCGAAAAGCCCGAAACGGGTCGCCGCCATCAGGATTCTCAACCTTAATCACCTCGGCGCCCATATCCGCCAAGAGCATGCCCGCGGCGGGGCCCGTGATGAAGGTTCCCATATCAATCACGCGAATGCCAGAAAGCACTTTCACCATAGTCACGTCCTTTTCAACTCTTCATCAGTCTTAAGGCTTTCGATTATCGAAAACAATAGCCAATTTGCGAAATTTTTTGACAATTAATGATCCGCTCATTAGGGTGCGCCCAGGCGCGAATTGAGCGCCGTCAATAGGAGATACACCATGCGCATCGGCAAACAGGATAATGCTTTCTCTGCAATTTGTACGTCAACGCCAGAAAATATCACCATACGCGGACATGACTTATGCGGCGATCTGGTGGGGCAATTGGATTTCACGTCTTATTTTTGGCTGCTGACAACGGGCGAAATGCCAAGTGAGACGCAAAAGTTTTTTGCCAATGCCGTGCTTTTATCTATCGCAGAACATGGCTTGGTGCCCAGCGTGGTTGCGGCGCGGATGACCTATGCTGCCGCTCCCGAAGCCTTTCAAGGCGCTGTGGCAGCTGGGCTTTTAGGGTGCGGCTCAGTTGTTCTGGGAAGCGCAGAAGAGGCGGGTCGGTTCTATGCAGGCCTTGTTGCCACGCCATCCGATAATCTCGAGGAGCAGGCCAAACAGGCTATTTTGGATCTGAGGGCACAGAAAAAAGCCATTCCAGGTTTTGGCCACCCCTTACATTCGGCCGGTGATCCGCGCGCCAATCTCTTATTGAAGCTCGCGGAAGAAAAAGGTATTGTTGGGCCACATATTGAAATGGTCTATCGCCTGCGCGATGTTATGTCGGATGCCATTGGTAAAAATCTTCCCATCAACGTCAATGGCGCCATTCCATCTGTCATGCTCGATGTTGGCTATCCTGCCGAAGCCCTCAAAGGGATTTCTTTGCTCGCCCGTACCGCTAGCTTGATTGGTCATTTGCGCGAAGAAAGCGATCGGTCGATCGGCTTTATCATGTCAAATGCTGCGGCTGAGGCCATCGATTATGACGGGCCGGCCCCCAAGTAAAGCTGGTCTCCCGGCACGATAAAGACGCGACCAGTCGGATCTTTGGGGCCGGCTTCGTTTCAGACTTCGTTTCAGGCGTCGCTTAAGGCGTCGGTTCGGGCGTCGGTTCGGGCTTTGGGGCAAGCGTCGGTTCGGGCTTTGGGGCAAGCGTCGGGTAACAGCCTTCTTAATTGCGGGAGGACCGCATGGCGCGCGCATCTTCAGATGATGAATATAGGATTTGCTCAACAAAGGCGCTGTAGGGACGAATTGACCCTGAAAAGGGTCGCAGTGCTGCGTCGAGTTCTGAGACAATCTTAT
>CBFIIU010000026.1:0-11897 GCA_965662735.1 Alphaproteobacteria bacterium
CGCCGAAACATTATCTGTTTATCGCGAATTGGTTGCCGACGCCCCCGCTGCAGCGGCTGTTTCAGGTCAGAGTGTAAAGTGACAGCTTTGCGCCTATCGGATGAGCGTGGCGGAACGCTTTTAGTGCTTGTGGGGTGTCCTGATCATGAATGGGAGGAGGTGGAAGCTTTGCTTTCGCGCCGCACCCAAAACATCACCGTTCTGGCGCGGGCCGACCAGCAAAAGACTATGATGCGATACCCATCTGTTGAATGTTGGGTGATCGACCGATTAGGGCTGAGGGGGTTTCTCGCCTTGATTCGGCGTATTTCGTGGCGGCGCTTTGACCGTGTGATTGATCCATGGCCCCAGGCGTTCGGGTTTTTGCGCTATTGGGTTTGGCCGAGGCCCCATTGGCTCTGTCAATCGGGCATCGGTGAGTTGCCTGTTGACTTACACGAAAACTCGCCTAAACACTGAAACGGCGCTAGGATAGCGTCAGTGTAACAATCTGAGGAGAAAACCCATAGTACGCAGACCTTTGAACGCGGCACCTACACGGGATGGCCCGCGTGTTAATCAACTGATCACCTCGTCGAAAGTTTTGGTGATTACCGACGATGGCGAGAAACTCGGCATCTTAGATATTGATACAGCATTAGCGATTGCGGAGGAGAGAGGGTTAGATCTTGTTGAGGTCTCTCCCAATGCAGACCCCCCTGTTTGTAAGATTCTCGACTATGGTAAATTAAAATATCAAGAACAGAAAAAAGCGTCGGAAGCGCGCAAGAAGCAAAAGACTGTGGACGTCAAAGAGATCAAAATGCGTCCCAATATCGATAAGCACGATTATGATGTCAAAATGCGGAGCGTGGTGAAATTCATCACTGAAGGCGATAAGGTTAAATTGACATTGCGCTTTCGTGGTCGCGAAATGGCGCACCAAGAATTGGGCATGAATGTCTTAAATCGTGTGCGTGATGATGTCGCCGAAATTGCCAAAGCCGAAGCGATGCCCACACTTGAAGGCCGGCAAATGATCATGGTGCTCGCACCTAAATGATTCAACTCAGATAATGATATCGCCCCTGAAGCATGTGCTCAGGGGCGTTTTTTATCTGTCCATGGCAAAACTTAGATAATAAAGAGATCGGGCCGGTCGGTAATTAAAGCCGAAACGCCGCGATCGGCGAGGCGGTCGCCCATCTTTGCGTCATTGATCGTCCACGCATAAATCTCCAATCCCAGCTCATACGCAAGCTTCGCATGCTCTTCGGTAATATCGGCGCCATAGGCGCACCAACCTGTTGCTTTGGCAGAAGCCATGGCCTGCAAGACAGCTTCTCCATGACGGGTCGCCTTCATGTCGCGCCAATCATGGCCCGCCCACCAAGGAGCCCCGCGTGCCGAAAGCTCTCTAATTTTTGCAGTCTTTTGACCCATATTTTGATCCGAGGCGGTGGGGTCGGTTTCATGGAAAGGCAAAGTAGTGTAGCCGTGGCGAATATCTGGAAATTGATGACGAACATAATCGAGGCATCTCCAATCAAATGAGACGATTGAAAGCTGGGCGAGCCGTGTCGCGGCAGGGCGCCAATCGGTTATGACCTGACAAAAGCGCTCCGCAAGACGCTCAGCGGCAGCCGCGTCTAACATGTCAGTTTTGAGTTCGGCAAAGAGCTGAAAATGGGGTGGCGCTGCGCGATCAATGAGCGCCAGTAAATCCGTGAATAAGGGAATGGGGCTATGGGGGATGGGCGTGAAATCCGGCTCCGACTGACGATTACGGTCGAGGCCGACATCTATGCCGTCGAGATCTCCGAGTGACAAGGCGGATAAGAGGGCCGTTGGGGGGCTGAGCCATTGCCCATGTTTGCGCGCATGGGAAGGTCGCAGACAGTCATCATGATAGATCACGAGCGTGCCATCCTTCAGGCACTGAATATCAAACTCAATGCCGTCGGCGCCCATAGCTATGGCGTTTTCAAAGGCACCGAGCGTATTTTCGGGCCATAAAGCGGCGCCGCCGCGATGAGCAATAATTTCTGGGCTTAGGGTGCGCATGGCGCTTCTCCATTGAGCGGGCTGCGATAAGTTTGTTGGTTACGCTCAACACAGACGCTGTGTTTGACCTGACGGAGTATAGCGCTGCAATGCGGGCGAGGGTACTCAAATGACCCATTTAGGGCAGATTTTCGCCTTGCAAATGATCCAATTTGCCGTATAAATCGGGTCGCTCGAGATAGTTCGAGACGGAGCGGGGCGGCTAAGGGCTGCCGGGCCTGCTCGAAAAGCAAGTGTTTTTGGACGTCTATTTGTCCTAAAGGAGAGCAAAATGCCCAAAATGAAGACCAAAAGTGGGGCGAAGAAGCGTTTTAAGCTGACCGCCTCAGGAAAAGTCCGTGCGGGCCAAACCGGCAAGCGGCATGGAATGATCAAACGCACTAACAAGCAAATTCGTGACAAACGCGGTACAGTGATCCTGTCGGCGGCGGATGCTAAAGTCGTGCGCAAATTTTTACCTTACGGCTGAGCAGGGAGTAACCAATGTCTCGTGTAAAACGCGGCGTGACTTCGCATGCACGCCATAAAAAAATTCTGAGCAAAGCGAAGGGCTATTATGGCCGTCGCAAAAGTACAATTAAAGTCGCCAAGCAAGCCGTCACGAAAGCTGGGCAATATGCCTATCGTGACCGGCGTGTTCGCAAGCGGAATTTCCGTGCCTTGTGGATTCAGCGCATCAATGCAGCCACACGGCAGCATGGATTGACCTATGGCCGATTTATCGATGGGCTGAATAAGGCTGGAATTGAAGTGGACCGCAAAGTCTTGTCTGACCTTGCTATTCATCAGCCTGAGGCCTTTGAGGCCATGGTCGGTAAAGCGCGCGAGGCGTTGAGCTAGGCCAGAATGGCTGAGGCGCAAATCGAACAGCTAGAAGCAACGCTGATTGCACAAATAGAGCAGGCCGCAGATATTGCGGCCCTCGAGGCTGTGCGCGTTTCGGCGCTGGGTAAAAAAGGCTCAGTGTCGGAATTGCTGAAATCCTTGGGTGGCATGGATCCTGAAACACGGAAAACCATGGGCCCTAAAATTAATGGATTGAAGCAACGCCTCACGGATCTCATCTCGGATAAGAAAGAGGCGCTCGAGGCGGGCGCTTTAGCACAACGCCTGGCGGAAGAGTTCATGGATATGAGCTTGCCCGTCTTTGCGGCGCCCCAGACGCAAGGGCGCATTCATCCTGTGAGCCAAGTGCTTGATGAGTTATCCGCGATTTTTGCCGATCTCGGTTTTGCGATCGCTGATGGCCCAGATATTGAGACGGATTTTTATAACTTCACCGCCCTGAATATTCCCGAGAGCCATCCGGCGCGGCAAATGCATGACACTTTTTATTTTCCGGGGGACGACGCGCCCCTCTTGCTGCGCACCCATACCAGCCCCGTACAAATTCGGACAATGGAAGCCGGGCAGCCTCCCTTTCGATTTGTTGCTCCCGGGCGCACGTATCGGTGCGACAGTGACCAAACTCATACTCCCATGTTTCACCAGATTGAAGGCTTGGTGGTTGATGAGCATACCCATCTCGGCCATTTAAAATGGACATTAGAGTCGTTCCTGTCGGCCTTTTTTGAGGTCGAGCATGTCGAGCTCCGTTTCCGGCCAAGCTATTTTCCTTTTACCGAGCCGAGCATGGAGGTCGATTTACAATGTGATCGGTCCGGCGGCGTGGTGAAAATTGGTCAAGGTCGAGACTGGATGGAAATTGGGGGCAGTGGCATGGTGCATCCCGCTGTTTTACGTCATGCGGGCGTTGATCCTGACCGTTTCCAGGGCTTTGCCTTTGGCATGGGCGTCGACCGTCTGGCCATGCTCAAATATGGCATGCCGGATCTTCGCGCCTTTTTCGATGCTGATTTGCGCTGGTTGAGGCATTATGGCTTTCTGCCTTTCGACGTGCCTGAGCTGGCACGCGGCCTATCGGATCAATAGGAGGGGCGTATGAAGTTTACCCTTTCTTGGTTGCATGACCATCTCGAGACCGAGGCGTCGCTCGATGAAATTGTCAAAACCCTGACCGTGATCGGGCTTGAGGTCGAACAGGTGGATGATCCGAGTGCGCAACTTGCTGCGTTTTCGGTTGCCCAAATTATTTCTGCCGAACCACATCCTGATGCCGATCGTTTGCGTCTGTGTGTCGTAAGGTCGGCCGAAGGAGAACATCAGGTCGTTTGCGGCGCACCCAATGCGCGGGCCGGATTAAAAGGTATTTTTGCCCCCGAAGGGTCCACGATCCCTGCGTCGGGCATGGTGTTGAAAAAAGCCAAAATTCGAGGTGTCGAAAGCCGTGGCATGATGTGCTCCGCCGCTGAGCTGGGCTTATCGGACGACCATGACGGTATTATTGAGATCGACGAGGATGTCGCCATTGGGACGCCGGCCGCCGAGGCGATGGGCTCACTCGATCCAGTGATTGAGATTGCCATCACCCCCAACCGTCCAGACTGCCTCGGTGTGCGGGGGATTGCGCGCGATCTGGCCGCCTATGGCCTGGGACGCATGATCGACGAAAAGCCATACACGTTTACCGAGGGCGCGGCCTGCCCCATCAAAATAGAAACCGATCCTGCATTATGCCCCGCCTTTGCAGGTCGGGTCATCTCCGGTGTGTCAAATGGGGCGGCGCCGCAATGGATGAGCGAGCGGTTGGTGGCGGTTGGATTGCGCCCGATTAACGCATTGGTCGATATTACGAATTATATTTCGATCGACCGAGGACGGCCCTTACATGTGTATGACCTGTCTAAACTTTCTGGGACGGTTCGAGCACGGGCTGGGCGTGCTGGTGAGGCCTTCACCGCGCTCAATGATCTTTCCTATGAGGTGACGGATAAAGATTGTGTGATTGCCGATGACCAGAGCGTGTTGGGACTGGGTGGCATTATGGGTGGCGCCGCTTCGGGATGTTCGCTCGAAACACACGACGTCTTAATCGAGAGCGCCTATTTTCCCGCAGAGATGATTGCCCGCTCGGGACGACATCATCAAATCGATAGCGATGCACGCTACCGTTTTGAACGTGGTGTCGACCCACAATCGGTGATGAGCGGGCTCGATTTGGCCACCGAGATGATCCTAAGCTTATGTGGCGGCAGTGCGAGCCAAAGCACACTGGCCGGAACACCGCCCCAGCCTGACCTGGTCATCGATTTTGACCCGGCGCGCGTTCACGCATTGACCGGAGTTGAGATATCTGACGAGGAGATCAAGGGTATTTTAACGCGTCTTGGCTTTGAGGTGGCGTCGTCAACACAGCGCTGGCGTGTTTCAGTTCCTTCTTGGCGGCCTGATATTCATGGCGTGCCGGATCTGATTGAGGAAGTCATCCGAATTTATGGGCTCGATAATGTGCCTTCCATTGCCTTGCCGCGCGCCCATCCGGTAGCGCGTCCTACGCTCACCACGGCGCAAAAGCGCGCCGCACTCATCCGCCGTGTCTTGGCGGGTTCCGGTTTGGTTGAAGCGGTGACTTGGTCATTCATTCCCGAGGCGCAAGCTCAGGCGTTCGGGGGGACGCCGGCTCTGACCCTGGCTAATCCCATTTCGGTTGACCTGTCGACCATGCGGCCCAGTCTTTTACCCGGTCTCGTGAGTGCCGCGCAGCGCAATAAGGCGCGCGGAGCCGACCATTTTGGCTTATTTGAAGTCGGCCAGATTTTTGATGCGTTAGAACCTGGTGCGCAACGTCTCTGCGCGGCCGGTGTTCGGATTGGGGCAAGTCACGCTAAAAACTGGCAGTCTGCTGGGGTGCCCTCCGATGGTTTTTCGGTGAAATGCGATGTGCTGACGGTTTTGTCGGCTTTGGGTGTTGCTGGCGAGAGCCTGCGCATCGGGCGAGAGGTGCCAAAGTGGTATCATCCGGGTCAGTCGGGCGTGATCTTCCGCGATCCGCGCACGCCGATTGCGTTTTTTGGGCTTTTGCATCCTCACGTGGCGCGTGATTTCGACATGACGGGCGATGTGGCTTGCTTTGAAATATTTCCGGCGGCCCTACCTGCGCCAAAACAGCGCGCAATGCGCACCAAAGCGGCGCTCGAGCTTTCGCCATTTCCGGCGGTACGGCGTGATTTTGCCTTTGAGGTCGATGCTCATATTGCCGCAGACGATGTGGTCCGCGCGGCCCGCGGGGCCTCGCGCGAGATGATATCCGATGTTTCCGTTTTTGACGTATTTAGCGGCGCGGGTCTCGCTGATGGGCGCAAATCGCTGGCGATTTCTGTTGTTTTGCAGCCCCAAACCGCCACATTGACCGATGCGGAAATCGACGACATTAGCGCCCAAATTATTGCGGCCATCACGAAAGCAACCGGTGCGCAATTGCGCGGTTGATCGGCTTAATTCCGTTTAACATCTTTCCTGTAGATGCGCTGCTTTGCCAATTGGCTAAAGTTCAAACCGGTGCTATATCCCGCTTATGACAGAGCATCCCTCCAAGCAATCATTAATCCGCAACTTTGCGATTATTGCGCATATTGATCATGGCAAGTCGACCGTTGCGGATCGACTGATCCAAGTGACAGGCGGCCTTACCGATCGTGAAATGCAGGAGCAGGTTCTCGATAATATGGAGCTCGAGCGCGAGCGAGGGATAACCATCAAAGCGCAAACGGTTCGTCTGTCTTACGTGGCCAAAGATGGGCAAACCTATCAGCTCAATCTTATTGATACGCCAGGTCACGTCGATTTTGGCTATGAGGTTAGCCGGTCCTTATCCGCCTGCGAAGGGTCGCTGTTGATCGTTGACGCAAGCCAAGGGGTCGAGGCGCAAACCTTGGCCAATGTCTATCAAGCGATTGACGTGAACCATGAAATTTTACCGGTTTTGAACAAAATTGATTTGCCGGCCGCCGAACCTGATCGCGTGCGCGCTCAAATTGAGGATGTGATTGGCCTCGATACCAGCAATAGTATCGAAGTGTCCGCCAAAACAGGCATGGGCATTGAAGATGTTCTCGATGGCATTGTGGCTTATTTGCCTCCCCCCAAGGGCGACGCCTCTGCGCCTTTGAAAGCGCTTTTGGTTGATAGTTGGTATGACAGCTATCTGGGCGTTGTCGTTTTGGTTCGGGTCATTGATGGCGAAATGAAAAAGGGCCAAAAAATTCGCATGATGTCGAATGGTGTGCCGCATGTCGTCGATCAAGTGGGCGTATTTCGGCCCAAGCGCGAGGCGGTTAAATCTTTGGGGCCGGGGGAAATTGGTTTCTTCACAGCCGCGATTAAAGAAGTTGCCGACACACGTGTAGGGGATACGATTACCGATGATCGTCGTCCATGCGATAAGGCCTTGGGCGGCTTTAAGCCGGCTCAGCCCGTGGTGTTTTGCGGCTTATTTCCCGTCGACAGCAGTGAGTTTGAAGATTTGCGCGACGCGATGGCGAAATTGCGCTTGAACGATGCGAGCTTTGAGTATGAAACAGAAAGCTCGGCAGCGCTGGGGTTTGGCTTTCGTTGCGGCTTTTTAGGCCTTCTGCATCTTGAAATTATCCGCGAGCGATTAGAGCGCGAGTTCGACATTGACCTCATCACCACGGCACCCAGCGTGGTGTACCAGCTAACCATGACCGATGGCACGCGCATGGAGTTACATAATCCGGCAGACATGCCCGATAGTGTTAAAATTGAACAAGTCGAAGAGCCGTGGATCCGGGCCTCGATTTTGGTCCCGGATGAGTATTTGGGAGCAGTCTTGAAACTGTGTGAAGAGCGCCGGGGCCGCCAGCTTAATCTCAGCTATGCCGGGCAGCGGGCCATGGTTGAATATGCCTTGCCCCTCAATGAAGTGGTGTTTGATTTTTATGATCGTTTGAAATCTGTGTCCAAGGGCTATGCGAGCTTTGATTATCAAATCTCAGGCTATGAGGCGGGACCGCTGGTGAAAATGTCAATATTAGTGAATGCGGAGCCCGTTGATGCCTTATCGATGATTGTGCACCGCGATCGCGCAGAGATGCGCGGGCGTGCCATGTGCGAACGCTTGAAGGATCTGATCCCCCGCCATCTCTTCAAAATTCCTATTCAAGCCGCCTTGGGCGGCAAGGTGATCGCCCGAGAAACGATCGCGGCCTTGCGTAAAGATGTGACTGCCAAATGTTATGGGGGTGATGTCAGTCGGAAACGCAAGCTTTTGGACAAGCAAAAAGAAGGTAAGAAAAAAATGCGGCAATTTGGGAGGGTGGAAATCCCCCAATCGGCCTTCATCGCCGCCTTGAAAATGGACGACTAGAGTTGACGCGCTGAGCCGTCCATCTTAAAAGCCTTAAGTCTTGTAAAAAGCGGGAGAGGTGGCCGAGTGGCTGAAGGCGCACGCTTGGAAAGCGTGTAGGCGTTAACACGTCTCGAGGGTTCGAATCCCTCTCTCTCCGCCATATTTGGCCGCGACTGGCGCGGTTATCCGTTCTCTTTTGCCCAAGCACGGCACTCATACTCTGGCTAAAGCCTCTCCCTTAAGCTCTCTTCCCTAAGCTCTCTCCGGTAGGACGCATATCACCGACGCTGTTCGAAGTGGATCGATCCTGCAGATCGATCACTTAACGACGCGTCACACGAACTTTCATATCGGTGTACCCGTTCACGAAGTTTGACTTCAGGCGAACCGGCGGCTCCACGAGCTCGATTTTTTCAAATTTCTCGAGAATATGTTGCCACAAAATGCGTAGCTGAAGCTCGGCGACACGCAGGCCCATGCAGCGATGTATGCCGAAGCCAAAAGATAAATGGCTTTTCGAGTTGGATCGGTCAAACCGGATAGTGCGGGGGTCTTCAAAGACCTCCTCATCATTATTGCCGGAGTAATACCACATCACCACCTTATCGCCTTTTTTAATGGTTTTGCCCTGGAGCTCGACATCCTCAAGAGCGGTTCGCCGCATATGCGATAATGGGGTTTGCCAGCGTATGACTTCAGAAACCATATTGTCGATTAAAGAGGGGTCTTGCTGTAACTTCGCAAATTCATCAGGAAAGCGATTCCACGCATGAATGCTGGCCGACATTGTGTTTCGTGTGGTGTCATTCCCACCCACAATCAGGAGCAAAAGATTGCCAAGAAAATTCATTGCGTCCATGTCCTTTGTGTTGGCGTCTCGGGCCAACATGGAGACGAGGTCAAAATTAGGGGCGCCATTAGCGCGCTGTTCGCGCAGCCGCGTAAAATAGGCGAGGCACTCCATGAGGCTCTCTAGACGTTTCTCTTTGCCTGGAAAATGGTCTGAACCTTCCGAGGCTGTGGTCATATCTGACCAGTGGGTTAATAAATGTCGATCTTCAAACGGGAAGTCCAATAAAGTAGCGAGCATTTGTGTGGTCAGCTCAATCGAGACGGCGCTGACCCAGTCAAAGGCCTCACCTTCGGGCAGTTGATCGAGCACACGCTCTGTGCGTTGCCAGATCTGATCTTTAAAACTGTCGAGTGCAGGAGGTGAGGCAATGGGCTGCACGGCTTTGCGGATGGGCGCATGGTGCGGCTGATCTTTCGTAATAAAGGAAGATACGGTGCCCTCGCCTGTCGGTGCGCTCACAATCTCATCATCAATTTGAACGCCCCCAAACCGATCGGATGATGAGAACCGTTGTTGGTCTGTATCGACGGCAATGCAGTCATGGTAGCGGGTCACATGCCACATGGGGCCGAATTGTTTATTCTCTGAAAAATGCACCGGGTCTTTGGCGCGCAAAATCTTAAAAGTCTCGAGGACATCTTCATTGGCATAAAGCTCTGGCTTGGCCATATCAAAACCGGATGACGGTATATCGTCTATTTTAAGTGCTTCACTCATGGTACCCCTCCCTAATCCACTCGTTTCGAAATCGTGCGCTTTTGCCGAGAAAATTTCAAGTGAAACATATGGGCAAGAGCTGTTGTTCGGACTTAACGCCGTCACGCGACTACGGGAAATGCGCGATGTCGCAACGCTCGCGCATGAACGGCTTTTTTATGAGAGGCATTGTCAAAACCCGCCAATAAGATCCTGACGAATAGTCGTTCGGTGTTTGACAGATCACGTAAAATCAGACCAGTCTTGGAGCTGCATTAAACAATAGGAGGGTGCATATTATGATGCGTCTAATCATTATTCTCATTATCGCTGCCATCGCTTTTTTTGGTTACAATCGATATATGGATAGCCAAAATTCCGGAACGGCGGACACAGCCACAGAAACCATGTCAGATGATGCGGTTTCAGCCGATGGTGCTTCAGAGGATGCCACTTCGGCGGAAGCTCCTTCAGAAGAAGCTGGCTCAAACGAAGGTCAGTCGGAGTAAGCTGACGTCAGCCTAGCTGCTAGCCGCGCGGCACATGCGTGGTTGGCGGCTGAGGCGCCTTTTAGAGCTGGATTAATTTTCCGAAGTGAAAGCCAAAAGAGATTTTCGTTCTTTCTCTGTTTTTTGTTCCAAATTATTACTTAATTGTTTTTTAGTCCGCTTCAGTCGCTTTATCTGCTCTGTCGGTTCCGTCCGCTCTATTGTCCGATGGGACAGCGCCGATCGGTGGAATGGAAATGGCATCGCTTGCTTGAGGGTCACTTGCTTGAGGATCGCTCGTTTGAAGATTGTCTAATTCAGAAAATGCCTCAGACTGATCTGTCTCACTTGCAATATCTGTCTCGATATCGCCTTCACTTTCGTCATCTTCCTCGATATTCTCTTCGATATTCTCTTCGATATTCTCTTGGGGCGCTTTCTCATCCTGCTCGAGTAAGCGCTCGGAAGGGGGCTCGGGCTGGTTTTCGCTCTGGTCTTTGTTCAGGTCTTCAGTTTTTTCTTCAGCTCGCGTTTCAAGATCTTGCGCATCTGGATTGGGGGGCGCGATCGGTTCCTGTTTCGTCTCGTCTTGCGAGGAGGAGGCGACCAGTGAAGATAAAAAGCTATTGTCATCGGATGGGGCAATCGTACGATTTTGCCTCTCGTATTCGCGCTCTTCGAGCCATGTCGACAAGAGTTTTATGCGCGCGCGAATACTATCAAGTTTTTCTTCAGACATCTAAACTCCTGGCAAGTTATCTCTTCTATAACGGCCGCCCTCGGAAAGTTTTAGCGTTTGGTCGGATGCCCGCGTGTATCGGTTGATGAATAGACTGACATTATAAAAGGGCGACTGAATCTCAACATCACCTTATGTGTGTTCTGTGAAAACATATTAACGTTGCGATAGAGGGGTTCTACACTAAATTCTTCCGAGAAATGCAGGAGCGCTAAGCCTTGGTACGCAATCCACCCGATTTAGGGACCCCTCGAGAGACCCGTGATCACGACAGAGATCACGACAGGGATCCCCACAGGGATCACATCAAAAAATTTCTGCGAGACGCGCAGCTCTATGATGGGGGGAATGAGTTTGTGATCACGCCCCTTTCGGGCGGCGTCTCGTCCGATATCTGGTATGTCAGCACGGGAGGGCGCGAAATTTGTGTCAAAGCGGCTTTGCCGCAATTGCGCACGCGCGAACCCTGGTATGCTCCCGTGTCGCGAAACCAAACCGAAGTGCGCTGGTTTCAGTATGTTCAACAAATCTCACCTCAAACGGTGCCTGATATTTTGGCGCATGATCCCGATTTGGGGTTGTTCGCGATGACCTATTTGCCGCCGGATCAGTTTCCTGTTTGGAAATCCGATTTGGCTCGCGGTCATGTTGATGTGAGCTTTGCTGAGCAAACCGGCGATGCGCTCGGGGTCATTCACGCACAGACCGCAGATGATCCTTCTATTCGACCTTTGTTTGAAACCTATGCCGAATTCGATGCGTTGCGTATCGATCCCTATTTGCGGCACCTACTGACCCATCATCCTCAGCTCGCTCCAGCGATTGGAGCGTGCATAGATGATTACATCCAGCATCGGGTAGCGCTGGTTC
>CBFIIU010000027.1:0-10000 GCA_965662735.1 Alphaproteobacteria bacterium
TATCAGCCCATAAGGTAAGGACAAATCTGCATGATAATGACCTTGCCTTTGCTGCGTCGTTTTTGCATAACCTCCCTCTATGACCCGTGAGCTGACCCATCTTGAGCGCCTGGAGGCCGAAGCCATTCACATTATGCGTGAGGTGGTGGCGGAGGCGGAACGTCCCGTCATGCTATACTCGGTGGGTAAGGATAGTGCGGTGATGTTGCATCTCGCAAAAAAGGCGTTTTATCCCAGCTCACCGCCATTTCCGCTTTTGCACGTCGATACTACTTGGAAGTTCCGCGATATGTATGCGATGCGGGCCAAGGCGGCGTCGGAAGCGGGCATGGAGCTGCTCGTGCATCAGAACCCCGAAGCCCTCGCCCAAGGGATCAACCCGTTTGATCATGGGGCTGTGCACACGGATATGTGGAAAACGGAGGGCCTCAAGCAGGCCCTGGACTTATACGGCTTTGATGTCGCCTTTGGGGGTGCGCGTCGCGATGAAGAAAAATCGCGGGCGAAGGAGCGTGTCTTTTCTTTTCGGACGGCGCAACATCGCTGGGACCCGAAGGCGCAACGCCCCGAGCTATGGTCGGTCTATAACGCGCGCAAAGTAAAGGGGGAGAGTATCCGCGTCTTCCCACTGTCGAATTGGACCGAGCTTGATATTTGGCAATATATTCACCTTCAGAATATCGAGATTGTGCCGCTCTATTATGCGGCGCCGCGCCCAACGGTAGAGCGCGATGGTTTGATCTTAATGGTTGATGATGATCGTTTTCCCTTGGCTGAAGGCGAGCGGCCGATCATGCGGTCGATCCGCTTTCGAACGCTTGGGTGCTATCCGCTAACAGGCGCGGTTGAGAGTGCGGCCACCACCTTGCCCGAAATTATTCAAGAGATGCTGCTGACCACCACATCTGAGCGGCAAGGCCGCGCCATTGATAAGGATCAGTCGGCATCGATGGAAGTCAAAAAACAGCAAGGTTATTTCTAAGCGTCATGACCGATCCTATTTACAAAACGGATGCCCTGATCGCCAAAGATATTGATGCGTATTTGACGGCGCATCAACATAAGACACTGTTGCGTTTCATCACCTGCGGCTCGGTGGATGATGGAAAGTCGACCCTGATTGGACGGCTTTTATATGACAGCAAAATGATTTTCGAAGATCAGCTGGCGCAGCTTGAGGCCGATAGCAAAAAACAAGGGACGCAAGGCCAAGAAATTGATTTTGCCCTTTTGGTGGATGGTCTTGCGGCCGAGCGCGAGCAGGGCATTACCATTGACGTCGCCTATCGCTTTTTCGCGACCGAGAAACGCAAGTTCATTGTCGCCGACACGCCAGGTCATGAGCAATATACGCGTAATATGGTCACTGGCGCCTCAACAGCGGATCTCGCGGTCATCTTAATCGATGCCCGAAAGGGCGTGCTGACGCAAACCCGCCGGCATAGCTATTTGTGCCATTTATTGGGCATTAAAAATATCGTGCTGGCCGTCAATAAGATGGATCTGGTGGACTATGCCCAAACGGTGTTCGATCAGATTGTGAGCGACTATCGTGCCTTCGCTGCGGATATTGGGATGGTGGAGAGCGTTGCGCTGCCGATCTCTGGATTTAAAGGCGATAATATTACCGCGCCATCACAGAAGATGAGCTGGTATCAAGGCCCGACATTGATGCAGCATCTGGAAACCGTCGACCTTGACCAGCAGGCGGATCAGGCGGGGGCATTTCGAATGCCCGTCCAATGGGTTAATCGACCCAATTTAGATTTTCGGGGCTTTGCCGGCAAAATTACGGCGGGGCGCATTGCGCCTGGCGATGCCATTCGCGTTGTGCCATCGGGAAAAACCAGCACCATTTCGCGCATTGTCACTTGGGACGGGGATCTCACGGAGGCCGTTGCTGGTCAATCGGTGACGCTGACCCTCGAGGATGAAATTGATTGCTCGCGCGGACAAGTGATCACGGCCACGCAGGCGCCTGTCGATGTCGCTGATCAGTTTGAAACAACATTGATTTGGATGGACGAGCAAAGCCTGACCCCGGGGCGCGCCTACTACCTCAAAATCGGCCCGCAAACCGTCTCGGCCACTGTGGCGGCACCGAAATATCAAATTAACGTCAATACGTTGGAACATGCGGCTGCCAAAACCCTCGAGCTGAATGCAATTGGCGTCGCCACGATCACAACCGATCGCGCTATTCCGTTCGCGCCCTACGTACAGAGCAAAGATCTCGGGGGCTTTATTTTGATCGATAAGCTGACCAACGCCACCGTGGCGGCGGGCCTTATCCATTTTTCCTTGCGTCGGGCCCAAAACATCCATTGGCAAGCCACGGATATTAGCCGAGAGCATCACGCTTCGATTAAAAACCAAAAGCCTGCCGTTTTATGGATGACCGGGCTGTCGGGGTCGGGTAAATCGACCATCGCCAATGCCGTCGAGAAAAGACTGGCGCTGATGAACCGGCATACATTTTTGCTTGATGGCGATAATGTGCGCCATGGTTTGAACAAGGATCTGGGCTTCACGGAAGCCGATCGCATTGAGAATATTCGACGCATTGGCGAAGTGGCGCGCCTGATGACCGATGCCGGCTTGATTGTCATCACCGCCTTTATTTCACCCTTCCGCGCGGAGCGCGATATGGTTCGCCAGCTGATGCAACCCGGCGAGTTTATGGAGATCTTTATTGATACACCGCTTGCGGTCGCCGAGGCGCGCGACGTCAAAGGCTTATATGCCAAGGCGCGTGCGGGGGATTTGAAAAACTTTACAGGCATTGACAGCACCTATGAAGCGCCAGAAAACCCGGAAATTCACATCGATACGACTGCGCTCAGCGTGGATGAAGCGGTCGATATCATCATTAAAAAATTAATCGGATGAAGCGCATTTTTTAGTTTTTTGCTTCAGAAAAACACGGCGGGTGCCCCACAAAAGGCTGATTTCCCCGCAAAAAGGCTTGACGTTTTCGGCCATGGCCCTATCTCTATCAAAACTGTAGTTTTGTGTCTCTCGCTCGGAGAATGTTATGGCGTTGTCAGCTCTGGTTCAGAATCTTATTCAGCAAAAGAAAATATCGTCTCTGCTGTCGGCCCCCATGTCGGGTTCGGCTCTCACGCTCTTGCTTGCTGCCTGTGGTGGCGGGGGCGGCGGCTCATCGGGCGCGGCGGTGAGTGGGGTATCTGGCGGAGCGGCTTCAGGGGGAGCTGGCGGAGCCTCATCGGGGGCGGCTGGTGGAGCCTCTTCAGGGGCAGCTAGCGGATCGACTTCAGGGGCAGCCTCAAACGCAGCGACCCTTTCAGGCAATGTGGTCAAAGGTCCTCTGACCGGCGCCCTGGTCTTCGTTGACACAGATGGCGATGAACAGCTGGACGATAATGAATATTCCACAAGCACGGGCCCTGGCGGGGCTTATACTTTGTCTATCCCCGGGGGAATTCCCGCAGGCGCCAATATTGTGGTGCTCACACGCGGTGCCAAGGACGAATCATCAGGCGAAACCTTGCCGGCTGATATTATTTTGTCTGCCCCGACCAATGCGACCGTTATCACCCCGTTGACCACCCTCATGGTCGAAGCAGATCTGAGCGCGGATGAGTTATCAGAGGTGTTGGGTGTCGATTTGGGAGGCGTCTCTCTTACCGACTATAATCCATTTGACGCCTCGAATTCAGCGTCTGACGCGGCTAAAAAGCTTGAAGCAGCCGCGGTTTTGGTCACCAAAGTGGTCTCGGAAATCGGTACCGCTCAACAATCCTCGTCGAGTGGAACGACCACAACAGCGACAGCGCTTAAGGCTGGCGTTCAAGCTGTTGCCGAATTCATTAAGGAAAAGTCTGCGGCCGGTGAAACATTTGATACGGCGGAGTTTGGCTCGGTTGATACGCTCAACACCTTAGTGACAAAATCCAACACAAAACTCGTCGCTTTGGACGCCGACGCTGTCATTGATGCGACAGTTTTCGCCCAACAATTTGATGCAGCCACCAAGGCGACCGAAAATGCGACCTTTGATGCTGGAATAAAAGCGGCCGATAATCTTCTTTCTGAGGCAACCAAGGCCCTTCTTGCTGAAGTGAATGAAGGCGAGCGCGCCTATAATGTTGTGCTTCTAGAGGCTGGCGCGGAAAATGCTCTGGCGCCCGTATTGGCTTTTGAGTATTTGGTCGCGCGGCTTGAAGATTTGGATTTAACCGTTGAGGACGGCGTTTTTTCGCCCAATGCGGCCGGCACTTTGGTCACCGTCACCTGGGATGGCATTGACGGTAAGATTGATATGTCGGGGGAAGGCCTTGCAGTTGCGGCTGACGGAACACTTTC
Organism: Alphaproteobacteria bacterium; assembly: GCA_965662735.1. Lineage (GTDB taxonomy): Bacteria > Pseudomonadota > Alphaproteobacteria > RS24 > RS24 > JAYODZ01. The sequence goes on from CBFIIU010000027.1 coordinate 4,327, forward strand.
AGGCAATGTTGAGGCCATCACCGTCACCTTGCCGGGCATTGAGGGGCCGGTTGTCCGAATAGAGACAGATATCACGTTGGCGCGTGCCAAAGAAGTTTTGATTGGTCTATATTTAGACGAGACGACCTATGAAGACTATTCTTGGCTTGAAGATGGGATTGTAACCATATTGGTTGAAAATGCGACCCAACTGGGCGCGATTTTGGAAAATGTCATGTTTACCGGAGCCGATAAATATATGTTCGGCACACCATATGATGACTTGCTGTTTTTCCAAGAGAGTTCTCTCGAATCCGGCGTACAGCCCGGTTCGACGACCGTTGCTGGCGGCGGCGGGGCGGATCTTTTTGCCCTCGGCTTGGATGGCCCGTATGACAATATTGGCAATGTGATTATAACCGATTTCAATGTCACCGATGATATTATTGACCTGACATGGTCGGGTATCTCGGAAGATCGCATTGTCGCCTCTGAATTCAGTGAAGATGGGACCACAGGCGTACGCCTGCTATTCGATATGGATGGCGATGGGATCTTGCAAGATGACGAACGCGCGCGCGGCAGCCTCACCTTGGAGGGAGTGTCGCTAGCCTCGTGGAATGCCAATAAAGCAGCGGCGGTTCTCGATAGCGCCATCAAAACCGTACCCTATGATTGGGCCAATGTCGGCTCTATCACCTTCCCCGCCGGCGAGGGGTATGACGCACTGACCCAAGGAGCCAACCAAGTCGTTGGCATGAATTATATTTTTGGCCCCAAAGGGGACTACCGTGTGTCGGCCGATGGAAAGACCCTGACCATTGATATTGTGTCGCGCGACAATGCAGCCACAGTCATTGGGAATATTGTGATTGATGGGCGAGGCATCGTTTTGGATGCAGACAATAACGCTGTCAGCGGCTTTGGAGAACTTCTCACGCTCAACCGGGTCAGCGCGACGGGGGCCGAAAAATTAATCACGCTCGAGCAAAAGGATTTGGTGAGCGGCGTGCTCGATTGGATTGACTTGTCGACGCAATATCATGAGCTCGCCTATCGCGCCTATCAGGCAGGGTGGCGGGATTGGGAAGATCGCCTAGGCAGTACCAACGACCCAGAAGTTAGCGCCTTTTTCCAGAAAAATCCGGATATTTTCAGCGACCTCACAGATGGCGATCCGCAAGCCTATTTTATTGACATTCAACGCGAGCGTTATTGGGAAGAGGATGATTTATGGTCGCGTGCGCCAGAAATCCACGATGCCCGCAACGTCATTACGGGCGCTGAAGATATCGAGGAGGGCTTCGTCTTTGACGGGGTGAGTTGGGGCACAGATGACATGGTCTTTGGGTTTACGTTTTATGATTCCCCGCTCAATGATGTCGTGCAGGTAGCAAGTTTTGGAACCGATCGCGTAGATTTATCAAGCGGTGGCCATGATGTTGTCTCGGTTGATAATTTCTATATGCGTAGTGTCTATATGAATGGCGGGGTTTATGAAAACGAAGATGGGTCCTCCGTTTATATTTGGGACTCGAAGGATCTCGTGCCTGACAATTATGTCGACCGGGATGAGATTGTTTCCTTCAATTTTGACGATGACCTCGAAGAGGGCGACTGGGTCTCATTCGTAAGCCGAGAAGACTTTGATGCCACTAATTGGTATTTTGGGCTTCAGCAAACAGCAGGAAGCGGTAATGGCAGTGAGAGCCAAGTAGCGGTGACCGATATTCAGTTGAGCTATGGCGACTATGATGCCGATGGTCAAAGCGATGACATCCTCATGACTATTGAAAATGCCACCACATGGGTGAGCTTTGATGACGTTGACTATTGGCGTTCGGTTGAAGAAACCTATGAAATTGCGTTTATCAATCCAGTGGGATTAGGCAATGTCAGCACGGCTGAGGGCCAGGCGGCGGCTGAGGATTTAATCAAGAAACATTTAATTGTCGCCTTTGAAGATAAGGATGGCGATGAGACGCTCGAGTCTGTGGTGACCCTTTATGATTATGAGAATGGTCTCTCATCTTATTCGCCCGAAATTGTGTAGGATTATCTTTTTTTCAAAAAAAAGGGGCATCAAACTGCCCCTTTTTACTTTTTGGATCGAGACGCTTTATATTTTAAAGCGCGGATCATTTTTAAAGATATTAATATCGATGCCATAAGAGGCACAAATATCATTAACCCATTTGGGGGCTCGTCCGCGCCCTGTCCAAGTGTCGCTTCCAGTGGGGTTACGGTATTTCGGTGCGGCTTTGCCTCTTGATCCCGAGGCTTTGCGAGCAATTTTCTTGCCGCGCCCAAAGGTCAATTGTCCGATCATATCCATCAGGTCTTTTTTGCTCAGCCCGCGAGATTGAATAATTTTATTAATTTCCGCGAGGGCCTTCTCATGATGATCGCGCTGGGCGAGTTCAGCCTCTGCTTGTTTAATCATCGCGTGCAAATCGTTTTTACTCAATTTGGTAATGCTTTTCATAAAATCGTCCCTTTCAGACTGACATGCGTTTTAAATCGCCTTGTCTAATTATAAACGTTAAATAATATGAAAATATATTTGTCCATACTTATTAATATTTATTTTTATATACCGTTTATAAAATTTGGGTTTCTCTTACGATAAAGCTGAGACGCTCTATTCAAACGATCATTCGCGGATGACGCTTGTGCGTGCGATCAATCATGTGTACCACTTCTTGCTTAGTTAAAATTTTCTAATGTCATTTGGGCTAATTCAGGTTGGTACAACTCTAGTGAGGAGAGCGGGCTTGGCACGTCGCATTGTTTCCATTACCTCAGATCGTTCTCCTGGAGGGATTGCCAATAGTCTCATCACCTATTCAAAGGCGATGGCCACGGCTGACTTGCGTCATATCATCATTCTCCCCTCTGGGGCATCTATTCTGCCGGATCTAAAGGGACTTAAAAATGTTGAGCTGGTGGAGATCTCGCGTGCCGCTCTGCGCTTTCATCTGATGACCGGTTTTAGCTTCGCAGCCTCTCTCCGGCATTTGTTTGACACGGCGGCGCTCATTTTCGTTCATAATGCGCGGCATATTGCGCCGATGCAAAAATGGTCGCAAAGCGTGGCCATCAACCATACGGGCAAGTTGCGGCATTTGCATCATGCGGCCCGCATCATGTTTCTCAATCATGCGGCGCAGCGACGCTTTCATGCCGCGCATCCGAGCTTTTCAGGCAAGACTTTCGTTATTCACCACGCTTTTGATTTGCCCGAGCGCGATGCTCCAGAGCGACCCTATCGCGAGAAAATTGACGTCATCTCTGCGGGCCGGCTTCTAGAAAAGAAAGGCTTTGGCACCTTAATCGAGGCGGCGGCATTATTGCAGGAGGAGGCTGTGCCCTGTCATATCCGCATTTTTGGGGCTGGTGAGGATGCGGATCGATTTCGCGCCCAAATTTCTGAGCTTAAGCTCGGCAATATTGAGCTGCGATCTTGGGTGTCGGATTTGCATGCTGAATTATGTTCTGCAGATCTCTTTTGCCTCCCGTCGCGAGGCGAGAGTTTTCCGCTTGTCATTGGCGAGGCCATGCAGGCCGGCTGTCCGGTCGTCTCCACCCGCACCGATGGGATGATCGACTATGTTGAGCGCTGTGAAGCGCCATTTAGTCTTGTGTGCGATATTGATGATGCTCGGGGTTTAGCCGATCAGCTGAAAACGCTCGTCCTGGATGATAGTTTACGGCGAAGCTATGGACACAATGCGCTGTCTATGGCGCATGCGCATTTTTCTCTGGCACGGTTAGGGCAAGATTTTGAGGCCCTCATTTCAAGGTGATGATCTTAAGGCCATGATATCAAGCTCATTATATTAAGGTGTTGATATCAAGGTGTCGAAAGAAGGTGAGGGCGGATCTCGCTTAAGCCTGTTCCGCTAAAAACGCGGCATAGGCGCTTTTTAAACCCGACGCCAAGTCGATCTCGGGATGCCATCCGAGTGCATTAATGCGCGATGTATTAAGGAGTTTGCGCGGGGTGCCATCAGGCTTTGATCGATCAAATACCAGCTCACCTTCGAAACCGACCGTATCGCAGATGAGATGCGCTAATTCGGCAATCGTAACATCGTTGCCCGTGCCTAAATTAAGGTGCATTTCATCGGAATAATGCTTCAGCAAATACACAATACCCCGCGCGCAATCATCGACATGCAGAAACTCGCGCCGCACAGTGCCGGTGCCCCAAACGCTCATTTCTGGTGCCGCTGCGACTTTGGCCTCATGGGCTTTGCGGATGAGAGCCGGGATCACATGACTGGTCGCGAGATCATAATTGTCGCCGGGACCATAGAGATTGGTGGGCATGGCGGAAATATAGTCATGTCCATATTGCTTCCGATAGGCTTGGCATAATTTGATGCCGGCAATTTTTGCAATGGCATACCATTCATTGGTCGGTTCCAAGGCGCCCGTGAGTAAAGAGGTCTCATCGATGGGCTGCTCGGCAAATTTCGGATAGATGCAACTCGAGCCGAGGAATAAAAGTTTCTCAACGCCCCCATGATGCGCGGCATGAATGAGATTGGCTTCGATCATCATATTTTCATACAAAAATTCTGCGGGAAATTGATCATTCGCCCAAATGCCGCCCACTTTCGCAGCGCAGATAATGACGACGTCTGGCTTGTGCGCCTCCATCCACTCGGTCACCGAGGCTTGGTTTAAGAGATTGAGCTGATGGCGATCCGCGGTCAAAATCATGCAGTTTTCATCGTGCAAGGCGCGCATAGTGGCGCTGCCAACCATTCCCTTATGGCCGGCGACAAAAACTTTTTTTCCGGAAAGATCAAACATTAAAAATCCGCAAGTTTGAGGTCGGCTTTAGGCTGGCGGGCATTGTGAACGGCAATGCGCACCATTTCTTCAACCAAATCTTCTAAGGAGGTTGACGCTTCCCAACCCAGCTGCGCTTTAGCCTTGCTTGGATCGCCGATGAGAAGATCAACCTCGGTGGGTCGGAAATAAGCCGGATCAATTCGCACTAGCACGTCGCCCGATTGGCTGTCCCGCCCAACCTCGTCAACCCCCGTTCCCTCCCAAGACAGGGTTCGGTTCAACTGGGCAAAGGCCAGCTCAACAAAGCGACGGACAGTTTCGGTCCGCCCTGTTGCCAGCACAAAATCATCGCCGACCTCATGTTGCACAATGCGCCACATCCCCTCGACATAATCTTTTGCGTGCCCCCAATCACGCTGCGCGTCAAGATTGCCGAGGTAGAGACATTTTTGCCGCCCCACTTCAATATGAGCGACAGCCATGGCAATTTTTTGGGTCACGAAGGTTTCGCCCCGCATGGGGCTTTCATGATTAAACAAAATACCGTTAGAGGCATGCATGCCATAGGCCTCGCGGTAATTCACGGTCATCCAATAGGCGTATAATTTAGCGGCGGCATAAGGAGAACGCGGATAAAAAGGCGTGGTCTCCGATTGCGGCACGGCTTGCACTTTCCCATAAAGCTCCGACGTTGAGGCTTGGTAGAAGCGGGTTCGATCGGTGAGGCCGAGCGTGCGGACAGCTTCAAGCAGGCGCAAGGTTCCGATCGCATCGGCATTGGCTGTGTATTCGGCCGTTTCAAAGCTGACCTGCACATGCGATTGCGCCGCCAAATTATAAATTTCATCGGGTTGAATTTCATTGACCAGGCGGATCAAGTTCGATGTGTCGG
>CBFIIU010000028.1:0-1059 GCA_965662735.1 Alphaproteobacteria bacterium
GAGCGCTTCGCAGTACCGCAACCAAATGCGGTCATCTTCTGGAAACTGAGCAATCGCAAATTTTCCATGCTTTATGGACCGCTCATGATCCCCCAATCCATTTAGAGCCGTCAAAAGCACAAAAAACGCCTGCCCATAGTCGAAAGTCTCACTGTTCTCTGAAAAAAGCGGAAGGATAATATCAATGGCTTCCTTGTTTTTACTTTGCTGAACTTTTACATAAGCGTCCAAAAGCGCGAAACCGCTCGCTGATGTTAGTTCGCGAGCCTGATTTATTTTAAATGAGGCAGTCGAGAGCAAACCGAGTTGAATATAGGCCTTGATTTCTTCCCCACGGTCATTGAGATCGTCCGTCTGAGCATAGCTTTGCCCAAACAGTAGAGCGGCTGCTTCATAATCATGCTTATCCTTGGCGGCATAGGCACGGCTTCGCAGGTCAGATGCCGGCTTGAAGTCAGATGCCTTGTGTTTCGCCTTTTTTGAGTGCCCATTTAGTTTGCGATGTATGTTCATAATCTTGCCTTACTCAGTTTCCTGCCGCGATAGATGCAAGTTTAATGCCTGTTGAAAGTCTTCCGGCCGATCAATATCAACAGATACTGATTTATCCATGAAAAAGGCATATGTCTGTTCACCCCAAAATGAGTGCATTTTCCGCCAAGACGCAAAAGATGTCATATAGATGGCACCATTCAGGGCCGCATTAGTGCCTTTTTCCTTCAACCGATAAATCTTTTTATTGGGATCTACAAAAACTGGATAGGCATCACCTTCCATATAGTCGGTGACAGAAATCAAAGCGCCGCCGGCCCGCTGACAATAATCCGCATAGGCTTGATCGATGTGCCATGCCGTTCGCAAGGGCGATGTGGGCTGCAAAAAGACAAAGTCGCCTTCTGGGTTCAATGCATCGATAAACTCGTCAATCACACTTTCGCTCGACGCGACGTCGCTCGACGTTTGCGGGGCACGAAGATACGGAACAGTTGCCCCATAAGAACGGGCGACGTCTGCAATTTCGGCGTCATCCGTCAACACATGGACCTGACCCACATGAGG
>CBFIIU010000028.1:1069-8084 GCA_965662735.1 Alphaproteobacteria bacterium
GAATGCTATGGGCGATGAGCGGATGTACACCGAATATTTGGATATTTTTGCGCGGGATGCGTTTCGAGCCACCGCGTGCGGGAACCAGGGCTGTCAGCCCTGAGGATGACGGATTATTCGGCGACATGATTGCATAAACGTTGCTCGACTTCTTTGAGGGATTCGGGCCGGCCAACATCCGTCCATTCTTCGCACATTGGATATGCAGTAGCCCTAAGCCCTTCGCGAATAGCTCTTCGGAAAAGATCCGGCATATCGATCACTTCATTTTTTTGGATCAGGGCCCGGATGTCCGGTTCAAGCGCATACACGCCCGCATTGACAAGCTTCCGGTGGATGGGCTTCTCACGTATGTCGAATATTTCCTCGCCCTCTAATATCACCTCACCATATTGGCTTTGTTGGTCCTCAATTTTAACGGCCATCGAAGCCGAGGCGTGGCGCGATTGATGGAAAGTCATAAAAGATCTGAGGTCGATATCACAAATCACATCCGCATTTGTGACAATCATCAACTCGTCCAAATGTTCTTCAAGAAGCGACAGCGAACCGGCTGTACCCATCCGTTTGGGCTCTTCAACATAAGTGATCTGGACACCCAAGCGTTTTCCATCCGACAGTAATTCTTTAATCTGATCACCCATGTGATTAATGGAAAGAATAAACTTGCGCGCCCCCTGTTTGCGATAAGCCAGAATAACACGCTCGACTAAACTCATTCCATTAACTTGAACCAACGGCTTCGGCGTATGTTCCGTATAAGGGAATAGTCGCGTCCCCCTTCCGCCAGCCAAAATAAAAATTGGATAGTCAAATAGTCTATCCTCACCTTTGCCCAAAATGGCCATGCGCACAAACCGACCCTGTGCATCGACAAAGGGAAGTTGCCGCAAATTATTCGCAATCATAATTTCTTGCGCCACCGCTGCTTGCATTGTATCGGGCAGAGCGAGTACGTTTGAATTGAAAATTCCTTTAATCGTATCATCGAGCTGCGCGCCGTTAATAAGCGCACGGCGAACGTCTCCATCCGTGATCATTCCGATCAATTTATGATCGGAGGCCAAAACAGCCGCGCCTTGAGAAGCGGCGCGATCGATAACCATCATGGCTTCTCGAATGCTGGTTTGCTCGTTAACGATGGCGGCATTTGCGTCAAACTTATTTTCGGTCATGTGGGCCATTATTTGAAATTTCACCTGTTCCTCGGGGAAGTGTTTTCAAAATCTGTGCCATCGCCGCGCCACATGACGAAAAATTACGGGAAGACACAACACGGGAAGATATAGGAGACGGTGAGGACGCTCGACAGAAAGCTGCCGTGCATTGTGGCACAGCATTTGCAGTTTCCGGCCAGATAGTTTTCGTATTTCACCCGTGAGAGGACCCAATGAGTAACATTAATACGAACATGAGTGCGGTTAACACCTTGTATCATCTGCAAAAAAACATGCAGGGCATGGATAAGGCCATGGAAAGGATCGCCTCAGGCATGCGCATCACCAATGCAGGCGATGATGCGGCGGGCGCAGCCATTGTCAATCGTATGACATCTCAGGTGAAAGGCCTCGAAAACGCTATTCGCAATGCTTCGGACGCGATTTCCTTGGCGCAAACCGCAGAGGGAGCCCTCAACGAGGTGACAGCGATTTTACAGCGTATTCGTGAATTATCGGTCCAATCCGCTAATGGGGTCTATAATGGGGCCGATCGGCAAAGCCTTAATGCCGAAGTGGTGCAATTACAGAATGAATTACAACGCATTGCTGAGACCACCTATTTCAACGACACCAAACTCTTAAACGGAACATTCCAAGACACGACTTTCCAAATTGGTTATTTGGATGAGCACAAGCATACCGTAACCATTGAAGATGTGCGCCCAGGTGCTCTGGGCGAGTACACTCTGTCGACCAGCCAAGCCTCGGAAGCCTATGCGCTCGATCAAAATGGGGATTTCATTCCCGCCGACGCCAATACCGTGATCGAACCGTCAACCGGTCTCAAACTCGATGGCACGTCAAATGCCGTCGCCCAAGTCTCGGTCTATAATGTTGACTATGCGGGCTTTAACGCGAACTTAGACACGCTCGACATTACCATTGATGGCCAGAATGTCCGCGTCAATAATAGCAATATTGTTGATCAAGGCTCCTTTATCGACGCCATTGCCGAAGCCGTGGAAAATAATCCAACATTAGATGATCGCTATGTCGTTTTGCGCGACAAAGTCGACGGCAATATCTCTTTCATCGCACGCGAAGCCGGTAATCCCTTCTCAGTAGAGATTACGCATGTCAATAATGCGATCCAATTAGATGGATTTACAGCCGGTCAGGAAATCTCTGATAGCGCGGGCTATCGTCAACTATCGATTGAAATGCCGGCCGGGCTTCAATTCGGCACAGGCGCCGATCAGCTAGACCTGTCGGCGGATAGCCTCACATTGCGCGTCAATCAAACCGATATTACGATTCCTTTGGGCGGTGCGATCAACTCGCTCAATGATTTGGCCAATGAAATCGCCGATCAAGTTGAAAATCTTTATCCTGGCACGTTGCAGGTGCGCGCAACCTCGACAAATGGCAGCGTCACCCTCAGTGGCACTGGCGCAACGCCCTACTTCACCGCGAGTATCAGTTTCACGGATGCCAGTGCGGATGGTCTCGACCCCTTCACACTCAGCGAAGCCTCTGCTTACGAAAACCCAGTTGGTCTAGTGAACCAAACACTCGATATTACGGGCAATGAGGATTTCGACGAAGATGCCGATACGATGACCTTGGGGTATCGCGGCACAAACTATACAAGCTTAATCGAGTTTGACCTCACCAGTGGCGCGGGAAGCGTCACCGAAGCTGAAATGGCCGAGCTCGTTAAAACAGCAGTAGCCGACCAGTCGGTTTCCAACGCTCAGATGCTGTTGACACTGAAAGTTGCTGCCGGTGGGGCCGATATTGGAGCCGCCAATTTAGCTGTGAATGACCAATTTACCATCGCGGTTGACGGTACAAATTACACCACAGCCAAATTGGCCGATGTCAGCACCTCAGGCCTGCTTACATCAATTCAAAACGCCACATCGAGCAGTGGCGCCCGATTGGACGAAATTTTCACCATCACCAATGGCGATAATTTCGCGGATTTCCAATTCACCCATGTAAACCACACCAGCCATGCGCTCTCGGCCAGCGCGCTCACCTCGCCGGCGGCTCTGTCTTATGAAGTAACAAACACGCTGGACCTCGGCATTGATGGTATGGCGCTCAGCGCCGACCACTTTACCGCGGGCGACCGTCTGGTCTTTGACGTTGATGGCACGCGATACGTCTCCGCAGCTATTGCCGACGCTGATAGCGATGGTGTGATCGCCCAATCTGATATTGTTACCGCGCTGAACGCAGCCGTTGATAAGGATGCGGGCGCTATTGCAATCACATTTGCTGCTGGCGATGATTTTAGTCAATTCACGGTCACAAGCACGGCACCCACTGCCGACGTGACCATTGATTTCCGCCGCAGCTTGGCACTCGATCTGTCGCGTCACGACATTAGCGTAACAGCGTCAGCGGACACATTAACCTTTGAAAATTCCGCTGCGGCCGATCAAATCAGTCTCTCAGTGACGGATGATAGTCAGGCCAGCAACAGCTTATACACCATTAATCTGAACAGTTTAGGCGCCGGCATCGTTGATGAAACAGCCATCGCCGATGGCGATCAATTGACCATCACGGTTGATAATGTTGATTATACCGCGACCATTGATAGCGCCGGCGGTTCAGTGACAGATGACTTTATTCTCGCCGCCCTGCAATCGGCGACCAATGCCAATGGCGAGCGGTTGGATGCCACCTTCACCATCGCAAAAGGGGCGAGTTTTGACGAATATACTCTCACAGATAGTGTAGGCGCGAATTATGATATTTCGGTCAGTGGTCTCGTGACTTCTGGCGATGGCACTTTTGCCAACACCGCTGAAAAATTCAGCCTGGTCCCATTATTGAGCGACGGTTCATCTCTAACAGCCGCCGATTTAGCTGCAGGTGACACCCTTCATATCAGTATTAACAGTACAGATTATGTTTTTACACTAGCTGATGGCGACGCCTCAGGTAGCATTTCCTCTAGTGAGGTTTACACAGCTCTGAGCGACCCGGCTGTTGTGGGCGCGTCAGTATTCTTTACATCGGTTGAGACCGGTGCCGATAATGGTCTCCTTTTTGTGTTTGATGAAAGCCTTGTTACCAGCCTGTCCATGTCAAAATATGTGTCGGGTGGCGCAGACGTTGCGATCGATGCGCGCATCCGTGAAACGAACACGATTCAAGTAAATGGTTCCAATGTCGCATTGTCCGACATGGCTCAAGACGATGCGCGCCTTACCTTCACGGTCGATGGCGTGGACTATATCTCCGGCGCTATAAAATATGACGCTGTTGGCTCAACCCATCTCGCCAATTTGACGGATGCGTTAAATAAATCGGTTCGGGTCAGCGATGGGGTTTCCATCAGCAGTCTCGGCACATTCCCAGACTTAACAAGTGCCGCAGAGATATTATTCAACCGCAATAGCGGCGTGAGTGTCGATCTCGAATTTACCGGACTCAAAAACGATCTAACCGCAACAGTGGCGGCTACAACACCGGGTGACGCACTGTCGTTTGGAACGTCGGGCAATATGCAAGCGGCGACCGCACAAGTGGCAACGCTTGACCCCACATTGGATGGCTTTGATATTGCGAGCGACACCTTAACCATTAACATTGATCAGACCTCTTTGGCGTTAGGTCGCTCTGACTTATTGGCGGTGCGCACTGATTTTGATCTGGCGCGCGTCATGGCGAACAAAATCAATGCCAGCACAGAGTTACAAAGCCGCGTTTCGGCCAGTGTGAACGAAGATGGGGAATTGGAAGTGACCGCGTTGAGCGGCGCTAGCACGCCAGCTCTGTTCTCCATGTCGCTGGACTTCGCCGATGGCAGCGCATGGGAATTAGCCACCGATACCGACACCTATTTGGACACAAGCGCAACAGCTTACGCGGTTGGAAATTCGGCCATCGCGGTTCAAGAGACCCGTATTTCGTTCAATGAAAGTGGTCTCGACCCCGCCAATGACACATTTGATATTGTCATCACCGGAACCGATGCAAGCGGAAATGCGATCTCGCAAACCCTTAACGTGAATGTGAGCGAACCCTCATCCGGCATCGTTTTCGTGCCTGGCTCGCCCATCTCAAGCCAAGATTTGGCCGAGCTGGCGATGCTCGAGATTAATAATAACGCCACCTTGGCTTCAATTGTTCAAGCGCGCATTCCAACAGCAGCCGATTATAGCTCCGAAGGCGTCGGCGCTTATTTGAACCATTTGGACGAAATTATCGTCGAGTCTATGGTTCCAGGGAATGCGTTTACGATCAACGTCGCATTGAACGATGCGGCCGCGCCTTTACAAAAAGACCTGGTTGCGTCGGTCGATAATCAATATGCAACAGCAGGTGCATCGGGTCTGTATCTCGATACCGATGGCGTCATCCTAGATGGCAGCCGCCATCAACGATTTGTGAACAGTGCCGGGGAAGTCACCGAATATCGGGTGGCTGATAATGGCAAGCTCATCAATGAAGATGGCTATGTGGTTGCCCGTGATCCTGAGACCAATGACCCCTATGCCGATGGGCGTTTGATGGATGTAAATGGCGTCGACACGCTGGCGCGCGGAAGCTTCCGTCGCCTGGATAGCGATGGCAATCTGACGGCGGCCGTTGGCACGCCCTCAACAGCGCTGATCACAGGGCGAACTGCAGTTTCGGGCGCTTTATTACTGGGCGGCGCGTCTGCGGCCACACCGATTTCCGGGGCCTCCGCCTCCGATGCGGCCAGCCGTGTGATTGATGCCGAAGATCTGACAGTCTTTGGTCCCGTTGGCAAAGCCGAGGTGAATATTCGCCCTGGCATGACTGCCAAGGAAGTAGCTGAGGCCGTGACCGCTCAAGCCACCAAAACGGGTGTACGGGCGACGGCTGAAACACGGGTTCAAATCAGCTTTGACAAGCTCGCCGGCGCCAGCCTGGCGGACGCTATTTCCTTTACCCTTTACGGGATGGATGGCGAACCCGCCGATGTCACCGCCTCAATCGATTTTGGCGGGGCCGGCAATGGCTCAGGCACCGAAACCTTGGCTGATCTGAGTAATTTGCGAAATGCCATTAATGCACGCTCAGGCGCGACGGGCATTACCGCAACATTGTCCGACGACAAGCAAACGGTTTATCTGATCTCCGTGGATGGCTATGACATCGTCATGGAAAATTATGACGCGGCGACCATTCGCGCGGGCATGACAGCACCTCCCATGCGTGTTCAGTCCTATGATGACACTGGCACTGCCGTCGGCGCACCTGTCTTGCTGAGCGATAGCTCAACGCCCGGCGCGGTTGATACAGCGCGCGTCACAGGCCAAGTGACCTTCCATTCCTCCGAGATCTTCTCAGTGCACACTGCGGCGGATGGCGCCGCGGGGGGTGGTCTATTCCAAGCCGCTCCAGGCGCCGCCAACCTCACCAGCATTAGCGATTTGGATATTCTGACCGTGGCCAGTGCATCGAAAATGTTGAATGTGATTGATGGTGCCTTGACACGCATTGACGCCGAGCGGGGCGATCTGGGTGCCACCATGAACCGCATGCAATATACGATCAATAATCTGTCGAATATTGTCGTCAACACCAAAGAGTCGCGCAGCCGCATTCAAGATAGCGACATCGCTACGGAAACGGCCAATTTGACCAAGTCACAAGTACTGCAACAAGCAGCACAGGCGATGCTTGCACAGGCGAACCAGACAGCGCAATCTGTCCTCTCCCTCCTACAATAGGTTCTCCCTTGCAAACATATAAACAGCGCCCTTGAGGCGCTGTTTTTTTGTGTGCTCGAGAAATGATGAAAGGACGGCGTCGTGTGAAAGAGAATATGACGACTGCCCAGCGTGGCCACACAGTGGCCACACAGC
>CBFIIU010000029.1:0-6972 GCA_965662735.1 Alphaproteobacteria bacterium
GACCCGCTTTTCACCCTGCCGGCTTTGGTTTTGGTTGGGGCGGCCATCAAAACCAGAAAACGACGATTGAGTTTTATTGCGATCGGCTGGATGCTGTCTTATCTGGCGCTGGGGTTTGTTCAATATGAGCGAGCCCGGTCAGCCGCGACCGAGCTTGCTCATTCGAGAGGGCATGAGGCGCAGCGCCTGACCCTCAAGCCTTCATTTGGAAATCTGATTTTATGGAAGTCCATCTATCAGCATGACAATGCGTTTTATGTCGATGCCATTCGAACTGTTGGGTCATCCATGTGGTGTTCGGGAGAGACAACCCAAGTATTTGACTATCCAATCCATCTGCCGGCCTTGAAAGAAGGCAGTCAGCAACAAAAAGATATTGAGAGATTTCGCTGGTTCTCGCAGGATTATCTGGGTTTTGATGCGGACAAAAATTTGGTCACGGATGTACGATACTCGCTCTTGCCCCATCAAATTGCCCCTATGTGGGGGCTGGTCATTGATGTTGAACGAGACCTCCATGCGCATGCGACGTGGTGGGCGAGCCGCGCTTTAAACCAAGGTCAGTTCAGCGCATTTAAAGACATGTTAAGCGGCAAAAGTTGCCAGGAGAGCTTTTGAGGACAAGTCTGAGGGTACAAAAATATTGATAAAAATATTCGGCTTCGCTGCCGAATAAGGGGGCTGGGTCACATTAAACTGATTGAAGCTCTCCTTGTTTACCTGCAAACTGTTTCAAAGTTGCGAGCGCCTGTGTTTGTGTCATCGCGAGGAGAGAGTAAAATGGAAAGCGCATCAAATAAGGTTGAATTTATCTCGCTGGAAGCCGCAGCGGCCATGACCACGGGCACCCGTATTACGTTTATACCGGGCATGCAGGCGATTTATGCCGAGGCCCTTAAGAATATTTGCTATGTTAAAAAAATCCCGATCATTCGGGTGTTGCACCCCATGATGGGTGTCGATAAAGAGACCGGTGAAGATCGGCAGGCAAAGCTTTACGAGCTAACCCGTCAAACCAGCCTCCCAACCATGTTCCACAATGCGGAACGCCCGCGTAATGTGTGGACGGAGCAATTAGCGCTGGCGGAAGCCATTGGCGCCCCCGATAGCGTTAAGTTGATCCCAGATGATATCGCCCAGCGTGTCGATATGTTCGGTCTATGCGCGATTATTCTGGCCGAAGATGGTTTGGTGTGGAATATGCGCATTTTGAACGATGGGCCGCTCGGGCGCAAATATGGCTATAGCGAGGAGGCCAGCCGCGTCGCGCCTCGCAAAATGGGCGAGATTATTAAGCTCATCGACACGCGCTTAGCCGCCCAAGAAGCCAGCGGGTCGACATATTTGGTCGGTGATGCCATCAGTGCGGTTGATATTTATTGGGCCACGATCAGCATGTTGGCTATCCCGGCGCCGCCAGAAATTATGACGCGCACAAAACAAAACCAAGGCATGTTGGCCATGTTTGAAATGATTTCAAAGGTACCGGAAGTAGCCCAAACGGTTAGCCCGCGGCTTGAGAAACATCGCGATTATATTTTACATCGCTATTGCGAAACACCGGCGGTTCTCGGCGGCGATCCGCTATAGATCGAGGCCAGTTTGGTTCTCGTCAGACTAGTGGTTGGGTCAAGAAAGCCTTTTTATGTATCTTCTGAGCGTCGGCCGGGGGGATTGCAGTTTTGATTGCGGTACGGTGTTTGCTGATTTACCGTCTCGAATATGACAGAAAGTTTTGAAGTTCAGCCCTATGAGGGGCCCGTGACGCAAAGCATGATGGCATTGCTGTTAGAAGCGGATCCGAGTGTTGAGGCGGTCAATCAATATATTGCACGGGCGCAGATCTTCGTCTGCACAGATCAACACAAGAGCGTTGGGATCGCCGCCGTGGTGGTGACGGATGAGACCGCCGAGCTTAAAAATATTTCGGTCGCTCGCGATTATCAGGGGCGCGGCCTTGCCAAGAAAATGATCCACGCGGTTAAGGCTTGGTGCGCGCTTCAAGGGGCGACATCCATTATTGTCGGCACGGGTAATTCGAGCCTGTCGCAATTGGCGTTATATCAAAAATGTGGATTTCGGCTCTCGCATATTGAAATTGATTACTTTGCGCTCTATCCCGACCCCATTTTTGAAAATGGAATAAGATGTCTCGACCGCGTAGTGCTCAAAGCGGATCTATGAGGGCGCGCGCATTTTCGCGCTGTTTTTCAAATCTGAGCGATGAGAAAAAATAGGCGACACACAGGAAAATTCTAGAATTTAGGCTCTTGGAGCTTGGTTGAGTTTCTCGTTTAACTGGCGCCCGAATAATCATGTCAGAACCGCTTCTTTGAACTGCTTCAATAGCTCCCAGTTCAATAGACCCCAAAATGGTGGGGGGCTCTCACGATGTTAGGCGCGCGCCCAGGGTTTTGGGGGTCAAGGGAACCTATCCGTTTAAGAGGCCCGCCTACTTTAAACCGGCGTAAAGCAAATCGGGCGTGAGGCAAACTCGGCGTAAAAATGTGACTCTCAATAATGAGCCCGAAAAAAACGGCCAGCCGAAGGAAGGATTAATGTTTCCAATGACGTTCTCAATCAGATTACAAAAAGCCAGATTAAAAATAACGCAAGTAACTTTTGCAGCTGCAGCCCTGTCTGGGATGGTGGGGTGTGCGACCTTGACCAATGACGCCTATATGCCGATGGCTCTGTCGTTTAGCGATGGGAGCAATGGCAAATGTCGAGTGACCAATAAGCGGATGGCGATAGAAGTCGAGGTTCCGGGTACGCCTATGGTTCGACGGAGTGATGATAATTTGATCCTAGATTGCAAAGTCGAAGATGGTCGAACTGTGGTGGCGTCAGTGCCAAGTGTCGTCGGGGGAAAAATAGTCGCGAGTGCTGTTTTCTTGGATTTTGGTATTACCGATGCGATTACTGATAAACATCGGGAATATCCATCAAGCTATGTGATCCCGCTCAAGAAAAAGCCCGCAAAATAGGCGAACATTAAAAACAGAACATTCAAAATAGCGTGCCGCGAGGGGCGATTGACATCAAATTTGGATGAAGCGGGCGACAGGGTTAAAACAGGATAGCGATGAAAAGAATTTTCTGCCTCGTAATATGCGGTGTTTTTCTGACCGGATATGCCTCATCTTATTTGGAGTCGGAGCAATCTGGTCGGGTGAATTTTGTTCAGTTGAACAAGGATATGTTTGAGATTCGCGCTTTGGGCAGTGCTTATGATCGGGCCGATGTGATCAGAGATTACGCCTTGCTGAAGGCCTCTGGGCTCTGTCGGCAAAACGGGTTTACTCATTTCTTGCCGATCATCCAAGACGACAGCGCCGATATAAGTGCTGAAGACCCGTTTTATATGACGAATTGCTATGGGCATAGTTGTTACAGCTCGACCGTTGGGCCAATGGGGCGAACCAAGCCCAAATCAATCATGACCGTCAAAATGTATGGCGCTGGGGATGAGTTACCCTCTGCGGCCTATGCCTGCGATATGATTTACGCGCATTTGGCACCTCAATATATGACCAGCCCCGAGTAGGGCGATTCCAGAGCTTATTGCCTTCTTTGAGATAGAGAGGAGAGCGGTTACGCAGCATAGTTGCGCAGCATAGTAGGAACAATGATCCAACAGCGCTTGTTTATCCGTTTAATCTCATTTAAGGATGCCTCGGCGTTTCTACCCTTTAGGTTTTGGAGAGTTTCATGTCCGATTTTGAAAATGTGCGCGTGGCCCGCGAACCCAATATTTATTTTGATGGGAAGGTCATCAGCCGCAGCATTTATCTTGCTGATGGTTCACGCAAGACACTCGGTGTTATGTTGCCCGGCGATTACGAATTTACGACCGCGGCGGCCGAAGAGATGGATTTTTCATCCGGCACATTGGACGTGCTGTTGCCAGGTGCTGAAGAGTGGCAGCATATTTCGGGGCCGCAAAAATTCGATGTGCCCGCTCATGCATCGTTTAAATTGAAAGTGCATACGATCTCTAATTATTGCTGCTCGTATTTTGACTAAGGCGTTTTGCTGAGCCGAAGCGGATGCAGCCTTCAGGTGATGAAGCCTCGTACAGCCCCATCAAATACACTGTCAAAGACACGATCAAAGGCACGATCATAGCAAATGGCGCTCTATGACCAAATCGGACAGGGCTATCAGACCACACGCCGCAGTGACCCAGAGATTAATCGACAGATTGCTGAAGCATTAGCCGGGGCGACGGATATCGTGAATATCGGCGCCGGTGCTGGATCCTATGAACCCCCGCATATTAAGCTGGTGGCCGTGGAGCCTTCTTCCGTGATGATTGCGCAAAGGCCTTTAGCGGCGCATCCCGTTGTCCAGGCCGCGGCGGAAGACCTTCCCTTTGCAGATCAATCCTTTTCACATGCATTGGCGGTACTCTCAATGCATCATTGGCACGACAAGAAGCGGGCCTTTCAAGAGGTCAGGCGGGTTGCCCGGGATCGCTTTGTTGCGCTCACCTATGTGCCGGACGCCGTTTCGTTTTGGCTTACAGCAGATTATTTTCCCGAGATTAATGAAAACGATCGCGCAATATTCCCCAATTTAGCCGATCTTGAGGCGTTTTTTGGCCCCCTCACCGTCACCCCCCTCATGGTGCCAGAGGGCTGTGTGGATGGGTTTCTCGGTGCATTTTGGAAGCGCCCAGAGGCCTATTTGTCGCCGCGCATCCGCGCCGGTATTTCCGCGTTTTCGGCATTAAGCAGTCTGCAAGAAGGACTGGAAAAATTACAGCGCGATCTCGAAAGCGGGGTTTGGCACAGCCGTTATTCCCATCTCGCAGAAGCGACTGAACTTGATGTGGGCTACCGATTAGTCAGCATCGATCTGGGCCGATAACCGGCGAACAGGATCAGGCTTTCTGTAATCTGTGCGGTGGTCTTAGCAATAATCTCAGCAATGATCTCAGCAATGACATCAGTCAAGCGGCATAGTGATCGGGCCGCGCTCTCGCTCCAAATACTGCCCGACGGCAATCAATGTTGCTTCATCAAAATGACGGCCGATAAGCTGAATGCTAGCTGGTAAAGCCCCATGCGATGTCGGCCATGGCAGCGACAGCGTTGGGCTTCCCGAATAATCCCAGGCCGCAGTATATTTGAGTGTCTCGGATAAATTGGCCTCGGCCGTTTCGGCCTCGGACGAGCCCTCTTTGGGCTGCTGATACATGGGCATAGACGGGCACACGATGAGATCACATTGCGTAAAAATATCATCGAGCCGGGCATTAAAGGCGCGCCGTTCCATTTCAACTTGCATATAGGCTGATGCCGGTATTGCCAGGCCCATCTCAAGCAAATCTGCTAACGGCCCATAATCATCGCGCCGCGCCGGAAACGTGTCGGCATGGGCGTCCAACGCCTCAACGGCGGTGGTGATCGGCCAGCCCTCCGACAAAGCCTGATGATCAATCGTGATCGGAACAATCTCACAGCCTTGTCGCTTGAGCAATGATAGGGCGGCCGTCAAAGCGTCGCGATGCGCTTGTGCGGTTTGTCCTGAATTATACTGTAAGTCGACGCCAACCCGCAGTTCGCTCGGGAATTGGGCGTGGGCAAGATAGTCAGGCACGGCACGCCGACTGCTCGTTGGATCATTTGCATCGAAGCCGGCAATAATCTGTAACATTGCTGCTGCATCGCGCACTGATCGGGTCATGGGGCCGATATGGTCGAGTGAATATGCGAGCGGAAAGGCTCCATATCGGGAGACTCGGCCATAAGTGGGCTTTAACCCGACAATACCGTTCGACGCCGATGGGAACCGAATGCTACCCCCTGTATCAGTTCCAAGGCTGGCGAAGCACAAACCACTCGCGGTAGCGACACCGGAGCCGCTGGATGATACGCCGGACCATAAGCCGGCGTCCCAGGGATTGATAGGGATTTGTACATCGGGATGGTGACGGGCAAAGGCGCCTTCGGTCAGATGCAATTTGCCGAGCAATATTGTTCCTGCCTCATTTAATCGGGCGACGACGGTTGCATCATAATCGGGAACGGCATCGCGATAAATGCGTGCCCCATTGGTTGTCCGTAAACCGCGTGTGGCGAGTAAGTCTTTAACCGCGATGGGAACGCCATGAAGTGCGGAGCGGATTTTACCGCTTTGAATGTCTTGGTCCGCCTGTCGAGCTTGGGCCAAGGCTTGCTCCGCGGCCACGGTAACATAAGGGCCTAACTCAGCATGGCGTTTGATCCGGCTCAAGAGATGTTCGGTCACCGCTTCGGATGTTAACTCACCGGCATGGATAAGCTGTGCGACCGCGATGGCATCCTGTGTATGAATGTTGGAAAGGGTCATGGTCAACGGTCCTCACTCTGATACGTCCTGCCTATGCGCCTTAAGCCCGTGAATGACTCGGCCACGAATGAATCGGCCACGAATGACTCGGCGACATAGGAACAAAATTTCACCTTTAAGTGCTTCGCCGTCCATTTTCGAAATTTCAGGCGCGCATTCCTGAACCAAGTAAATGCGCATCAGAGGTGGGCTGTCAACTGGATGAAAATGTCTGATTTATGGCTGTCTGTGAAAACTGCATCGGGATAGACTAGGCCCAGGTGCAGAGCCATCATAAAGTACAGAAACGGGAGATGGATGCCCTCAATCGCGCCTATGAATCGCCCGAGCATGCGGAGGCGATTGCGGCATTTCTCGAAAAACGACCGCCCGATTTTAAAAAAAGAGGATAGAGGCCCTAAGCCCAATCTATTTGGCGGAGCGGCCCGTTGAAACCTTGAGCCAAACCAAAGCAAGCGCGGCAAGGGCGAGGAAGGGCAGCATGGCAATATTGACGGCCGACCAGCCGGCAAGCACGGAGCCACCCGAACAATTCATTAAACCGCCAGAAGCAAGCGACGCCAATGTGACGCCACCGAACACCACAAAATCATTCAGCCCCTGAACCCGCTCTTTGTCACGCGCCTCATGAAGCTG
>CBFIIU010000030.1:0-6871 GCA_965662735.1 Alphaproteobacteria bacterium
CGCGCCTGCCATGTCGCGCCACGAGCGAGTGTCAGCTGCACAGAAGGGCCAATTTCGCCCATAAATTCCAAATCGGGCATGCCGGATCGCGCCCGATTATCCTCACTATCAACCGGTAAGGCTCCATTGACGCTGACATCGAGCACCAGCCGGTCGTTCTTGAACAGGTGCGCCGCCAAGCCATCATTATCAATTTGAAAGTAAGTGCCGTAATATTCGAGATACGGAATAGGCAGGACGACCTGATCATCTTGATCGGCTCCTGGATAATGCGGATAGCTGGCGCCCGCCAGACCACCCCCCCAACGCATATTGGACAGGACATCGCGCATGCTTTCTGCACCCGGTGTCGAGCTGGCTAGAACCACCCCATCCCCTGTTTCCAATCCATCGGCACGCGCAATACCGTTCGGCCCGGCTGAGGCGATAAACGAGACCGCCATAATCACCGAAAGCATCCTCAAGACCCGACCCATCTCAACCATACCAACCCCCATCCACGCAACCATTGAACCCACCCGCTCACAAACTAGTGCCCGAGGAAGACATAAGCTGTCAAGTTGACAAACTTCAGAAGCTTAGCTAACCCGATAATCTAAGTAGGTGTGAACCTATCTGATCGATAGGTGATTGATAGATAATGGGTCAGACCTGGAGACAAAAAAGCGCTGAGGGAGCATCGCGCATGTCCAATGATATGACAAATTTTTTGTGCACATGTCAGAGCATTTGACACTGTTTTCCATCATTCAAGCCCTGGCAATGGGGGCGGCCCTTGTCGGCTTGTTCGTGCTCGTTCTTGGGCCGCTGGCGCACCGACTTCAGCTCGTTGATCGCCCCGGTGGGCGCAAACATCATACGGGCAATATTCCGCTCATTGGAGGCCCGGCCCTCGCTTTGATGCTGCTGACCCTGCCCCTGTTTTCGGGCATTCCCAATCCAGGCTGGCTGATCATGGGCGGTATGGTGTTGGTCATCACCGGTATTGCCGATGATCGCTGGCAGCTCTCGGCTTCCTTTAAATTATTGGTCCAGCTACTCGCCGCGGCGATTGCGGTGATTGGCGGCGGAGCCGTTGTAACCAATTTTGGCCTATTTTTCGGCGAGGACATTACCGGCTCCTATGTCACGGGGATGGTTTTTTCGGTGATTGCCTTAACGGGCATGATCAACGCCTTTAATATGATCGACGGCATTGATGGGCTGGCCGCAAGCTTAGCCACCTTCACCCTGACCTGTTTGATGGTGCTCGTCGTTTATTTAAACGGACAGGCCACCCCCTTCTTCATCCATGTCAGCTTAGCGCTTATTGGCGGCTTATGCGCTTTCCTTGTCTTTAACCTCGGGTTTATTCCTGGACGCAAAATATTCCTCGGCGATAGCGGCAGCATGCTGATCGGGCTGATGGTGGGCGTATTGCTCATTAAAGCGAGCGAGGGCGCGCTTGATCATGGCCAGCGGCCTTTTCCGACCGCCATGGTGCTGTGGATTACGGCGGTTCCCGTCATGGATACCGTTTCCTTGATCTTCCGCCGACTGGCGCGCGGGGTCTCACCTTTCTCGCCCGACCGCACACATTTTCACCACCTCATCATGCAAGCGGGCGCCACGCCCCGACAGACCTTAGGCATTATCTTATTGGTTGCATGTGCGATGGCCGGCGCAGGCTGGGGGATTACAAGCCTATTTGGTTCATCCCTGAGCATTATACTCTGGGCGGCCATCTTTCTGAGCTATCTTGTTATGTCGATCATGGTCGGGCGAAAATTGCGCAAAACCGCATCTGCATCGAAACTTTCTGCATAGATGTCCATGGATTAACTCCGTGACCCGACCGGTACGCTGCGGAAAAAACTTCCAATAGGCGTGTCATTGAGCAGTGGCCTTCAACCACGCAACTTGATAAGTTGTCGATGAAAATTGATGTGATGATGTGTAACTGCATGGGCGTAGCACAGGCAAACAACATAGCATCTCGACCGACATAGCATCGCGACAGAGTTAGCATCGCGACAGAAGTGGCATCGTGAAAAGAGGGGCATCAAACGAATGACGAGTTTGCTGGATATTAAGAGCATTAACCCACACGACGCCCCCGAAATCACCTATCTACGCATTATGCGCAAAAGGCTAGCTTTTATGACATTGGCCGGGACCGCTCTCACATTTTCTTTCTTAGCTGCGTCGAGCCTCTCTTCTGTTCAAGGCCAGGAAGCACCCTCAATTGAGGCTGATGAGCTGCGGATGGATCAAGCGAGCGGCGCGACCACGGCGCAAGGCAATGTGATCGTGCAGTTCGACAATACAAGCTTGAGAGCGGACCAGCTGATCTGGGCAAATGACGAAATTGATGCCAAGGGTGACGTGTCCGTGGATCGTGGCAATGGTCTGTCGGTGACAGCAGATCAGGCGACATTGGACGGCACCCTTAAAAAGGGGCGACTGCAATCTGCGCAGGTTAATTTGCCGAATGACGCTACGCTGCGAGCCGATACAGTGGACTATCACGCCGGCGCACAAACCACACTCAACGATGCGAGCTATACAGCCTGCCGCCGATGCGAGACGGGCGACCCACAATGGCAAGTCCGTTCGAGCGAAGCCGTTCACGATGAAACCACTGAGACGATCAGCTCGTGGCACAATCGCATCGAGCTGGGCGGTATCCCTGTCCTCTATATCCCTTATCTGGCCCATCCGAGCCCCAATGTGCGCAAGCGCAGCGGTTTTCTGGCTCCCGAATTGGGCAATGATGGGCGGCTCGGTGCCTACATCACGACACCTTACTTTTTTAACCTCGCGCCTAATTATGACCTGACCGTGAAGCCTCAAATGACCCGCGATGAGGGGCTCGTTCTGGAGACCGATTGGCGTCACCTCACCAATCACGGCAGCTATGAGTTGGCGCTATATGGGAATGCCCCCCAAGATGAATTGGCGACCATTGATGGCGATCACGCCTTTCGCGGTGGCATTATGGGCAAAGGGGCTTTTAGCGCAGGAACAACCGAGCTGAATTTTGTGATTGAAGAGCCAACCGATGATTTGTTTTTCGACCGCTACCGCATCAGCGACGCCACGAGTTTTAACAACAAGCTTAATTTATCGAAAGGATATTCAGGCGGCGCCGGCGAAGGGACGGTTCGGGTCGATGTCAGTCAATATCGCTATATCAATGACACCGTATCCGAGGGGCGCGTGCACGACATTGCGCCTTATCTCCAGCATCTCCATCGTTTTGATGGGGCCGTTTGGGGCGGGCAAGTGCAACTGAAAAATACGGTCAAGCATACGCGCCGGGATTTTGGGCTAAACCTCACAGAGCTGTCGTCGCAAGTGTTGTGGTCCAAGAAACGCATTGCATCCAACGGCACGGTTTGGACGATGACCAATCAAAGCGAGCTTAATCACTTCGACTATCAAGTCGCAGCCGATCAAACCCGACCCGGCACGGCAGAGAATGATACCTTTGTATCGAACGTCACCGCGATCAATGCTGAATACCCGCTCATCCGGTTTGGGCCGACCGCCACGCAACGCCTCGCACCGCGTATGCAAGTGGTCGGTGTAGCCTCCGATCGCAATCTTCAGACCCAATATTTGCGGAGTGATGTCGCCCGCGATCTCTCGGCGACCGATCTATTTCAAATTAATGCAGCCGGCTCGGAGCTAAGCCGAGCCAATTTAGGCCTTGCTTATTCGCTCGCCCATCATTCGGGTGTGACGGTCGAATTTTTCGTCGGTCAATCCTATAATCTTGCGAGCGAGACCTATGCCGAGGCGACAGGATATGGCGAAGATGATTCTAATCTCGTAACCGAGACCCAAATCAGCTATCGCAGCCTATTGCTCAATAATACATTGCGCATTGACCAATCGAGTGGCGATATCTTACGCCATCGGACATCGCTCCGTTTTGACGCCGCGCCCATCGCAGTTCAGGCCCAGTATAATTTTTACGAGCAGGGCCAGATCGGTGCCGAGCGCGAGGAATTAAATATTGAGGGCGAGCTCAAACTAGCGTCGAACTGGTTTGTGCGCGGAAAACGCCTCGAAAATCTTGAGACCAATGAGATGGTGCGCGAATTCGCTGGCTTATCCTACCGAGACGAATGCACTGACATTGAGTTACGTTACACCAAAGACAATACACAAATTGGCGCTTTGCCGCCTTCAAGCTCGATCATGCTTTTCATCAATTTGAAGACGCTCGGCGGCGTGAGCCGCGATCGATAAAGAGGCGTGAGCCGCGATCGATAAAGAGGCGTGAGCCGCGATCGGTAAAGCGGCGTGAGGCGCCTTTATTTGGGGGGCGCGAGGCGCTCGAAAATGTCGAAAGCCGGCTCCTCATACGGGTGGGCGTGTCGCAAGGCGGTGATGACCTCGGATAATCGCGCCCTTGGAACCAGCATTTCAATGCGCCATTCCTCAACCCGCTCAAGCGTATGGGGGCTGCCTAAGAAAGGCGCGCTGCCGGCAAGTGGGCGGAACTGGCCGTAGCCGGGTTGTTCGAAAGCGCAGCAGTCATACAATCCTTGGCCACCGGCCCCGGCCGCAAAAACCGCCTGTTTAACGGGCTCGCGATAGGCATCGGGCACGAACATGACGAGTTTCAGTTGATCATCACTCTCGGACATACCGACCTCCTCACCGACGTTCATTTAAACTAAGCTTGCGCCCTTCTCGAACACTCGTAACATACACACACTATACGAAGAGACATAACATGCATTGGTCCATTTACTTAATGATCGCTATCGTCGCTGAGGTTCTAGGCACCTCCGCATTGAAGTTATCCGATGGCTTCACCCGCCCTATCCCCTTAATCGTTATGGCCGTGTGTTTCGCGATCGCATTTTTCGCTCTGTCGGTCGTGATTCGTTCCATTCCTGTGGGACTGATTTATGCGATGTGGTCGGGCTTGGGCATTGTTCTGATTTCTCTGATCGGTCGGTTTATTTTTAACCAAACCATAGATACCGCAGGCCTCGCAGGCATCAGCCTGATCGTCGCGGGCGTTGTTGTGATCGGTGTTTTTTCCAATAGCTTAAACTCAGGATCCTAAAATAAAGGGCAGAGGCTCGAGACACCTCTCTCGACCTTTCATTGAGTCCTCACTCCGGCCCAGCCTGGATCACCACAATTAGGCAAGCTCAAAAATTTCGTCTAACCGATAAACGCTCTCGCCGTGACGCGACTGCGTCGCATCTGCAGCCATTTTTTGGGCCACCAGCTCGCCAGCTATCGGGCGATATGCGCGCAAAAATGGCAGGCGCGTGATCCATGGTAGAATGCGCGCGGCCATTTCTTCACCAGGCCGATGATGATCGCGCGCGCCCAAAAGAAGCGAGGGTTGAAAAATTGTCAGCCGCTCAAACTGCAAGGCGCGCACGCGCTCCTCCAACTCGCCTTTCATTTGCAAATAAGGAGAGCGCGACGTCGGATGAGCACCACTAGACGACACCAAACAAAAATGCGGCACGCCCTTTTGGCGGGCGCGCTGCGCCACTGCGAATTGATAGTCAACATCGACAATTTTCTGAGCTGCGAGGGAGCCGGCGCGCCGACGCGTTGTGCCAAGGCAGGAAAACACGACATCGCCACCGATCACCGCATCAGCGGCGTCGAGATGGTCGAAATCAATCACATGGTTGCGTGTGCCCTCAACCTCCAAAGGACGTCGTGTCAGCGTTGTCGGCGCGTCATAAGCCGGATGCGCCACAAGGCAGTCGACGAGTGCTCGCCCAATCAGACCTGTGGCTCCAATGACCACCGAACGAAGCTGTGACATTTAACTCTCCTTTTTAATGCGGGCAGCGCGATACAATTTGCCTTAATTGCGCGCGGCGGGCTAGTGTTCACTGCAGGGACAGGAGAATGCGCGATGAATGTAACCAATGAGATCTACCCGAACAAAGATCAACTGGCCGGATTTTCGGAAGCGCCGGAAGAAGGCCCCATCTTTATGGTCAATATGTTGAAGTTTAGGGAGACCGCTTCTTACCAAGACCCCGCAGAAAATTCGATCAGTGGCGCCGAAGCCTATGGGCGTTATGCGGATGCCGTCTCGGACCTAATTCAAGAATTTGGCGGACAAATTATATTTTCGGGCAAAGTCTCTCGGCTTGCCATTGGAACCGTCGATGAGCTGTGGGATAGTATCGCGATTGCTCAATATCCGTCCCGGCGCGCCATGTGGGACATGACCACATCGCCAGGCTACCAAGCCATCGCCCACCACCGCAGTGCTGGATTGGCCGGCCAGCTTAATATTGAAACGCTTGCGCTTTAGGCGCGGGCGCCCTGTTTAGTTAGAGGAAAACAAAATGTCTCAGTTTCAGCAGATCTTATCAACCATACACAGCAATGGCACGTTAGAGCTAGCCATGACGGCGACGGATATGCCAACGCCAAAAGCCCATGAGGTGGTTGTGCGCATCGATGCGGCGCCGATCAACCCTTCCGATATGTGGCCTCTATTTGGGCCGGCAAACCTGGCTGAGGCTCAATATGATGCCGATCGGCACTGCCTCACCGCGCCGATTGCACAAGCCCATATGCCGATGGTGCAGGCGCGTCTCGATCAAACCCTGCCCGTGGGCAATGAGGGGGCTGGGGTGGTGGTTGCCGCCGGCGCCGATGCTCAAGAGCTGATGGGGAAACTGGTCTCGATTATGCCGCGGGCGAGCTTCGCGCAATATGCCTGTGTCCCTGCGTTGACCTGCCTTGCCCATAAAGAAGGCACCTCCGCCGCCGACGCGGCCTCGGCCTTTGTAAACCCGCTCACGGCTCTCGCCTTTTTGGAAACGATGCGCCAAGAAGGGCACCATGCGATTATTCACACTGCGGCCGCCTCGAATTTGGGGCAAAT
>CBFIIU010000031.1:0-6467 GCA_965662735.1 Alphaproteobacteria bacterium
GCGCGAAACACATGCACAGCCGCATGAGATTGCGGCGCTTGCCGAGCATCCTAAAGTCGTCGGGATCGGCGAAACCGGCTTAGATTATTATTATGAAAACAGTCCTATTCCCGATCAGCAACGTAATTTTCGTGCCCATATTGGTGCGGCAAGGTTGACCCAATTACCACTTATTGTCCATGCGCGTGACGCTGATATTGATACCGCTGATATTCTTGAGGAAGAGGCCCAAAAGGGGGCTTTTCCAGGCCTTATTCATTGTTTCACGGCGAGGCCGGAATTAGCCCAGCGGGCGCTCGATATTGGATTTTATATTTCGATCAGTGGGATCGCGACCTTCAAAAATGCCGGCGCCTTACGCGACACGATACGCAGCATTCCATTGGATCGATTGCTGGTTGAAACCGACGCTCCGTTTTTGGCTCCGACACCGCATCGGGGAAAACGCAATGAGCCAAGCTTTGTGGCGCATACCGCGTCCTATCTCGCAGATCTGTTCAACCTTCCCGTTGAGCAGTTTTCACAGATCACAACCGAAAATTTCTATCGATTATTTACCAAAGCGCGCCGGCCCGACGCACGCTAAGCATTGCTTAACCGGCAATGTTTAAATTATCGGCGTCGAGGCTCGCGAGAATGCGTTGCCCCAAATCATACCGCAATTTTTTCTTAGTTCCTCGATAGGCTTTTAAATCCAATTTCCGCGTTTTCTCGATCAGATCAGATAAGCTTTGCTCGAAGAGTTCAGAAGACGCGACATGATCTAAATATCCGATTTGTTGCGCAGCTGATGGCGCATAAAGCTGAGCGTTTAAAACGGCTTCATCCAGGGCTGTTTCTCCTAAGCGATAGCGCGCGAGTTCCAGACCAAAATCGGGCATCACCATGCCAATAGCTGTCTCGTTCAGACCATAGAAAAACTCACCTTGCATCCCAAGCCGGATATCGGCAGTGAGCATTAATAAGCCCCCTGCAGCCATTGCATGTCCGGTTGAGGCCATGATAACTGGTGTCGGGCACATGAGGGTTTCTACTAAGAGCTCAGCCCCGTTGCGAACCATGTCAGCGACGCGGTGGGGTTCAGTTTTCATAACTTTCAGGTCAAATCCCGCCGACATCACACCCGGGCGCCCGCGGATCACAATAAGGTCAGCTTCTGATTGAGCCTTTGCCAAATGCGATCGGTAGGTTTCGATCATATCAAAGCCCAGTGCATTGGCTTTGCCGTCGTCCAGGGTCAAGCTGGCAACACCATCTGATAGGTCATATGAAATCATCGGATACTCCTCACATTTAACATTGCTGGGATTAATGCCGGCTCGGCAGAGCTTATGCGCCTTAAGGATGGTCAAAATGCCCTATTTTGACGGAGCTAAAGGGCATGGTATACCCTCACGAGAGTTATAATTCAGTCACAGTCAGTAACAGGAATAAATTATGCCGTATCGCGCGCCCGTTCAAGCCATTCGATTTTCGCTCATGGAAGAGGCTGGTTTCCGTCGTCTCATCGAAGGAGGTCAGTACCCCGATCTGAGCGAAGATCTTGTTGACGCTATTTTGGAAGAGGCGGCAAAATTGGCCAATGATTTTGTGGCGCCGGCCAGCTGGGATGGCGACCAAAAGGGGGCTCATTTAACCCAAGATGGCGTGACGGTTCCCGAGAGCTTCAAAGTCGCCTATCAACATTATGTTGCAGGTGGCTGGCCAACTCTTTCATCGCCTCAAGCCTATGGCGGACAGGGCCTCCCCTTGGCATTGTCGAATGCGGTTACGGAGATGATGAATTCAAATATCGGCTTCCAGCTATGCGCCATGTTGTCAAATGGTGGCATTGAGGCGCTCGCGGCCCGTGCGTCAGAAGAGCAAAAAGAGAAATATCTTCGCAAGATTATCAGTGGCGAATGGTCGGCCACGATGAATTTAACAGAACCTCAAGCAGGGTCAGATGTGGGCGCGGTTAAAACCAAAGCCATTCCGCAAGCGGATGGAAGCTATAAAATCACCGGAACCAAAATCTATATCACCTATGGCGATCATGATATGACCGATAACATCATTCACTTGGTGTTAGCGCGCACGCCCGATGCCCCTGCAGGAACCAAAGGCATCTCGTTATTTCTTGTGCCCAAAATTTTAGTGAATGAGGATGGCACGCTGGGCGAAGCCAATGATGTGAAATGCATTGGCCTTGAAGAAAAACTCGGCATTCATGCGAGCCCAACCTGTGTCATGGCCTTTGGCGAGCAGGGCGGTGCAACGGGATGGTTAATCGGCGCCGAGAATAAGGGCATGGCGTGCATGTTTACCATGATGAATAATGCGCGCCTGCATGTTGGATTGCAGGGCGTTGGCGTTGCCGAAGTGGCCACCCAAAAGGCGCTAGAATACGCCCAAGAGCGGAAACAAGGACGCGCCCCAGGCGCAGGCAAAGATGATCATGACGCGGTTCGCATTATCGAGCACCCCGACGTTCGCCGGATGATGTTACAGATGCGCGCCCTAACCGACGCGGCGCGGGCGATTTGCAGTGAAAATGCTGTCTACGCAGATCTTGCGCATAGCACGGGCGATGCAGAAGCGCAAGCGCGAAATGATCTCCTTACACCCATCTCCAAAGCCTTCAGCACTGATATTGCTAATGAGGTGGCTGCGATTGGCGTTCAAGTGCATGGCGGCATGGGATTTGTGGAGGAAACCGGCGCGGCTCAGCATGTGCGCGATGCCCGCATTTTAACTATTTATGAGGGCACAAATGGGATCCAAGCCATGGACTTGGTCGGCCGGAAAATTGGGTTAGATGGGGGCAATATTGTGCGTGGTTATTTTGCAGATATTTCTGAGACCATTGCGTCATGCCGCGCCATCAACGACAAGCAGTTTCACATGATGGCCGATCACCTCGAAGCGGCTTTGGACGCTTTACGCGACACCACGGAGTGGATGCTCGAACAAACCAAATCAAGATCGCTTGATAGCTTAGCCGGGGCAACGCCCTATCTACGGCAGTTTGGTCTAGTCGCCGGCGGGCATTATCTGATGCGCGGTGCTGTGGCCAGTCGTGCTTATGACGGCGCCTTTGCCCTTCGCAAACAAGCATCCGCTCGCTTTTTTGCGCATAACTTCTTGCCGACCAGCGTCGCGCTTGTTGCCAGTGTGAAAGCGGGGCAGGAGGCTTTGGCAGAGATCGGCTTGGACGCGCTGGCTTCCTAACCGAGAGCTTCCGCACAAAATGCAGTCATTCACCCTGGCGTAATAAACAGTCAGGAAGTTTGATTTTACGATTTGTGCCGTAACGCCTAAAATAATGACTCGATCCTATTGATTCGGTTGTTAATAAAGCGTGCGGTGAGCATCCTATGACGGACAATTATCTAATTATTCTAGCTGCGGGGAAGGGAACGCGAATGCGCTCCAACCTGCCCAAAGTGCTGCATGAACTAGCTGGCTTCCCCATGCTCGGGCACGTCATTGACAATGGTTTAGGGGCCGGCTTTACCCATATATGTTTGGTGACGGCGCCCGATCAAGACGAAGTTCGGGAGATGGCGCAACACCATTACCCCAACATTATGCACGCGATTCAGAAGCAGGCACTGGGCACGGGCGACGCCGTTCGCGCGGCTCTCAACATGGTTCCCGAAGAGAGCTTGGTAACCGTGGTCTTTGGCGATACCCCGTTATTACATTCGGGTGTTTTAACAAAAATGATGCAGACGCCATCGGATCTTTTAGTGTTGGGTTTTGTTCCCCATGATCCCGCACGCTTCGGGCGCATTCAGACTGAAAAGGGACACCCCACCGCCATTGTTGAGTTTAAAGACGCCGATGAAAAAACCCGCGAAATTCGTCTCTGCAATGGCGGGGCAATGACCCTGAAAGGCACTATTCTCCATAAATATCTCCCCAAATTAAAATCTAATAATGCGCAAGGTGAGTATTACTTAACCGATCTTGTTGCCATGGCCCATGCGGATGGGTGCCGGATTGGCTTACTCGAAGGCCTTCCTGAGGATGTCCTCGGGGTCGATCATCAAGAAGCACTGGCGCAGGCCGAAAAAATTATTCAAAACCGGTTGCGACAAAAGCATTTACAAAATGGCGTCCAGATGGAAGATCCATCATCGGTTTTTTTCCGCTACGATACGCAGATTGAGGCAGGGGCAAGCCTCGAACCGAATATTTATTTCGGTAAAGGCGTGACGGTAGAAGCGGATGTTAAAATTCGCGCCTTCTCCCATATTGAAGGCGCTACTATTCGTTCCGGTGCGCAAATCGGCCCGTTTGCTCGACTCCGTGAGGGAACAGATGTTGGCTCAGGCGGGAAAATCGGTAATTTTGTTGAGACCAAAAAAGCCAAGCTGGCCACAGGCGTTAAGGTCAATCATTTATCTTATATTGGCGACGCTGAAATTGGGGAGCATGCCAATATTGGGGCAGGGACGATCACCTGCAACTATGACGGATTTAATAAGCACGTCACCCGCATCGGCGCGGGCGCCTTTATCGGCTCTAATAGCTCATTGATTGCCCCAGTGACCATTGGCGCGGGTGCCTATCTCGGTTCTGGAACCGCCATCTCCGGTGAAGTGGCTGCCGACGACCTCGCCGTCACACGCGGAGAGCGCCGCATTGTGGCCGGTTGGGCGCGCAAATTTCGAGCTAAAAATCAGAAAAAGTAAGAACCAGATTGGAACGTAAAACATGTGTGGAATTGTAGGCATTGCTTCTGAGGCTCCTGTTGCGGATCGGATTGTTGAAGGTCTGAAGCGTCTTGAATATCGTGGGTATGACAGCGCTGGCATCGCGACCTTGGATGAAGGGCTCATTTCTGTGCGCCGGGCCACGGGCAAACTTAATGCGTTGGACAAGGCAATCTCAAGCCATCCATTGGAGGGGCATATTGGGATTGGGCACACCCGCTGGGCTACACATGGGCCGGCAACCGAGGCCAATGCCCACCCCCATGCGACTGATCGTGTGGCGGTTGTTCATAATGGCATTATCGAGAATTATCGCGCGCTCAAGGACGAATTGATCGCGGATGGTGCAGTGTTTTTATCCGATACAGATACCGAGGTCATTGCCCATTTGCTCACGCGCGAACTTGCGAACGCGCAAACGCTTGAGGCTGCTGCCCAGGCTTGTTTCTCGCGATTACGTGGCGCTTATGCCATCGCAGTTTTATTCAAAGAGGCTCCGGATAAAATTCTCGTCGCGCGGGCAGGCAGCCCGCTCGCGATTGGGTATGGCGAAGGTGAAATGTTTTTGGGCTCGGACGCCTTTGCGCTCGCGCCTTATACTAATCGTATCACCTATCTCGAAGAAGGTGATTGGGCCTTTCTTGACGCCCGATCGGTAACCTTTTACGCCCATAACGGGGATCAGGTTGAGCGCCCAATCGAGGTGATTGATGCAGTTCAAGCGATGGTCGATAAGGGCGGCTATCGCCATTACATGGCAAAAGAAATTCACGAACAGCCTGATATATTGTCGCGTACATTCGGGCAGTATATTGATACCGTCTCCAATAAAATTCGATTACCCGAGCATCAGCTAGACTTTTGCCAGTTTAATCGCGTCATGTTGATTGCCTGTGGCACAGCCTATTTTGCGGCTCAAGTGGGACGTAATTGGATCGAGCGTTATGCTAAAATTCCGGCGAGCATCGATATCGCCTCCGAGTTTCGCTACCGCGAATTACCCCTCAATCCGCAGACATTAATGGTCTTTGTGTCGCAATCGGGCGAGACCGCCGATACACTTGCGGCGATGCGGCATTGTAAGGATATGGGGCTCACAACAATTGGCATTGTGAATGTTCCAAATAGTTCATTAGCGCGAGAAGTTGAATTGTGGTTGCCCACCTATGCCGGCCCCGAAATCGGTGTCGCATCGACAA
Source organism: Alphaproteobacteria bacterium (assembly GCA_965662735.1). Classification (GTDB taxonomy): domain Bacteria; phylum Pseudomonadota; class Alphaproteobacteria; order RS24; family RS24; genus JAYODZ01. Next base: position 5,900 of record CBFIIU010000031.1, read on the forward strand.
AGGCCTTTACCGCTCAACTCGGCACATTAGCGGCGCTTGCGATCAGCATCGGCATTGCGCAAAACAACATCAGCGCTGAGCAAGAAGCCTCGCTCGCGGAAGCCTTATTAGCGACGCCACGCCAAGCCAGTGATGTTCTTCGCTGTGAGGATGGCATTGAGGCCATTTCAAAAAATCTATCCGAAGCCCATAGTGCCTTGTTTATCGGACGTGGAACCATGTTCCCCTTGGCCTTGGAAGGTGCGCTCAAGCTCAAGGAAATTTCTTATATTCACGCCGAAGGTTTTGCAGCTGGTGAGTTGAAACATGGCTCAATCGCATTAATCGATGAGCATATGCCGGTCATCGCCATTGCCCCTGATGGGCCGCTTTTTGAGAAAACTGTTTCCAATATGCAAGAAGTGCTGGCGCGAAAAGGGGAGGTGTATCTTTTGGCGAGCACAGCGGGCGTGGCCGCGGCTGGAGACGGTTGTACGGCCACGATCGGCTTGCCGGATTGCCACGATTTTACAGCACCTATTTTATATGCACTGCCTTTGCAACTTTTGGCCTATCATACGGCCTGCAC
>CBFIIU010000032.1:0-6329 GCA_965662735.1 Alphaproteobacteria bacterium
AGTAGACCTCAGGCTCAATTTGACCACGGGTCTTAATCATATAGGGTTCCGAGGTGACATAGCCTTGCTGGATGGCCTGAGGGTTCACCAAAAAAGGCGCGAGATTATATGTGTATTTACGTATTTGGTTATTTTCAAAGCCAAATGTGGCTCGTAACCAAACCCAAAAAGCACCTATTGTCGCATCGGCAATCATAATCGGCTGACCGCGCATGTCGGCAAGGCTGTTAATGTCGTCGCGGGGGTGCGTGATTAAGACTTGCGGGTCTTTTTGAAACGCGGCCATGACCGCCTTGGCGGGAACCCCTTGGCGCACCATGTTGAGGGGAATGAAACTGTTGGACCCCATGCCAAACTCAATCGCTCCTGCTCCGAGCAATTGCGGAATATTGACGCCGGGCCCGCCACTGCGAATGGTAACCGACAGACCGCGTGCCGCGTAATATCCTCTCGCGAGAGCCTGATAAAACCCGCCTTGCTCGGCTTGGGCTTTCCAATCTGTCGCAAAACTGACGGCGCGTTTTTGGTGAGTGGCGGCTGGGGTGTCGGCGGTTTCAGCCCTAGCGCTGGTTACGCCCATCGCCGCACAGACACTCAAAAAGAAGCAGAAAAATGCGAGGACGCTGCCGATTGAGACCCCTTTATTATGCTGACCTGCTAAACGCATGATCTCTCCCTCGCTACACCGCCACAGCTTACATTGCTGCCTCTTGCGCCCCCGTAAGATAGGGAAGGCGCTCTCTTGGATTATGGGGAGCAAAGCATATTTTGGGACGGAGTTCAAAACCCAGTTGGGCAATTCCGATCAAACAAGGGAGTGGCCGGAAATAAGGCCTGTCTAAGTTCATGAAATTACGGGGAGAAGCACGCTAAGGCCACGCACAAAATGCTATAATATATTGATTTTAATTCGTTTTTTATTGCAGCGCGTCACGCTATTTGATAAGGTTTTGTCATCATCGGCTGAATGTGTCGGGGTCAATCATCAAAACGCAACGCCGACGCAAAAGCCAGAATGAGGCCCACATAGAGGCCCATATTAAGGCCGAGATTTTTCTTCCGCCTTGAGCGGCCTCGCTAATCAAACCCGTTTATGACCTACCGTCCCATCGATTTTTATATCTCCGCTCGCGGTACAACCGTCGGATGCCTGTCACGATAATATGACCCGACAGACCATTGGCCGTCAGCGACGTGAAATTTTATGGGAGACATCGGATCATTTGATTGCCGAGTTTCTTAAGCTCGAGGGTCGCCTTGCCGCCGATAAAGAAGCGCTGGATGACGCGGATGAGCGCTACCTGCGCATGTTTTTGACGATGGTACGGGCCTTGGATGGATTGTGTCGGTTGGTGGAGCGTCAAGGATCGCAAGATGAAATGCAAACGATGAAAACAAAGTTGGACACTCTTGAGGACATACAACGCCGATTGGCTCGCCTCGCTACCCGAGGTGCTCCGGAAAGCCTTTCTGGAGACCCTGAGCAATGATGAACTCACGGCGTTGCTCTGGGATTGGGCTTTTTGGGCACGGTTGGAACAATGGCCGCCGCCTCAGCCTTGGACCAGCTGGCTGTTTCTCGGAGGCCGCGGTGCCGGTAAAACGCGGGCGGGTGCGGAGTGGGTGCGGATGCTGGTTTCCGCCGATCCGCCGGCGCGATCGCTCGCGCTTATTGGCGAGACTTATGCGGCGGTGCGCGCGGTTATGGTGGAGGGGCCGTCTGGCATTTTGGCCATATCGCCCACCCATGAGCGCCCTCAATTTTTCCCAAGCCGACAGTTACTGGTTTGGCCAAATGGTGCGCAAGCGCGCCTATTTGCCTCGACCGCTCCTGAAGCATTGCGCGGACCACAATTCGACGCGGCTTGGTGTGACGAGTTGGCGAAGTGGAAATATACCGACGCCACTTGGGACATGTTGCAATTTGGTCTGCGCTTGGGTCTGCATCCCCAACAAATGATCACGACGACACCACGCTCTGTGCCGTTGCTGCGATCTTTGATCGATGATCCGCAGTGCAAAGTCACGCGTTCCACCAGCCAGGCCAATGCGGCAAGTTTGGCCCCGTCATTCTTGCGCGATATTGTTGGGCGTTATGCGGGCAGCCGCCTTGGTCGCCAGGAATTGGACGGTGAACTCTTGCCGGATCAAGGGCAAGGCTATTGGACGGCTGATCTTTTGGAGCGCCAGCGCTGCACTGCGCGGCCCGTCTTGGCGCGGGTAATTGTGAGCCTCGACCCGGCCGTGTCGGCTGGCGCACGGGCCAATGCATGCGGTATTATCGTTCTCGGGCAGGCGGCATCGGGCGAGGCCTATGTTTTGGCCGATGAAACCCGGCAAGGGTTAACGCCGTTAAACTGGGCGCATCATGTGGGGGCGGTGTATGCCCAATATGGCGCCAGTTTGCTGGTCGCCGAGGTTAACCAAGGGGGGGGCTTGGTTCGCGACATTATCTTGCGAGAATTCCCCCATATCGAGTTTGTGGCGGTGCGCGCAGGCGTGAATAAGGCCCAGCGTGCCGAGCCCATTGCGGCCCTTTATGAGCGCGGTATGGTTTTTCATTATGGCCGGTTTGACGCTTTAGAGGATGAGATGATCCGCTATTGCGGGAGTGGCGCCAGCCCGGATCGGCTAGATGCTCTGGTCTGGGGATTGGGCGAGCTCTTGCTCAAACCGCATGCCATTGCCTCCCAAATTCGCTCCCTATGACAGCGATGGCGTCGCGCACTTATCTTGCATGACCATCACAGCGAGAAGGCAAGCCGGATGACTTTATGGACAAAAATAAAACACTGGCGCGGGCTCGATAATCGGCACCAAGAAGCTGGCGCGTCGAGCCGCTCCATGGCCCACGATTTATTATGCGGCCCTGCGGCCTGGCCATCGGGGCAGCATAGTTTGGTGAGTTACCATCAGCGCGTGACGGCCGCCTATCGCGGCAATCCCATCGGGTATCGCGCGGTGCGGATGATTGCGGAGGCTTGCGCATCGGTTCCTCTATGTGTTGTGGGAAAAACGCTCTCCGATGCCTCGATCCAGCATCTCCAGGGGATGATCGACCAGCCGCACCCGCACTTGGCGGGGCGCGATTTACAGGAGCCGTTTCATGACCCTTTTTCAGCCCAATGATCGAACCCCATTGCTGGCCTTGCCTTATCTGATTGCCGATCAAGCACAAAAACATGTCACGGTGAACGAGGCCTTGAATGCGATCGATCGACTTATGTATCTGAGCTTCGACGGGCTCGATGTGCGTGAGCCCCCAGCGGCGCCATCAGAAGGAGCGACCTATAGCATTGGCGCCCAGGCGCGCGGGGCGTTCTTTGGATATGATGGCTATATTGCCATCTGGCGCGCGGGCCAATGGGCCTTTCATTTGCCGCGCGAGGGCTGGCGGGCGTGGAGTATTGAAACGCATTCTTTTTTGGTATTTTCACAAAACCAGTGGATCGCCGCTTTGGCGCCATCCGATGATGGGGGGACTTCAACCTCGCCGGGCGGGTCGGGCGCTGTTCCTGATGATCGCGTTGAGCTGATTGCTGGGCTGACATTACACAGAGAGCTGATGTCGGTTAATTTAGATGGTGCCAATTCGAACCGCGTTTTGAGCGTTGATCTCATCCCGCACCACCGGATGTTTTTGGGGGTTGCCGTGAAGGTCATCCGCAAAATCGAGGGAACGCAGTCGTGGCGCCTTGGGGATTATGTGAGCACATCGCGCTATGGGCATGGCTTGCCGGTTGATGTCGGCACGCGTGTCATGGGTCTATCGAGCCCCGCTTACGTCTATTGGGTGGATCAGCCTTTAATTCTGAATACCGAGAAAAATGGTGTGTTTTCGAGCGGTCAAATCGACTTCGTGACCTATAGTATTGGCATGACCATCGACTAAGCCTTTTTCGCCGATGCTTGCGTGACCCTGCGGAAATCCCTTGCCAGGGGCTTTGTCTGCGTCACCATGTTCCGATGGGAGGTCTGGTCAGATGCCGGGACTATGCTAAAGTGAGCCCTTATTTGGAGGTAGCTCATGTCCCGTCTGACCACTGCATCACCCAGCGTTTCTGACGCGCTCGAGACCCGTTTTTCGTGTCGGGCTTTTCTCGACAAGCCCGTCGACCCCCAACTCGTTCGGAAAATTATCGAGACGGCGACCCGCGCGCCTTCCGGAGGTAATTTGCAACCCTGGCATGTTTGGGTGGTCTCCGGCGAACCTTTGCGTCAGTTTTCTCAAGATATCTTCAGCCGCGCCTCGGAAAATCCTGCGGGCGAGGGGTCGGAGTATCACATCTATCCTCCCGAAATTACCGATCCCTATGACACGCGTCGTGCCGATATTGGTGAGCGCATGTATGGCTTATTGGGAATTCCGCGCGAGGATCGTCGGGCGCGCATTGTCCAAATGCTCGAAAATTATAAATTTTTTGGCGCACCCGTGGGCATGTTTTTTGCGCTCGATAAGCAAATGCAAGAAGGCCAATGGTCTGATATGGGCATGCTGATCCAATCCATTATGCTGCTGGCGCGCGAGCATGGCTTGCACAGCTGCCCTCAAGAAATTTGGGCGATGTGGTCGCCGAGTGTGAAAAAATTCCTGTCGATGCCAGACAATATGACGTTCTTCTGTGGGTTGGCGTTAGGATATGCCGATCCCGATGCTCCGCTCAATCAACTGCAATCTCCGCGCGCACCGCTAACTGAGAATGTGAGCTTTATCGGCTGATGACTTTTATTTTTTGGGGATGTGCAGCAGGGGGTGCGACCGGCGTCAGCTGGATGTTGGCGCGGCCGTTTTTTGGCCAGTCCCGCTGGGTGCCTAGTTTCATTTTGGTGCTTATTCCTCTGCTCACCTTGCTCGTTTATATGGCGGTCGGATCGCCCACGCAAACCGACGCACCGCTGAGCCAGCGACTGGCGGCACCCATGGCCAGTTTGCCCCTGAATGGGTTAATTGTGAGAGTCGAACAACGTTTGAAAGAAACGCCCGATGATGCCCGCGGCTGGCAAATGTTGGCCTTGCTGCGACAACGTCAAGGGGCGTCTGATCTCGCAATTTTAGCTTGGCAAAATGTCATGCGGTTGCGCGGGGAGAGCGCTGATATTTGGTTGGCGATTGCAGAAAATTGGATCGCGCAAAACGGAGGCGACATCCAAGGCCCAGCTCGCGAGGCGCTGCAACGCGCCGCGCGCCTTGAACCAGATCACCCGATGGTGGGATATTATGAAGGGCTCGATCTTGCGCAGCAGGGCCAAGCCCAAGCCGCCAGAGATCGATGGCGCATAGTTGGCACAGGGTTAGCGGCCGATGATCCTTTAAAGCAAGCGATTGAGGATAGCATTACTCAGCTGCAAGCCCAACCTTAAGGCGTGACGGCTCCGCACTAAAACCGATAGATTGGATTGAGACATTCGCGGCATGAACACAGGACAGCAAAAAAAAGCGCATGATGGGACGCACCGGCGGCGGTCCGCACAACGGGTTCGGGTGATGATGATTTTCGGGGGTCTGGCGGTTCTAGGCCTCGCGGTCACCCTGATGTTGACTGCCTTGCGCGATAATATGGTGTTTTTTCAATCCCCGAGCGATCTTGCAGAAAATGGCTATCCGGTTAATCGTATTCGCATCGGGGGCATGGTCCGCTCGGGCTCGGTTAATCGCGATGGCTTGACCATTCAGTTCGACGTCACCGACTTTGCGCATGATGTTTCGGTCGAATATACGGGCATGCTCCCCGATCTTTTCCGAGAGGGGCAGGGCGTTGTCGCTGAAGGGGCCTTTACCCCGGCGGGTGTTTTTGTTGCCGACACGATTTTGGCTAAGCATGATGAAACCTACATGCCGCCGGAAGTTGCTGACGCGTTGCAACGCGCTGAAGAACGACCATCCGCCGCCACCCCGCCCGACGCAATTTCCGCACCACAGGGCCGACAATGATAGACCTCAATAGTTTGACCACCGTCGAATGGGGGCATTTTTGTCTGATCCTTGCGGCTTGTGTTGCGCTGGTGCAAGGGGTCATTCCGCTGGCCTTTGTGAAAGCGTCATCAATGGCGTCCACAAGCGCGGTCACTCAAATGCTCCAGTTTGCGCGCCGCGCCGCCTTATTGCATTGGGGGGTGTTGGCCTTATCATGTGCGAGCTTGGTGTGGGCCTTTATTCAGTCAGACTTTTCCGTGGCCTTGGTCGCGAACCACAGTCACGTCGATAAACCCTTTCTGTATAAAATAGCGGGCGTTTGGGGAAATCATGAAGGCTCGATGATGCTGTGGGTTTTGGTCCTTGCATCCTATTCTGCGAGCTTCGCTGTTTTCAGTGGGGCCCTGCCGGACCT
>CBFIIU010000033.1:0-5903 GCA_965662735.1 Alphaproteobacteria bacterium
AAAATGCGTCGCTCAGGTTCTGAGAGATCGACAAGCCCTAAATCTCGTTCCATCTCAGCGAGCATCGCCATCAATCGACCAAAAGCTGTTAACTGTTTTTTCTCTGTCATAACATATCCCTCTAGGCTCCATACAAATTGTGAGCCCATTTACACTTTACCGTTAATTCATCTTCTGACCCAACAACATTCTAACGTTCAAGGAGCGTCGTCAACTGGCATCTTTGAGAAAGCCCTAAAACAGGCTTGTCGGTTGTTCGGAAAGAGCGTTACACTTTTTCCTCGGGTGCATCGCCCGTTAGACGATGCGGAATTGAGGAGGTTTCATGCTGACGCCCGGCGATGATTATCCGTTACACCAGACAGCAGACCCGATCGCCTTCTCGGGAACGGATCGCAATTTTTATGATCGTTTCTTTTTTAACGGATATGATTCTGAGCACGATTTATTCTTTGCGGTGGCACTCGGCGTTTATCCGCAGTTGAATATTATGGATGCGAGTTTTTGTGTGCTTCACCAGGGCAAGCAAATTAATCTTCGCGCCAGCAAGGAAATGAACATGGATCGCCTGAACTTAACAGTGGGTCCCATTACAATCGCTCTGGTGCGCCCTCTTCTGGAGACGCGAATTATCATTGATGCGCCGGATTATGATCTCGCCGCAGATTTGACCGCCATTGCGCGACATCAGGCGATTGAAGAGCCTCGGTTTACTCGTCGACAAGGGCCTCGGGCATTTATGGATTACACGCGGGCAACGCAAAATGTTTCTTGGCGGGGTGAGGTCACGGTACAGGGGCATAAGCTGCAGATTCAAGCCGCCCATTGTTGCGGTACGCGTGATCGCAGTTGGGGGGTGCGCCCGGTTGGGATGGCAGATCCGCAAACAATTGTTCCGCCCCTTGAGCCCCAATTTTATTGGCTGTGGACGCCGAGTAATTTTGAGCAGCACTCGCTGTTCTGTCATTCCAATGATGATGGTGATGGGGAGCCGTGGAATCGCAGAGCCGTTCTGGTCGACCATCAAACCGATACAGCCAGCCATTTCGACGAAGTTATTCTCACTCCCACTTATGCTCCGCAGAGCCGGCGGATAACCGAATTAACCGGCGTGCTTGTTGGCGCTGATGAGCTCTCATTCACCATGCGGTGCGGCCCTATTTTTTACATGCAGGGTCTCGGTTATGGGCACCCGGAATGGGGGCATGGACGACATCACGGGCCGTTACGGGTCGCGTGCGACAGCTGCGATGAGGCGAGTGCGGAAGCGCAATTGCGGGGCGGTGACTTTTTACCTTTGCATATTCAAGCGCTGGCGCATGTTGAATTATCCGGACGCAATTTTTCCACTACGGGACCCTGCGTTGTCGAACAATTATTTCTCGGTCGCCATGCACCCAGCGAATTTGCCGGCCTACTGGATCGGATCGTTCCATGATGATCGACCATCCGGACCTCATGACGGTTCAATGGCTGCGGGATCATTTGGGCGATGCGGCATCTGGGCTCACCGGCTTTAGCTTTGCACCGGTGGGTACGGGGCAGATGGGTGACAGCTACCGTTTACATTTGGAGGGGAGCTCGGGCCTGCAAAGCGTCATCGCCAAATGCTCGTCACATGATGCAAATAGCCGGCATGCGGCCAAATTGTTCCACTGCTATGAGCTCGAAGTGCGCTGGTATCAAGCATTTTCACATGCGGCTCAGGTTCGCACGCCCCATTGCTATATGGCTGAGGTGCATCCCGATACTGATCGATGTGTGATGCTTCTTGAAGACGTTTCCCCCGCCGTGCAGGGCGATCAATTGGCGGGCGCAAGTGTCGAGCAGGTGCGCTTGGGTCTAGATGAATTAGCGCGTCTTCATGCATTTAAGTGGGACGATCCGCAGTTACAGACGCTTGATTGGTTGAACTATGGTGAAGGAAGTCGCGAATTCATTCGCAATTTTGTGCCGCAGGTCTATCCCGAATGGCGCGCCCGCTATACGGGGCGTATTGCCGAGGATATTTTGGAGATGGGCGCTGAGCTGGCACGACGCTTTGATGCCTATTTAGAAGATCGTCAAGCGCCCCGCTGTTTGACCCATGGCGACTGCCGTTTAGATAATATCCTTTACGCTGACCCGTCAGGGCGGGCCATTTTGGTTGATTGGCAAACCGTCTCCAATGGCATTGCGATGAATGACGTGGCCTATATGATTGGCACGAGTTTTTCCGACCCCGAGATGCGCCGGCAAAATGAAGCAGCGCTTGTCGATCACTATTTGGCTGAATTGCGTGCTCAAGGTGTGAGCGAATTTCCGCATGCGCAGGATTTTTATCGCTTAGGCGCGTTCTCGGGTTTTGTGATGGCCATTAATGCGGCAATGGTTGTCGAACGCACAGAGCGCGGCGATGAAATGTTTGCCGTCATGGCCGAGCGTTCGGGCGCGCAAGCCCTTGCCTTGGATAGTTTGGCAGCCCTTTAAGAGGTTTGATAGCCGTGTGGGTTGCGTGATTGCCAGTTCCAGCTGCTGCGCGTTGCATCATTAATATCGTGTTCGGCGCGCCACGCGGTCACAGTATGAATTTTCGTGGGGTCGGCAATAGAGCTGGCAACATCGCCGGGGCGACGGGGGCCAATTTGGGTGGCGATCTGCGTTTGAGATTGGGTCGCAAAGGCAGAGATCAACTCCGTCACCGTTGTGCCCTTTCCTGTGCCGACATTTAAAACATCAAAGTGAGGTCGATGCGCCATTGTGTCGAGGGCGGCAACATGCGCCCGGGCGAGATCGACAACATGAATATAGTCTCGTTCACCCGTGCCATCGCGGGTTTCGTAATCATTCCCAAAAATCTCGACATGGCTTCGTGTGCCGATGGCGACTTGCGAGATATAGGGCATTAAATTATTCGGGATGCCATGCGGATCTTCGCCAATATGCCCAGAGGCATGCGCGCCAACGGGGTTGAAATAGCGCAGCGCCGAGGCCCGTTTCTCACCGCCCGCCCAATCGCGCAAAATATTTTCGACCATTAGTTTTGTGTGCCCATAGGGGTTCACAGGCTGGGTGGGGTGGTCTTCATCGAGGGGAAGATAGCGTGGGTCGCCATAGACGGTGGCGGATGACGAAAAAACGCAGAGACGGCAGGCCACGCGATCCATCGCTTCAAGCAGGCGCAGTGAACCCACCACATTATTGTCATAATATAAAAGCGGCTTTTCAACACTTTCGCCGACGGCTTTGAGCCCTGCAAAATGAATTACCGCTTCTGGTTTAAACTGAGCGAAGGCGGCATTGAGGGCGCTTGCGTCTCGGATATCAATTTGGGCGAAATCGAAGTCACGATTAGCCAGCTGCGTCACGCGGCGCAGCGCCTCTTCATGGCCGTTACTGAGATTATCAATCACCATCGGCTCATGGCCTGCCGCAAGAAGCTCGAGCAATGTGTGGCTGCCAATATAACCGGCACCGCCGGTAACCATTACGCGCATATCATGCCTCTCTTTGCTTCGGGCGATCTCAAGCGAACGATCGAATGGAAAAGCTGGTGCTGCCGGAGAGAATTGAACTCTCGGCCTCTCCCTTACCAAGGGAGTGCTCTACCCCTGAGCTACGGCAGCATGGGGAGCCTTGTGCCATAGGCCTCGTCAAAAAACAAGACGCTATAGGCCGTGCTTGGGTGAGAGAAAGCGATAGATCCGGCGTCGCTCGACAGAGGGGTCTGCATGGCGTAATAAAGTTCTTTGTTTGTTCTTTTTTGTAAAGTGTGTGCGATGGCGTCGATGCTTTTGTCGGATTTGATTGCGGGCCAAATGTCTTTATGGCTTTGGTGCGATCGCTGTGGCCATCACGGGCATATTGATCCGCGTCGGATTATGGAGCGGGCGGGGGATATTGCGGTTCCACAAGCAGGCCACTATTGCCGCTGCGCACATTGCGGCAGTCGAACCGTTTCCGCGCGCCCCGATTGGCCGCGGCGCGGCCGTGTCGCACGGGCTTTGCCGGAAGCGGATTAATCGGGTTTTCCGGCTTGAAAGCGCGGCGGGGCTTGACCAAAACCAAGCGGCACGGCAAACAGAGCAGATGACAAAAAATGGACCAGATCATGATCCAAAAGCACAGCGTGCAGAACGCTTAAAAGCGGCTTTGCGGGCGAATTTGCGACGCCGGAAAGACCCAAAAGCTGGGCAAAAAGAGGCCCAAACACACAGTTCACCCCCTGGAACGAGAGTACATACGGATGGATCTGATCAAAATTGAAGGTGGCATTGCGCTCTCGGGTTCGTTGGCGGTTAGTGGCGCCAAAAACGCGGTTTTGCCGCTTATGGTTGCGGGCTTGCTCACAGATGAAGCGCTGATTTTGCAAGGAACGCCTCGACTGGCGGATACGCGCACATTGGCGCAAGTCTTGACGCATATGGGCGCCGAGGTTGACGAATTTGGCGAGGGTGCTGGTGAGAGTTTGCGGGTTCATGCGCATCATATTCATACAACCGAAGCGCCCTATGAATTGGTGTCGAAAATGCGGGCAAGTTTTTGGGTTATTGGCCCGCTTTTGGCGCGCTTCGGTCACGCCCATGTGTCGCTGCCAGGAGGCTGTGCGATTGGCACGCGTCCGGTGGATTTATATTTGGCAGGCTTGCGTGCTTTGGGAGCCGAGATCGAGGTCGATGCGGGCTATGTGAATGCGCGCGCGCCCAAAGGGCTTGTTGGCGCGCGGATCGACCTGCCTTTTGTTTCGGTCGGTGCAACCCATGTGCTGATGATGGCCGCCTGTTTGGCCCGCGGCGAAACATTGATCACCAATGCGGCCTCCGAGCCAGAAGTGGTTGATCTGGCGCATTGCCTGCAAAAAATGGGCGCGCAAATCTCGGGCATCGGAACACGCCATCTCCGGATCACGGGTGTCGCGCGTCTCACCGGCGCCACGCATCGGGTTATTCGCGACCGCATTGAAGCCGGCGCCTTTGCCCTCGCGATTGCCGCCACCGGCGGCGCGGCAACACTCACGGGCGTCTCGCGCGAGATGTTGGGCGCCTTGGTGCCGGCAATGCAAACGGCAGGATGCCATATCGAGGATGCGCTCGAGGGTGTGTTTATTCGCAGCGAGGGCGGACGGCCCATGCCATGCTCGGTCACCACCGAGCCTTATCCAGGTTTCGCAACCGATTTGCAGGCGCCTTTTATGGGATATATGACGATTGCCGAAGGGATTAGCCGTATTCGCGAGACGATTTTTGAAAACAGGTTTATGCATGTTCAGGAATTGGCTCGGCTCGGTGCCCAAATCGAGCTCGATGGGGACACGGCGATTGTGACAGGCGTCGATCAGCTGCGCGGCGCGCCGGTGATGGCCACCGATTTGCGCGCCTCGATTACCTTGGTCATTGCTGGGCTGATCGCACAGGGGCAGACCGTGATCCGGCGGGTCTATCATCTCGACCGCGGCTATGAGCGGATCGAAGAAAAACTCAGCGCATGCGGGGCGCGGATTTGGAGAGAGAGCGAATGAGTGAGGGGCTGAAGCTGCTTGCACGTTCCCAAGATGATTTGGCGGTTGTGTCTGCCTGTTTGCAAGACGCTGTTCTCAAACGCGGCGATATTGCAATGCTGCCCGAGCACGCAATGTTTGTTGCCCTCGCCAATCGATATGTTTGGGAAGACGCAGAGAGCCAATTGCGCATTCGCACCGGCATACGGTTTCGCAATGTGACACGGGTTCAACACAAGGCTATCCCGGACGATCCGACCTATTTACTGTATCTTCTGGCGATTCAGTATGATCCTGACAAACACCAAATTTGTCTCGTTTTTGCCGAAAAAGCGGAAATCCGCTTGGATGTTGAGGATTGCGAGGTCATATTAGAAGATATTGGGGCGCCCTGGTCGGCGCGTCGTAAGCCGAGCCATGATTAAGG
>CBFIIU010000034.1:0-3558 GCA_965662735.1 Alphaproteobacteria bacterium
TATGCCTTCGCAACCGATCCGCCTGAAACCGATCATTGTGGGTCGTGTCAGGCCTGTTTGGATATTTGTCCAACCAATGCGTTTCCGCGCCCCTATCAGATGGATGCAAGACGCTGCATCTCTTATCTGACCATCGAATATTCGGGTATCATTCCCCATGAGTTCCGTGCCGCTATGGGCAATCGGATTTACGGGTGCGATGATTGCTTGGCGGTGTGCCCGTGGAATAAATATGCCCAGCATGCGCATGACATTGCTTTGCAGCCCCGAGCGGAAAATTATATGCCGGATCTGGCCGAACTTGCGCGCTTGGATGACGCGGCTTTTCGGGCTCGCTTTCGCAAGTCACCGATTAAGCGCATCGGTCGAGATCGATTTATCCGCAATGTTTTGGTCGCGCTCGGCAATGGGACAAAGACGGCCTCGGCACGTCAAGCGGTGACCGATCTATTATCTGATCCGAACCCCGTTATTCGGGCCAGTGCTGTTTGGGCCTTGTCGCAAATTGACGTGGCATCGGCGCGCGATGAATATAAACGACGCATGACCGATGAAAATGATGCGGGCGTGCGATTGGAATGGGAGAAAGCGATGGGGGAAGCATGACAGCACATCATCTTCTATGTGCAGGGCTGAGTTATTGTGCGCAAGCGCTTTTGCCATTGCTGGAAGGGTGGGCGGTCAGTGCCACCTTGCGCGATCCCGCGCGGGCGCCCATGTTGCGCCAACATGGCGTCCAGCCCGTACCGATTACGCCAGCGCATTTCGATGCAGATGCGCTCCGCTCAGATGTTACTCATATTCTACTGTCGGCCCCGCCCAGTGGTGAGGGGGTGGATCCTTTTCTCGATCTGCTTCGGCCTTGGATGGCGCAACACCCCCTGCAATGGGTCGGCTATTTGTCGACAACAGGTGTTTATGGCGACCATGGGGGCGCATGGGTTGATGAAGAGAGTGCCGCCGGCCCATTGGGAAAAAGGGGCGCGCGTCGCGTGGCCGCCGAGCAGGCATGGCTCGACTGGGGTGCCCAATCGGGAACCCCTGTCCATATTTTTCGGTTACCCGGAATATATGGCCCTGGGCGCAGTGCCATTGAAAGCGTCGTTTCGGGTCAGGCCCGCAGAATTGTAAAACCCGATCAAGTTTTTTCGCGCATTCACGTCGATGACCTTGCTCAAACACTTTTCGCGTCCTTCAAACGGCCACATGCCGGACGAGCGTATAATGTGTGTGATGATGAACCCGCACCACCTCAAGATGTGATTGCTTATGCGGCGCATCTTCTGGGTCGGACACCGCCGCCTGAAATTGCTTTTGAGGAAGCGGATTTGTCTCCCATGGCCAAGAGCTTCTATGCCGAGAATAAACGTGTTCGAAATGACCGGATCAAAACTGAATTGGGCGTGCGCCTGTCCTATCCCAGCTATCGCGAAGGATTAAAGGCCTGTCTCGCGGCTTGGCAATCTCGACCTATTCAGGGCTAGAGCCGAAGTTTCTGAACAAGGCGCTCGAGGGCACCGGTGAGCGCCTGAATTTCGTGAGGCTCGGAGAGGCGGTGATCGCCACTTTTAAAGAATTCCATCGTGATGTCGGTTGAGGCGCAAGCCTCTGCGAATTCGAGAGATAAGTGCCATGGAACGGCGTCATCGCATTGCCCATGCAAAATATGAATGGGAAGCCTGAGCTCGATCGGGCCAGTCAGCAGACAATGCTGACGACCATCCTCGATCAAGCGATGAGTAATCGGATAGCCTTCCGGATCATATTCGGAGGCCCGAATAATCTCTCCTTTTTCAATGAGCGTTTCTCGGTCCTGCGCACTCATTTCGGGCAGCATCAGTCGCTCTGTCATGTCAATGGCGGGCGCGATTAAGATGAGGCCCTTGACCCGATCAGGCTGATCCAGCGCCACGAGGCTGGCGAGAAAGCCTCCAAAACTTGAGCCAATGAGAATTTGTGGGCCATCCGTGAGTTGGCGCAAAACCGTATTTACTTCCTCGCGCCAACCCGAAATTGTTCCCTCACGAAAATCTCCGGAGGACTGGCCGTGCCCAAAATAGTCAAAACGAAGACAGCTCAGGCCCTGTAGGGCGGCCCAATCGGCGCAGGCTTGCGCTTTTGTGCCGGTGAGATCAGATTTAAATCCAGGCAAAAATATCAGACCAGGCGCATTCGCCTCGACCGTTGAGGCGGGCGTGCGGCAATAGGCGAGTTGGTGATTGCCAAAGTGCGAATTGATGTACTTAAAGGAAGAAATATCCATCGTCTGATCAGCCTCATTTGCCTGGGTCTGGTTTGATCTTAAAGCATAATCGGAGCATAAAGGAAGTGAAGGCGACATCATTGGCAAATGCGGCGGTGTGCCGGTTCGCTGGTTTGGAATTTGATTTCGGGGGAGAGTGGGGGCGTCGTGACCAATAAGTGGATCTATCCAGACTGTCGTGGCTTGCGGGTTTTGCAAATTATTCCCGAGCTTGACATTGGCGGCGCTGAAATGACGACATTAGAAATTGCAACAGCTTTGGAGGTTGCAGGCGGGGATGCCTTTGTGATGAGCGCCGGCGGGCGGTTGTCTGAACCTCTCCAAGCTGCCGGCGCGACCTTAATCAACGCGCCCATGGCGAGCAAAAATCCACTGACCATGGCGCGCAATGCGCGGCGAATTAAGTCAGTGATCGAAGAGTATCAAATCTCGCTGGTTCATGCACGGTCTCGGGCCCCTGCCTGGTCTGCACTCTGGGCAAGCCGCGCCAGCCACGTCCCCTTTGTGACGACCTATCACAGCAAAGTGCATGCGTCGCCGCCGCTTAAAGTCGTGTATAATTCAGTGATGGCGCGCGGCGATCGCGTGATCGCCAATTCTCAATACACAGCCCAACGCATCCGGGACGTCCATCAGATTAATGAGCAACGATTGCGGATTATTCCGCGGGGTTGCGACCTCGACGCACTTAATCCGGCGCGATATGCCGTGGCTCAACGCCGCGATTTACGAAACGGGCTCGGGATCAGCGGCAATGATTTTGTCGTATTGTGTCCCGCCCGCCTGACCAAATGGAAGGGGCAACATGTATTACTCGAGGCGGTCGCCCGCGCGGATGTCCCGCGCGATCAACTGACTGTCATTTTCGCTGGTGATGCGCAGGGGCGTGACGCTTATTTGTCAGAGCTTCGCGCATTTGCCGCCGAGCATCAGATCAAGGCTCATTTTGCGGGTTTGGTGCGGGATATGCCTGCGTTCTATGCGATGAGCGATATGATCATTATCCCCTCAATCGAAGCGGAGCCTTTTGGGCGCACCGCCATTGAGGCACAGGCCGCGGGACGACCCGTCATTGCCTCAGATGCAGGGGGTTTTCGCGAGACCGTGATCGCTGCGGGGCCGAACCAAACAGGCTGGTTGGTGCCCCCTGCGGATCATCTGGCTTTGGCGCAATCTTTGTCGCTGGCCTTTTCGCTGACCAAATCGCAGCGTCAGACAATGGGGCGCGCGGCGCGCCGCCATATTCAGAATAATTTCTCTACGCACCGCCTATGCGCCGAAACCGTATCTGTTTA
>CBFIIU010000035.1:0-2687 GCA_965662735.1 Alphaproteobacteria bacterium
GTGGCTGGGTTGAACGCAGGCAAACATATTGGCCCCATATTCGCGGGCGATACCGTCTATGCTGCCAGTCAGATCACGGATCTTGTTCCAATTGCGGATCGATCGGATGTGGGCGCCATGCGCCTGCGGCAGCGCGTGACCCAGGATGTTTCAGCCGAACAGAGCTTTGCCGATCCGGAACCATCGGCTTGTGTCCTCGATCTCGACCTGTGGCTGTGGCTTCCACGCCGTCCGTGACCCCGCTCATTCGGTATGCGCCATCTGTTTGCGCCCTTTGGTTTTTGTTGACCAGCGACAAAATAGGCTGACCGCTTGGCAGATCACGGTCGGTTCGCTATATATCGATCTCACTTTGCTAGACGCCCTTTGGTCATAGGCAAATAAACAGATCGTTCTATAACAGAATGTTATGTAAGGGAGAGGATGCATGGCACCGCAATCGAATACAGCGAGACCTTTGTCGCCACATATTCAGATCTATCGCTGGACATTGACAATGATATTGTCGATTTTGCACCGTGCGACGGGTGTCGCCCTTTATGCGGGCTCGGCTCTCTTGGCACTCTGGCTTTTGACCATCGCCACAGGGCCCGAGGCTTATGAAGTTGTTCGGGGCCTCGCCTCTCACTGGCTGGGGCGTTTGGTCTTGTTCGGGTATAGCTGGGCCCTGTTTCATCATATGTGCGGTGGCCTGCGCCATTTTGTCTGGGACACGGGACGTGGTTTTGACCTTAAGGTAGTTGAAATGATGGCGCGCTTATCCGCGGTGGTGCCATTAATTCTAACTTTGGCAGCATGGGTAGCGGCCTATCACTATTTAGGAGTGCTATAATGACAATGCGAACACCTCTGTCGCGCGTTAAGGGTCTTGGCTCCGCCAGGAAAGGGACTGAACATTTCTGGCTCCAGCGCGTAACCGCGATTGCCAACATCCCGCTTACCTTTTTTCTGGTGATCGCGATTGTGACCCATCTGAATGCAGATTATGCAACCATGCGGGCGTTTTTGGCGCAACCTGTGGTCAGCATTGTTATGCTATTGCTCATCGGTAGCACGGTATGGCATATGCGTTTGGGCATGCAGGTGGTGATCGAAGACTATGTGCATGGGGAAGTGCGGAAACTTCTATCCATTATGCTGAATAATTTTGTGGCGTTAATCATTGGCGTGAGCTGTGTTTTTGCCGTCATTAAGATTGCTTTGACTTAAAACCTAAAGATCGAATTAACCCGTCAGAGATGGCGCAGGGAGTATCGAATGAGTGAATATCAATTTGTAGATCACCAATTTGACGTTGTTGTGGTTGGCGCCGGAGGCTCTGGTCTGAGGGCGGCTTTGGGATGCTCTGAACGAGGCTTGCGGACGGCGTGTATCTCGAAAGTCTTTCCAACGCGGAGCCACACCGTCGCCGCGCAAGGCGGCATTTCTGCCGCTTTGGGCAATATGGGCGACGATGATTGGCGCTGGCATATGTATGATACGGTCAAGGGGTCTGACTGGTTGGGCGACCAAGATGCGATCGAATATTTGTGTCGAAATGCGCCAGAGGCAGTTTATGAACTCGAGCATTTCGGTGTGCCCTTCTCGCGCACCGAAGAGGGAAAAATTTATCAACGCCCCTTTGGCGGCATGACAACGAATTTCGGCGAGGGCATCGCCCAGCGGACATGTGCCGCAGCAGACCGCACAGGCCACGCCATTTTGCACACTCTTTATGGCCAGTCCTTGCGCTATGACACTGAGTTTTTCATCGAATATTTCGCACTTGATTTGATGATGGATGATAATGGTCGCTGTGTTGGCGTCACGGCATTGAAAATGGATGACGGCACCTTGCATCGCTTCCAAGCCCAACAAGTGATCTTGGCCACCGGGGGCTATGGTCGGGCCTATTTCTCTGCAACATCGGCGCACACCTGCACGGGCGATGGCTCGGCGATGGTGGTGCGCGCGGGCTTACCGCTTCAGGATATGGAATTTGTCCAGTTCCACCCAACCGGGATTTATGGGGCGGGTTGTTTGATTACAGAAGGCTCACGCGGTGAGGGCGGTATCTTGATCAACTCCGAAGGCGAGCGCTTCATGGAACGCTATGCGCCATCGGCCAAAGATTTGGCCTCGCGCGATGTTGTCTCGCGGGCGATGACCATCGAAATTCGCGAGGGTCGTGGTGTTGGAAGTCAGAAAGATCATATTTATTTACATCTCGATCACATTGACCCCGCCGTGCTTGCGGCGCGGCTTCCCGGCATTTCAGAGAGCGCCCGAATTTTCGCCGGCGTTGATGTAACGAAGGAACCAATCCCCGTATTGCCAACAGTCCACTATAATATGGGCGGTATTCCGACAAATTATATGGGCGAAGTTTTAAACCCAACCGACGCGGAACCTGATCGCGTCGTGCCTGGCCTGTTCGCCATTGGTGAGGCCGCTTGCGTGTCTGTGCATGGCGCCAATCGTCTGGGCTCTAATTCTCTGATCGACCTTGTGGTGTTTGGGCGCGCGGCCGCTATTCGTGCTTCTGAAATCACCGAGGCGGGTGCCCGTCAGGCGCCTTTAGCGGCGCATGCCGGACAAAACGCCTTGGACCGGTTAGACCATTTCCGCACCGCCAATGGCAGCACGCCGACATCTGAACTCCGTCTTGAAATGCAGCGCACCATGCAGGAAAATTGTGCCGTGTTCCG
>CBFIIU010000036.1:0-2421 GCA_965662735.1 Alphaproteobacteria bacterium
GTGAACGCCTCTCCCACAACTTTTGACGCAACATCAACGCAAAATTCACGCGGGTAGACAATCGCACAAAAGCCATGTGCGTTCAAGCGCTGAACGCACTCGATCGAATTCTCATTGTGATTATAAAACGCGCCTAATAGGCGGGGCTTTGCTCCTCAGTGCGCAGATAATGCCGCATCAGCACCATCACCACCGCCACCATGCCGCCCAAAAACGTCGCCAGCACGCATATGAGCGCCCGCTTGGGCTCGGATTTCTTCTCCGGCACCACGGCGGGGTCGACCGTCTTAAACACATATTCAGCCCGCACCTGCGCAAGCATCATGGTCTCGGTCTGTTTCTGAATAAGCTCGAAAAATAATTTGCGCAATTCAGCCAAGGAGGTCGCGCTCACCTGCGTCTCGAGATAGGCAATCGCACTCTGCGCCTCGGCAATATCTTGATCGCGGATTGCGTCATTGAGTTCCTTAACGGCCCACACCGTCCACTGCTGGGCAACAATTGGGCTTTTATGCTTAAACCCCACCGTCACCATGCCCGATGAGGCCTCTTCCACAATGAGCACCTCCTCATAGGCCTTAAAAACTTCTCCCGCCGTCGGCGTCTCATCCCATTTTTTAGTTGTGGGATCATAGAGATCTGTGTCCAAGACGAGCGCACCTGTATCCGCATCCCAATAATCGGTTGCGAGAAGCGCCGGCGCGATATCATGTTTTTTGACGAAGTCGGCAACAAATTTGCGTGACTTGAGTACCTCTAGCGCTAAAGCGGCTCTGTCCCCGCCACCACTGGGAAGCGAGATGCCGGCGAGCCCCGCGAACCCACCAAATTGACCGGCCAGAGCCCCCAAACCGCCGCTTTGTTCCTCCGTGGGGGAGAGCAGGGCCGTCGCGTGATAAATATTTGGCATCAAAAGCGAAATGACCACCGCAAGGCTGGCCGCGAGGCCGGTAATCCCGGCAATCAGCGCGCGCCCCTCCCACAAAACCGAAAACAGCTCGCGCAGGTCAATCTCATCATCCGCATACTCACTCATCGCGCACCTATAGCCCGCTAATGGCAGCCACAGCCACCGCACCTTGATAGACGATTGAGACCACGTCACGCCAAAATGGCAGCGCATCCTTATAGCTGCCATCAATGGGCACAATAATCGTATCGCCCGGCGCCAATTGCGAATTACCCATAAACGAGAACAAATGCGTCTCGGGCAACACCACAGAGCCATTGGCCTTCACAATATAGATATTATCCTCATCCCCCCGCTCGGTGATGCCGGCGGCAAGCTTGAGATAGTCATCGACATCAAAATTCGCCTGATAGCCATGCGAGCTGGCGCGACGCACCTCACCAAATACCGACACAATATCGGTGGCCGACGGAATATACAGCGCATCACCTTCCATCAGGCGGATATCGGCATCCTCGCGGCCTCCGAGCGCGCGCGGCAAGTCGATCACAAATCGCCCAATGCCGTCATAATTTTTGAGCTCACGTGTCACAAAATCAATTGTACTTATGTTGAAATCTTTAGTTTCATTGGTCATCAGCGCACTGGTATATGTGCCGCGCACCATATCTGCAAGCTCGCGCGCCCTCAGGCGTTCGCGGGCCCGCACGCTCTCGCGCGTAAACACCGCCCCGTTAAGCGAGCCATTTTCCCGCACGCCACCGGCGCGCCGCACCAAATCCGACAGCCGCTCACCCGATGTCACATAATAGACCCCCGGAAACTCGACCTCGCCCTCAATGGACACTTTAATCGCGACCGCTTCCTGGCGTTGTGAAATCAGCTGATTACGGCTTTCAAAAAATTGCGCCGCCACCGGCACCAGCAAATAGCCGCCAGCCGAAATATCGACGCCCTGCGCCGAAGCGACATCGAGAATTTGATTGAGCGCCCCATCGCCTGCGGTCACCCGCAAACTTGCCTCGCGGCCATTGGCCTCGGGTCGCAAGCCGCCGGCAAAGCCAATGACATCGTCCACGCCCTCACCCGAACGCAACTCAAACACGGCCGGACGCTTCACGGCGCCATCCACCTCCATCAACGGGCCATAGACCGGCACAAAAATAACATCGCCCGACTGCAGGCGAATATCATTGCGGGCATCTCCTCGGATGAGCAAATCATAGAGATCAAATATGGCAACCGTCTCACCGCCGCGTTTCACCGCAATTTGGCGCATTGACCCCGTCTCATTTGGCCCGCCTGCGACAAACAGCGCCTGGGTGACGGTCGTCAAGGCCGACACAGAGTAGGCACCTGGCACTTTCACCTCGCCCGCCATAAACACGTTAATGGCACGCAAGCGCCCCATGGAGATGACGCCTTCGACACCCACTAATTGCTTGCGGATGCGCTCGGCGATCAAATTGCGCGCATCTTCAAAACGCAAACCGGCCACGGTGATGGGGCCG
>CBFIIU010000037.1:0-2288 GCA_965662735.1 Alphaproteobacteria bacterium
CTTGAAGACACATTATCGGACTTAATGGACTCTAAACGACTCATTAAGCGGGGAGAGGCAGGGATGGACATAATCGTGCCCGTTTTCTCCTGCTTGAACTCGAAATAGCCATTATTATAGCTACCCCAAGTGATCTGTCTCATGTCCCCGGGCCGTTGGCAGAGGTCATAGCAGAGCAATGCAAGCGTCCCGATTGAGCCTATGTTCATCTCGTCGGCTTTTTTGATGAATGAATCCACCTGTTCGGGTTGCCAGAGCACTACACGGTCTTCTAGGCCCTTCAAGCCCATCTTCTCGAACGGGTTACTCGATACCTTGGCGTGTCTCTTCCCAACGAACCAGATTCTACGCATGACTTTGCATACGTGATTAGCCCTGTGAGGGCTCACATGCTCCTGAATGGTACGGTAGAGGGTGTCTGCATGCGTTGGGGACACTCCAGAGGCTTTCATGTTACCGAAAACAGTATTGGCCTCACCCAAACGACAGGTAACTGCCGTCTTTATCATCAATTCGTAGGCGCTTTTACTGTTATCAGTAAGCCTTTGATACGCATTTGTGGTTTTGTAGAAGAGAATGAGGCCATTCACAGTGCCTTCTTCATGGCGTATGCGCTTCCTGCGGCCATGCTTGTAGTCGTCATAGGCTTCCGCAATCTGTGTAGCGAACCGTTCTGCTTCTTTCCGTGTCTCAAACTGAGTGTAAGAGACCTCGAGAGCGTCTTTCACGACTTTTGTAGGGTTAACCACCCAAATCGTCTTACCGTTGGCCCTCTGGCGTTGTTCTAGATACTTAATCTTCATCGGCGTCATACCTTAGCTAGTTATGGGAACGTAGCTGTGACACTAACAAAAGAATTACTGGCGCGTCAACGATACTTATATGCATGATAAGTGTTGACTTATTATATGATAGCTGTAAGATAGGTAAGGCTTGAGTGTTTCCCTCATTCACTCAAGCATTTTGATCTTGCTTCATTGCTAGTGGCGAGAAACCATCCCCCTGAGAGCCGATAGGGATGTCGGATAAAACTCTCAGGGGGTTTTTTTATGTTTTCTGAGGCTCTACAACGATAATCGTCCCGTCGATAGCCCCGTCATCCTCTCCAGAGCGCAGAGGTACAAGGACACCCCCAACACTGACTATGGCTACCTGTTGATCGCATTCTTTAGACATATCAACGGCTTCTGATAGTGCTTCCGCCATCATATCAGCAGTTTCTGAGTCCAAAACCAGTTGCATATCAGTCATTTATGTTCTCCTTTCGTTCTCGTTTGGCCCACTTATACAAAACAGACTAGTGTCATAGCAAGAGTAAAATTTAAGAATTACTTGCGCGACAAATGTGATTTATGCATGCATTTTAGTGTCTTGCAATGCACATTCATATAACATTGTTACAGCAATAACATGTGCACATACGCGCACCTAATTAAAGCCGCGCAAATGCTCGAGCTCCGGCGGTTTTGTCTTGTTTGTTAGTGTCTTTGCGCCTATAGTGTGCGGGCCGGGATGGTTCCCGGCTTTTAATCACTAGCAAAAATGAGGTTTTAAAATGCGAACAATGTTCACCAAGCCCCGGGGCGGGCTTAATCCGGCTATCGTTTATCGTGGGCCGTCAATGCTCGACGGCTCCCCTATTGTGGCCATAGCTACGCCGGGGAGCTCGAACCGGAAAACCGGGGGCATGCTTCAAATCTGGATACTTTCGGCCGTATTGGATCCAATCACGGCCAACCGAACCGGGGCGGATTATTCTATATGCGGGGGCTGTCCCTTACGGGGTGAACCTGACCCGGACAAAGAAACGGGGACGGCCAAGCGCCGGGGGTGTTACGTGGCACTCCACCAAGCGCCCCTTTCAGTGTTTAAGGCCTTCCAACGTGGCCGCTATCCTGAGCTCGAACATGGCGAATTGTCCGACTACGGGGCGGGGCAAAATATCCGCCTCGGTGCCTATGGTGACCCGGCCGCCGTCCCTGTTTGGGTTTGGGTTCGCTTGCTTAGGGCTTGCGATGGTTGGACTGGATACACCCACCAATTAAACATGGGCACCACCCCGGACGAATTGGCCGGGTTTTGCATGGTGTCGGCCGATACCGAAAAAGAGGCCCGGGAACATTGGCGCCGGGGCCGTCGTACGTTCCGGGTTATTCCTAATCAATCGGACATTGTCCCCGGCCATGAGATTATATGTCCGGCCACCAAAGAGGGCGGCCAGCGTACCACGTGCGCCGATTGTGGCCTTTGCATGGGTGAGCATCCCACGGCCCGAAGTATTGCGACCG
>CBFIIU010000038.1:0-2266 GCA_965662735.1 Alphaproteobacteria bacterium
TTGGTTGGACAAATATCCAAACAGGCCTGACACGACCCACAATGATCGGTTTCAGGCGGATCGGTTGCGAAGGCATAATCTGTCATAATGCTTCCCAAAAACGACCATGAGCCCAACCGACGAGATACTAAATTCGTGTGCTTTCCTTGCCACCCCAAACCACTGGCTTGGGCGAGCGGCTTTTCCATCACGGGTGCCGTGTCGACGAACACTTTGACCTGATTGCCTGTCTGCTCCACAAACCACCGCGCCAATGTTTTTAGCTTTTTCTTTAAAAGCTCGTGATAGTCATCACCCTGGGCATAAACCGAAATGGCGCCGCGTGTCGGATCACAGAGCTGACCGAGCGGGTCGCCCTCCGGCCCGTAATTATAGCTCATCATAATCACCGTTCGGACATCGGGCCATAAGCTGTGAGGAGCGCCGCGCTGTGGCGCGCGCTCTGCCAGCCATTCCATATCGCCGTGATATCCAGATGCGATAAAGGCTTCCAACTGAGCAGGCGCTTCAGGAATTGAGGTGGGGTCGGCAAAGCCAATATCGACAAAGCCCAGTTTCTGAGCTTCGGCAATCATGGCCTGTTTTAAGTCGTGAGATGGGTCGACCCTTGTCACGCGATCACATCCACCTAAAAATCTAGATCAACATAGTGAGCAGGGGGTTTAAAGCCAGCAATGTGATCGGCCAGCAGGGGACGGAAACACGGACGCGATTTAATGCGTGCATACCAATCCCGAATTTCTGGCCATTTTTGCCAGGCAATATCGCCCGTATAGTCGACGCAGGAAATATGGGCTGCTGCCGTGATATCTGCTAAGGACAATTGATCGCCGGCCAACCAATCCCGCTGGTCGAGCAAATGCCGCATATAGCTAAAATGCATATTGAGATTATGCAGTCCCGCACGAACAACGTTTATATCCGGATCGCCTCCCCCATATTGCGCGCCCATAAAGCGGCGATCGATCTTTTCATGGACGATCAGCTGCCCCACCTCGATATTAAACTTATCATCAAACCAGGCCGTCAAACGCCGAATTTCGGCGCGTGTCATGGGGTCATCCGCCATCAAATAAGGCGAGGCCACGCTCTCATGCATCCATTCGGTGATGGCATAATGGCCGGCCACCATGCCACTGTCGAGCATGAGAACCGGAACCTCACCCGAGGGGTTCAACATTAAAAAATCGAGACGACGTTCCCATGGCCGCTCATCAACGAGCTCGACCTCTTGCTTATACTCCGAAAATAGAAGTCTCACTTTCCGAGAAAACGGACAAAGAACATAATGAAACAAACTGGCCATGAGGGAGAAACTACTGGGGCGTCGCGACCGACGCAAGAAGCAATTGCGCCTATTCACCAATCGCCCTATCGTCTCCCGCATGACGTTGATGCATCTTTTTTTACTGGCGGCTATTCAGGGCGTGACCGAATTTTTGCCGGTCAGCTCATCGGGTCACTTGGCGCTCGTCAGCATGGTGTCGCCCTTGCCTGATCAAGGCGTCCTCATCGATGTGGCGCTCCATGGCGGCACATTGCTCGCAGTCATGGCCTATTTTCGGCACGATGTGCGGATCATGCTTCAAGGGCTGATCGATCTGGTTTTTCGTCGCCCCTCAAAAGCGACCGAAACAAGCCAATTCATGATCATGGCCACCTTGCCCGTTTTGATTGCGGGGGCACTGCTGCTGGTCACCAATACGCATGCGGTTTTGCGGCAACCCGAAATTATTGGATGGGCGAGCATCGCCTTTGCCATCCCTCTGTATTTTGTCGATCGTATTGCGCCTCAGCGCGACTTAACCAGCCTCACCCATCGCGATGCAATCTGGCTGGGGCTTGCGCAAATGCTATCGCTTATTCCAGGGGCCAGCCGCTCGGGCGTGACCATGACCGCCGGACGCGCTCTTGGGTTTTCGCGGTCAGATGCGGCGCATTATTCCATGTTAATGGCCATACCGGTGATCGCCGTCTTTACCATTTTAGGGTTAGTCGATTTGGCCCGCGCGCCCGACCCAACCGCTCTTGAGGACGGGCTCATCGCCGCCGCGGGCGCAGCCGTTTTCGCCTTCGCGACAATCCATGGATTTATGAAATTGACCGCCCGATTGAGCTTCACTCCTTTTGTGATCTATCGGCTCGTGCTGGGCGGCGCCATCTTATGGCTGCTATAAGCCTTCACGCAGAGCAACACCGCGAGAACGGATGAAGCCCGTTGCGCATCGGCAGTTATGAGCCGCAATATAATTAGCCGCGATATAAT
>CBFIIU010000039.1:0-1888 GCA_965662735.1 Alphaproteobacteria bacterium
GGATCAGGAACCCCCTCCGTCATCAACGCGGCGGCAAACCGTTCTTGCGTGAATTCGCTTGCAGACATTTCGCCCGTCGCAAGCAGTGACGCCATACGCTGGGCGGCCTCTAAAATTTCTTCTCTGCCACCATAGTTAAAGGCGATCACCAAGGTTAGGCCAGAATTCTCGGCCGTTGTCTTTTCAGCATTGTCGATCAGTCGAACCAATTGACGCGATAAACCCTCACGACGACCAATTATTCGAATACGAACATTTCGGGCGTGTAAGTCGGCAAGATCACTCTCAATATATCGCCGGATCAACCCCAACAAAAAGTCGACTTCAACCCTTGGTCGGCTCCAATTCTCGGAGGAAAACGCAAAAATGGTGAGGTACGGAATATGGCGCTCGTCGACATGGCGCACCAATTGACGGGTCGCCTCGACGCCCCGCACATGCCCCTCATGGCGAGGCAGGCCCCGTTGCTGAGCCCACCGTCCATTGCCATCCATAATAACGGCTAAATGTCTAACTGGACCAGCCACATATTCCCCCAATCACACCTGACGGATTTCGGCCTCTTTGGTCTCCAACATTTCATCGACGCGGCCCACCATTTTATCGGTCAGGGTTTGCACCTCGTCAGCGCTTTTCTTGGCGTCATCTTGGGAAATGTCGCCATCTTTTTCCGCTTTCTTAATTTGGTCCATGCCATCCCGACGCACATTGCGAATGGCTACTTTTCCTTGCTCTGCATAACGCGCGGCAACTTTAGCGAGCTCATTTCGGCGTTCTTCATTCAGTTCTGGCAAAGGAACACGAACTAATTGCCCATCCGACATCGGGTTTAATCCAAGCCCTGCCTCGCGTATCGCTTTCTCAACGAGACTGACCTGCCCCTTATCCCAAACTTGGACGGTAATCATGCGTGGCTCTGGCACGGAAATCGTTCCAACCTGGGTTATGGGCATGCTTTGCCCATAGGCCTCGACCATCACCGGCTCCAATAGGCTGGCACTGGCGCGACCCGTGCGTAGCCCAGCAAACTCAGACTTTAACGTCGCTAGAGCGCCATCCATCCGGCGCTCAATTTCCTTCATATCGACACTCATGCGATCCCCTTTATATCAGACAAGGCTGATTGATCGGTTTAGCCACCCGAATGCCGACTTACTCATTATCGACGATCGTATAGGCCCCGTCACCTGTCAGCACTTTACACAAATTGCCCGCCCCGTGGATAGAGAAAACGACAATCGGAATATTGTTTTCTCGCGACAAAGAAACGGCGGATGCATCCATGACCTTCAAGTCGCGAGACAATACATCCATATAAGTTAGACGCTTAAAACGCTCTGCTGATTGATCTTTGCGGGGGTCGGCACTGTAGACGCCGTCAACATTAGTGCCTTTCATCAGCGCATCGCAGTTCATCTCGACAGCGCGCAGGGCCGCGGCCGTATCGGTCGTGAAAAACGGATTACCGGTTCCGGCAGCAAAAATAACGACGCGACCTTTTTCCATATGGCGCATCGCACGGCGTCGAATATAGGGCTCGCATACGCTCTGCATGGGAATGGCGGACAAGACGCGGGTTGGCAGCCCCTTACGTTCAAGAGCGTTTTGCATCGCGAGCGCGTTCATGACGGTCGCCAACATGCCCATATAATCGGCGCTGCTGCGATCCATCCCGTCGGCTGCCCCCGAGAGGCCGCGGAAAATATTCCCTCCGCCAATGACCATACAAATTTCAACATTGAGCGCTAAGGCATCAGCAACATCAGACGCAATACGATCGACCGTTGCAACGTCAATGCCGTACTGGCCCTCACCCATAAGGGCTTCGCCAGACACCTTTAAGAGAACTCGTTTGAACTGTGGGTTAGCGCTCATATGACTGCCTCCT
>CBFIIU010000040.1:0-1683 GCA_965662735.1 Alphaproteobacteria bacterium
AATTACCCTGAATTATCACACCGTTCCGAGCCTTGAGGTCGCGGCGCATCGCAAAGAATTGGCGCGCTATTGTAAGGATTTGATCGCTGAGGGGATGCGTGAGATTTTAGAACATAGACTTGCTCTCGGCGAAAAAAATCGGTAAGCCCAGCCCATGACATCAAACACCCCCTCCACGGTCTTTGACGCTGCGTCACCTGAAAAAGGCGAGGCGCGCAAGGGCTGTTTTATTAAAACCTATGGCTGTCAAATGAATGTCTATGACAGCGAGCGCATGGCCGAAGCCATGACCGCAGCCGGCTATGACGTTGTCGACGATGCCCGCGATGCCGAGCTGATCATTCTGAACACCTGCCATATTCGGGAGAAAGCGGCGGAAAAAGTCTATTCCGAATTAGGGCGCCTGAAGCCATTAAAAAGCAGTAATCGCGATGTCATTTTTGCTGTTGCCGGATGTGTGGCGCAAGCCGAAGGGGCTGAAATTATTGCCCGCGCGCCCAGTGTCGATATGGTGTTTGGACCCCAAACTTATCAAGAATTGCCACAAATGCTTGAGGAGGTGCAGGCTGCGCGTCAGCGCGGCGAACGGGCCCGTTTGGTGCGCACCGAGTTTCCGGCAGATGAGAAATTCGATGCGCTTCAAGAGCAGCCCAGACGGCCCATCACGCGAGCGCCCACCGCTTTTGTCACCATTCAAGAGGGCTGTGATAAGTTTTGCACTTTTTGCGTTGTGCCCTACACGCGTGGCGCAGAAGTTTCGCGCTCTGCAGCCGACATTATTGCGGAAGCGAAAACCCTTGCCGAACAAGGGGTGTGCGAGGTGACCTTGCTCGGGCAGAATGTCAATGCATGGCGCGACCGAGAAACGGGCGAGGGTCTCGCGGCTTTGCTACGGCGACTTGCTGATATTCCGGGGCTTCAGCGTTTGCGGTTCACCACCTCGCATCCGAAAGACATGGATGCCGATTTGATTGCCGCGCATGGCGAGATTGGCGCCCTCATGCCCTATTTGCATTTGCCTGTTCAGGCGGGGTCGAACAAAATTTTAAAGGCCATGAACCGTCACCATACTGCTGAATTTTACGAGGCGCTGGTGGATCAGTTCCGTGCAGCCCGCCCCGATCTGGCGGTGTCCTCTGATTTTATCGTGGGCTTTCCGGGCGAGAGCGACGCCGATTTTGAGGAGACCATGGCCCTGGTCGAGCGCGTGACTTACGCGCAGGCATTTTCATTTAAGTATTCGCCGCGTCCGGGCACACCGGCGGCTGATCTTCCGCAAGTCGACGAGGCGGTGAAAGACCAGCGACTGGCGCGGTTGCAAGCTCTGTTAAACCAACAACAACGCGATTTTAATGCCCAGCAAATTGATCGGGTTTTACCGGTTCTCTTTGAAAAAACGGGCCGTCAAGCAGGTCAGATGACGGGCCGTAGCCCGTATTTGCAGCCGGTTCACGTCATTGCACCCGAAGAGGTGATCGGTCGTATTTTGCCTGTGCGCATCACCGCTGCCCATGCCAATTCGCTGAGCGGATCGCTCGCCGATCACTAATCCGCTGACATGCCTGCTCGGAACTTTCGCCGGCTCATGGGTCTTGTCTGAGGGGCTTAAGCCCCTTGCCATTCCCGGCAAAACCCAACATAGTAATTAAACATGAGAATTTTGATCGATCATAAGTCTGACTT
>CBFIIU010000041.1:0-1489 GCA_965662735.1 Alphaproteobacteria bacterium
CACGTTGAGTATGAGACGGCCAATCGTCACTATGCGCACGTTGATTGCCCTGGCCACGCTGACTATGTGAAGAACATGATCACGGGTGCGGCTCAGATGGATGGCGCGATTTTGGTTGTGAACGCGGCTGATGGCCCGATGCCACAAACCCGCGAGCATATTTTGCTGGCCCGTCAGGTTGGTGTTCCTGCTCTGGTTGTGTTTTTGAACAAGGTTGACCAGGTTGATGATGACGAGCTGATTGAGCTTGTTGAGATGGAGGTCCGTGATCTTCTGTCGTCTTATGACTTCCCTGGTGATGATATTCCGATTGTTAAGGGTTCTGCTTTGGCGGCTCTTGAGGGTCGTGATGACACGATTGGCAAAGAAGCGATCCATGCGTTGATGGAAGCGGTTGATGCGTATATTCCTCAGCCTGAGCGTCCGGTTGACCAAGCGTTTTTGATGCCGATTGAGGATGTGTTCTCGATTTCGGGTCGTGGTACGGTTGTGACGGGTCGTGTTGAGCGCGGTGTGATCACGGTTGGCGACGAGATTGAGATTGTTGGTATTCGTGACACGCAAAAAACGACCTGCACGGGCGTTGAGATGTTCCGTAAGCTTCTTGATCGGGGTGAGGCGGGCGACAATGTTGGTGTGTTGTTGCGCGGTACGAAGCGTGAGGATGTTGAGCGCGGTCAGGTTCTGTGCGCGCCTGGTTCGATTACGCCGCATACGAAGTTTAAAGCTGAGGCCTATATTTTGACGAAAGAGGAGGGTGGTCGTCATACGCCGTTCTTCACGAATTATCGTCCTCAATTTTACTTCCGGACGACGGATGTGACGGGTGTTTGCCATTTGGCTGCGGGTGTTGAGATGGTGATGCCTGGCGACAATGTTGAGATGGAAGTTGAGTTGATTGTGCCGATTGCGATGGAGGAGAAACTCCGTTTTGCGATCCGTGAAGGCGGTCGTACCGTCGGCGCCGGCGTCGTCTCATCAATTATTGCATAAGATTGTGTTAACTCGGGATTGAGATTAAGACCATGGTACAAAGCCAAAACATACGTATCCGCCTAAAAGCCTTTGATCATCGTGTGCTCGATAATTCGGCACGGGAGATCTTGAATACGGCGAAACGGACAGGTGCCGCGGTCCGCGGTCCGATCCCGCTCCCAACACATATTGAAAAATATACAGTGTTGCGGGGTCCGCATATTGACAAGAAAAGTCGCGATCAGTTCGAAATTAGAACGCATAAGCGCATGCTCGATATTGTTGACCCAACGCCACAAACTGTTGATGCCCTGATGAAGCTGGACCTGCCTGCGGGTGTTGATGTCCAAATTAAGCTTTAAGGGGTGAGGAGAGTATCGATGCGATCGGGACTAATCTTACAGAAACTAGGGATGACGCGCGTCTTCACGGAAGACGGGACGCATATCCCTGTGACTGTGTTGAAATTGGATAACTGCCAAGTTGTTGCACAGCGCACCGTCGAGCGCGACGG
>CBFIIU010000042.1:0-1193 GCA_965662735.1 Alphaproteobacteria bacterium
CCGGCGCAGCCCGCGGGAGATCAGCCTGAGTATATCGCTGACGAAGATTTGTGGCTGGCACCTTTTATCATGGCGCCTATCAACACCAAAAATGTGCATCGCAGTAATTTCCTGATGGGCCACCCCTATGGCAAAGAGTTTGTATATGACGAAATGATGGTTGCCGGGCAGGGGGATGAGGGGCAAGCGGTGGCGTCTTTTATCGCGACGCATAATCCGTTGGAGGGCGATAATGTTCCTCAGCCTGGAGAAGGGCCGTCTAAGGAAGCGCGCGAAGCAGGAAATTATGATCTCTTGTTTATCGCTGAGAACGCGTCACAGCGATACCGCGTGACCGGAGATATGGATCCGGGTTATGGCTCGACGTCGAAGATGATTGCGCAAGCGGGCATTTGCCTGATCCGGGATTGTTCTGATCTGCCAGGGGGCATCTATACGCCGGCGCCGGCCATGGGCGATAAGTTGATTGCTCGATTATCTGCGCATGCCGGCATGAGTTTTTCTGAGGTGTCTTGAAACCCAGCACGCTCTCAATAGGCAATGGAGAATAGGCAATTGAGTATAGGCAACGGAGTATAGGTGATCCCCCGAAGGGGGCTCGCCTTTACCTCACACTATTTTGACCTCAACATGTTTTTCCCTCAACATGTTTTGACCTTAACACGTTAGAATCGTCGCCCGACGCCAATATTCAATTGGCTGACCCCCACTTTGGTTTTAAACCGTCCGCCTTGATCTTTACGATTAATGGCGTGATGCGAGAATTTGGCTTCGACAAAACTATACCACCGATCAGAGGTTTCGTGACGCAAGCCCAGAAATCCGGTCGCAAAATAGCCCCCCAGTCCACCTACATCATAAGTGGCCCCGCTGGCGGTGTAGTCCCCTTCTAATATATCAATGCCAGCCCCGACGCCTGCATAGGGGGTTAATTCGGCAACCGTCATATCTGGGAATTGAAGAATACGATTGGCACTAATTTGATGGAGGCCCTTAATATCGACCCTTAGGCCACCTTGACCGCCAATTAAGTTTGTTGACAGTTTTTGGCGCTCATAGGCGAAACGCCATCCCCAGACAGGAGATGTCCAATGCGTGACAAACAGCCCCAAAGTCTGCGGAAAATCTTCGCTATCGCCGCTCCAATTGGCGCGCACCGGTGTCGCCGAAATGTGAGGAGGAAGCCGGAGGTC
>CBFIIU010000043.1:0-1180 GCA_965662735.1 Alphaproteobacteria bacterium
CAACATCAACTCCATCAACTCCTTAAACGAATATTGACGGGGCCCACCGATCTCAAACACGCCGGAGGCCGATCCTTGCAGTGCCTTGACCACACATTCCGCCAGATCGAACACCGAGACCGGCTGATAGAGCGTCGTGCCCCCCCCAATTAAAGGCAAGGCGGGTGCGATTTGCGCCATTGCGGCAAAACGATTGAAAAAATCATCTTCGGGTCCGATCACGAGAGAGGGCCGCAAAACGACCGCTGTCTTGATGGCTTTCAGTATCTCTCGATCCGCGAAGGCCTTGGATTTGGCATAGGCCGACGCGCTATCTTCAGATACGCCTAAGGCCGATATTTGTACAAAACGCGCAATGCCTGCGCGCCGTGCGAGTTTCGCTAGCTGCGATGCCCCCTCAGCCTGCACAGAATTAAATTTTTGCGGCCCTGTTTCATACAAGATACCAACCGCATTCACCACGGCGTCGGTTCCCTCCAGCGCTTTCTTACAGCTCGCTTGATCTCGAATATTGGCCTGAACAATTTCAATCTGCCCAACACGCCCTGCTGTCTTGAGGAACAGGGCTTGGTTCGGCCGACGAACCGCCACTCGAATAGTCACACCCGTTTTTGCGAGCGCGCGAACAATATGACGGCCAACAAAGCCCGAACCACCAAAGACAGTGACATGCGAAAAATCAGGGCGAGACATGATATGGGTTCCTTTACGTCAAACCTGGTGCGGCCCTCGGGAAAGGGTGCGCGGGAAAATTCTGGCCCGATAAATCGCATCCTTGGCCTATGAAATCAAGTCTCGTTGATAGCGTGCATGATGGCGGTGTTAGATATTGACTTTTTAGGGTTGGACGCCTAATTCAGATCGCGTGCCCAGGTGGCGGAATTGGTAGACGCGCTAGCTTCAGGTGCTAGTGCCCGTATGGGCGTGGAAGTTCGAGTCTTCTCCTGGGCACCATTTTCCGGTCTTTTTCAAAAACGCATGCCGCACGCGCGGGCTAAATGTATCCTCGCGCGGTTAAAGGCGCGGTTACACGCGGATTGCTACCCGTCCAATAAGTTTTTTGCCGTTTTAACAAACCACCTGCTCGAGCGTCGCCGTTTTAACGGGCCACAAAACCATCATAGCCTGTGGCGGCAACCTGGTCGCAAATCGCGCGATAAACCCCGACGCCCCCCACATA
>CBFIIU010000044.1:0-1031 GCA_965662735.1 Alphaproteobacteria bacterium
ATCGGCATTATCGTGATGGCCATTTCTGTGTTGCCGCTGTTAAATGTTGGCGGCATGCAATTATTCCGAGCGGAAACCGGCGACACATCAGATAAAATCTTGCCGCGCACCCAACAAATTACAGGATCTATTTTCCGGGTCTATGTGCTGCTCACCTTAGCTTGCGCCGGATTTTATTGGATCGCCGGCATGTCATTATTTGACGCTTTGATCCATTCGATGACAACCGTCTCAACCGGTGGCTTTTCATCTCATGATACCAGCTTTGGCTATTTCGACAGTGTCAGTATTAATATGATTGCGAGTTTTTTCATGATCATCGCCGCCCTGCCGTTTGTAAACCTGCTCGGTTTCGTCAATGGGCGGCGGCATTTGTTGACGCAAGACAGTCAGACGCGCGCTTTTCTCGCGATTATTATCGTTTGCATTATTCTGATTATGATTTTTACACCACCCGCCGTCGATTTTTCTCAAGTTGTTTTCAATGTCGCAAGCATCATCACCGGCACGGGTTACTCGACGACCGATTACGACAATTGGGGCGCGATGGCGATCACGTTGTTTTTAGCGCTCACCTTGCTGGGAGGTTGCGCGGGATCTACTTCCTGTGGCCTTAAAATTTTCCGTTTACAAGTGGCTGTGATCAGTGCGTGGCGTTATTTACGTCAATTATCGGCACCGCATGCCGTTTTTGTGGCGCGTTATAATCGGCGTCTGCTTCCGGACTCGATCGCCCAAGCCGTGATCGCCTTCACCTTGATCTATTTTTTTAGCTTCGCCGTTGTCGCCATGATCTTGACCCTGTTGGGCCTAGATATGATTACAGCCATTTCGGCAGCCGCCAGTTGTATCGCCAATGTGGGCCCGGGTTTGGGGCCAGAAATTGGCCCGGCTGGGAACTTCAGCAATTTATCGCCGACGGTAAAATGGGTTCTGAGCGGCGCCATGCTGCTCGGGCGACTGGAGTTTTTGAGTGTTCTCGTCACCCTCACCCCCAGCTTCTGGCGTCGGTAAGTTCTATTCGGCCGCAG